>JBAZTW010000006.1:0-71767 GCA_041661665.1 Phycisphaerae bacterium | reverse complement strand
TCCTGTTGAACCAATTCTGCTTGTTTGATACAATCTTTGCCATAGGTCATTCCTTTCAATTAGGTTATAGTTTTGTACTGGATTCGTATTATAACCGTTGAATGAATGACCTACATATTATCTAAACAACCCCCGCCACAGGTGCGGGGGCTAAACAAAATTAAACGGTATCGCTACCATTTTATTGCGGCTGAATGATAATTTATTTGGGTAGAGACGATTTTGTTTTCCGTCAGTTTCAATTGTTTGACGGGATTTTCAATCGGCGTAATTTTCGGAACCTCTATCAAATTGCTCACCACGACAAGAAAATAATCGTTTTCATATTCTCTCGCCTTTTCAAACTCGTTTTTTGTCATTCTGATACTGCCGATATCCGTTTTTACGCCTTTGACTTCGGCCAGTAAATAATTGCTATCTTTCACAACCTGAAAATCGTAGCCATCGCCAAAATTTCTGGCATCTTCGATGATGCCGTTTTGGAAAACAGGCACACTTTGATAGTTATGTAAAAAGTAAAACTCGGCTTCCTGTCCAGTTTCCTGCAAGGCCTTAAACCTTGATTTCAATAAAGGACTGACCTGCATTTCTTCACCGATGTCCGCCTTGAAATCTTTTTGGAGATACATTTTTACTATCTTGACGAAAGAAACAACATCCTCATTGCCAAACAAACTATCTATAAACAACTTTCGGCTAACCCATTGGTCTTTTCTTTGCCACCAACCTCGTCGGCCATTATCAAAGAACGGATCGAGCAAATCCTGTCTATTTTTGATAGTACTGGCCGTATCGCCCACGCCCAGCTTTACCAAGTATTTGTAAAAATCCGTTTTGCTTTTGAACCCGAACTGTTTTACAAATTCCTCATTGAACTTAGCTAATCCATAGCCAATCATATTGAGCAATTCGTAATTTTCGTGTTTCCTGCTGCCGCTCTTATCCATAATTATAATGTCTCCTGTTTTTCGATATTATACAGTAAAGCAAAAAAAAGTGCAGCGTAAAAATGTAACTAATTATGACCTGATGTCAATTCCCCCCCCCACCATAGTGATGGCGGAATATTTGTTTGAAGTTTAGAGTTTTTATGAACCCCACCATAGTGATGGTGGTGCTAAGCCACGAATCCCGCACCGGAAAAAACGTGAATAAGCGTTGGTGCGGGACAGGCAACCCCCGGCACAGGCCCGGGGGCTAAACACGAAAAAGAAAATCAAGATTTGAAATCGTGGGAATCAAAGAATTACTGATAGTTATTGATTATTACGCCCTTTCAGGGCTTAGGGATTTTACGGTCTTTTTACCCAGGGCGTTGCCCTGGGCTGATATATTATGCCCATTCAGGGCAGACAAACGGAATTTGAAATTTGAAAAATAGATTCCCGCCTGCGCGGGAATGACAAGGGCGGACACGCAGGTCTGCCCCTACGAACCGGCAGCATAAAGCTGCCGGCTAACTATGTGACAACCCCCGGCACAGGTCCGGGGGCTAAACAGCGGACGATTAGCATTTGACTTCAAAGGGTTGTTTGGATACACTGTTAATATATCAAATTTACTTTATAAGCGGTGTTTCTGCGCTAAGTTCTTGTCTGGGTTATGCTTATGGATAAAAAAGAAGAATGCGGTCTGTTCGGGATATTCGGCGACCCTGAAGCGGCTGAAAAAACGTTTTTCGCACTTCATTCGCTTCAACATCGCGGCCAGGAATCTGCCGGAATTGCTACCAGTGATGGTCAGACTATAACCTGCCACGTCGGTATGGGGCAGGTAAGCAGGGTCTTTCGCAGCAGCAAAGCCACCCTCGAAAGGCTCAAAAATCCAATCGCCATCGGCCACGTCCGCTATTCGACCAGCGGCTCACGCAACCTCGCCAACGCTCAGCCGATTTTGAGCGAATATTCAAGAGGTCAGGTCGCAGTCGCTCACAACGGCAACTTAATCAATGCCTCGCTCCTCCGCGATGAATATGAAGCTTATGGCCATATATTCAAATCCACAAACGACACTGAAATTATCATTCATCTCCTGGCCAAACCGTCCCATATTTCCAAACCCGACCCTCTTGGCCACGTATTGAATCATTTACAGGGAGCATATTCTCTGCTGTTTTTATTTGACGACCGGATAGAAGCCGCCCGCGACCCTTATGGCGTAAGGCCGCTGGTACTCGGCAGAACAAAGGACGGATATTACTGCGTTGCCAGTGAAACCTGCGCATTCGATACCGTTGATGCCGAATACATCCGCGAAGTCGAGCCTGGAGAAATTATCACTCTCAATAAAAATGGGATGTCGAGCCGGATGTTCGCCAAACCAGAAAATAGAACTCCGGCCCACTGCATTTTTGAACACGTTTATTTCGCCAAGCAAAACAGTATTGTCTTTGGTGAAAGCGTTCACGAAGTCAGAAAACGGATGGGCTGTCAGCTTGCCAAAGAACACCCCGTCGAAGCCGATGTCGTAATACCCGTTCCCGACTCCGGCACATCAGCCGCTATCGGCTACTCGCGACAAAGCGGCATTCCATTCGATATGGGCTTCGTAAGAAGCCACTATGTCGGCAGAACATTCATTTCGCCAAGTCAGGATATGCGCGATTTAGCGGTCAAGCTCAAACTTGCCGTTGTTGCCGAATCCGTAAGAGGCAAAAGGGTGATTGTTGTGGACGATTCAATTGTCCGCGGCACAACAACAAAAGGCAAAGTCAAAGCCCTCCGCGATGCCGGCGCAAAGGAAATACATATGCGGGTAAGCTGCCCGCCTGTGCGATGTCCCTGCTTCTATGGCGTGGATTTTCCCACGAAGGAAGAATTGCTCGCCAATGACAGGGATATGAAGCAGATTAAAGATTTCCTTGAAGTGGACAGTATCGGCTATCTCTCGCTGAAAGGAATGTTAAGCTGCGTCTCTCTTCCAAAAGAACATTACTGTACCGCCTGCTGGACCGGAAATTATCCGATTCCAGTGGATACGGTAGTGAATAAATTTTCGATGGAACGTTTCCAAATGCAGTTATTTGATGATGAACCGGTGCAGCTCTAATGACAGAATACATCACCTACGCAAAGTCGGGCGTTGACATTGATGCCAACGATGAGATGGTTGACAGAATCCAGACTTCAATTAAAAGTACGCTTGGGCCTCGTGTAATAAATATCCCCGGCGGTTTCGCAGGCTTGTTTCGTCTCGACTATGACGAGAAAATTTTCAAGAAAAACTATAAGAACCCGATACTTGCCGCCTGCACGGACGGCGTAGGCTCAAAGGTTCTTGTTGCCAGACAAATGAAAAAGTTCGACACGCTCGGCTTCGATTTGGTCGCGATGAATGTCAACGATATGCTCGTACTCGGAGCAGAGCCTTTATTTTTTCTCGATTACCTCGCAATCAATAAACTCGAACCAAAATGGGTTGCCGCTGTTGTCGAAGGCATTGCCAACGCGTGCAAAACCGCGGATTGCGCACTCATCGGCGGCGAAACAGCCGAAATGCCCGATGTCTATAAAAAAGACGACTTCGATATGGCAGGCTTTGCCGTCGGCGTTGTAGAAAAAAACAGAATCATCAACGGCTCAAAAGTCGAAGTAGGCGACACCGTGCTCGGCCTGGCATCAAGCGGCCTCCACAGCAACGGCTATTCGCTCGCCCGCCACATCTGCTTCAAACAGTTAAAACTGAAATGCGATGATAAGATTGCCGCTCTCGACAACAAAACAATAGGCGAAGTTCTGCTTACGCCGACAAGAATTTACGTCCGCTCCGTTATAAAACTTCTCAGTCATTATAAAGTCAAACAGGTTGTCCACGGTATGGCTCACATTACCGGCGGCGGACTCGTCGGAAACGTCCCGCGAGTTGTACCGGCTAATTGCGATGTCGTAATTGATAAATCAGCCTGGCTGAGATTGCCGATTTTTGACTTTCTCCAGAAATCAGGACCGGTCGAGGAAGAGGAAATGTTCCGCGTCTTCAATATGGGCATTGGCTTTGTCCTGATTGTCGCTAAGGATTTCGCGGATTCCGTTACCGAAAAACTTACTCGCACAGGCGAAACAGTTTATAACCTCGGCACTATCAAAAAAGGCTCCGGCAAGGTTGTTTTAAAATAATAGTTAGCCCTGCCAATACTTTGGCAGGGTCAATTAAACAATGAATAAAAGGATTTTATCATTTATTTCCGCTTTTCTGCTTTACGGCGTTTTTGCCGTCTGGCTGCTCCTGCCGCATAAGGACAAACTCACGGGCTATGAAAACATATTCTATGCCTTTCCCGTAATCGCCTCGCTCGGCGTTTTCGTTCTCAGCAGAAGATACGCAGCTTCATTTTTCGCGGGTCTGGCCGGCGGCGCCGTCTACGGTTTCGGCTCTTTCGCCTGCTCGTTTCTCTGCTTCCATCCGTTCGCTTCTCTGGTGTATGCTTTTTTGCCCTGGTCTTTCCTGCCCGCGGCGTTCATCCATAAATATCTGACTACAGGTGAAAAGACAACAGGCTTTATTTCCGCTTGTCTTTCCCTGCTGCCGTTCTTGTTTTTTATAGGCTGTTTTGCCGGCGCCGCCCATTTTTATCTGTTCCCGATTCCCACAGGCTCTGCCGTTTCAGCCCAAAATTTTATCGCCATTTTAAATCCCGCCGGCATCTCTGCCGATTCTTTTTCAGTTGGTTTTTACCATGCTCCGCTCGGTGCTGTTGCCGTTGGTGCGGTACTGTTCTGTAAAACCCGCAGGTATTGGATTGCCATCCTCTCCGCAGTCGCGATTTTCCTCTGCCTTTATAAACCGATTCTCAATATCCCGCCCGTCCTCTGGCTAAGTTTCCCCGTCCTGATTTGCTCGGTTGCAATCGCATCAGGCCTCGAGGCTCTTATCCTGTCAGGCAAAGCCGACAGCCTCTGGCTCCTGCTTGCACCTGCCGTTTTAATTTTGCAGGCCGCCCTGACCGCTATGCTCGCAAAAGGGACGGATTTATCGCTTTCAAATTCCCTGTCGGGTGTTTCCGTCGCTGCCGTGCTGCTAATCTTCTTTATTGCCCGCGCAGGCCTTTCCCTGCGGTTTTTGAGGGTTCTTATCTTATACGCCGCCGTCTTTTTAGACATAATCGTCGTTACCCGAATTCTCATTTCCGCCATTTTTTAAAATTGATATTCCCCCCAATCCCCCTTAAACTGTTTATATGGCCAGTCATAATTTACAAACCATTAAAATAGACGACCTTGATATCATCGGCTATTCAGTCGGCGGCGAGGAAACCGTTATCGCCATACCACAGCTCGACGTCTGCTTCGACATCGGCAAAGCTCCCGACCAGCTCATCAGCGTCAACAACGTCCTGCTCACTCACGGCCATATGGACCACTCCGCGGGCATCGCATATTATCTTTCGCACCGAAAATTCTGCGGCATAAAACCGGGGCGAGTCTTTGCTCCAGAAAATTTAGTTATCACAATGCGTGAACTTATAGATGTCTGGGGCAGACTTGATGGCACGAAAATTCCCGCTGAGTTTGTTCCGATGGCCGCCGATGATGAAGTTCAGATAAAGCCGAATTTATTCGTCAGGGCTTTCGCCACCAAACATTGCAGAGGTTCGCTCGGCTTTTCAATAATTGAAAAAAAGAAAAAGCTGAAGGAAGAATACCTCGGCTTAGACAGCGCAGGGATTGTCGAATTAAAGAGAAAGCGTATTGACATTGATTATCCTGTCGAGACTTCGCTGGTAACATATCTGGGCGACACCCGCTACAACAATTTCGCCAAATACGATTTCATCGTCAATAGTAAGATATTGATTGCCGAATGTACGTTTGTTGTCGATGAGCATATCGACCGCGCCACCGCAGGCGACCATATGCACATTGACGAGTTTGCAGAGATGCTCGAAAAGCTGAACAACGAGCATATTATAGTTACGCATTTGAGTTCGCGGACTGGCATCGGCGCTGCCAAAAAGAGTTTGAAAAAGAAACTCAGCGCAGAACTCTACGCCAAAACAATCCTTCTGATGGACAGAGCAAATAGAACAGAATCCTAACGTGTTTAGCCTCACCATCACCTTGCCGGGTTCATTAAATCTCATCGCCATCGGCGATTCCTCAATTATTCATTATTCATTGCGATTAAAAAGTTTCGTAGGGTGGGCTCTTAGCCCACGCGGTTTATTAAAAAAACTCGGTGTCCTCTGTAGTGGGAAAAACATTTGAAATCGCAGATTTTAAATTAAAATAAATGGATTCCTGCTTTCGCAGGAATGACACGTCGCCGTATCGGCGACGGCTAAACGAACCCTGCCATAGTGATGGCAGGGCTAACCGACAAAGAGAATCGAAAAATAAATTCCAAAAACTCTGTGTCTCGGCGGTGAATCGTAATCCGCGCATAAAAAAAGCCCCCGAAAATTCGGGGGCTTAGATTTAAAGGTTTTTTATGCCTTTACCTCTGCCGGCTCATTTTTATCAGATTCGTCCAAGGAAGAAGGGTCAGCTACTTTTCGATACCCCAGCGCCTTGATTACATCTAAAATCTCCGTCCACGATGGGAACGGTCTGTTATTCAATTTCTTATACTCATCGACAGCCATCAGAAAACTAAATTGCTCATCTGTAAGCTGGCCTTCTTCCGCTGACTTTCTGTCATCGGAGCGTCTTTTACCTGGCCCGCGTCTTCGGTCAAGGCCGAGCCTTCGGTCAACAACGTTATCTTGCCTTCTGTCAGCAACGTCGCCCCGTCCGTTTTTTCTGCGTCTTTCGGCTGCCGGCTGTCTTTCCGCCATAAAACTGTTATCTTTATGTGATTCAAATTTATCCACGTTCATTACCTCATTGCCTTCATCTATATCTATACATATCAATAATTTCCGTTATCCTCGTCATCTTCCATATCGCCCATTTGCGGCCCATAATCCCATTCATCGGGGTCGTTGAAGGCGTCGTCGAGGAAATTGTCAAAATCCTGACAGGATTCGATAATTTCCTGTGCCTGTTCAACGCACGCCTCCGGCACCATTACCGCGACTCCGATAATGCCGGATGAATAACTTTTTTGCGGCGCCGTCGCTGCCGGGATATTGTTTTTTGCCAGCAAATCTCTGTACTCATCGGCAAGGTCAACATCTTCCGCGATTGCCACGGTTACATAGTCGTGTAAAGCGGATTTTGAATTGTCTCGTTCGTTCATTTTGCAAACTCCGTACAAAGCTAAATTCGTCGCTATAACAGCTTCCTCTGGCACTTTCGACAGAAAATGAGGTCGAAATAACTCAAAAGTTCGTTCAAATGGCATATAAATGCAAAAATTTTACATTTTTTCATAATTTTTTTGTTGCATTACGTCTTATAAGTGTTCAGAATAGGCCTCACAAGTCGGCTTTGTCGGAAAAAGGCCGATAAAAGTTTAGGATTTTTTATTAATTTTGCATGGAGGTTTTTAACATGGCAAAGAAAAAAGCAGCAGCAAAGGGCAAGACAAGAGACTCATTGGTAGTCGCCAGCAAGATCAAAGCTTATGTCAAAGCGAAAAAGATGATGACATCTGCAGACGCTTTGGGCGCAATCAGCGATAAGCTGTATTGTCTTCTTGACATTGCTTGCGAAAGAACAAAGGCTAACAAGAGAAGCACTCTCAAGCCACAGGACCTGTAATAGATTTTTACAGATTCAAAAAAAGCCGACATTCCATATTTGGATGCCGGCTTTTTTCATTTACGAAAAAGACCGAAAATTTTCCAAAATGGGGTGATTTAGCAGTTTTTTTGTCGTCTTTGTTTGTTTTTCGCAGTTTTTTTGTTCTAAAGTCCGATAAATCATATAAAAGCCTGTCTGGCGATACTGATAATTTGATTTTATAGGAACATTTTTTAAACTTTGAGGCGGCAAAATACCGATTATACCACTGTATAATACCGTTATTTTTCCTTAATTTTTTTCCGGAGACCTGAGGGGTCGTGAAAATATTCATGCTTGGATGGGAATTCCCGCCCTTTATTAGCGGCGGGTTAGGCACCGCCTGCTTTGGGCTCACAAAGGCGATGAGCAAGCTTGGGCTTGAGGTAACCTTTGTATTGCCCCGGCCTGTAAGCGGATGTGGGGACTCCGTGCATGTGAAAATGAGGACACCTGCGGATATAAACTATCAAAAACTCAACTGGGAGGAAGAATACGCGCTGAATCTTAAGAATATCAAAATTAAAATGATTGATTCTCCTTTGCGGCCTTATGAGACGGCAGAGAGTTTTAAACACGAAATTGAGGAGCTGATTCGCGCAAAACAAAACCGCTGCAATTTTGTCTGTTCATCTGAACAGGCAAAAGCAGAAGCGGTAGGTCATTATTGCGGCGATATGCATTCTGAGGTTCAACGATATGCTGCTGCCGCGGTTAGGCTGGCGATGCAGGATGATTTTGATGTTATTCACGCTCACGACTGGATGACCTATCCCGCTGGTGTGGCGGTTGCGGCAGTTACAGGTAAGCCATTGGTTGTCCACGTTCATTCGACCGAGTTTGACAGGAGCGGCGAACACGTTAATCAGACGATTTACGATATCGAGCGTGCCGGGATGCACGCGGCAGATAAAATTATCGCAGTAAGCTATCTGACAAAGAATATAATTATAAGCCGATATGGCATCACCGGCGATAAAGTCGAGGTTGTCTATAACGGCGTTGAAAGAAACGGCAATGGCCTGAATTTCGGCAAAATAGGCATCAGAAAAGACGAGAAAATCGTACTGTTTCTCGGTCGAATTACGATGCAGAAGGGGCCTGAGTATTTTCTCGGCGCGGCCAAGAAGGTACTTGAGGTAATGGACGATGTAAAATTCGTTATGGCCGGGTCAGGCGATATGATGCGAAAGACCGTTGAGCTTGCCGCAGAGCTTGGCATCGGAAGCAAGGTTTTGTTCACCGGCTTTTTACGCGGCGAGGATGTTCGCAGGGTCTATGAAATGGCGGATTTGTATGTAATGCCGAGCGTTTCCGAGCCGTTTGGGATTGCTCCGCTTGAGGCATTGAATCACGATGTGCCCGTGCTTATCAGCAGGCAGAGCGGCGTGTCGGAGGTTTTGACGCACGTTTTGAAGGCTGATTTCTGGGATGTCAATGAGATAGCGAATAAAATTGTCGCGGTTCTGAAATATCCGCCCCTGCAAATGACGCTCAGGGAGCATGGGAATTTTGAAGTAAGAAAACTCAAGTGGGAAGATGCCGCACAGAGGTGCTTGGCGGTGTATAATCAGGTTGTTTGTGAACCGACTTGCGTCTGAAAAAAATCAAAAATAAAAGATAAAAAATAAAAATTGTGGAATCGCAGCGATACTGCGATGACTTCTTCAGTTTTGATTTTTAATTTTTGATATTTTATTTTAATCCGATAGGATGAAGATATGCCTTCAGTATGTTTTTATTTTCAGGTTCATCAGCCTTGCAGGCTGAGGCACTATACGGTTTTCGACCATGACCACCGGTATTTTGACGAATTTAAAAATAAGTCAATCTGTCGAAAGGTCGCCAATAAGTGCTATCTGCCGACAAACAGGCTGATTTTGGATTTGATACAAAAACATCAGGGCAGGTTCAAGGTTGCGTACAGTATTACCGGCGTGCTGTTAGAACAGTTGGCGGAATATGCGCCGGAAGTGATAAGCACATTTGACGCTCTTGCGCAGACCGGCTGTGTGGAATTTCTGGCTGAGACGTATTATCACAGTCTGAGTTTCCTTTATTCCCGCAATGAATTCAAAGAACAGATTCAAAAGCACAGCGACACGATACAAAAAATGTTCGGCTACACGCCGAGAGTTTTCAGGAATACCGAACTTATTTACAGCAACGACCTTACCGATGCGATAGAATCTATGGGCGTTTTTGACGGCGTTATAACCGAAGGCGCTGACCGGATACTCGGCGGCAGAAGTCCGAACTTTATTTACAATTCGCCGCGGAATAAAAGAATTAAGCTGCTGCTGAAAAATTATGCTCTTAGCGATGACATAGCGTTTAGATTTTCCAATCGTGGCTGGAATGAATGGCCTTTAATGGCGGGCAAATACAGCGACTGGGTCAGCAGAGTCAACGGCAACGGTTATGTCGTAAATCTGTTTATGGATTATGAAACCTTCGGGGAGCATCAATGGAAAGATACGGGCATATTTGATTTTATGCACCATTTGCCCGGAGAGATTATGAAAAATCCCGATAATAATTTCAAAACACCGAGCGAAGTTATAGCGGCTTATCCGGCCACAGATGTTGTTGATGTGCCCGGACTTATAAGCTGGGCGGATACGGAACGCGATTTGTCAGCCTGGCTTGGCAATTCTATGCAGTCCAATGCCCTGCACGAGCTTTATCGAATGGAGTCTAATGTCAAGCAGGCGAAAGATGGAAAGCTCCTGAGCGACTGGCGGAAACTCCAAACCAGCGACCATTTTTATTATATGTGCACTAAGTATTTCGCCGACGGCGATGTACATAAGTATTTCAATCCATACGATTCCCCTTATGATTCCTATATCAATTTTATGAATGTAATGAGAAACCTTGAAACAAGATACAAGAAGAAAGAAGCAGTCAGCAGTAAAAAACTATTGAAGATTGAAAGATGAAGAATGAAGATTTGCGGAATCGCCTTCGGCGATGCGATTTTAATGGCGCCGCACCTGGAAAAGATGAATAAAAGCTGGTGTGGGGCTAACCATACGAATTTGAAATTGCAAATTTGAAAAGAGATTGCCGCGTCGGCCTATAGGCCTCCTCGCAATGACGGGGGTGGGGAATCGAATAATAATTTATTTTTCTTAGCAGTTGGCAGATGTTATAATAGCCGGTAAGTTTTATTTGCAGGAAACACACAATTGATTCAATTAGCAGAACAGCATAGCAGGACAGACCGCCAGGCGGATATGGCAGGAAAATATGAGAATATGATTGAGACCGAATGGCTGCTGGCCAATAAGCGCGGGGGCTTTGCCAGCGGAACGCTTAACGGCGTTAATACAAGGCGGTATCATTCTCTCTTGGTCGGTTCGTTGACGCCGCCTTCGCAGCGAATTGTCGCGCTGAGCGGATGCGTGGAGACGATTCATACGCATAGCGGCAGTTATAATATAAGCCATTGTGAATTTGCCCCGCCGTCAGGCGAGCCGGTCGAGCATCTGCCGATAAGTTTTAGAAAAGACATCGGCGTTCATTTCGAGTATCAGACCAATCAGTTTAATATGACAAAGAGCATTTATCTGCTTGGCGAGAGCGATATTGTCGCGATTTGTTACGACTTTAATGATATAGAGGAAAGTTTTGATTTTACCGTTCGGCCATTAGCTGCGATGAGGGACTATCACGCGATTAAAAGAGCGTCAGGAGATTTTTCTCTTGAGTGGCTCGACGAGTTTTTAACAATCAAAAATAAATCCTGTAACGGTCAGCTTTTTCTCGCGACAGATGAAATGGCGTTTGTAGAGCAGCAGCAGTGGTGGAATAATTTCGCATATCGACAGGAAAAGGCCAGGGGCTATGATTATATTGAGGATTTGTTTTCGCCTGGCGTTTTCAGGAGAACGATTAACGGGCCGGTGAGAATTGTTTTGTGGGCTGGATTCGGCGGCGCTGATATGGCGCAGAAAATGGCAGACCTTGATGTCGATGTAATTATAGATGATATAAAACTTCAGCAAAGGCAGGTTCTCGGCGGTGTAAAAAGTAAAGACCCGATTGTTCAGTCGCTTGCGATAAGCGGCGATGAATTTATAATAGACCGGCAGGCTGACAGGGCGAAGACAAAATCCATTCTTGCCGGTTTTCCGTGGTTTATGGACTGGGGCAGAGACGCATTTATCGCTCTGGAAGGATTGCTGCTTTGCACCGGAAGATTTGATGACGCCGCCAATGTGCTTTTGAATTTCGCGTATAATGCCGATGATGGTATGATTCCGAACTGCTTCGGCGAGTATAACAGCGGGGCACAGTTTAACAGCATAGACTCGTCGCTGTGGTTTATACACGCGGCTTTTGCGTATTACAAAACAAGCGGCGACGCCAGAACCTTTTCATCAAGGCTGATGCCTGTCGTTCGGTGGGTGATTGATTCTTATCAGAATGGCGTGAAATTCGATATAAAGGCTGATGAAGATGGCCTGATAACCGGCGGAGATATTAATACGCAATTGACGTGGATGGACGCGAAAGTCGGCAATACGCCGATTACGCCTCGGCACGGCAAGGCGGTTGAGATAAACGCACTTTGGTATAACGCGATATGCAACGCAGCGGAATTTTATCATAATAAGGATGCAGTCGCGGCAAAGCATTTCAGCGATATGGCTGAAAAAATAGCTGAAAGTTTTCGTAATTGTTTCTGGAACGAAGAGGGCGGATGTTTATACGATTGCGTAACTAAAGAATACAAGGATTCGAGCATCAGGCCGAACCAGATATTCGCGGTATCGCTGCCGTTTTCGCCGCTTACTGATGTTCAGCAAAAAGCGGTCGTTGATTGTGTTGAGCGTGAACTTTTAACGCCGTTTGGTCTTCGGACATTAACGCCGAAGGACAGCAGGTATAAAGGTCAATATATAGGCAACGCCGAACAAAGAGACGCGGCCTATCATCAGGGAACGGTCTGGCCATGGCTGATTGGCGGATTTGTCGAGGCATATCTAAAAGTTAATAATAACAGCAAGCAGAGCAAGAAAAGATGCGCAGGCATTATCGAGCCGCTGCTGAATCATTTCAGAAATGATGGATGCATCGGTTCTGTCAGTGAGGTTTTCGATGGCGATTCGCCTCACAAGCCCGGCGGAGCTTTCGCTCAAGCCTGGAGCGTTGCCGAATTATTGAGGGCGTATTTGCTTGTCAATAGTTAGTAGTCAGTAGAAGGAATCGGCTACGCCGATGATATTTTAATGACCCCGGCATAGTGATGCCGGGGCTAACCCCAAAAAGAATGACCGCTCCATTACTGTCGCGGCTCTGAACCCAAAATTAGATTGCCTGTTTTATTTGTTTAATAAATTCCGCGATTTTAGCGGGGATTGATTTTTTATCGTTCAAATTGTCTTCGATAATTTTAACAATTCTTGAGCCGATGATAACTCCGTCTGCACCCGCTTGAGCGAGAGACTTTGCGTGCTGTGGTGTGCTTACGCCGAAACCGACGCAGACAGGAACTTTGGTTATCGCCTTTAATCTGGTTATCAGCGGTTTGACCATATCGGATAACTGGTCACGCCCGCCGGTTACGCCCAAAAGCGAAACGGTGTAGATGAAGCCCGTG
The DNA here is from genome assembly GCA_041661665.1 of Phycisphaerae bacterium. Classification (GTDB taxonomy): domain Bacteria; phylum Planctomycetota; class Phycisphaerae; order Sedimentisphaerales; family UBA12454; genus GWC2-45-44. The sequence continues at coordinate 58,498 of JBAZTW010000006.1, read as the reverse complement.
CATTTTTCAGCGATTCTTTTTGCACGTTCTGTTTCTGTGTTTGGCGTAATCATAAAAACCGTATCAAGCCCGGCCTTTTTCATAGGAGCGGAAACTTCGTCAGCGTCATCGATGCTCAAATCGGCGATTAGGACGCTGTTGACACCAGCGGCGGCGAAATCGGCGAAGAATTTTTCCGTGCCATATTGATAAATGAGGTTGTAGTACATCAACAGGCCCATGGGAATGTCTTTGTAGGCCTTGATTTTTTTGATTAGCTCCTTTGCTTTTGCGATGTTCATACCAGAGGCCAAAGCGCGAATGTCGGCCTTCTGGATTGTCGGGCCATCGGCAATAGGGTCGGAAAAGGCGATGCCAAGTTCAAGAATATCGGCGTCTGCATCGATGGCGGCTTTGATAATTTCAAAACTTGTGTCGAAGTCAGGGTCGCCTAATACAAAGAAAGGTATTAAAGCAGGATGTTTTAATTCCGCAAAAGTTTGTTTATATGTTTTCATTTTTTTCTCACCACAGAGACACAGAGGTTAAAGAGATTTATTTAATTTTGTTTCTTTCGACGATATCAACGTCTTTATCGCCTCTGCCGGACAGGTTGACAATAACAACGGTATCGGCGGGCAATTTCTTTCTTTGGCTATATACCCACGCAAGCGAATGCGAACTTTCCAGCGCGGGCAGAATGCCTTCGCATTTTGTAAAGATGTCAAAAATTTCGAGTACAGCATCGTCTTCAACCGCGACATATTCAGCGCGTTTGTTATCTCTTAAAAGGCAGTGTTCGGGCCCAACGCCCGGATAATCGAGGCCTGCTGAGATTGATTCAGTGTCGAGGATTTGGCCGTCACTGTCCTGCATCAGATACATTTTTGTGCCGTGCAGGATTCCGACTTTGCCGGCGTTTAGCGGAGCTGCGTGTTTGCCTGTTTTAATTCCTTTGCCTGCCGGTTCAACGCCAACGAGTTTTACGTTTTTGTCGTCAACGAATGCGCTGAAAATTCCGATAGCGTTGCTTCCGCCGCCGACGCAGGCGGTAACGATATCGGGCAGTTTGCCGAGTTTTTCAAGGCATTGTCTGCGGGCTTCGGCGCCTATGCAGGATTGAAAATGTTTTACGATTGTTGGATAGGGATGCGGGCCGCAGGCTGTGCCGAACATATAAAATGTATCGGCCACGTTTGATGTCCAGTATCGCAGGGCTTCGTTGATTGCGTCTTTCAATGTGCGTGTTCCGCCTGTAATGCTGATAACTTCCGCGCCGCAAAGCCGCATTTTGTGGACGTTGACGCTTTGACGTTCAATGTCGATTGAACCCATAAAAATTTTTGTCTGCATTCCGAACAGCGCGCCGACCATTGATGTCGCAAGACCGTGCTGGCCTGCTCCGGTCTCTGCGATGAGTTTTGTTTTGCCCATATATTTGGCGAGCAATCCCTGTCCGAGGCAGTTATTGACTTTGTGTGCGCCGCCATGGAGGAGGTCTTCGCGTTTGATATAAACTTTGAAACCGACAAGTTCGCTGAATCGCGTCGCGTAGTAGAGCGGCGTCGGCCTGCCTGCATAATCATTGTAGAGCGTGTTGAGGTCGGCGACGAATTGCGGGTCTTTGTAAAATTTATAGAACGCGGCTTCCATTTCCTCCAGAGCCGGTATTAAGACTTCAGGAACGTAAAAGCCGCCGAACTGTCCGAATCTTCCATTGTTTTTCATCCCGCACCTTCTTTCAATTCAAACTTTACTTCTCATATTTAAATTATCAAATTTATTTATACTCCACACCTTAAAAGAAACTAAATGAGTATTGGAAGATGCGGGATTCATAATTATTTTCTCTTACGCAATAACGCTTCTAATTTTTTTGAAAAGCAGTTCCATTTTTTTATGATTTTTCTTTCCGGGCGAATCCTCAATTCCACTGCATATATCTATGCCATAGAAACCGTGGCTCATTGCTTCGATGACATTATCCTGGTTTATGCCGCCTGCGAGAAATGTTCTTCCGAATGTGTGGCCGGTAAGTTCCGGCAGCGTGTTCCAGTCGAACCTCTGGCCTGTTCCGCCGTAGAGTTCGGGGTGATAAGCGTCGAGAAGCAGGGCATCGGTTGAAAAGTTTTTCGCGTATTCGAGGTCGCGGCCGTCTTTCACTCTTATCGCTTTTATGATTTGTGCGGTGATATTGTCCAGCGACAGGCAAAAGCCCGGACTTTCATCGCCGTGGAGCTGCACCCAGTTAAGCATTAAGTTTCTTGACGTTTTGCGAATCTCATCGGCATCGGCATTTACGAACAAGCCGACTATGTCAACATAAGCAGGCAGTTTGCGAATGATTTTTTCGGCTTCCTGCGGATGGATAAATCTTGGGCTTTTGGAATAAAAATTAAATCCCAGCAAATCAGCGCCGAGTTTAACAGCCTTAACGGCATCCTCGACGTTTGTTATTCCGCAAATTTTAATTTTTGGATTTTTCATTTATAAATTTACATTCTAATTTTTTTTGTTTGAAATCTCAATCATCTTTTCCAGACATTGAACAGCAGCGCCGGAATTGAGAGCCTCGTCTGCTTTTTTTAATCCCTGATGCAGATTATCGGCCAAATCGGCGACCATTATCGCAGCGGCGGCGTTCAGCAGCACAATATCCCTTGCCGGGCCTTTTTTACGTCCGTAAAGAATGTCTTTTGCCAAGTTTGCGTTGTATTCGGCGCTGCTGCTGATAAGCTCGGCTATTTTAGGCGATTCGAGGCCGAAATCTGCCGGGTGTATTTCGTAGGAAGTTTTCTTATTGTTCTTCAGCTCGATTACCTTTGTTGTCGCTGTTGTGCTTATCTCGTCAAGTCCGCTGCCGTGGACGACCATTGCCCGCTTTGTGCCGAGGAGTTTGAGTGTGTCAGCGATTCTGTCAAGCAGCGATTCTTCGGCAACGCCCATAAACTGCGATGTAACGCCTGCCGGGTTTGCAAGTGGCCCGAGGACATTAAAAGCTGTGCGGAAGTCGAGACTTTTTCTTATCGGCTGAACGAATTTCATCGCCGGGTGATACATCGGAGCGAACATAAAGCCGATGCCTGCTTTTTCGATACATTCGACCACGATGTCGGGCGAGCAGTCGATTTTTACGCCGAGCGATTCGAGGACATCCGCTGAGCCGCATTTGCTTGTGATAGCGCGGTTGCCGTGTTTTGCTACTTTTGCGCCTGCTCCTGCGGCGACAAATGCCGCGATGGTTGAGACATTGAAAGTTTTAATAGACGCTCCGCCTGTTCCGCAGGTGTCTATCAAATTCTTAATATCCACTTTAATCCTGACGGCGTGGTCTCTAAGCGATTGTGCCAGACCGGCGAATTCGGCGGGCATAGCTTTCTTCATTCTCATTGCCGCCAGAAACGCGGCAATCTGCACCTCTGCGACATCGCCTTTGAAAATTGTGTCAAGCAGGTCTTTTGCCTGTTCGTATTTAAGGTTTCCGCCTTCGAGAAGAATTTCGAGATATTCAGTTATTTTTGTCACAATGCTCTCCCAATTTTAACTGACATATTCAAAAGGTTTTGTATTATTTTTCCGCCGGTCGGGGTTAAGATGCTTTCCGGGTGGAACTGTACGCCGAAAATTGGTTTGGTTTTGTGCCGCAGACCCATAACGATATTTTCGCAGGTTGCGGTTGTTTCCAGACAATCCGGCATTTTAGTTGCGCAAAGGCTGTGATACCTGCCCGCCTGGAAGGGGTTTTCAAGGTCTTCAAAGATTCCTTTGCCGTTGTGCGAGACTTTTGAAGATTTGCCGTGCATTACCTTTGGTGCGTGTCCGACAACTCCGCCGAAGTATTCGACGATTGACTGATGGCCGAGACAAACGCCGAATATCGGCAGCCTGTCCTGAAAATATCCGATAGCTTCAAGCGTTACGCCCGCCGTTGATGGACAGCCCGGCCCGGGTGAAATCACAAGCAGGTCTGGATTCAATTCATCAGCAATCTGTTTGAGCGTATCAAGGGGCGTGTCGGCGCGATAGACTTTTGCATCGCAGCCTCTCTTGCAGAAATCATCGACGAGGTTGTATGTGAACGAATCGAAGTTATCTATAAACAAAACTTTTGGATTTATATTTTTCATATTTAGTTTCCTCTCACCGCTCTAAGGCAGGAGCCAGCTTTGTGCTGTGTTTCGGCAAATTCCGTCGCCGGTACGCTGTCGTGAACAATTCCCGCTCCGGCTCTGATATAAGCGGCATTATCCTTTATTTGCAGCGACCGTATAGTTATACAGCTATCGAATTGGCCGTCAACGGTTAAATACATTACCGCGCCGCCATAGTAGCCGCGTTTATTTTTTTCCAGTTGGCGGATAATTTTCATCGCCTCAATCTTCGGCGCACCGCTCAATGTTCCCATATTCATTGTCGCCAGATATGCGCTAAGAGCGTCGAGTTCTTCAGCGAGTATGCCTTTTACGTTGCTCACAAGGTGCATTACAGATTCATATTTTTCGACGACAAGCAGTTCGTTGACGATTCGTGAGCTTTTTTTGGCGACGCGGGCAATATCATTTCTCGCCAAATCGACAAGCATCATATGCTCTGCCAGTTCTTTTCTGTCGAGTTTAAGTTCAGCTTCATATCTGAAGTCGGTGTCCGGGTCGAGCTTGCCATCTACTTTGCCTCGCGGCTTTGTGCCTGCGATAGGCCTGATTTCGACCTGACGATTTTGCGTGCCGCTGACCCGCAGATTCAGTTCCGGGCTTGCGCCCGTCAAAATCGTGTTTGGCGTATTGATGTAGAACATATAAGGCGATGGGTTGAGCTTTCGCAGTCTTTTATAAACATCCAAAGGCTCATCGGGGCAAGGCTCAATTATAGTCCTGCTAAGCACGACCTGAAAAATATCGCCGTCGATTATATGCTGCTTCGCGGTTTCGACCATTTTTTCATATTCCGCCTGAGTAGTGTCTGTTTCGGCTGCCGGCAAATTGCCTATGTACTTTCGAGGCTCAGGATTATTCTCCAAAGCCTTAGTATAATAATCAAAACAGCTTTCGGCTTCATTTACAATCTGTTCTCTGTCGCCGTTTGTGATAATCGCGTTGACGACCACAAACGCATCGCCGGTTTTGTGGTCCATCAGGAAAATATTATCGGCGAAGTAAAGTTCATAATCAGGCACATCCAGCAGGGCGGACTTATTTGGCGGCAGCTTTTCAAACTGGTCAATAAAATCATAGCTAAGCGCGCCAAACAGTCCACAGGTAATTCTGAAAGGTTTGCCCGAAAGTTCAAAGGCGAAGTTTACCGCGCGAATCACATCCATCTGATTCGTTGCCTTTAACCTGCTCTGTTCATCGACGACATTGTGGTTTAAATTCAATCGGCCTGTGATGCGGTCGGCGTTGAAGTCTATTTTTTCGCAGAAGTTAAATCTCTCCCTGCCTGTCGTCGCAAAGTATTTGAGCATCCGTTTGCCGACGCTGCTAAGGGCGAGGATTTGAAATTCGCTGTCTTTGCCGCTGATGTATAAAGCCGGGTTTGCCGTTCCGAAGGTAAGTTCGTCTCCGTTTCCGCCAGCTAAATGGTCTTTGGATTCCAAAAGACAGCAGTGCTGTTTTCTGCCATAGTCGCTTAATTTGGCGAAAAACTCGACCGGCTCGGCTATATCAATTTTTCGAACCAACGGAACGATTTGGCCTGTTTTCGCCTCGTTTATTTTTTTATTTAATTCTGTCATAAGTTTTCTCACAATCTACAAAATACGCCGCCGTGCCGGCGACGGCTAAACGACAGCGTGGGCTGACCCTTCGGCAAGCTCAGGGCAGGCGAGCCCACCCTACAAAACTCTCACAATTTTTTCGCACAATATACAAAAAAAACGGCTCGTCGTCGCCGACAAGCCGTGAAGTATTTTTTTTATGCAATTTTCGTATTTAGACTATGTTCACAGCCCGTCAGCTATTTTCAACGAGTCGCCACCAACCAAAAACAAAATTAACAGCGTTATGAACCATAATAAGAGCATAGTACCAGAAATCACATTTTTTGTCAAATATTTTTTTAAAACCCTGTTTTTATGCCTGCCAACGTCAGTTTTTGCCTCTGTCGCTTGAATGTGGGCAGACACACAGGTCTGCCTCTACAAAACACTCCGAATTTTGCGATTTTCAGCATATTTTCTTTATTTTTTTTGCCGCCGTTTTTATAATTTTCCGTATGAAAGGAATCATTCAAACGGCAGGGAAGTTGTTAAAGGGGCTTACGGGGCTTGTCTATCATAAATACTGTCTAATTTGCGATTGTCCCATAAGTCAGGACGATGAATATTTCTGCTCCGATTGCTGGCAGGGGCTGAACGCCTGCATTGTCGATTCGCACTGCAGCCGCTGCGGAAAAGAAATAAGCGCTTATGCGAAACTGCCGACAGGCTGCCCGACTTGTCAGGAGCAGACATTTCACTTTGATTCCATCGCCTGCACAGGCGTTTATCAGGAGCCTTTGAGGAGTTTGATAATCAATTTTAAGCTGGTGAATAGAACAAATCTGTTAAGGCCTATTACGGATTTGACGCAAGGGGCAATTGAGCGTGCGAATTTTTCTGAGCCGATTGATTTCGTTGTTCCTGTGCCGCTGCATTGGCGGCGACGTTTTAAACGCGGCTTCAACCAATCCGCTCTGATTGCCAAAAGTTTCAGTATGCCCGATGCGGAGTTTAATACCGACCTTGTTCGTGTTCGTTATACCCCGCAACAGGCAGGTCTTACTCATACCGAACGAAAGAAAAATATAAAAGATGCGTTTGCTGTTCGAAAATATCATAATTTTAGCGGGAAAAATATCTGTCTGGTTGATGATATAAAAACATCAGGCGCTACATTGAATGAATGCGCCAGAGTTTTGAAGGATGCGGGGGCGAATAAGGTTTTTGCGTTTGTGCTTGCGGTAGCGGGGCAAAAAGGCCCTTAGTGTTTGTGGGAAAAGCTGTTTCTTAAGCCCAAAAAGGTATTAGAATGTATTTTTTAATTAAGACCGATAAATCGGCTTGCGGTGCATAAAACAAAATACCAAATACCAACGACTGATTTTATTTTGCGATTCTTCTTGTGATTTCAGCTAACTGGGATTGGAGTTTGTCATCAGTTTGTTCCATATCGCTGATTTTTCCGCAGGCGTGCATAACGGTTGTGTGGTCTCTGCCGCCGAGATGGCCGCCGATTTCTTCAAGGCTGTGGTTGGTTAGGCTTCGGGCAAGGTACATACAAACCTGCCGGGGCATTGTGATGCTCTGACTTCGTTTTTTGCTCTGTAAATCCGCAGGGCGGACATCATAATATGCGGTAACGGCTTTTATGATATCTGTTATGGTGATGTTTTTATCTGCGGATTCTTTGTCGCCAAGAGCTTTTCTGGCGATTTCGAGGGTAATTTCTTCGCCTGCCGCTATTGCGTAAAGGCTTGTCAAAGCGCCTTCGATTTCGCGTATATTGGCTTTGACTTTTGATGCGATATACTCAGCTATTTCATCGGATACCGCCATTCCGCGAAGCCTGGATTTTTTCTGCACGATTGCGACCCGCGTTTCATAGCTCGGCGCATCTATTCTGACGACCAGACCCCATTTGAATCTGCTGATAAGTCTTTCGGGTAGAGAGGGTATTTCGCCGGGCGCTGAATCCGCGCTGAGGACGATTTGTCTGCGGTTATCGTACAGGGCGTTGAATGTATGAAAAAATTCTTCCTGACTTTGTTCCCGCTCTCTCAAAAACTGCACATCGTCAATTACAAGCAAATCGACAGTTCTGTAAAGATTTTTAAATTCCGTAAGCGTTCCCTGTTCGATGGCGGTGATGAAGCGGTTGACGAATTCCTCGCAGCTTAAAAATTGTATTTTTGCGTTTTCGATGTTTGCTTTTGTTTCTCTGCATATCGCGTGAAGCAGGTGCGTCTTGCCAAGTCCGACGCTGCCGTAAATGAACAGCGGGTTGTATGTTGTGCCTGGCGTTTTGCTGACAGCGATACTGCTTGCGTGCGCCAGCCGATTGCCGGGGCCGACGACAAAACTATCGAAAGTATAATCAGGATGCAGGCGGGCTTCACCGGGGGCAGTGGGAGGAGTATTATTTTTCTGGGCTTTTGTATCTACGCCGAAGGTGATACTCACAAGATAACCGGTGATTTGCTGAGCGGCTCTTGTAAAACTGCCGATGCAGTTATCCTGCAAAAAGCCTGCGCTTTCGGAATCCGAGCAGCCGATATCGAGCATACCGCCGCCGAAATTTTTTACCGTAAGGCTGTCGAACCAGTTTCGGCTGTTGGCTGGGTCGAGAACTTTAACCCGTTCGACAATTGCTTCAAATATCTCTCGTGAGTTTTGTGCCATATAAAAAGTGTCTGCTATACGCAGACTCCAATAGTTTTAAATTTTCAATTTTAAATTTCTTGTGATATGCCGTCCCTGACGACAAAAGACTACCGCTTTAGGCCGATTTTGTCAAAGGAAAACCAATTTTTAGGATTTAATCAGTCATTTTGGTATTTAATTTTTTCCTATCTGTGTTAAAATACCGCCCTTAACGTAATTAAATGATTTGGAGCTATTATGGGTATTTTTACCAAGACGCTGGACTATATTAAGGGCCATTTGGGCAAGACCCGCGACAAAATCAAATCGTCGCTGGCCAGCGTTCTGACTTTCGGCAGAGACATTGACGATTCACTTTTAGACAAATTGGAAGAAACTCTCATCAGCGATGACATCGGCGTAGAAACGACAGATAAGCTCATTACCGACCTGCGAGCGGCTTACAAAAGCAAAAAAATCGCAAAGACAGACGACATCATTCCATTCTTAAAGGAATGTATGAAGGACTATTGGCCGCATCAGAACCGCAAACTTAATACAGCGGCATCCGGTACAACGGTAATTCTTGTCTCCGGTGTGAACGGCTCCGGCAAAACCACAAGTATCGCCAAACTCGCTTATGTTCTCAGCCGAAATGGTGAAAAAGTTATCGTTGCCGCCTGCGATACATTCCGCGCGGCAGCGGTTGAGCAACTAACGATATGGGCAGGACGCATCGGTGTTGAAATCGTCAAGCACGCTTCCGGCGCAGACCCGGCAGCGGTCGCCTTCGATGCCTGCTCCGCGGCGGTTGCCAGAAAAGCCGATTATCTGATTATCGATACCGCAGGCCGATTGCACACGCAGAAAAACCTGATGCAGGAATTGACCAAAATCCGTACTGTAATCACAAAGCAGATTCCCGACTCTCCGCACGAAGTTTTGCTTGTTCTTGACGCTACTACCGGCCAAAACGCCATTATGCAGGCCAAAAAGTTTATGGAGGCTGTTCAGGTTACCGGCATATTCCTTGCTAAACTCGACGGCACGGCTCGCGGCGGAATCGTCATCGCCATAAAAGACCAGCTCGATATTCCCGTCAAATTCGTCGGTTTAGGCGAAAAACCTGAGGATATAGCCGAGTTCGACCCCGATACCTTCGTCGAAGCGCTGTTCAATTAGTAGTCAATAGTCAGTAGGAATTTGACTCGTCTTTGGCGGAGCTTTTTTCTACTGTCTATTGACTATTGACTACTAACCTATATATAATTGGCCGTTTCCGGTTTAGTTGATTTTCAGGAGTATAGAATTGGAAAGAGCGATTGAAAAAGCGCAAGCTCTTGTCGAGGCGATGGAGTACATCCGCCTGTTCAGGGGTAAAATAGTTGTGGTTAAGCTCGGCGGCAGCGTCTTAGACGATCTCGATTTGCAGAAAAAACTGCTAAAAGATGTCGTTTTTATGGCGACCGTGGGTATTCAGCCGGTCCTCGTCCACGGCGGCGGCAAAGCCATCACTCGAGCGATGAATGAGTCCGGCCTTGAACCCCAATGGGTCAACGGCAGACGCTATACCGACGAACACATAATGGCGATTGTCGAACATACCCTGATTCACGATATAAATACGCCAATCTGCGAGACGATAAAGCAGCTTGGCTGTAATGCGATGGGGCTTCATTCGCTCAGCAGTTGCGTATTATTCGGCGAGCTTTTGCGGTTAGTTGACTCTGCCGGCAAAAGAATCGACCTTGGTTTGGTCGGCGAAGTAAAATCCGTCAATGGCCAGTTGCTCAAAACAATTTGCGCAAGCGGGACAATCCCCGTCATCGCTCCGATTGCGATTGACCGGGCCGGCGGCAAACTGAACATCAACGCAGACACTGCGGCGGGCAAAATCGCTTCCGCTGTTGAAGCGGAGAAAATCGTCTCCGTCAGCGATACTCACGGCATTCGTACCGATGTGAACGACCCGGAAACTCGAATCTCCAGCGCAACTGAAGCGGAGATAAAGAAAATGATTGAGACTGGCATTATTACTGCCGGTATGCTGCCGAAGGTTGAGGCCTGTATAGTCGCTCTCGAAGGCGGCGTAGGCAAGGCTCATATTATAGATGGCAGAATTGAGCATTCGCTGCTTTTGGAAATTTACACCGAAGAAGGCATTGGAACGCAGATAGTAAAGTAAAATCAAAGATTAAAAATAAAAAATCAAAATTATGGAATCGGCCTGATGGCCGATGGCTTTTTTAATAAGGAAGAATAATAGAAATGACTACTCAGGAAGTGATAGATGTTTTTGGAAAATATGTGATTGGCAATTACAGCCGATTGCCGCGGGTTATAACCAAAGGCAAAGGCAGCTATATATATGACCTCGACGGCAATAAAATCCTTGACTTGTTCCCCGGCTGGGCGGTCAGCGGCATAGGCCACTGCCATCCAAAGGTCGTAAAAGCCATTCAGCAGCAGGCAAAACTTCTGCTGCATATGGATAACACCTTTTATACAGAGCTTCAGGGGAAACTTGCTCAAATGCTCAGCGAACGTGCATTTGGCGGCAAATGCTTTTTCTGCAACAGCGGCGCAGAGGCCAATGAAGCCGCATTGAAGCTGGCTCGAATTTCGACGGAAAAGAAAAAATATAAATACATAACGACGTTAGGCAGTTTTCACGGCAGAACATTTGGCGCGATGACCGCTACGGCTCAACCGAAAAAATTTGAGGCTTTTCAACCTGTTGTGCCGGGCTTTATCTATGTGCCTTTCAACGATATTGACGCGATGACCAAAGCATTTGATGATGAAGTCGCCGGTGTGATGATTGAGCCTATTCAGGGCGAGGGCGGCGTTCACGTCGCAACCCCGGAATATATGCGGGCGATTCGTCAGCTTTGCGACAAGAACGGCGCAAGAATGATTCTCGACGAAGTACAAACCGGAATGGGCAGAACCGGCAAATGGTTCGGCTATCAGCATTACGACATTGTGCCTGACATTATCACATTGGCAAAGACACTTGGCGGCGGCGCTGCTATCGGCGCTATGATGGCCAAACCGGAAATTGCCGCTTCGCTTGTGCCTGGCACGCACGCTTCGACATTTGGCGGAAACTGTATCGCCTGTGCCGCTGCGGTCGCGACGATTGAAGCGATTGATGAAGAAGCGATGATTGAAAATTCTCAAAAGATGGGCAAGTATGCTTCCGACAAGCTCAATCAGTTGAAAAAGAAATATGATATAATCGACCACATTCGCGGCAAAGGCCTGATGATTGGCATTCAGTTGAAATCGCCCGGAGCGGAAATTGTTTCAAAATGCCTCGAAAAAGGTCTTCGGATAAATTGTACACAGGATACGGTTTTGCGTTTTATGCCTGCGATGAATGTCAAGGCGAGCGAAATTGACAAGGCCATAAAAATTCTCGACAGCGTTTTAAAAAGTTTATAATTTTTTCTATGGTAGTTAGCCCCCGGCTTTATGCTGGGGGTTTCAGAGCCGCGACAGTAATGGAGCGGTATGTTTTTTAACAGGTGAACTATGAAGGATTTTCTTTCGGTTAGCAGTTGCAATACTGATGAACTTCTCGAACTTCTCGACTTAAGCGACAAGCTCAAGAAATTTTACCAGAAAGGCAAACAGGATAAATGCCTTGCCGGCAAGAGTCTGGTTATGCTTTTTGAAAAACCATCGCTGCGAACACGAATGAGCTTTCAGATTGCAATGACCCAGCTCGGCGGAAACGCAATATATGTCAAACCTGAAGATATCGGCGGAATCGGCAAACGTGAGCCGATTAAGGATATGGCGCGTGTTTTGAGCCGATATGCCGAGGGCATTATGGCAAGGACTTTCGCGCACGAAACGGTTATCGAGCTTGCGAAGTTTTCTGACATTCCTGTTATAAACGCTTTGACCGACTGGTCGCATCCCTGCCAGGCGATGGCGGACATTCAGACAATCCGCGAACACCTCGGCAAATTGAAAGGCGTTAAAATCGCGTACATCGGCGACGGCAATAATGTTGCCCGCTCGCTTGCCTTTGCCTGCGCAAAGCTCGGGATGAAACTTGTTATTGCTTCTCCAAAGGGTTATGAACTTGACGAGCGGTCAATCAGCCGGACTAACGAAGTTGTCGCAAATACGACGGCACAGACCAATAATCCACAGCAGGCCGTTAAAGATGCCGATGTGATTTACACTGATACCTGGATTAGTATGGGTCAGGAAGACGAGAAGGCAAAAAGAATTGCTGATTTTCAGGGCTTTGCTGTTGATGGTGCGCTTATGGCGATAGCTCCGAACGCGAAAATTATGCATTGCCTGCCTGCGTATCGCGGCTTTGAGATTAGCGATGAAGCGATGGAATGTCCAAACTCGATTGTCTTTGACCAGGCCGAGAACCGTCTCCACTTCCAGCGTGCCTTGCTGAAAAAATTGATGAGTTAAAACGCTCACCACAGAGGCACAGAGAAACACAGAGAGAAAATAAATAGATTTATGCAGAGCAATACAAAAGATTACGATGAGTTGACCGGCCGAGTTATCGGCTGTGCCATAGAGGTTCATCGTGGCCTTGGCCCAGGTCTGCTGGAGTCCGCATATGAAAAATGTTTCTCTTTTGAGTTGTCGGCTAATAATATCGACCATACCGTTCAAAAAGAATTACCGGTAAAGTACAAAGGTATCGACCTTGATTGCAGCTACAGGATAGACATACTGGTCGAGAACAAATTAATTGTAGAACTAAAATCCGTTGATGTTATCCTGCCTATTTATGAGGCACAGCTTTTGACATATATGAAACTCGCTGGTATGCATACAGGCCTTTTGATAAATTTCAATGTTCGTCTTTTGAGAGATGGCATAAAAAGATTTGTTTTATAACTCTATTTTTCTCGGTGTCTCTGTGGTGAAAAGAAAAATCCTCGTTGCAACTACAAATCCCGGCAAGATGAAAGAACTTTCCGCTATGCTAAATGCGGATGTTGAATGGTTCAGTCTTGCTGATTTTCCGAATATAACTGAAGTGGAAGAAGATGGGCAAACTTTCGCAGAAAACGCTCGCAAAAAAGCCCTCGGCTATGCAAAGCAGACCGGCCTTTGGACAATCGCTGACGATTCCGGTTTGATGGTTGATGCTCTCGATGGCGCACCTGGAGTAAATTCAGCGAGATTTAGTGGTGAAAAGGAAAAGAACAGAGGTTTGCTCGACCATAAAAATATGGCTAAACTGCTTGGCCTTCTGAAAGATGTGCCGGATGAAAAAAGAACCGCAAGATTTGTCTGTTCGGTCTGTCTTGCGGCTCCAGAAAAAGTTCTCATTGAAACGTATGGATTTCTCGAAGGCGTTATTGGCCGAACCCAAAAAGGAAGCAACGGCTTTGGTTATGACCCGCTTTTCATTGTGCCGGCATCAAGCAAAACCGTTGCTCAACTGTCAAATGAAGAAAAAAATCAAATTTCCCATAGAGCCAACGCCATCAGGAACTTCAACCGTTTGTTCACGCAGCTTCTGCCTTAATACATCGGAAAACCTGGCAGCGGATACGGATGTATCGGCCTTGTTCCAGCCGGAGCGAACACTGCCAGAAGAATCATCAACGCCACAAAAGCACCGACAATTATCATCGCCCAGAAAACCTCGCTATGCATTAGTTTTTCCGACGAAATCAGCAAATCATGTTCCCAATGATGCATTCTTTGGTCAAATCTCTTTATGTCAAAGGTCATATTCATGTTTAACCCTCCTATATTTTATCTTTCCTATAAATAATACGAATTAAATGCCTCCTTGTGCAAATATCCCGCCGAAAAATCTCTAAAACTACGGATTATGCCCGATATTTGGGGATAAAAACCATTTTTTCTTGACAATATCAGTATCTGTTTGTATCTCTCCTTATCTTATGGCAAAAAAGAATTCAGCATCGAAAAATCTTGTTATCGTTGAATCGCCCGCAAAGGCGAAGACTATAAATAAATATCTTGGCGATGATTTCATCGTCCACGCCTCAATGGGGCATGTTCGCGACCTTCCCTCGACCGGTCTGTGCGTGAACCTCGAAAATAATTTTGAGCCTACCTACGAAATCACCGAAGGCAGAAAAAAGTTGGTCGGCACATTAAAGGCTGCCGCCAAAAACTGCAATATGCTCTATCTGGCGACAGACTTGGACCGTGAGGGAGAGGCCATCGCCTGGCACCTGGCGCAGACACTCGGCGTGCCGGAAGAAAGAACTAATCGCGTCATTTTCAACGCCATTACCAAAAAAGCGATTCAGGATGCCTTTGCCGCGCCGGGCAAAATCGATATCGATAAAGTAAATGCTCAGCAGGCAAGAAGAATCCTCGACCGCATCGTCGGCTATCAAATTAGTCCGTTATTGTGGAAAAAAGTTGCTCGCGGCCTGTCGGCAGGTCGTGTCCAGTCGGTTGCTGTAAAAATGGTTGTCGAACGTGAACGTGAAATTCGCGCGTTTATACCAATAGAATATTGGCTCATACCCGCTGTGTTCACTAATCAGCTTGCTCAGCAAAATCAATTGATTAAACAATGGCAGGAATTTATCGGCCAAAAAGATGATAAGGATAAAGGTCCGACCATTGCGGAACAAAATGAGTGGCTTGCCGCGCATAGTGCGTTTAACGCGGAACTTTCATCGGTCGATGGCAAAACTTTTTCCGCAGACAACGCCGAACATGCGAAGAAAATTCATCAGGCTCTGCAAACCGCAGCCTTTGTCGTAACGGACATTATCGAAAAAAGCTCAAGTTCGCGTCCTACGGCGCCTTTTATCACATCAACGCTTCAGCAGTCAGCCTCCAACAGACTTGGCTTTGCCGCAAAGAGGACAATGCGAATCGCTCAGCAATTATACGAAGGTATTGATTTAGGCTCGATGGGCACGCTCGGCCTGATTACATATATGCGAACAGACAGTACGCATTTGTCCGGCGAGGCTCTCAATGATGCCCGCAGATACATTGGCAATAATATTGGCAAAGAATATCTGCCTGAAAAACCGAATTTCTATTCGTCCGGCAAAAATGCTCAGCAGGCTCACGAAGCAATCAGGCCAACCGATGTTGACATCGTGCCTGAACAGATAAAGGATTTGCTCACCGATGAGCAATACAAACTTTATCAAATGATTTGGCGCAGATTCGTCGCATCACAAATGGCCGCAGCGCAGTGGAACACAACAACGCTTGAAATTACCGCTGACACGAACACAGGCAAATGCCTCTACAAGGCGCAGGGCAGAACGCTTGTCTTTGACGGCTTTACAAAAATCTGGCTGACGGGTTCCGCCGACCAGCAGCTTGTCGCGGTAAAGAAGGGCGACAAGGTTGCCGCTATTGATATAGATGCCCAGCAGCATTTTACAAAACCGCCCGCTCGTTATAACGAAGCGTCGTTAGTCAAGGCTCTTGAAAAAGAAGGCATCGGCAGGCCGAGTACCTACGCTTCGATTATCAGTACGATTCAGGACAGGGGCTACGTCGAGCAGAACGAGCGGCAATTTTCCCCGACCGATATCGGCGAAGTCGTTACCGACAAGCTCAGCGAGTTCTTCCCGCAGATAATGGATATTGCTTTCACGCGATATATGGAAGAGCAGCTTGATAAAATTGAGGAGCAGCATTTGGACTGGGTGAAAGTCCTTCACGAATTTTATGACCCGTTCAAACTTACGCTTGCAAAAGCGACAGATGAAATGAAACACGCCAAGGCCGAGATTACGCCCAGCGAATATATCTGCCCGAAATGCGGCAAACCAATGGTGTACAGATTTGGCAAGAACGGCAAATTCCTTAGCTGCTCAAATTATCCTGAATGCAAACATGCCTCTCCATGTGACAAGGAAGGCAAAATTGTTGTCGCCGAAGTTACCGAACACAAATGCCCCAACTGCGGCAAACCGATGGTCAAAAAGACCAGCAGATTCGGCGCGTTCCTCGGCTGTTCCGATTATCCAACCTGTAAGACCGCATTAAAAATAGATAAGGACGGCAACATTGCTCCGCCCAAACCGCCAGCCGAGCCGACAGGCCTTAAATGTTACAAATGCGAAAAGGGTGAGCTGGTTATAAGACAAAGCAAAAAAGGACCATTCCTCGGCTGCAATAAATTCCCGCGATGCAGAACGATTGTAAGCTTCAAACAGATTGAGAATTTAAAGGATTTGCAGGCAAAAGGTCAGTGGCCGCCGAAGACCCTCGCCGAGGCCGATACGCTTTTAGGCAGAGATAAAAAATCAGCATCGAAAACTCCAGCCGAAAAAAAGACGACTGAGAAGAAACCAGCAAAACCAAAAAAGAAATCCGCAGAATAATTAAAGAATTCAATTGGTATGAATGTAGTGGTTTTAGATGACAGATGTATAGGTAAATTGTCTTACATTATAATCAGTTTTTATACTGATTTACAGTGACGCCACCCCTGTTACAATTAGGCACGATTAGGGATGAATTTTTTAATGAAATCCTGAACAAGCGGCTGATTATGCAGCATATAAAAATGTAATCTTCTTCTTCCTCCTCCTGCGAGCAGGCAGTGTTCTTTCAACGAGCACGACTGCTCGTTTTTTTTGAATTATTTCATCGAGGTTCGATGGTTCGTTTATTCGAATTTAAAGCCGCATTTATCTGCCGTAACAGATTCGGATTGGGTTCGTGGATATTTCAGGCAGTTCAATGGCCGGCATTTATATATGGAGCAGTAGCTTTTGTTTTCTGCGTCGTATCTAAGAAACGGGCAGTGGAAAACAATCTTGCAGCATTGACCGCAGCGGAGACATTTTCCTGTTCGTTTTTTAGAGATGGGCAGTACCGATGTAACTGTCCTTTTTAGAGTTTTTATCATAACAATCTTCGCTGATATATTATGTAGTTTTTCATTTCCAATAGAATACCAAACCTGCAGCCAAATATCAACTGTCAACTGATTTTCAAAATCGGCACATAAGCATCGTTTAGGGTTGAAGTTATGGTTTTATATCCACTATTTGCAACCAGAACATCATCTTCAATTCTGATTCCGAATTTGCCTGGCAGATAAACCGCAGGCTCAATAGTGATTACATTCCCCTGTTTCAAATTATCTTTTGAGAGAACCGAAATTGTCGGCGATTCGTGAACTTCCAATCCCAGCCCGTGGCCTGTTCCGTGGCCATAAATGGGCAGTTTGGCGGATTTGATAATTCCCCTGGCGGCATTATCAACAGCTATGAGCGATTGGCCTGCTCTGACAGTTTTTATCGCTGACTGCTGAGCGGCGAAAACAGCTTCGTAAACTTTTTTGTAGAGTTTGCTTACTTTGCCTACAGCGAAACATCTTGTAATATCGCAGCAGTAGCCTTTGAATTTTGCGCCGAAGTCAATCAGTATTGTATCGTTTTTTTTCAGTTTCCTGTCTGTCGGCCTGTGATGAGGCATTGCGGAGTTCGAGCCGAACGCGACAATTGTTTCAAAAGCCGGCATTGCGCCGGATTTTTTCATTTCGTAATCGAGCATTGCCGCAAGTTCGGTTTCTCTGATTCCCGAATAAATTCCAGACAGGACTTTTTCGAGAGCTTTTTTTGCGATTTTTCCAGCCAATTTAATTGCGGCGATTTCGGCGACATCCTTAATCTGCCGAACAGCCTCGACAAGATTACCGATTGGTTTTAGCGATACAGTAAGTTTTTTTTGCAGGCTGTTAAATACCCTTATTTCGACTCTGTTTTCGATACATACAGTTTTAACGCCTTTGATTTTTTTCAGTGTATCGCAAGCCGCATCAATAATTGACGTTTTTCGCTCGACGATTTTGCATAGCGGACACTGTTTTTTTGCCTGCAAAGTGTATCTGCTGTCGGTGATGAGGAAAAGATTTTTTTCGGTTACGATTAGCCAACTGTCATCACCTTCAAAACCGCTTAAATATCTGACGTTTGAGGTATTTGCCACGATGGCGGCGTCGAAATTTTTTTCCGCCAGCGTTTGGCGTACCTGGCAAAGCCGATTTTTCAGATTCTGATTTTTTATGTGCATTTTTTGCTCAATTCTGGTATCTATACCCGCCTGTAAGTATCGTTAGAATACTATTATTAGAGTAATTTTTCGACATTTTTTTATAAAAAACTAAAAAATATGCTGCTTCCAATAAGAACAAATATAGACCCATCTCGTATGCCATATACGAATTATGCATTGATAGCCGTCAATGTCGTCATATTTCTTATTACATACGTCGGCGGCGAACAGAATCTCCGCGGCTGGGCGACGGGTTTTATGCTTACCCCGGCCTATCCGTTTCTTTGGCAATTCATAACTTACGCTTTCCTGCACGGCAGCATCGGCCATATCTTCGGTAATATGTACTTTCTCTATATTTTCGGCAACAATGTCAATGACCGGCTCGGCAATCTGGGCTATCTGTGTTTCTATTTGGCAGGGGCGATTTTCAGCGCAATCGGCCACATCCTCGCTGCTTCATGGTTTGGCCATGGTGTCGCAACTCCGGTGCTTGGAGCAAGCGGAGCTATCGCTGCGGTTACGGGGGCATATCTGGTTCTTTTTCCGCAGACACTGATTACGATTATTTACTGGTTTTTTATTATCGGAACAATGGAAATACCGGCGATATTTTTGATATTGTTCAAAATGATATTCATCGATAATATAATCTCCAGAAGCGCGCAGAATGTCGCTTATGATGCGCATCTGGCTGGCTATGCCTTCGGCATTCTCTCGATTATGCTATTCCTTATTATAAAAATTATCCCCGGCGACCAGTTCGACCTCTGGGCAATGATTACGCGATGGAACAGAAGACGAGAGTATCGCAGCACGGTATCCCATGATGGCGAGCCATTTCCGGTAAGGCTAAGCAGAAAAATAAAGGTTAAGGATGTTACATCTGAAGCGCAGCAAAAGGCTGAAGATGCCAGCGCTGCCATTAAACGCCAGATTTATAATCTGATAAGTCAGGGTAATCTTGCTTCTGCTGCTCAATTGTATGTGGATAGCCGGGGGGAATTGATAGGCGCATTGCCAAAGCAGGCGATGCTTGATATTGCAAATCAGCTTATGTCAGCAGGTCAGTGGCAGCAGGCTGCCGAGGCTTATGAAAAATTCCTCTCTTTGTATGGCAATTATGAGCATACCGAGCAGGTTCAACTTATGCTCGGCATAATTTATTCCCGTTATATTGTCGATAAAGAAAAGGCAGTTGGTTATCTGAAAAAGGCGGCAGCCAGACTTTCCGATGACGGCCAGAAAAAGATGTGCGAAAACGAAATCCGTAAAATTGGGGATAATCTTTGATATTACGCCAAACAGCATAAACCTTCCCGTCCCGTGTCCGTCATTCGTTTAGCGCCTCAGGCCGATGAGATTTTTTATTTTTGTGCGGGGTTGACAAAAAATTTTCTTGATTGTAAATAGTAAGTGTTCTATAATGTGCGGTTATGGGGCAAGGGAAAATTAGAGAGTGTTTTGGGAGTTTTTCGTCTGTTCACAATTCAGCGGCATCATTGCGCAAATTATTCAAAATCAATCAGACATTTATTCATAGTCCATAAGAGCGGATAGATAATGGATTACCAACTTTTTTGAAAGGGGTAGAAAATGAAAAATGTAAGAATTTTGGGAATTGTTGTGTGTGTGATGGCAGCAGTTAATTTTGCTTCGGCTGAAATCATACGAGGTATTGACATTGATTTTGTGAATATCGGCAATGCGGGGAATGCGACTGACCCTGCGACTGGAAGTTTGTACGGCGCAGTAGGGTATAATTACCGTATCGGCAAGTACGAGATAACCAACGCTCAGTGGAACACTTTTACAAATGCAGCCGGAGCGCCCACAGGCAGTCCGAGCAATGCTTATAATTCAAGCGCAGTCCACACCGGCGCTCAGCAGCCAACCAATAATGTAAGCTGGTATGAAGCAGCCCAGTTCTGTAACTATCTGACCAGCGGCGATAAGAGCAAGGGAGCATATCAACTTGGTGCAGACGGCAGCATTGCAGTTGACCGTGCAGCGGCTCAGGTTGTTTACGGTACGATTTATGTCATTCCAACCGAGGACGAGTGGTATAAGGCCGCTTATCACAAGAACGACGGAATTACAGGTAATTACTGGTTATACCCGACTAAGTCGAACAACGTGCCAAGCAATGCTCTGCTCAATCCCGACCCGTGCAATAACGCCAATTTTTATCAGAACAGTTATACCATTGGCAGTCCGGATTACCTGACTGTTGTCGGGGAATTCGAGAACTCTGACAGCGCTTATGGTACGTTTGACCAGGGCGGCAATGCCTGGGAATGGAACGAGACTCTTATTGGTTCCAGTCGAGGCATTCGTGGCGGCTCGTACGATGTCAGCGTCGGCACCCTTATGTCGCCAGATAGGGGCTACAACGTCTCGTATCTCGAGGCCGGTGATTTAGGGTTTCGTGTCGCCTCTGTCCCTGAACCGGCTGCTCTTTTGCTGCTAATCTTTGGCGTTTTTGCTGTGAAAAAATAGCATAGAATGATGGAAGAACAAATTTTGAATTGTTAGTTTTTAATTTTTAATTGCGAAACCGCTGTGGCGAAGCATTTTTTTATTTTTGGCTTGAATTGTCATCCTGTCTCTGTCAGAATTTCGCCCATTATGATTTCTGGTTTAGACAATGTTGTTTTTGTTCACTCGCCGC
Source organism: Phycisphaerae bacterium (assembly GCA_041661665.1). Taxonomy (GTDB): domain Bacteria; phylum Planctomycetota; class Phycisphaerae; order Sedimentisphaerales; family UBA12454; genus GWC2-45-44. The sequence continues at coordinate 37,496 of JBAZTW010000006.1, read as the reverse complement.
GCGCAAGACATCTGCGCATAACGATACATCCCGATAAAACCGTCAGGGTAACTATTCCAAGAGCAGGCAACAGAAGCGAAGCGGAAAAATTTTTACAATCAAAAATTCAATGGCTGAAAAAGCATCTGCAAAAAATAGATAAATATAATCAATTGCAGGATTTGCCTGACGCTGATGTCGATATTAAAAAGGCACAGAATGAACTGTTCGGCAGATTGGCGCATTTCGCCGAAAAACATAAACTCGCTTATAGAAAAGCATCTTTTCGATGTCAAAAAACAAAGTGGGGCAGTTGTTCCGGTAAAAATAACATAAATCTGAATGTCAACATTGTCTTTCTGCCGCAGGAACTTCAGGATTATATTTTGCTCCACGAATTATGCCATATACCGCATAAAAATCATAGTCAACGATTTTGGCGGCAGTTAGATGAATATGTGCAGGGCAGAGCTAAGATGTTGTCAAAGCAGTTAAGAAAGTACAGGATGAAATTAACCGCTTAAAAGTGTGAAAGGTGAGAATTTATTTTTTACCGAAATTTTTTGAATTTCTCTCTCAATGCTTCAAAATCTTTATTCCACTTTACAAATTGTTCATCTGTCAAAATAAGTTTCATCTGAGCAATCATAATCTCGGCATCGGCATCGCGTTTTGCATTCATTTCATCCTTGTAGAGCTTTCCTTTGGCAAACATATCATTCAAAAGCGTCTGAACCTGTGCAGTCTGCTGCGAATTCAAATCGTATTTTTCGCTGATTTTTTTAGTTATATCGTCGGCGGTCTTGTGCGGAGGGGCAATTTTGATAAATCTGTTTTGAGCAAGCAGAACTGTTGTTCCTGTGCCTATTGCTATGCCTGATAAAAGGATTACCGCTGCGCAGATTGTAAGAGTAATTACCTGTTTGCGGCTGTACCGTTTAATAATTATTTTCTGGTCTTCTACCATAGTGAACTCTCCTGCAAAGGCGCAATTAACTGTGTCATCGGATTGATGATTGTTTGCCAGGCGCTTACGGACAGAACAATTACAATCGAAGCGGCAACGGCAGTCAGCGCGGCAAAAAACTCAAAAGGCAAAAGATTTGCTCTCTGCACCTGCACCATTCGCGTCTGTCCAAGCACATAACTTGAAACGTCAAACGCAGGCAAAGCCTCGCTTCGAGCGGCTTTGGCCAGCTTTTCAATAGTTTTTAAGGTATCCATTCGAACCTCTCTGAAATTTTTTCTTTTTCTGCAATTTCTTTTAACTTTTTTCTCGCCCGCGACAATCTCATTTTTACTGCGGGCGCTGACCAGCCTGTTTTAACGGCGACATCTTTGATGCTGCAGTCTTCCAGATAGACAAGCGTAAGGGCAAGTCTGTCTGTCGCGGGCAGTTTGGCCAGCAGCCAGTACAAAAGCTCGGCGGCTTTTTCAGGCTCAACGGCCTGCTGCGAATCGGCGGCGGCGATGTCAAAATCGGGCAGCGGCAAAGTCTGCTTTTCTTTGTCCTGCTCTTTAAAATGCCGATAGCCGACTCGTGATGCGATTCTGCTGAGCCAGTGTTCAAATGGCGCCTTGGCCTTATATGTTTTCAGGCTGAAATACGCCTCGACAAAGACATCCTGAACAAGCCTTTCGCAGGTTTGGCGGTCTCTGCAAAACCGCCACATCAGCCTGATGATTCGAGGCTGATAGCGAATGACGAGCCGTTCAAAAGCCTTCGAGTCGCCTGCCAGCGAATCGCAAATATCGTTATTGTCCAAATTTTCCACAGCGATATTATAAGAGCCGGCGACGGTTTTGTAAATGGACATCAGCTAACCGTTATTAACTTTTAATGCCTACCCTTAATTTTAATACCCTTCCAAAGTGATTAGTGGATGGTTTTTTACGCAGGTAACAGAAAATTTTAAAAAAAGTCGACAGTAATCATCCAGTAGCAAGTAAAAACCTACTGGTTATTGGTTGTCAGCTTATCGTAGAAAATTTTATTATCGCTTATTCCAAGCTCTTTGAGAGTTTTTATTGCGGCATCCACCATTCCCGGATTTCCGCAAATATAGGCCTCATACAGCTCGGCATTTTTAAAATTCCTCTCAATCGCTTCGGTAACTAAGCCTCTTTGGCCATCCCATTTTTCCTGCTGGTTGGCGATGACCGGCACAAACCTGAAATTCGGCAGGTCTTTTTCAAATTGCCTCATCAGCTCCGGCAAAATCAATTCGTTGACTTTGTTAGCGCCGAAATAATAGATTGCCTTGCGTTTGCTGCCGATGTTTTTCATATAGTGCAGCATACATTTTATCGGCGCCATACCGCTTGAGCCTGCGACAAAAACCATCGGCGATTGTGTCTGGCTGAGTATGAATTTTCCGTAAGGGCCGCTGAATTTTACTTCATCGCCGACTTTGAGATATTCAAAAAAGTACGTTGAGCTTATTCCGCCGGGCGTTCGCCGGGCAATCAGTTCTATGGCATTTTTATCGGCAGGGTCGGACGAGATTGAATATGCTCTTGAAACTTCCTGACCGCTTTTTGCGTAGGCAGGCACAAGAGCCTGAACGTATTGGCCGGGGATATAATCAATTGTTCGCGGCTCGATAAGTTCTAATCGCAGTTGTCTGACATTGGAGGCGATGTCCTGTATGTCGGTGCATTTGCATTTGTATTCTCCGACGGCGAGAAGTTTGTCCGGTATCTCGATGTTCAAATCGCCTGAGACGGTAATCTGGCAGGCAAGGCGGATGTTTGTTTTTTTCTCATCGTCTTTGAGTTTGCGTTGTTCGGCATAGGTTAAATTTCCGCCGCCGGTGAGAACTTTCAATCTGCATAATCCGCACATACCTCTGCCGCCGCAGGCAGTCGGCAGGAAAATTTTTTCGTCGGCAAGGGTCGCCAGAAGGCTTTTGCCGCCTTTAACGGTAAGTATTCTTTTGTTATTAACGGTTATTTGCACTGGCCGCTGCCCCTCGTCCCGACAAATAAATTCGTATTAAAACTGATTCATATATTGTTCGATGAAGCCTGTGTTAACTTTATTTTGCAGATACATATTGTGCGATAAAATTTTCTCGCAGGCCGGTATTGTGGTTTTAATCGGGCCAATGCGAAATTCGCCCAATGCCCGCTTCATTGTGATAATAGCCTCTTCCCTTGTCGGTCTGTGAACGAGCAGCTTTGCAATCATAGAATCGTAATACGGCGAAACTACCGCTCCCTGGAACATATGCGTATCAACTCTTACGCCCATTCCGCCGGGCAGGATAAATTTGTCAATTTTGCCGGGGCATGGGGAGAAATTGTGAGTCGGGTCTTCGGCGTTTATTCGACACTCAATCGCAACGCCGCGGTGAACGATATCTTTTTGTTTGAGATTTAAATTTTGACCGCTTGCCACCTGCAGCTGCATTTTAATCAAATCTATGCCTGTTACCAATTCCGTTACCGGATGTTCAACCTGAATTCGAGTGTTGACTTCGATGAAATAAAAGTTTTTATCCTTATCGAGCAAAAACTCCACCGTTGCGGCGTTTTCATATTTAGCCTCTTTGACGATTTTTATCGCTGCTTTGCAAAGTTCTTCTCTTGTCTTTTCATCAAGAATTGGGCAGGGCGATTCCTCGATGAGCTTCTGGTGTCTGCGCTGAATCGAGCAGTCGCGTTCGTAAAAATGCAGCGCGTTGCCTGACTTATCAGCCATAATCTGCACTTCGACGTGTCGAGGTTCGAGGATGTATTTTTCCATATAAACTTTACTATCCCTGAATACTACCTCTGCCTCAGCTTTTGCTGCGGCAATTGCGTTTCGCAAACTGATATCATTGTGTGCGACTCGCATACCTCTGCCGCCGCCGCCTGCCGCGGCCTTGATAATCACAGGGTATCCGATTTTATTTGCCAGCTTAATCGCTTCAGCTTCATCTCTTAATTCTCCATCGGAACCGGGCACACATTGCACTTTCGCTTTTTTGACCAATTCTCTGGCGGCGACTTTATCGCCGAGCAGTCTCATAGATTCCGGCCTGGGTCCGATGAATGTTATATTGCAGTCGTTGCAGACATCAGCGAAATGTGCGTTCTCCGCAAAAAATCCATAACCCGGATGAATCGCGTCAACGTCGGCGATTTCGGCGGCGCTGATTATCGCGGGGATATTGAGATAACTTTTGGCTGGTTGTGCAGGGCCGATGCAGATGGCCTGGTCGGCCAGTTCGATGTAACTTGCGCCTCTGTCGGCTTCGGAATAAACGACAACCGATTCAACACCGAGTTCTTTGCAGGCTCGGATAATTCTTAACGCGATTTCGCCTCTGTTGGCGATTAGTATTTTTGAGAACATAGTATTCCTGAAATCAAATAATTGAAGATTGAAGATTGAAGATTGAAAATTTGCGAATTCGCCTGTGGCGAAGCTGTTTCAAAAATAATTCTTCAAATTTCATTCTTTAGTCCGGCTTGATTTTGAAAAGCGACTGATTGAATTCGACGGCCTGGCCGTTTGTAACCATAATTTTTTCAATTGTGCCGCTCTTTTCAGCTTTTATTTCGTTCATCACCTTCATCGCCTCGATGATGCAAACAACGGTATCTGGATTTACGCGGTCGCCGACTTTGACGAATGGAGGCGAATCAGGACTTGGAGCTGCGTAAAATGTTCCGATGATTGGCGATGGAATGTCAATTAGATTGTCTGCTGCCGGCACTGCCTGCGGGGCCGCTGTCGGAGCCGCTGCTGGGGTTTGTGCGTATTGCATCGGCGCTGCCGTGAACTGCGGCTGTGAATGGCCGGGGCGTTTGAGATGGATTTTGCTGTCGCCATCCGCGATTTCGACCTCAACAAGGTCGTTTTCAATCATTAAATCGACTAATTCCTTAACTTTTTTCAAATCGGTTTTTTTTTCATCGCCCATTTATGCAACCCTTATAAAAAAAATCAAAAATCAAAAATAAAATATCAAAATTGTGGAGACCGCCATACGGCGGAGGCCAATCTAATTTGTTAACAATCAACGGATAAGTATATGTAAAATGGATAAGTTTGCAAATGAATTCTATATGCGGACTTTCCAGAGCCATAACCAATAAAACGACACAAAAAATCTATTTGATTTTAGCGAACTTATAATTTACTATGTGAGTATATTGTCATATAGTAAATTAAGGAAATTGAGATGTCTGATAAAAATCAAAAATTAGTTTATGAAAAACAGGCGGAGGTTTTGAAGGCTCTCGCTCATCCTTTGCGGGTGGCGATTCTGGATTTTTTGAAAGACGGCGAGCAGTGTGTCTGTGATATCGCAAAGTATGCCTGCTCTGAGCGTTCAAATGTATCCCGTCATCTTTCGGTTATGGTAAATGCGGGGGTGCTCTCTTATAAGAAACGCGGGCTGAATGTGATTTATGAGCTTAAAGCTCCCTGTATTATGGATTTCTTTTCCTGTCTGACAAAATGTTTAAAAGTTCAGGCCAAAGACAGCGAAAAATTACTTAAGGCTCTATGAAAACGAAAAATTTTAAAAATATAATTTTGCTTTTAACGGCAATTACAGCGTGGTGGCTGATTTATTCAAATCTGCTGCCGTTCGCAAAGTGGTTCACATATTCTCTGTTAAAAATGCCGAAAGGCGGTCATCTCAGTTCGGCAGTTGAGTTTTTTGTTTTTGAAACTCCAAAAGTTTTAATGCTTCTTGTGATAGTTGTTTTTGGGGTCGGTATTATCCGCTCCTTTTTCACGCCCGAAAGAACCCGCAGGATTTTAAGCTCTAAAAGAAAATTTCTCGGTAATATATTGGCCGCTCTTTTAGGCATAGTAACGCCATTTTGCACCTGTTCAGCAGTTCCCTTATTTGTCGGTTTTGTAACGGCAAGTGTGCCTTTGGGTGTAACATTTTCGTTTTTGATTTCAGCTCCGATGATAAACGAAATTGCGCTGGTTCTGCTTTTCGGGATGTTCGGCTGGAAGGTTGCAGGTTTGTATGTTGGCGTTGGTTTGTTGATTGCGATAACGGCAGGCTGGATTCTGGGCAAAATGAAATTGGAAAAGTATATTGAGCCGTGGGTATTTGAGACGCAAATTACAGAAACAGTTGAGCAGACAATAAATTGGGATAACAGGATTTATTTCGGTTTGACTGCTGTTCGCGATATTGTCAAAAAAGTCTGGATTTATGTTGTGCTTGGCATAGCGGTCGGCTCGGGCATACACGGATATGTGCCAGAAGATTTTCTGGCATCGTTTATGGGTAAAGACGCGTGGTGGTCTGTGCCGCTTGCGGTTTTGCTCGGCGTGCCGATGTATTCAAATGCCGCAGGCATAATTCCAGTTGTCAAGGCTTTGCTTGAAAAAGGCGCGGCGTTGGGGACAGTTTTGGCGTTTATGATGGCAGTTATAGGCCTGTCGCTGCCTGAAGCGATTATTCTGCGAAATATTTTGAAACCGCGTTTGGTTTTTATATTCTTCGGCATCGTTGCAGTTGGAATAATAATCGTCGGATATATTTTTAATTTGGTGCTATGAATATGAATTTTGAAATAACAAAAAAGCTATCGTTTCTTGACAGGTTTTTAACGCTGTGGATTTTTTTAGCGATGTTCATCGGCGTTGGGGCAGGCTGGCTTTATCCGCCAATTGTAAAATTCTGGAATGCTTTCCAGTATGACACAACAAATATTCCAATCGCTATTGGTTTGATACTGATGATGTATCCGCCATTGGCGAAGGTCAAATATGAAGAGCTTGGCAAAGTTTTCAAAAATTATAAAGTTCTCGGCCTGTCATTGGTGCAGAACTGGGTAATCGGGCCGGTTCTGATGTTTGTATTGGCGATTTTGTTTTTGCGAAATTATCCAGCGTATATGGTCGGCCTGATTATGATAGGCCTTGCCCGCTGTATCGCGATGGTGATTGTATGGAACGACCTTGCCGATGGCGACAGCGAATACGCAGCAGGGCTGGTAGCGTTTAATTCGATATTCCAGGTTTTATTTTTCTCTGTTTACGCTTATATTTTCATTACCGTTCTGCCGCCGATGGTTGGATTGAAGGGGGCGGTTGTAAATATAAGCATTGCGCAAATTGCAAAAAGCGTATTCATCTATTTGGGAATTCCATTTATAGCTGGAATGATAACGCGATTTACTTTTATTAAACTGAAGGGCAAGGATTGGTACAACAGCAAATTTATACCAAAGATAAGCCCCATTACGCTGATATCACTGCTTTTTACGATTCTTGTTATGTTCAGCCTCAAGGGGAAATTTATTGTTTCCCTGCCATTTGACGTGCTTCGCATCGCAGTGCCGCTGCTGATTTATTTTGTTGTGATGTTTTTTATTACATTTTTTATCAGCGCAAAGGCCGGAGCGAATTATTCTCAATCTGCGACATTGTCATTCACCGCGGCCAGCAATAATTTTGAGTTGGCTATTGCTGTTGCGGTGGCGGTTTTCGGCATTGATTCGGGTCAGGCATTTGCTGCCGTTATCGGCCCGCTGGTGGAAGTGCCCGCGTTGATTGGTTTGGTGAATGTCAGTCTTTGGATAAGAAAAAAATACTTTGCTTAAATGAAAGAGATGGAAATGAAAAAAATTCAGATACTTGGAACGGGTTGTCCCAAATGCAAAAAACTTGCCGAGTGCGCCGAGCAGGCGGCAAAAGAACTTGGCATAGAATATGAATTGGAAAAGATAACCAAAATTGCTGATATAATGAAATTTGGTGTTATGGTAACGCCTGCTTTGGTCGTGAACGGTAAAGTAAAAGTGGCGGGCAAAGTACCTGCAATCGAAGAACTAAAGGAAATGATTAAATGAGAAATATCTGGAAAATTGTCATCGTGCTGATTCTCGCATCGGCGGTTGTTGCTGTTGTGGTGCTTAAAAAGGCTGAAAACAAGGGATTGTCAAAACCAATTACGACCTCTGCGACAAAAAAAAATTATGAAGCAAATGATGTTAATGTGTCTACTGTAACGGCAATTGAGCCGAACAATGCTCCGCTTGTAATGACGGTAAATGTTGTTGAGCCTGCTCCTGCGGCGAGTACGGCGGAACCCAAAAAACTGCCGCGAATGATTGAACTTGGCTCGGATAAATGTATACCCTGCAAAATGATGGCGCCGATTATTGAGGAATTGAAAAAAGAGTGTGCGGGTAAATTGCAGACGGAATTTTATGATGTATGGCAAGACCCGACTGTTGGGCGGAAATTCGGCATCAGAGTTATTCCGACACAGATTTTCATCGACGCTAACGATAAAGAACTTTTCCGCCATGAAGGTTTTTTCGCAAAAAAAGATATTTTGGCTAAATGGAAAAAATTAGGCTTTGAATTTAATAAATAAAAAGGATTAATATGAAAACAGAGAAAATTATTTCAGCTATGATTATCGCTTGCCTGGCTTCAATTGTCTGGGCGGCAGAACCAAACGCAATCACTTTAAATGAAAAATACCCCGGTCTGGCATCAGGATGTTTGGCTTATGCCAAATTAGCAAAACTTCCGACGGGAGTGCTTGTTAAATCCGCCGATGTGAATGTCAGCGCTGCTGACGCGGCCAATGAGATTGCCAAAGCTCCTCAAAACACTCAGACGCAGCTTAAAAAGAACGAAATCTTTTTAGTCGAGCAAATCACCACCGGGAAGATACTGCTTGCCATTGCCAAGAAGGATGCGGCAGATAGTAATAGAACAGACCTTGCGGGCAAACCCGACAATGAGGTTATTCAGGCTTATTTTGAAAAAGTTGTAAAGTCAATAACTGTAACGGATGCGGAAATAAAGCAGTTTTACGAAGAGAACAAGGATGCCTGCGGCGGGGCGGCTTTGGATACGATGAAAGACCAGATAAAACAATATGTTCTCTCACAAAAGCAGCAAAAGGCCGTTGGTGAGTACATAAAAACACTTGGCAAAAAATTACCTATCGAAGTTTCTTCCGTATGGGTTGCGGCACAAGCGGTGTCGGCAAAAGATAATCCTGTCGATAGGGCCCGTGCCAGCGGCAAGCCGTCGGTTGTTGATTTTGGCGCTGCCGGCTGCCGACCTTGCGATATGATGGCGCCGATTTTGGTAACTCTCAAAGAAAAATATGCCGGCAAAGCCAATGTTCTGTTTGTTCATGTTAAAGAGGAAGAAATTCTCGCAAGTCGTTACGGTGTTCAGTCTATTCCGGTACAGGTGTTTTTCGATAAAGACGGCAAAGAAATTTTCAGACATACCGGCTTCTATCTTCAGGCTGAAATAGAAAAGAAACTTACCGAAATGGGAGTCAAATAAATGCAGCAATTATTTGAAAATCTTACTCACGCTGTTGAAGGCGCTGCCGCCGTAGCATTAGCCGCTTCGTTTATTTGGGGTATCTTGAGTATATTGCTTAGCCCCTGTCATTTGGCGAGCATTCCGCTAATTGTCGGCTTTATTGATGAGCAGGGCAAAATCTCAACCAGGCGCGCGTTTTGGATTTCAACATTATTCGCGGTCGGTATTTTAATCACTATCGGCATAATCGGCGTAATTACCGCAGCAGTGGGGCGAATGCTGGGCGACATCGGCAAATGGGGAAATTATTTTGTCGCTGCGATTTTCTTTCTCGTAGGCCTTCATCTGCTTGACGTGATACCAATGCCGTTTTCCGGCAAAGGCCAGGTGGGTATGAAACGCAAAGGCCTGTTCGCAGCGTTTATTCTCGGCCTCATTTTCGGCATCGCAATCGGTCCCTGCACATTCGCCTATATGGCGCCGATGCTGGCGGTTACATTCAAAGTAGCATCAACCAATATCGCTTACGGTATTTTACTTTTAGTCGCGTATGGTATAGGCCACTGTTCAGTAATTGTTCTGGCAGGCACATTCACGGAGTTTATTGAACATTATCTCAACTGGAATGAAAAATCAAAAGGGGCGGTAATCCTCAAGAAAATTTGCGGCATACTTGTTCTTGTCGCCGGCCTGTATATGATTTATACCGCGCGATAATGAATTAGAAACCGGAATTAAAAGCGATGTCCCAGTCTTTCCAAACAGGTTCAAGGCCGCAGCTTTTGAGCATCGCCGCGACTTCGGCGGGGCTTCGGTCATCGGCAACTTCAAATTGCTCGACAGCGAAATCATCAGCATAACCGCCCGGATTTGTTTTGCTGCCCGCACTCATTCGAGTTATGCAGATTTTTGAAACGTTGTCTCTGAATTGTGCATTCTCACGCGTCGAAAAAACAATCTCGGCATCAGAGAAACACAACCGCAAAGCGGCCATCATCTGAACAAGCTGACTATCTGTTATCATATAGCGAAACATATTCTGGTTCACATTTTCCGCGGGTCTCATTCTCGGAAACGAAAATGACACCCTGCTCTGCCAGTATTTTTTCATCAGGAAACCGGCATGCTCTGCCAGAGCGAGCGTTTGCATTCGCCAATCGCTGAGGCCTATCAGGAAGCCGAGGCCAAGGCTGCGGAAACCGGCATTTCCTGCCCTTTCGAGAGTTTGCAGGCGATAATCGTAATCTGCTTTCGGGCCTGCGGTATGAAATTTCTTATAGTCGTCGCGGTCGTAAGTTTCCTGATAGAGCGCGATACTGTCAATGCCTGAAGCGAAAAGTTTTTCGTAATTGCTCTGGTCAACGGGATAAATTTCTATTGAAATTGAACTGAATTTTTTGCGTAATTCCGCGGCAAGCGCGGAAAGATAATCTGTTGTTACAAATTTTTTGTCTTCGCCGCTTACCAGCAGAAGATGTCTGAAACCTTCAGAAGCGAGAATATCCGCCTCTTTACAGGCCTGCTCAATGGTCAACCTGCTCGGCGTGAATTTGCTTTTTATATTGAACGCACAATATGGGCAGCTATTGACACAAAAGTTTGAGACGTACAACGGCGCGTAAAGCTGAATTGTGTTTCCGAATCTCTGCCGGGTGATTTGCTGTGCCTTTTGCGCCATTTGTTCGAGATATTTTTCCGCTGCGGGCGAAATCAGTGCGACAAGTTTGCGCAGGTTGTAGCCGGGTTTATCAGCCAACGCTTTTTCAACATCGACCGATGTTGTTTTTTCTATTGCATCAATCAGGTCGGCGTTGTAATGGTCGAGGCCGACTTGTGCGAGTATATTTTGAAAAATTTTCATTTTTTTACGAACCCCCAGCATAAAGCTGGGGGCTAACTAACTTTTTTAAAAATTATTTTATTCTCTTAAAAAACCTGTCAGCGGACTTGAGGCGTCGGCCTGCTGTTTTACTTCGGCGCCGCCTGCAAGAAAAGCCTGACGACCGGCCTGAACGGCCTTTTTAAAGGCATCAGCCATTTGCACGGGATTTTTTGCCGCGGCGATTGCGGTATTAACAAGCACGGCATCAGCGCCCATTTCCATTGCCTCGGCAGCGTGAGAGGGCATTCCCAAGCCGGCATCAACAATCACAGGCACTGTCGCCTGGGCGATAATTATTTCTATCGCGGATTTTGTTTTCAATCCCTGATTTGAGCCAATCGGCGAAGCCAGCGGCATTACAGTCGCGACACCTGCATCCTGCAATTTTTTCGCAAGCACGGGGTCGGCGTTTATATAAGGCAAAACGACAAAGCCTTCCTTAACAAGAATTTCGGCGGCCTTTAAGGTTTCGACAGGGTCGGGCAGAAGATAATACGGGTCCGGCGTAACTTCGAGTTTTAGCCAGGTTATGCCTGTTGCAGCTCTTGCCAGTCTTGCCAGCCTTACTGCTTCATCTGCGTTTCTTGCACCGGAGGTATTCGGCAGGAGCAGATATTTTTTGCGGTCAATGGCGGCAAGCATATTGTCGTTTGGATTTTCGATATCCACCCGCCGAAGCGCAACTGTTACCATCTGCGTGCCGGATGCCTCAATCGCGTCAGCCATAATTTTGTTTGAAGCGAATTTGCCAGTGCCGATGAACAATCGACTGTCAAATTCTTTGCCTGCTATAATTAGTTTGTCATTCATATCAGCCGCCTCCGACCAATCTAATCAGTTCAATTTTCTGGCTGGCAGAAAGTTTTGCCGAGTCGAAATCGTCTTTTTTAATAATTTGTCCGTCAATTTCCGCAACGACAGTCGCAGCATCAACCTTCATAAGGTCGAGCAGGTTTGCCAGTGTTGCGGGCAGTATTTCAAAATGTTTGTCTTCGCCGTTTATTCGTAAAACTGTCATATAACACCATTAAACATAGATAAACCGCGTGGACAGCAGAGCTGTCCACCCTACAAAATTAAAAATTTTCTATTAACATTTCCACGATTGCGTTTGCCTGATGGCCGGCGGCGATGATTACCCGGCAGGCCATTAAGCTTAAGCCTTTTTCGATTCCGTTTTCGCTGTCACCGACCATTATCAAACGGTCAGAAATCTTTTTTGTTTTTATTTCGTTGCTTTTGCCAAGGCCCGCAAGTCCGCTGGCGGCGACAACTATCGTTTTTTTTGTTTCAGTAAGTATTGTCTCAATCAGCATTTTCTTCTCTGTCGCCACGTCGAAACACTCTGCCACAATCGGACAGGCCTTAAAAACCGTCGGTACATTTTCAGGATTGAGCTTAACCGAAATGCCCTCAATCTCAATATAAGGATTTATCTTTTTGAGATTTTCGGTTGTGGCTTTGACTTTATCTTCGCCGAGTTGGTCGGGAAAATAATTCTGCCGATTGAGATTGCTCGGCTCGACAACGTCAAAATCCGCGATGACGAGTTTGCCAATGCCGGCTCGAACAAGAGCAACAGCGACATTAGACCCCAAACCGCCAAGCCCTGCGATGCCGATAGTAGCGGCGTTGAGCTTTTCATAGACAGTCTGACCGTGCCGCTCGATGAGCATTTGTGCAAACTGATGAGAAGTTAATTTTGTCATATAGGTATAAAAAAAACGCAACCCAAAAGGGCTGCGTCAAGATTTTATGTCTTGTGCCTCCCTTGCAGGAATTACCGCTGCTAAAGGTTCGAAGGGTCGCCTTTCGGCCTCTCAGCCCTATTTTCAAATAGGGCTCCCCTGTCACGGGAAATCAATATTTAATTTTGTCTGATTCTACCGCGATTTAAATAGAAAACAAGTTAAATCTTGGCAGTATTGGCAGAGCCTGTTTGCGTTGTTTTAGCCCTTGCCGCCGGGCTGTCTATGATTTATACTGCCAAGTAGTTGATATTTGCTGGTTGATAATGTTATGTTTCAAAAAATTATATATCTTGCTTTGGCAGGCGCTTGTGGAACTCTTGCCCGCTATTGGCTCGGCGGGTTGATTAGCCGCAATGTATCCACAAACTTTCCGCTCGGCACTGCTATAATCAACATCGCAGGCTGTCTGGCTTTCGGTCTGCTCTGGGCGATAATTGAAAGCAGGCTCTCCATCAGCGGCCAGTTGCGAACGATTATTTTTGTTGGATTCTTCGGCGCCTTCACAACTTTTTCTTCATTTGCCTTTGAAACCGCCCAGCTCCTTGATGAATCTCAGTGGCTCTGGGCATCAGCGAATATAGTATTACAAAATGTTCTCGGCCTGATTGGTATGATTGGCGGACTGGCAATCGGGAAATATATTTAGGGTATCTCTAAAAATTAACAAACTCAGAGCCCAAGCGACAGCGCAGGGTGCAAAAATCCTGTTTTATTATTGAAAGGTTTGGTTATGAAACTGCCTGAGGAATCGCAGTTATTGAGAATTTTCATCGGCGAAGCGGACAAATTTAACGGCAGACCGCTGCACGAGGCTATTGTCAAATTAGCACGGCAAAAAGGTTTGGCCGGGGCTACCGTTTTACGCGGGTTGATGGGCTTTGGTGCTCACAGCAGAATGCACACCGCGAAAATTTTGCGATTGTCCGAAGATTTGCCGATTGTGATAGAGATTGTTGATAAGCCCGAAAGAATACAGCTAATCCTGCCCGAATTGGACGGCATGATAAAAGAAGGGCTGATTACGCTTGAGGACATCAAAGTAATCGCTTATCGCTGCGACTCCGAAAAAATCTAAGTGCAAAATCGCTCATTCTGTGGTATAATGCCGCGATGCTGTTTTTTTAAGGGTAAAGAATGAAACTGACCTTTCACGGAGCGGCGCAGGAAGTAACCGGCTCGGCTCACATAGTTACAATCAACGGCAAAAATATCCTCCTCGATTGCGGCCTGTTTCAGGGTAAAAGAAAAGAAGCATTCGAAAAGAACCGCAACTTCCTCGTGAACCCCGACAAAATCGACGTGATGATTCTGTCTCACGCACATATGGACCACAGCGGCAATATCCCCACCCTCGTCAAAAAAGGATACAAAGGCAAAGTCTTCTGCACCGATGCGACTGCCGACTTGTGCCAGATAATGTTTCGCGACTGTGCAAACATACAAGTTCGCGATACCGAATACATCAACAAAAAACGCGCCAAGCAGGGTAAAAACCCCTTCGAGCCGCTATACACCGTTGAAGAAGCAGACATCGCCAGCAAACAGCTCCAGCCTGTGCCATATTCACAACCATTCAAACTTTTCGATAACGTCGAAGTCTGCTTCCACGATGCAGGCCACATTCTCGGCTCGGCGTTCACCGAAATAAATTTTCGCGAAGACGGCAGCACAAAAAAACTAATGTTCACAGGCGACATCGGCAGACGCGATATCCCAATCCTCAAAGACCCGGTCGTCATCAACGATATAGATTATCTGATTACCGAAAGCACCTACGGCGACCGAAAACACCCGCCCGCTGCGGATGTCAAAGGCAAACTCAAAGAGCTTGTAAATGAAATATGCAGAACAAAAGGCAAAATGATTATTCCCGCCTTCAGCATCGGCAGAACGCAGCTATTGATTTATCTGCTCAACAAACTTTACGCTGAAGGGCAGATTTGCCCTGTGCCGGTTTATGTTGATTCGCCGCTCTCCAGCGCAGCGACCGAAGTCTACGGCAGGCACAGGGAATGCTGGGACCCTGCATCGATGGAATTCTTAGTTGACAGCAGCAAACCGTTCAACTTCCACGGTCTGCGATACACCGAAAGCGTTCAGGAATCGATGGCTCTGAACGATTTGCCAGGCCCGATGATTATTATTTCCGCATCAGGAATGTGCGAAGCGGGCAGAATACTCCACCATCTGAAAAACAATATCACGAATCCGAAAAACATTATTCTTATCGTTGGATATATGGCCGAAAACACCCTCGGTCGAAAAATCGCCGAGCATCAGCCTGAAGTGAAGATTTTCGGTATGACTTTACCGCTCAGAGCGAAGGTTGAAGAAATCTCCGCTCTTAGCGCACACGCCGATGAATTTGAAATGCTCGACTATTTTGACAGATGCGGCGCTTCGCATATTGAACACGTTTTCTGTGTCCACGGCGAACAAAACGCACTGGAATTTTTCTCCGAGCGATTAGTCGAAGCTGGTATGAAAAACGCCCATATTCCTTCACCTGGCCAGGTTTTCGAGTTGTAAGGGTGTTTTTCCTTGAAAAAGCAGTCCTTACCTATTATACTTACTTTTCTATGCCAATGTAGCTCAACGGTAGAGCTCCGGTTTTGTAAACCGGAGGTTATCGGTTCGAATCCGATCATTGGCTTTCCCGCTTGAGCGTTTTTCCCCAAAGAATATGCGTTATCAACACTGATAAAGCATTTTGAATACTGCGGTAAATATAAAATTATTTTATATAACTCCTTTTATTACAATATGTTATAAAAATTTTACTATGTTTTTTTGCATTTTGCCATTTTATTTGCTACAATCAGCCTTGTAACAGGAAGCAGTTGATTTAATAGAAATAAATACGGAGCAGGAAATTGGCAGCTATTAGAAGTTTTTATTATGAAATATGGACGCCGTTCACGTTTAACAAGAAACGGATACTCATACTTGCGATAGCCAGTTATATCGCACTTTGCTGATAACAAGTTGCGCCCGGTGAAGAAGCGCAGTTGATAATATAGTTTTAACCGGTTTTATGCCGGTTTTTTTATGCGCAAAAACTCCCCACGAAAATATTTTTTATTTTTTTAAAATTATGCTTGACACCACATACTATGTAATACATAATATGCAAGGTAATATATGAATGCCATACTGTCATTCCCGCGACCTGTGGTGAGTTAAATCGAACCAAGGCGGGAATCCAGTTTTCTATTGGCTATTGATTACTTGCAATAAACATTAGGAGCTTAATTATGAAATTTGAACGTGAACTTTTAAAAGGCGTTGCCCCCGTAGTAGTTCTTGAAATTATGTCGCGGGGCAGAATGTATGGCTACGAGCTGAGCGAAGCCATCGAGACCAAAAGCCAGAAAATCCTCACCCTCGGTCAGGGAACGCTCTACCCGCTGCTTTACAACCTCGAAGCCCAGAAACTGATTAAAGGTGAATGGGAAACAGCCGAGTCCGGCAGGAAACGACGCTACTATTCCATCACATCAAAAGGCAAAGAAAGGCTCGAAACCGACAAAAGCCAGCTTGCCGATTTATTCAAAAGCCTGAAATTGGTATTCGGTACAAGCTTCTCCGGCGTTTAATGAATTGCCACGAAGGCACAAAGACACAAAGGAGTAAATATGGAAAAGAACAAAGAATTTTCCGATTTTAATCTGCCTGCCTGTGCGGTTGAATATATCAAACTTGTCGTCAAAAAAATGAAATGGCGAAAAAGTGTTCGTGCCGATGTGCAGGCCGAACTCATCGGACATTTTGAAGATGCGATTAGAGACTGTAAAACAAACGAAGAAAAAGAAAAAAAAGCCAAAGAATTAATCGAAAATTTTGGCGATGCGAAATTAATTGCTAACCTTGCCCGCAGAGCAAAAAAACGGTGCAGGCCGATGTGGGTTAAAGCTTTAATCGTAACAGCCCAAATCATCGGTATCATTATTTTATTTATTATAATTCGTTCTTTGCCTATGTATATCGGCAGCCCGACAATAAGTGTAAACTATGCTGAATGGCTTAACGAAAAAGTCAGGGCTGGCCGGGATGAATCGCTGAACGCCAAACCATTTTACGATAAAGCCATAAGCACTTTTGTCGAACAGCCTAAATGGCTTCAGGAAATAAAAACTCACTGGCCGGGAGATTTTAACGAACAGCAGCTTGGCGAATTTAAAATATGGTATGATAAAAACAAAGATTCTTTTGAAGCATTACGTCAAGGCTCGGCCAAACCCGCCTATTGGAATATTTATGATACCAATGAACCAAATATGCTGGCAGTATTAGAGCCTATGATGAAACATTTGGGCGGTTTTAGAAGAATCGCACAGAATATATGGTGGAAGGTAAAATATGATATTTATAATAATGATTTTAACTCTGCAACTGCCGGGGTAATTGCCCTGATAAAATTGGGTCAGCAGATGCATGGGCAGGGCACACTTGTTGAACAGCTTGTTGGAATTTCAATAGAAGCGATGGGGATTGGGAGTATTTTTGAAAATAGGAATGCAGTTCAATGGCCTGAAGAAAAACTTAGAGAAATTCAAATCCAGCTTGAGCAATATGTTAATAATCCCGTGATAACATTAGATAGTGAAAAAGCTTTTATGTATGATTATATTCAGCAATCTTTTACTGATGATGGTCATGGCAATGGCCGTATTCTGAAAAAAGGCATACCAATAGCTTTTGACAATTGGCAAGAATTAGTAAAAGATTTTTTCATTACCGGATTTCCTGACAGACAGCAAACCATCGAAAAAATAGAATCTCTCTATGAACTTAGTGAACAAAGATTTTCAAAGACACTTTTTGAGCTAAAAAATGAACCTCTGGATAAACCTCTGGAGCATAGTGAAAAAAATCCATTCCTGTTAGCAACCCAGGTTTCTCTTGCAAACAAAAAATTAATAGAACTCACATGGCGATTAAAAACAGAGCGAGATGGTCAAATCACCACAATTGCGATTGTTCGCTATCACAAACAAACCGGCAAATACCCTGATAGTCTTGAAGAATTACTGAATAAGGGATTTATAAAAAGAATACCTTTTGATGCGTATAAAAATGGAGAAATGACTTATAAAAAAATCGGGGACAGCTTTACTTTATACAGCTTTAGCAATAATTTTAAAGATGACAGCGGCGATGATACCTTTGGGAAATGGAAAGATAAAGGCGATACGGTTTTCTGGCCGGTGAAAACTAAGTGAAAAATTAAAAGTGAAAAGTGAAAAACTGACTTCGACGAGCTCAGTCGAGTCGTGGAATCGGCTGTCGCCGATGAAATTTTAAAACAGATTTCTCGACTTCGCTCGAAATGACAATTTTGACGGTTTTCAAAACTTTTTTACTGATAACTGAATTGCTGTTATTCTTTTTTCCGTTTTTCAATGCTGTGCCAACGCAGCCATCGGCATTTAGAACACCAGCCGATTGTAAATTTTTTCCACGACCAGCCGGCCAGACAAATTCCATACTTACCCCACGGCTCGGTAAAGCCGCATTTGGTGCATCGTATCTGCCAGCCCGGGGCTCTCTGTTCTGCGTTCATATATTTATTTTTCTCTGTGTCCTCTGCTTGCCCCGCACCAAATAGGCCGCTGCCGTGATTTAGTGCGCGGGTGTTCTCTGCCTGCCCTGAGCTTGTCGAAGGGGTGGCTAATATCTTTTCGTCTTTGTGTCTCTGTGCCTTTGTGGCTCATTATTCATTCTTAAGCTTTTCGATAGTTTGCAGAATCTTTGCTTTTACATCAGCCATTGGGATTTTATTGATTTCGCTTTCTCTGCGGAGTTTAACTTCGGCACAATTTTCAGCAAGCGATTTTGCGCCGATAGTAATGCGAATCGGAATGCCGATAAGGTCAGCGTCCTTGAATTTTACGCCGCCGCGTGCATCTCTATCGTCTAAGAGAACTTCAACGCCTGCCGCAGTCAAATCAGCGTAAATTTTTTCCGCCGCCGCTGTGATTTCATCACCCGCACCGGCAGGCACAATGATAACCTCAAACGGAGCGATGTTAATCGGCCAAACTATGCCGTCTTTATCATAGAGCGTTTCAATTGCTGAAGCGACGATACGATTTATGCCTATTCCGTAGCAGCCCATTACGCAGGGCTTTTCGGTGCTGTCTTTGTCTAAGAATTTTGCGTTTAGTTTTGCGCTGTATTTTGTGCCGAGCTTGAAAACCTGTCCGACTTCGATGCCGCGTTTGAACAGCAGTTTTTTGCCTTTGTATGTATCGCCCTCAACTGCGTTTCTCACATCAGCGATGATTACATTATTGCCTTCGATTGGAAAATCCCGTCCCGGCAAAACATTTTTAATATGATAATCAGTTTTATTCGCTCCGGTTATTCCCGCTTCGATTGTCAAAACCGAATGGTCGATAATAATTTTGCCGACCTTGCCTGCCAGTCCGACAGGTCCGGCGAAACCGACCTCCGCGCCAGTTAAATTTTTAATTGCGGCTTCATCAGCAAGCTCGATTGTTCCGCCAGCGGCGCAGCGGAGCTTTTCCGGATTGATTTCAAAATCGCCTCTGACCAAAGCCAAAACTAAATCCGCACCTGATTTATAGACCAAAGTTTTGATGAAATTTTGTGCGTTTTCCTTCAAAAACGCGCTGATTTCAGTAATAGTTTTTTGATTTGGCGTGTGGATTTCCTCAATAGCGGGGCAGTTTTTGGTTTTCGCAACTACCGGCAGCGCATCGACCGCTGCTTTTTCAATATTTGCGGCATAACTGCTGTCTTCTGTATAAACGATTAC
The DNA here is from genome assembly GCA_041661665.1 of Phycisphaerae bacterium. Taxonomy (GTDB): domain Bacteria; phylum Planctomycetota; class Phycisphaerae; order Sedimentisphaerales; family UBA12454; genus GWC2-45-44. The sequence goes on along the minus strand of JBAZTW010000006.1, from coordinate 17,841 downwards.
ATCCTCGCCGTTGTCGCAGGGAATCGTGAATTGATGCGAGCCGCTGCCGCCCATTTCACCAGATTCGGCTTCGACGATTACATACCTTAACCCACAGCGGGCAAAGATTTTACAATAAGTATCGTACATCACTTTATAAGTATCGCTGAGGCTTTCGTTATCGGTATGGAAGCTGTAAGAATCTTTCATAATGAATTCACGGCTTCGCAGCACGCCGAATCGGGGTCTGAATTCGTCCCTGAACTTAAAGCTGATTTGGTAAAGATTTACGGGCATTTGTTTGTATGAATTTATTTCGTTTGCCGCGATGTAAGTTACGACCTCTTCAGCAGTTGGGGCAAGTACGTTTTCTCTGCCGTGGCGGTCGGTAAAATGTGCCATTGTCAGGCCGTAATCGACGTTTCTGCCTGTCTGCTGCCAAAGTTCCATCGGCTGAACTGCGGGCATAAGGATTTCCTGTGCGCCGGCCTTGTCCATTTCATCACGAACGATATTGATAACCTTTTTCAGCACCCGCCAGCCGATTGGCAGATAGGCGTAAGTTCCGCTTGCGATTTTTCGCATAATCCCAGCGCGAAGCATTAGTTGATGGCTTGGAATTTCCGCATCAGCGGGCACTTCTTTGACTGTCGGTATGAGAGCTTTACTGTATCGCATTTTGTCTTCCTAATAAATTTTGCCTTTTTATATCCCCAAAACGGGCGTTTTGCAAGGATTAGTTTGATTAAGCAAATTCACCTAAAACCTTTTGACAGCGGATTTTAGTTTGGTATAATTTTCCAGAACAGGGTTTATTTTGACAGGAAAGGATTGAGTTATGTCCCAGAGAATCAGGTCGCTGATTTTGAGGTTAATCGTTGTCGTTATAGCGCTAACATCAGTTTCGGGCTGTAACGAGTCGGTAAAAGCACAAAAATCCGTAAAGGTAAAAAAGGATGATTCGGTCAACCTTTATGTTGACGCGGTAATACTCGACGAGTCGAATAAGCAGGAAGAGGCAATCGCAAAACTCCAGAAGGCAGTGGATGTCAATCCCGAATTTGCGCTTGCGTATTCTCTTTTGGGCGGAATCTATCTGAAACAAAACGACCTTACGAAGAGCGTGCAGGCTTACGAAAAAGCAACAACGCTTAATCAGTGGTCTTACGAGGATTTTCGCGATTTGGGCAAGGTATATCGGCTGATGAATAATTATACATCAGCTGCCGGCGCTTATGCAAAGGCCAGCGAGCTTGACCCACAAAGCGTTGATGCCCGGTTCGGCGCAGCAGATGCCTATTACAATGTGCAGGACTACGAAAAAGCCCTCGAATACGGCAAAGCGGCAAGGGACATCGCTCCGACTAACAGCGAAATAGAAAAATTGCTTGGCGATATTTATACCGCTATGCAGGATAACGAACTGGCGATAGACTCCTGCAAGCGCGTGCTGGAGCTTAAGGGCACAGATGTTTCGACGATGCAGAATTTGGTTCTTTGCTATCTGCGAACCGAGCGGTATGAGGACGCGAAAACAACGCTGAACAATTTGATTGCAGCAGAACCGAATAACGCTGATACCCTGCGCCATTTTGGCTTTACCTGCCTGAAACTTCGCGAAATCGACCAGGCTATCGAGAAATATCAGAAAGCCGTTCAATTGACTCCCAACGACTGGCGGTCGCATAAAGGGCTTGGCGTCGCATATATGATGAAGTATAGAATGTTCAGCAGTCTGGACGACCCGCAGGCAGTGGAGTTTCGCAAGAAAGCTCTCGAAAGCTGGAGCAAGTCGCTGGATTTGAATCCGACTCAGGATAAACTCCTGAAGCTTTATAGAAAGTACGCCAATTAGGGGGTTGATTTGTCGGCAGAGGGCGAAAATTGCAAATGTCCGTTGAAAAGTTTTTTCAATAAACAAATAAGCCTGTCTGCCGCTCATTTTTTGTTCTGGCCGGTGGCGGTCAGCGGGATTATCGCGGACTTGTGGAGCAAATCAGCGGTTTTTGAATGGCTCAATTCTCTGCCTTTACAGCATTACAGCGTAATCGACGGTTTTTTTCAGTTTGTGCTTGTCGAAAATCGCGGCGCCGCCTGGGGCATAGCTGCGGGCAGAACTCTTCCGCTGATAATAATTTCGGCAGCGGCGATGGTTGTCGTTGTCGGGATTTTTTTGTTTAATCGAAAGCCGCAGTTGTTATCGGTTTTGGCGATGGCTTTTTTTGAGGCGGGCATCTGCGGGAATTTATACGACAGGATTTTCAACGCCGGCAGGGTACGTGATTTTCTCGATTTCTATTATGGCGACTGGCATTTCCCCGCGTTCAATATAGCTGATTCAATGCTCACGGTTGCTGTGGGGATTTTAATTCTGGCGACAATTTTCGGCGCAAAACACGAATCACCATCCACTCCGGACCCTATGTAAAAACGTGTTCTGCTGCGAACAGGGGCACGTTTGTGGCGATTCCAACGCCGCATCGTTTTCATAAACTTGTCAAACGTCGCGGCAAACCGACAATTCGTATAACACAGACAGGCTGGACAAAAGTTCGTCTGCACGAACGATAGGAAGAATTGACAATGGTTGTTTACAGGCTTGCCGGCAATGATAAACCGATGACGCTACTGACAAATTTGGCTGTGGAGAATTTTGATGATGCCGAAAAAGTACTGCGTTTCTATATACGCAGGTGGGAATGTGAAGAAGCAATTCGTTTCTTAAAGAATCAGGTGAACCTTGAAAAAATACGAACGTTTAGATGGAATGCGATTTGCAGATTGGTTTTGATGGCTGTGATGGCGATGATATATTTGGGCTGGCTTGTTGAAACAGCGACGAGTATCTGCGATAGATTAGTTTACCTTAGACAGCCGCTGCCGGATAAGCCGGAATTTATTTTGTATCGTTTGAAAGCAGGCCTGACGGAGGCGGTAAATACCTGTTTTTAGCGGCATAAAGATTTGCTGCGTCTGTCATTACAGGAAAACCCCTAAGCTTGAGTGTTCTTTTTTCTTGCCAAACACGTCATCGGTGTTATAATTTACGGTGAGGTTGTACCTATGGAAAAAGATGAAAATCGCGACAATAAGACTGAGCAGGACATTGACAAGTGCAGGCAGGATTTGCTTAACTCGATACGCAAACAGCAAAATCCTCTTGAAATTTCTGATTCTATGCCGAGCTTTGGCGATATTCTGAAAAAACCGCCGGCAAAAAGCGAATTTGTAAGCAATATGGTCGAGAAAATCAGCAAAGCGGACAAAGCGGACAAAGCGCAGGATATGCCTTCGCTCGATTTAGGTGTGCAAATACTGGCTCAGCAGAGAAAAATCGCCGCGTTAAAAAGAAAATCGCCCGGCAAAGAAAACATTTCTCCGCAGACAGATAAACAGGAAATAAAATTCCAGCCTGTGCCGATTAAAGCACAGCCTGCCCCTGCTGTTTTTCCAACCCGCACAGTCCACACTGCTGGAGCATCGCCCGCATCTCCGCAGCAAATGATTATCGCTGACATTGTAGCTAAGGAAATTCTCGCACTGTCAGCAATCTCAATGACCCGCAGCAGGCAGAGCTTATAAATAAGTCAAATAAATCAGGAGATATAAGTTTTCGTGGCAAAAAGCATCGCTGACAAAAAAACAGATGGCATAAAACCCATTTATGTAATTGCAGGTAAAGACGAGTTTCTTGCCTGCGGACAATTAAACGCCCTGATTGGCTCGCTTCTTGAGCCTGAACAAATGCAGATGTGTCTTTTGCAGACCGAGGCGGACAAAATCACCGCCGCTGATGTTTTTGATGAGCTGCGAACTCTGCCGTTTCTTGCCGAAAGGCGAGTCGTTGTCCTGAACGATGCGGATAAGTTTGTCTCGGAAAACAGAGAACTGCTGGAAAAATATTTTGAAAAGCCCGCTTCGACAGGCGTACTCGTTCTGGATGTCCGAAGCTGGAAATCAAACACCAGACTTGCGAAAATCCTTCCTTCCACCGGCAAACTGATTGAAGTTGCCGAGCTTAAATCCAAAGCTCTTGTTTCATACCTTTGCGATTATGCCAGAAACCAGCACAGTAAAACCCTGCCTGCCAATGCCGCGTATATGCTCATTGAATTTGCAGGCGAAGAACCGGGCATTTTGAGCAGTGAGATTGATAAACTTGCCGCGTATACCGATTCGGCGAAAACCATAACCGAAAAAGACATTGCCGCCGTCGTAGGGAAAAATCGCGTATTCGATGTCTTTGAGGTTATTAACGCTATGACCGCTGGAAATCTGGCGGGGGCAATTGAAAAACTGCGGCTGATGTTCAGCTCCGACAAGGACGCTGAATATACGGTAATCGGCGCTTTTGCCTGGCATTTCAGGAGAATGTTCAGCGCATCGGCGATGCTCAAAAATGGCGTATCGCCCGATGAGACCGCCAGAAAACTTAATATAAAGAACTGGAACAGCAGGGATTTTTTCAATACGCTGAAAAAAATGCCTATTGAAAAAATAGGCCGCTGCCTTAGGCATCTTGCAGAGATTGATTATCAGATGAAAACAGGCCGGGCAACCGCTCAAACCGCAATCGAGACTATGGTCATACAGCTTGCGGGAAAATAATTCCGCATTAGTCCGATAACAAAACAAATCCCCTTAAAATAAATGCTCACACCTCGGAATATCCGCAAAAGCCATAGATAACGGAGTTTAAGGTAATAGTACGGCAAGTTCAAGCCGATAAACCCACTGGCAATACCTTTTGGGGAAATATCTATGAAAATAGCAAATAAAATAAGCCTTTCTTTTCTTACCGTTGCCCTGATTGTTATGAGCGTTGCCGGAACTTTTGTCTATTTAATTGTGAAGAATGATTTGCAGAAGTCTATAAATAACAATTTAGCCGTGGCGGCTGCCTCGCGAACCAATCATATAGAAACCTACCTCGAAATGCTGGAAATGTCTGTCGGACAGTTATCTAAAAGTGTAGTTCTGGAGGATTTTTTAAAAATAAAAACCAAGGAAGATTCCCGGTATGACGAAGCTTTCCAGCAGGCTATGCGCAGGCTCAAAAAAACCAGAGAGGTTAATTCTTCAATATCTGAATTTATGCTGCTGGATGCAGCGGGAAAAGTAACAGCCTCCAGTAATGAAAGCAGCATCGGAGCAGATAAGTCCGCGGATGCTTATTTTCTCGGCGGGCAGAAAAACATCTTTATCAGGGATGCATATTATTCTGAAATCGTTAAAGAGCCTTTAATCGCCGTATCTGCGCCATTTTTAGACAGTCATACAGGGGATTTATTGGGCGTGCTTGTGGCAAGGGTGAAATTAAATGAGTTAAATAATATCGTTACGAATAGTACCGGTTTGGGTAAGACCGGCGAAATATATATCGTTAATAAGTACGGATTTATGATTACTCCTTCCAGATTCATAGATGATGCCGTTTTAAAACAGAGGGTGGATACTGAAAATGCAAGGAGGGCTCATTTACATAAAGGCAGGGAACACATATTATCCGGAAAGGAAATTGCTAATGTTTTTCCTGATTATCGCGGTGTGCAGGTTATGGGGGCACATGAATTCATACCCCAGATGAAGTGGGGGGTTTGTGCCGAGATAGAAGCAAAGGAAGCGTTTGCGCCCTTGGCAAAACTGCGGTTGTTATTTTTCATCACTTTATTTATAGCGGTCAATGCCGTCTGGTTATCAAGCATATCGATTGCCAGAGTTATTTCTAAGCCGATTCACAAACTGCATAAGGGAACCGAAATAATCGGCAGCGGCAATTTGAATCACAAGGTAGGCACTGACGCAAAAGATGAGATAGGACAGCTTTCTCGCGCATTTGATACAATGACCGAAAATTTAAAAGGCAAAACAACCTCTATTGAAAGCCTCAATAAACAAATTGTCCAGCGTAAATGGGCAGAGCAGAAACTGCGAGAAAGCGAGGAGAAATACCACAACCTTTTTGAAAGCTCCCATGATGCCATCATGGTATTAGATGAAAAGGGATTTTTAAGCGGTAATCCGGCAACATTAAAATTGTTTGGCTGTAAAGATGAAAAAGAATTTACCTCTTTGACACCGGCGGATTTATCGCCGGAATATCAGCCCGATGGTACCGCATCTTCCGCAAAGGCACAGGAAATGGTAAAAATAGCAATGGAAAAAGACAGCCATTTCTTTGAGTGGATGCATAAGCGTATGGACAACACAGAGTTTCCTGCCACAGTTTTATTGACGAGCACGGAAATCAACAACAAAAAAGTAGTACAAGCCACTGTTCGAGATATAACCGAGAGCAAAAAAGCTGAAGATGGACTGCGTAAGTTATCGCTCGCTGTCGAACAGAACCCCGCTTGTATTGTCATCACAAACCCCGAAGGTAACATCGAATATGTGAACCCCAAGTTTGTGGAACTGACGGGCTATACCTCTGAAGAAGTTATTGGGAAAAACCCGCGCATATTGAAATCGGGCCAAACACCACCGGAAGAGTACACACGTTTGTGGGATACAATTAAATCCGGACATAAATGGCAAGGTGAATTCTGTAACAAGAGGAAAAACGGTGATATCTATTTCGAAAATGCATCTGTTTCGCCAGTTATCAATGATGCCGGAGTCATAACGCATTTTGTCGCAAACAAGGAAGACATTACTCTCCGCAAAAAAGCTGAAAAAGAAATGCAGGCTGTCCTCGAAATGAAATCGAAATTCATTTCCACAGCATCGCACGAATTGCGAACGCCTCTGACATCTATAAAAGAAGCCGTAAATTTGGTATATAGCGAAACCACCGGACCGCTCAACGACGACCAAAAGGAGTTTTTGGGCATCGCGAAAAGAAACGTCGACCGGCTCGCTCGATTGATAAACGATGTTCTGGATTACCAGAAAATGACTGCCGGCAGAATGGATTTTAATCCCAAGCCCGCAAATATAAATGAAGTAGTAGAGGCTGTTGAAGAAACAATGAGGCCGCTGGCCAAAGAGAAAGGTCTTGAGCTTATAATCGAACTTGATGATGCGGTACCGCTTGTGAATTTCGATAAGGATAAAATTATTCAGGTATTAACCAACCTTGTAAGCAATGCCGTTAAATTCACCGAAACGGGCAGCGTAAAAATTACCACTTCCCGCACAGACGATAAGGTTACTATTGCCGTTAAAGACACTGGAGGTGGAATCAAACCCGAAGATATGCACAAGCTGTTCGTGGAATTTCAACAATTAGCCACTAAAGATGCCGACAGAAAAACAGGCGGTACAGGTTTAGGCCTTGTGATTTCCAAAAAAATCATAGAAAGCCACGGCGGCAGAATATGGGTCGAATCCGATTACGAAAAAGGAACAACTTTTTATTTTGAATTACCTATGGAGAAAATACCATGCCAGATAGAATCTTAGTTGTTGATGACGAGCCGGATATTTTAAGAATCGTTTCTTATAGCCTGAAAAAATGGGGCTATGAGGTTATAACCGCAACAAACGGCCAAGACGGTTTAGACAAAATAGCCGTCAAAAAACCAGACCTTATCCTGCTTGATGCCGGTATGCCTGTAATGACCGGCTTTCAAATGCTCGAAGAACTGCGCAGCAACCCGGACTGGAAACATATTCCTGTAATAATGCTGACCGCGCATTCAGACCCAAGAGATATAGATATCGCTCACAGTTACGGCATCCTTGAATACGTTACCAAGCCGTTTGACCCGATGGATTTGAGAGAAAAAATCGAAAATGCGATAAGCCATAAGGTTTCCAAATAAAAGGCACGTCATTGCTCGCCATATCCGCTGCAAAAATGTATTAGCCAAGACAATCTTTTTTTGTTAGAATTACCACTTCAAAATTTTCCGACTAAATGACATAACATCAAGAACGGATAAGATTTATGACTGAAATGCTGTCAACAGTTTATGAGCCGAACCAGATAGAAGCCCTGGCAAGTGAAATATGGGCCAAGGGAAATTATTTTCATACCACCCCTGCCCCCGCGCTTTCTTGCGAAAGCAAGAGCGGGGGCGGAAAACCCTATACAATCGTCATTCCCCCGCCGAATGTTACCGGCGCTTTGCATCTGGGACACGCCATCGACAACACGCTTCAGGATGTGCTAATCCGCTACAAAAGGATGCAGGGCTTCAACACACTTTGGATGCCCGGCACAGACCACGCGGGAATCGCGACGCAATCAGTCGTTGAAAAAAATCTCAAAGCACAGACCGGCCAAACCCGCCACGACATCGGACGCGAAAAACTCGTCGAAATGATTTGGCAGTGGAAAGAACAATATGGCAACAGAATTCTCGAACAACTGAAACGAATCGGCGCAAGCTGCGACTGGGACAGAACACGCTTTACACTCGACGATATGTGCGCAAAAGCAGTTCGGCATACATTTGTCAACCTTTTCAAAAAAGGCCTAATCTATCGCGGCAAGAGATTAGTCAACTGGGATTCCGTTTTGCAAACCGCTGTCGCTGATGATGAAGTCGTTCACAAAACCGTGCAGGGCAATTTCTGGTATATCCATTATCCGCTGACTGACGGCAGCGGTTTCGTAACGGTTGCGACGACAAGGCCGGAGACAATGCTCGGCGATACAGCCGTTGCGATAAATCCAAAGGACTCAAGAGCCGCCAAACTCGTCGGCAAAAAAATCAAACTGCCTTTGACTGACAGGCAAATTCCTATTATCGCAGACGACCACGTTAAACTCGGCGAAGGCACAGGCTGTCTGAAAGTTACGCCCGCCCACGACCCGAACGACTACGAAATCGGACAGCGGCATAAACTTGAAATGATAAATATCCTCACGCCGGACGGCAAAATTAACGAAAACGGCGGCAAATACGCAGGACTCGACCGTTTCAAAGCAAGAAAAGCGGTTGTCGAGGATTTGCAGACTGCCGGTCTGCTCGAAAAAGTCGAGCCGCGAGAAATGCAGGTCGGCCATTCCGACCGCAGCGGCGATATAATCGAGCCATATCTTTCCGACCAGTGGTTCGTAAGCGTTAAGCCTTTGGCCAAAGAAGCAATCAAAGCAGTCGAAGACGGCAGAATCAAATTCCATCCCGAACGCTACGGCAAAAGCTATCTCGACTGGCTCTACGGCATCCGCGACTGGTGCATCAGCCGCCAGCTCTGGTGGGGACATCGAATCCCGATTTGGTACTGCAAAGACTGCGACCATCTCAGCACCGGTATCGACGACCCGACGCAATGTGAAAAATGCGGCTCGAAAAATATCGAGCAGGACAAAGATGTCCTCGATACATGGTTCAGTTCCGCCCTTTGGCCTCACAGCACACTCGGCTGGCCGCAGCAAACTGACGAACTGAAATTTTATTATCCGACAAGCACGCTCGTAACCGCCCGCGACATCATCACGCTTTGGGTCTCGCGAATGGTTATGATGGGTCTGGAAAATATGGGCGATGTGCCCTTCCGCGATGTATTCATTCACCCGACAATCCTCGACGGCAACGGCGAAAGAATGAGCAAGAGCAAAGGCAATGGCATCGACCCGCTCGACATTATCGAAACTTACGGCGCTGATGCAATGCGATTCAGCCTCTGCCAGATGACAACCGAAAGTCAGGATGTCCGCCTGCCGGTGGCCAAAGATGCGCAGGGCAAAAACACCAGCGAGAAATTCGATATCGGCAGAAACTTCTGCAACAAACTCTGGAACGCATCACGCTTTGCGATGATGAATCTCGAAGGAATTGATTTCAATGCATTCGACCCGGCCAAACTGCACATTACCGACAAATGGATTTTGTCGAGACTGGCGAAAACTGTAAATGAAGTAAATGCCGCGTTTGATGAGTTTAAATTCAGCGAGCCGCTGATGGCGATTTACCGCTTCTTCTGGAACGACCTTTGCGATTGGTATCTCGAATGGTCGAAATCGAGATTAAGAGATGACAGCCAAAAGCAAACCGCTCAAAACGTCCTGGCTTTTGTACTTGACAGCACGCTGCGGCTCCTACATCCGTTTCTGCCTTTCATTACCGAGGGCATATTCCAGAAACTGAATGAAATCGCACCGCAAAGAGGCCTTAAAGGTATTATTGAATTTGACAAAAAGGCCGCTTTGGTTATCGCTGATTGGCCGAATGGCCTTAATGACCTCGTCGAGCCTGAAATCGAAGATGATATTACCGATGTCCAGGAAGTCGTGCGTGTAATTCGTGAAATCAGAAACAAATACGCAGTCGCTCCTAACAAAAAACTCGTTGCGACAGCCAATGCCCCTGCCGACATCGCCGAGATTCTCAATAACAACGCTGATTTAATCTGCGATAGAGCCGCTCTGGAAAAATTCTCCGCTTCACCCGATGAGCAAAAGCCGCAAACCGCCGCAGCGGGCATCGTCGAGCAGATTCAGGTCTTTGTTAATGACATCATCGACACACAGGCAGAATCAAAAAGACTGCAAAAGCAGAAAGACGAACTTACCGGCATAGTAAAATCCTACGAAGCCAAATTAGGAAATGAAAATTTCGTCTCCAGAGCCAAACCTGAATTTGTCGAGCAGACAAAGCAGAAACTCACCGAGGCAAAAGAACAGCTCGAAGCGATTGAGAAAAATTTAGCGGAACTAAAATAGCCACGAATGAACACAAATAAACACGAATTTATTTTACTGATAACTGATAACTGAGTTTCTGATAACTGTTTTTATGGAAATAGAAGTAGAATTATCGCGGATAGTAATTGATGAGGCTTCCGACCAGCAGGTAATCGTCCTGAAGGAAAAGCACGGCAGTCGAACTCTGCCCATTGTCATCGGCATAGTTGAAATTATGGCCATCGACCGCAGGCTCAAGGGCAAAATGCCGCTTCGACCTTTAACGCACGATTTACTGGGCAATATCATCGGCTCGCTCGGCGCAAAAATAGATAAAGTCGTAATCAGCGATATGAAAAATCACACCTATTACGCGACAATTCATATAAGCATAAACGACAGGAAAATCACGGTTGACGCAAGACCATCAGATGCTATCGCAGTTGGAATCGCTACCGATGTGCCCCTGTTCGCAGCCGAACACGTTTTGGGAAATTAAACAACAGTGTAAATCAGTGGCAAAAACATTAGTAAATAGCCAATAATCAGTAGTCAGAAATCTCTGCGGCCTCTGCCTGCCCTGGGCTTGTCGAAGGGAAAAACCATCATAACTCTTTATTTTACGTTGCCTGTCGATACGCAAATAAAGGATTTACGCACATAAAAAAAGCCGGACGCTTTCGCATCCGGCTTGTAATAATCCAAAAATCAAATATCGCAGAGCTTTAGTATCGAGTGGATAACTGCACAGAACGTGCGGCTTTGCGTCTTCTTCTGCGGTTCTTCTCGGAAGGCTTCTCATAATAACTTACGCGCTTCATATCACGAATTAGACCTTCTTTTTCGCACATCTTCTTGAAACGCTTAACCATTTGTTCAACCGACTCGCCAAGGCGAGCTTTAACCTTAATCATTGATATCAACACCTTTCCAGACAAAAATTTCTACTATCCACAGGGGACGAAAGCCCAAATGATAGGGATTTGCGGGCAAATTTCAAGTTAAAAATTGAACAAATACATCTTATTTTTTGCGGCGCCGGCAAATTCAAGATATTTGTCCGCCTTTTTGAGCCTTACATCTACTTTACCAATATCGTCAATCGAGGTTAATTTTGCTGATTTTCGCATCTGCAAAATTTTTTCGACTGTAATATGGCCAAGGCCGGGCACTCGTAAAAGATTGTATCTTGTTGCTGTGTTTATGTTTACAGGAAATGCTTCAGGATGGTTCTTTGCCCAGAGTTCTTTCGGGTCGGTATCGATAGATAGGCGACCATCATTATCGTAAAATATATCTGATGAGTTGAATCCGTATTTGCGGAATAAAAAATCCACCTGATAAAGTCGGTGTTCGCGGATAAAAGATTGCGGATTATTCTGCACGGGCGGCTGATAAGCGGAAAAATAAACCCTGCCCATATTGAGTCTTTCATATAAGGCCTGTGTGTAATTTACAATCTGGCGGTCGGATTCGCCGGCTGCGCCGACGATAAACTGGGTGGTTTGTTTGACCCTTTTTTGGCTTTCAGCGGTCAATTTGCTGATAAGTTTCATCGGCTCGACAATATCTTTGAGGAAGTCTTTTTTTATAGACAATTTTTCGAGAAATTCTTTGCCGGGCGTTTCGATATTCAGCGAGACTGCGTTTGAAAGGCTGATTGCTTTTTCAATGGCTGCGGGGCTTGAGCCGGGAATAATTTTTAAGTGTATATAGCCTTTGAAGTTGTGTTTATTTCTGAGTATTTCCGCGCAGGCGGTGAGTTTTTCCATCGTTCTGTCCGCATTGCCGATTACGCCGCTGGAGAGGAAAATTCCAAAAACCTCGCCCCGTCTATAATAGTCCAAAAAGGCATTTATAAGCTCGTTATTGTCAAGCTGGCATCTTTGGGTATCGGAATTATTATTGAGCGGGCAGTATTTGCAGTCGCTTGAACAGTGATTTGAAATGAGGATTTTAAACAGATTTGAAACTCCGCCGCCGGGCAGGGTAACGGGATATATCCATTTGCCTTTGCTGCCCTGTGTTCGATGTTCGGATTTGTCGCTGCCGCAGGCGCAAGCCAGGTCATATTGCGAGTCTTTGCTTAGTATCTGGAGCTTTTCAAAAGTGTCAGGTTTTGAGGCGGTGAACATAGCCTTAAATATAAACCGGAAATTTATTTTGGCAAGCGGCATCTGTGAAAAAAGATGCCGGCTGGTGTTTGTGAACGTCCCATAAGTGATTTCCGAGGAATGATTTATTAGAAAAAAACAGGTATTTCTGACAAAAACAGGGTATTTGCCGTTGTCTGTTTGGTTAAAGCCTAAAAAAACCGAGATAGGACATAACTGATTGCGTTTTTGTGTTTGCGGCAATTGTTTATTTTAAGGCTAAGGCATGAAAAAAACTCAATTATTTAAAAGGATTTCAGAAGTATTGAGCGTTTGTATATTTCTGGGCGGCTTGGTTGCGTTGGTCGGCTGGGTTCTCGATATCCCAGTTTTAAAAAGCATTTCGCCTAACTTTGTCGCGATGAAAGCAAATACGGCGATAGGTTTTATTTTTATCGGCTTATCGCTGTGGTTGTTACAGACAAGGCGGCAGGGCAATCGGGCAGCTCGCGGAATTGCCCGTTTTTGCGCTTTTGTTGTTTTTGCGATAGGGTTTCTGGTTTTTTGGGAGTATATGCTTGGAAGGAATTTCGGCATTGACCAGCTTTTATTTAAAGAGTCGGCAACGGTTATCTTAACCAGTTCTCCGGGAAAGATGGCATTCAATACTTCTATTATTTTTGTGCTAATAGGCATCGCATTATTTATGGTAGGATTTGAAGCCGCACTTTTTTCCTGGCCGGCTCAGTTATTGGTTATACCGACCGGCATCATCTCTCTTTTATCATTTGTGGGATATTTGTATGGCGCAACCCCACTCTATATTGGTCATAAATTCAATACCGCTATGGCTCTACATACCAGCGTATTGTCCCTGATGTCCTGTATCGGGTGTCTCTATGTCAGACCGGAACGGGGATTGATGAAGACTATCAGCAGCGATAACTATGGCGGCCTGATGCTCCGGAGAATGCTGCCCGTTGTTGTTATTATTCCGCTGGTAATAGGCTATATCAACCTTCACGGAGAGAACAAAGCATTGCTTACTAATGAATTTGGAGAGACGTTCGTAGCAATCTCCAATATGATTATAATAAGTTTATTCGTATATATACTCTCTGTTTATCTGAACAGGCTGGATGCCAAACGCAAACAAACCGAGATAACGCTGCTGGAGTCTGAATCAAAATATAAGACACTGTTTTCCACGGCGGTAGAGGGAATACTCGTGGCCGATGTGCAAAAGAAGCAATTCCTATATTGTAATCCGGCTATATGCAGGATGTTGGGATACACAGAAGAAGAGTTAATGCGTTTAGGCGTGGAGAATATTCATCCCAAAGAGGCCTTAGACTATGTATATGCCGAGTTTGAGGCTCAGGCGCGTGGAGAAAAAAAAATCACAGAACTTCTGTGTCTGCGTAAAGACGGCACGATATTTGATGTCTCTATCGGCACGTCCGGCATAGTTATAGACGGGCGCAAATGTATGTTGGGTTTTTTCACCGATATTACCGAACGCAAAGAGACGGAAGAGAAAATAAAGAAAATGCTGCAATGGCAGCAGGGCGTTAACATTATCCAACAGTCACTTCTTGTACAAGCGCCCCTTGAGGATAAGCTCAAAATATTAACAGACAGCATTGTGAGAATTTTTGACGCCGATTTTTGTCGAATCTGGCTGATACGCCCCGGCGATATATGTCAGGACTGTGTTCATGGCGAAGCGAAAGAAGGAACGCATATATGCCATAATCACGATAGGTGCCTGCATCTGCTGGCCAGTTCCGGCCGATACACGAGTATAGACGGCAGAGTTCATCGCCGCGTTCCATTCGGCTGTTATAAAATCGGCCTCGTCGCATCGGGCGAAGAACATAAATTTCTCACAAACGACGTGCAGAACGACCCGCGAGTTCACAATAATCAGTGGGCACGCGAATTGGGACTTAAGTCGTTTGCGGGATACCAGCTAAAAATTCCCGGCGGAGAAACATTAGGAGTTTTGGCATTGTTTGCGAAACACCCTATTCTGCCTGCAGAAGACGCAATGTTAGACGGACTCAGCAGTACCGCGGCTTTTATCGTTCAACAAGTGGTTGCGGATAATGCGCTTCGCCACTCTGAGACAAAGTTCCACACACTCTACGATACTACAAGCGACGCGGTGATGCTGTTAAACGAGAAAGGCTTTTTCGACTGCAACAAGGCTACCCTGACGATTTTCGGCTGTTCTGATAAAAAAGAATTCTGCTCGAAACATCCCGCTGATTTGTCGCCGGCAATGCAGCCTTGCGGCACCGATTCTATGGCGCTGGCTAACCAGCAAATCGCCATAGCAATGAAAAAGGGCACTAACCAATTCGAGTGGGTGCACAAGCGTGCCGATACGGGCAGAGAGTTCCCCGCCGAGGTGCTGCTTAACGCGATGGAACTGGACGGCAAACCTGTTCTTCAGGCGGTTGTCCGTGATATAACCGCTCGCAAACAGGCGGAAGAATCGCTGATTTTTATCAAGACAAAACTCGAATTGTCACTGCAGTCATCCCAAATGGGCGTGTGGCAATATAATATCTCAGAAAACAGACGTGTTTTTGACGACCAGACATGCTCTCTTCTGGGGATTAATCCTGCGATGTTTGGCGGATTAGAAGAAGAGTTTTTTGCTGCGCTACATCCCGATGACCGTGAAAAGATCAAATCAGCTTTGAGCCGTACAATTTACGGAGGGGCATCATACGAACCGGAATACCGCGTTGTCTGGCCTGACGGGAGCATTCATCATATCTCCGCTCGAGGCAAGCTGCAGCGTGATGATAAAGGTAATCCTCAAAGGATTAACGGCATTATCTGGGACATCACCGAACGCAAGCAGGCGGAAGAGAATATGAAAGAGCTTAACCGGGAGCTTGAGGGGACAGTAAGAAAGCTTGAAGAGACAAATCAGGAACTCAAGAACTTTGTCTATATAGCATCGCACGATTTGAAAGAGCCTGCGCGAAAAATATCCACTTTCGGGAGTATGCTGCAAAAATCATTGAGTGGCACAATTGCCGAGGACGATGCGGAAAATTTATCTTTTATGAATGAAGGCGCCGAGCGTATGACCCAAATGGTCGAAGGCCTGCTCGCCTATTTAGCGGTTATTACAAAGCATTTGTCTCTCGGAACGGTAAAATTAGACAGTTTGATTGACAGGTTGAAACATACAGAACTGGCAGAGGCTATCGCAAATAGCGGCGCCATAATTGATATTCCCAAACCGCTCCCTGCGGTTGAAGCGGATAATTTATTTATGCGTCAATTGCTGCATCATTTAATTATCAACGGCATAAAATATCAGGCCAAAGGAAATTCGCCTCACATAACAATAACCAGCAAACCCGCCGCGAACCAAATGGTTAAAATTGAAATTACAGATAACGGCATAGGCATTAAGCCGGAGTTCCATCAGGCGATATTCGCTATGTTCAAGAGACTGCACTTGAGAAGCGAATACGACGGTATAGGCACCGGCCTTCCCATCTGCAAAAAAATTGTCGAACGCTACGGCGGCCAAATCGGCGTTGAATCCCAGCTCGGCAAAGGCTCGACATTCTGGTTCACGCTGCCGTTGTCAAAATCAGCCAAATCAACAGCGGAACCGGTTTTGGCATCGCACACCGGCAGATTGCAAAAAAGGGCAATGCGATAGAGGTGAATTAAAAGTTTTTGCCGAGGAGTTTTTTGTAAAAAAATCTGCTCATCCTCCATATCCCCAGATGTCCGATAATAAATGCGCCTGTGATACAGATAGTCCTAAAAATAGCGATATTTCACAGCAAAAACGCGGAAAATTCAGGTTGAGACAGGTTGGGAATTCTCAAACATAGTGTAAAGTAATAACTCCGACCTGTCGAAATATGGGACAGTGCGTAATTGTATTTGCGGGCAGCAGCTAAATGAATGACAGTTGCCTATTTTATTGAGAAGGCCATCAAGCGGTCGTATATGCAAGTTTAGTATGTGAAATAACTGTTAAGGGATGATAAGTTATGAATATAGGGAAAAAGCAATCAAAGAGGTTTTGGGTATTTTCACTTATATTATTATGTCTGATTTCCTGCATTAGTTCGCAGGCGATTGCGGGAGGCAAAGACCCCAACAACAAAGACCCAAACAATAAAGAAGACCTATTCAAAATGTCCCTCGAGGAATTGATGGAAGTGCCGGTTATTACATCTGCATCCCGTCAGCCGCAAAAAATGGGACAGTCCTCCGCCTTTGTAAGCGTAATTACCGCAGAGGATATTCATTATAGCGGCCTCACATCCATCCCTGAAATTCTGCAATTCACCCCAGGCGTGGATGTAAGAAAGTTCGACCGCAGGCGTTATGGCGTAGGAGTTCGCGGCTTGTTCAGTCGAACATCCGACCGTACACTTGTACTTGTTAATGGCCGTTATGCCAATGATTCAGTTTTTGGTTCGCCTGATTGGGCGGCTCTGCCAGTTCTTATTGAGGATATCGAACGCATAGAAGTTGTCCACGGTCCCAGCGGTGCCTCATGGGGCGCTAACGCAGCTACCGGCGTAATCAATATTATAACCAAAAAGCCAAAAGATGTTCTTGGCGGGTTTGCTTCAACCACTATCAGCCAATTCGGCGACTCCTATACGCATCTTCGCATGGCAGAAAAAAAAGACGCGTGGAGCTGGCGAGTTTCCGCCGGGTACGAAGATCTCAAGGACTCCGACCAGGCCGGTGCGGGAAAGTATAGATCAGGTCAGCCCAGCCTGAATGGTCTGATGGGGTTTCCCGATAGTTTTGCCGCTAATGATTTTATGCGAAGCTGGCGTTTTGATTCAGAAGCTGAATATCAGGTTTCCGAGGAGACAAAGTTGTCATTTGGCGTTGGGCATTCCAACTTCGAAGCAGGCTCCTCGGAACTTGTCGGTTATCTTCCCCAAAGGGACGATATGACAAGTTTAACTCGCGCTTTTATGCGAATAGACCATATATTCGACAATGGGACTACGGGCTATTTACAATGGTATGGCAACTTTCTGCGCAGTCATTGGCAAAATACGGTAGAAAAATATACCAGTTATGATAATCATCTTGAAGGTCAATTGAACTTTACACTCGCCGACAGGCACAACATTTCCATTGGCGGCGATGTAAGCTGGCCTCAAGCCGCTATGGCATACGGCG
>JBAZTW010000005.1:67592-72966 GCA_041661665.1 Phycisphaerae bacterium | reverse complement strand
CATCTTGATTGATAGCATATTCGACAGTATAATTGACGTCGTTGTTTGGAAAAACGCAGTCGGAAACATTGTCGGTGATGGCTATATCGACATCAATCGGCGAAGCGTAAGGCACACATATTCCCGCAGGGCCACTGATATTTGCGGTTTCAGTATAACAGGGGTCAGATGGAAAGTTCAGGCCATTAAAGACTTTTATTGTATTGTCGTAAGATGTGGTTACATAAACAAGTCCTGTTTGCTGGTCGACTGCGATGCCTGTGGCGCCTATGCCAGTACCAAGATTTTTTTCAACGTAAGAATCGGGATTGTTCGTATCTGACAAGTCTGTTCTGACGAGATAAGTATTGTTCCAAAATGCGCCGGTAAAAAGATACTTGCTGCTGCCGTTATTATAAATCGCTGCCGCTGTCGCATAACGGTCATTGCCATCTACCGTTATTTCAATTCTTTTTTGAAATGTCCAGTCTTCAGTATTGTAGCAATAGACCTTATTTGTTGCTGCCCAGTGATCGGATATGAAAGTTACATATAAAAGGTCTTCTGTTTCATCGAGAGCAAGGCCGCAGGCGGAAAGATCGTAAAGTTCGCCCTGTCCACTTTGGTCTGTAATTAGAAGTTCTCTGTCATACGAAAGAGTCATATTGTCGGCATTCCATGAATAGACAAAAACTTTTTTATTATCGCCGGTAAAACTTCTGTCTGCCACATAGAGTTTGCCTTTCTCATTGTCGAAAACGATACCAGCTACATCGACTGCGTTCGGTGCGGAAATCCAGCCGAGGTCTGTCATTGTTGAAGCCTCAATGAGCTGAATACCCTTTATGGTGCAGCCGCAATAGTAATACATACTTTCGTGAGAGATAAATAAATAACCTGAATTAGAATCGATCGCTATACCCACAGGGCCTAAACCCATACCGGTCGGATATTCCTGCTGATCTGCAAGTTCGAGAGTCGCCTGCCAATTTATTTGGCTGGAGTTTACATCATAAGAGGCAATCTTGGCAGGTGGCCCACTCATATAACCGTGATCAATAATCGCATAGATGGATTTTGCATTTGCATCCAAAGTAAAGGTTGAAAATAAAGCAACTAACAATAATGCGCCCGATAATGTTTTAGTGAACACAGTTTATCTCTCCTAAAAAAGAATTTGGTGAATAAATTTTGGATTCAACTGAAAGCTAATGTTTAAAACGTCTTAAAATTACTCCTCCAAAGAAAAGAAATACCACCGATATTGGTTCGGGAATTGTCTCAATATTGTCAAAACAAGCATAATAACCACTTGTGTTCCAACCCAGTGATTTTAAGTTTGTAAAATCATTAAACTCAAGGGTAATACTATATCCTTCAAAAGGAGGAAATGAACGGCTGATAGTTGAATTATCAAAAAACGTTCCAACAAACTCAATTGAATTTCCTACTGGGAAATATGGGTAAAAATCTATGGATAGGAAGTCAAATGTTCCCCCATTACCTCTTGTTAGTGTTATCGAATCGTTACCATATCTACTGAACAACGCTATGGAATCTTTTCTTGCGAATCCAAACTCCGAAGTTGTTGTAAGCAAGAACCCATCTTCGCTGTAAGACGATATCCCTAAATATCCTCCATTTCCGAGTGCCCCCAATTGTTCAAAATCTATTGTTGTCGCGTTGGCACAAACCGGCAGCAAAAACAGAACTGCGATTAAAATAGTTGTTAGTTGATGATTAATAGTCGTTAGTTTTCTTCGTCCTTTTTTCATAATTTTTTACCTCCAAAAAAATTCCCTTCCTGCCTATCCGCTCCCATTACACACTGTACACGTTAGCGGCCTGACACGACTAATAATATCATAACCAATAGCTCATTTTATGTCAAGGAAAAAAATAAAATATTTTTTCATAACTTTATACGCAGAATGTATTTGCGCACTGTCTAACGGACGACGATTTATGCGGGATGATGGCTACATAAAACAGGACACCTCCCGCGATCGAAAGAGGCCTGCGACAGCCAGTAAGGAACGCAAGGAAAGGTGTCCTGTTTTCTGCACTTTTGATTGTGCAAATATCGAGGACACCAATCCATTTACGTGATACTTCCTTACAAAAAAAATTCGCAGTTTCTTTCGAAGCATCCAAAAAGGATTAGTGATTACAAACTGATAAAGAGCATATTTAGTTTTTCAGGGTTAGTTCTCTCAAGTTGCCACAACCATATTACCAAACATCATAAACCGATTGCAAGAAGAAAATATTAAAAACACCCTATATTAAGTATTGTCCCAAAACGCGCCGGTAAAAAGATACTTGCTGCTGCCGATGGTAACGGTTACGGTTACGGAACAACTGTCGCCGGGGTCGAGCGAGTCGAGAGTCCATGTGGCAGAATTTGTCTGCAAAGAATAACTGCCGCCGTTTGATACCTCTACATCGCTTATGCTGTTATGAACAATTTCATTAGGCAGGTAGTCTGTCAAGACGACATTGGTAAGCGTTCCCTGCCCTGACGCTGAGTAATTGTATGGGATGGTATATGTGAGGCGGTCGTTGGGTTTCACGCCATCGGCGGGAGCATCGTCCGTATTGATAAGACATATTAGGGGAGTTGCGAGCAAAGCGTTGTAAAGATTAAGCCTGCCCCATCCATAATACTGATCCCAACCGGTATCGCCCTTATCGTCCGTGGTCTTTTGAATAATGTTCTGTACTTCATCCGATGTAAGGAGCGGCTGCACAGAAAGAATCAGGGCTGCTGCACCGGCCACCTGTGGGCAAGCAGCAGAAGTGCCGCTCATCCATTTCCAGTAATTGCCTGCAGCATCGCCCTGTGATGTATCTCCCCCATTTTTTCCGGCGCTTCCCACAATATCAGTTGCCCAGAAAATTGTGGTCGCATTGTACGGACCATCTCCGCTCGGCGCTACAACATCTAATTCGCTGCCATAATTACTGTAGCTCCATCTCGCGTCATTTTTATCGGTAGCTCCAACCGCAATTACTTCCGGATATGTGGCGGGGAAAGAAACCGGGCCATAACTATTTCCTGATGCAAATACTACAACACAGCCTTTTCCATTTCTGCCGTTATTATTCGCATTTATGATGGAGTTATGAATAATATCGCTGTCACTACCACCACCCCAGCTATTGCTTAATACATCCGCACCGTGGTCGGCAGCCCACTGAATACCGCCTGCAAGCCATTCTTCAGTGGTATACCAGCTACCATTATAAACATAAGCAACCCTTATCGGCATTATCTTACATCCCCAGGCAACTCCGGCGATACCCGCTCCGTTATTTGTCGCTCCTGCAGCAATTCCTGCACAGGCTGTTCCATGTGCGTCATTCCCCCAAGGAGTTGGGTCGGCATCATCTTCAACAAAATCGTAACCATAAATATCATCTATATAGCCGTTGCCGTCATCGTCAACACCGGTTATGCCATTCAGTTCTGCCTGATTAACCCACATATTTGCAGCAAGATCAGGATGAGTATAATCAACACCGGTGTCGATAACCGCCACGATAATATCACAGGCATCATGGATAATATCCCACGCCTCTGGTGCATCAATATCGGCATCAATGGTTCCGCTATTCTGGCCTGTATTGTGCATTCCCCAAAGGTCATTAAAATCCGTATCGTTTGGGATTGTAGAAAGCAGTTTGATTTTGTAATTCGGTTCAACATAAAGAATTCCACCTTTCCCTTTTAAGTTTGACAAGGCATCTTTTACTTTAAGATTTTCCGGCAGTTTTACAAGCGTCAGGCCAGATACTCTTTTGAACAAATGCTTAACCTCACCTACGTTAAGCGAGGCAAGGATTTGATTGCGTTCATTAGTGGTTTTTTGTTTGCCATTGGCTTTGGGAGCAAATTTGACGAGCAGTTCACCCTCTTTGTAAGGCAAATTGGAGTCAGAAGCTGCGAAACAGTTTGAAGCCAAGAAAAGACCGATAATAGTAATATAAAGATAATTTATTTTAGTGAACATAGAATTACATCCTCAAAATAAGGTTTGGGGCTATTTTAGTTTTTATGGATTACAACGACTTTAGATTTTTCTTCTCAAGAAAACTCTAAAGACCGGCAATCCTATAGCAATAATGGTAAAAGTTACAGGTTCAGGTATAACAGTACCATCAACCATAATGGTTGCGGAATTCAAAACAATAGAACCGTGTTCAACAACCCCGCCATATATGAAGATTGGTTCGGTGTATCCAATCCAGATAGTTCCTGTACCATCAAGCAAGTCAGACCAAGTTGTTGCTCCATCGATTGCGAATTCGCTTAAACTATTGAATGGCTCTGACGTAGGATAAGTCGTTTGTCCCCCGTAAAAATCAGCTATGCGTGCATGCGGATTCCTGCCCAAATAAGCCTCAATTCCTACATCAACAGGGAATGGTTCTCCAACAGGTTGAAAAGTGAACGGACTGTACATTTGTGCTAAGCCAGCAGTAATACCTCCCGACCAGTCTATATATATGTGAGATATTTCTGTGAAAGTAACGCCGAGGTCGAAGTTTATTTGCCAGCCGTATGGCGTTGAATTATGGTTAAATATTGCTGGCATGCAGACTGAACAGGTCAAGCTGGACAATATCTGCTCTACTCAACCCTCCGCAACACAACAGAGCTGCAAAAACTAACCTCAATAACTTCTTTTCCATAACATTACCTCCTAAAAAAGGTTTTCAAAAATCGGCTGTGATTTTGGTCCTTTTCTGTATTGTATTTAATCTCGTATTAAAACGCAAGAGAAAAATAATATTTTTGTAAAAAATTTTCTTTCTAACATTAGGCGCAGACCATAGTTATGCCACTTTTATCGCATTCAACGTTTTGACGTAATTGCAGGGATTTACAAAAAAAGCACCGCCGCAATTTACGTCTAAGAAAGGCTCGCAAAAGCCGTCAAGAACGTAAAAAGCAAACGGTGCTATTTAAATCCAACAGAGACTATGTAGTGTCTTCCGTAGAAACAAACAGCACCGAGCCTTTCATACACTTCTTGAAAATTTTCATAATCTTTCGACTATGAATTTGCGATTCTTCTTAGAACGTATGAAATCTCAGTGATTTCTATTATTTGATTATTCAGTTGTATTGGTTTAAAACAAAGAGCATATTCAATTATCTCAAAGCATATTACCGGACATTGCGGAGTAATTGCAAGAAAAAAATGGCAAGTGTGTAAAGATTAGGGATAGAAAAAAAACGCCGGTGAAACCACGAAATGCCAACGGAATGTTATTGCAAAATGAGTTTTTTGCCGCTATAAGTGGGTTTTCCTGATAAAATCGGAGTTTTGAACGTGAAGATAAAGGATTTAAGCCCAGCTAAAAGTACCTGTCAAGATCGGAAGAGCAC
>JBAZTW010000005.1:9115-67582 GCA_041661665.1 Phycisphaerae bacterium | reverse complement strand
CCCAGCGGGGAATAAAATCTATCATTTCGTCGGTATCGGCGGAGTCGGAACCAGCGGCCTTGCTATGATTTTAATGAAAGAAAAGGCAAACATCTCCGGCTCGGATATGCAGGATTCAACTCTGCTCAAAAGGCTTGCCGATGCCGGCGCAGATGTAAAAATAGGACACAGCAGCGATAATCTGCCCGACGAACTCGACGGCGTAGTAATTTCAGCGGCCGTCAGGGACGACAACCCGGAATTGCTGGCTGCTCGGCAGAGAAAAATAATGATTTACAAATATGCCCAGATGCTCGGCCTTGTTATGGACAGATATAGAGGCGTGGCAATCTCCGGCACACACGGCAAAAGCACTACCAGCGGCTGGTTAGTTTATGTCCTGCAAAAAATCGGACTTGACCCGAATTTTCTTATCGGCGCCGATGTAATGCAGCTTGGCACTTCTTCCGGCTTAGGCGATAGCGATATTTTTGTTGCTGAAGCCTGCGAATACGACAGAAGCTTTCTAAACCTGCATCCGAAAGTCGGCGTGATTTTGAATATCGAGCCTGACCATCTCGATTATTATTCTGGAATAGGTGAGATTGTCGAGGCATTCGCGGCATTTGCCAATAATATAGCCTCCGACGGCGTTTTAGTCGCGGGCATTCAGGATTCAAACGCCGCGAAAATCGTCGCTCACCTGGCAGGCAAAAAAGATGTGTTCACATTCGGCCTTACTGACTCGGCAACTTTTTACGCCAAAAATATCGAATACACTCCTGACAATACAAACTTTGACTGTTTCTATAAAGACAGACTTTTAGGCAGAGCCACAATAAAACTGGCCGGCGAGCATAACGTAAGAAACGCACTGGCTGTTTTGGCTTCTGTTGAAGCTCTTGGCGGAGATACGAAACAGGCGGTCAACGCTCTGGGCGGATTTGAGGGTATGGACAGACGGCTGATGAAAAAGGCGGAAATTGCGGGCATTACAGTTCTCGACGATTACGCCCATCATCCAACAGAGATAAAGGCAAGCCTTAAAGCGTTGAGGCAAAAATATGACAAGAGAAGGATTTTCTGCGTTTTTCAGCCTCATCAGTACAGCAGAACAAGATTTTTGCTAAAAGATTTTGCTGAAAGTTTCAAACTTGCCGATATGACTATTGTGCCTGAAATTTACTTTGTAAGGGATACAGAGAAGGCAAAAAGTGAGGTAAATTCGCAGATTTTGGTCGAAAAGATTAAGGAAAAAGGCGGGAATGCCGTATTTTTCGACAGTTTTGAAAGAATTTGCGATTTTTTAAATACTAATGTAAAATCCGGCGACGTTCTAATAAGTATGGGCGCGGGAAATGTCTGGAAGGTAACAGATGAATATATTCAGTGGCTTAGAAAAAATAGTTGAAAAAAAATTCTCGCTCGGCCAAAGCACCTGGTTCGGACTCGGCGGAGAGGCTGACTATATGATTAGCCCGCAAAGCGCCGAGCAGTTATCGGATGTGATAAGACGCTGCAACGAAAATAATATCAATATCCGCGTACTTGGTTTCGGCTCTAATCTGCTCGTCCACGATGAAGGCGTCAAAGGCGCGGTAGTTAAGCTGGCCGGCGATGAATTTACCCGCACCAAATTTGACGGTATGTCCCTGACGGCGGGAGCTGGCGCAGACCTCGGCAAGTTAGTTCTCGAATGTGTCAGGAAAGGCCTCGGCGGGCTTGAGGTGCTTGCGGGCATACCGGGCTCGGTAGGCGGAGCGGTGAGAATGAACGCGGGTGGAATTTTCGGCGACTTCGGTTCAGCGGTAGAATCGGTAATGCTGATGGATAACGAGGGTAATGTCTTTGTCAATTCAAAGCCTGAGCTGTCGTTCGATTATCGCAGCTCAAACATCACGGCTAAATACATTCTCAGCGCGAAGATAAATTTATGTGAAGCTGACCCGGCGCAGCTTTTGAAAACCGTAAAGGAAGTCTGGATTTACAAGAAAAATACCCAGCCTTTGAACACGCGAAACGCAGGCTGCATATTCAAAAATCCTCGTGGTATGAGCGCAGGAGCGATGATAGACAGAGCAGGCCTGAAAGGCACAAAAATCGGCGGCGCGACAGTCAGCGAAAAACACGCTAACTTTATTACAGCCGAGGACGGCTGCACAAGCAGCGATGTTATCAACCTGATTGACAAAATTAAAGAAACAGTAAAAGAAAAATTCGATGTCGAGCTGGAACTCGAACTGCAAATATGGTAACGAAAAATAGCCACAACGGCACTAAGGCACAAAGATTTTAATATATTTTTCTTCTTCGTGTCTTAAAGTCTTGGTGGCTAACATTTTTAATTTGAGATATAAATGAATTTTAACATTCCTTCTAATTTAAAGATAGCGGTATTAAAAGGCGCAACCGGCAGTGAAAGACAAATCAGTCTTATCAGCGGCGGCTGTATCGCTGATGCGCTGCGAAAAACAAAGTTAGTACAGGTCGTGGAACACGATTATAACCCGGATGAGCCGGAAATTTTAGACGACAAAAGCGTAGACGTATTTTTTCTCGCCTTTCACGGCCAATTCGGCGAAGGCGGAGAAATGCAGCAGCTCTGCGAGCGAAAAAAAATCGTTTATACCGGCTGCGGGTCGGAAGCGAGCAGGCTTTGCTTCGACAAAATAGCCTGCAAAAAAGCAGTCGCCGGCGCGGGTGTGGCTGTGGCGAAAGCTGTCGAAATCACATCGGCCAAGCAATTGGCCGACTGCGATCCGGAATTTAAAATCGCTACGACCAAATTTGTAGTTAAGCCGGCCTGCGAAGGCAGCAGCGTCGGCGTTAGTATAGTTGAAGGTTTGGGAAACGCTAAATCGGCAGCGGAAAAATGCCTCGCTCAATTCGGACGATGTATGATTGAGGAATTTATCGTTGGCCAGGAAATCACGGTAGGCGTTCTCGGCAGAACCCCCCTGCCGGTAATCGAGATAAGAACATCGCACCAGTTTTACGACTATAACGCCAAATACGATGACGATAATACGCAGTATTTGTTTGATACGATACAGGACAAACAGGTATTGCAAAGAGTTAATGATGATGCGTTGAAAAGTTTCGACGCTGCCGGCTGCAGAGACTTTGGCAGAATTGATATGATTATAAACAGCGATGGAATACCCTATATGATTGAAATAAATACAATACCGGGTTTTACCACCCATTCGCTCCTGCCAAAAGCCGCTGCTAAGGCAGGCATCAATATGGAACAGTTATGCCTTACGATTATCAAAGCGGCTCTCGAAAGGAAAAAATAGGACTTGGCTAAGAAAGAAAAAAAATCCTGGTTCAGCAGGACTAAGAAGCTGACCAAAACCGAAAAGAAACAGCGCTCTGTCGCAGTGAGGACTACGATTATAATCTTCATCGCTATCGCGATTTGCGTCGCTGTGGTTGTTGGGTTTGTATTTCTCGATAAATATGTAAAAAACAATCTCAATCTTGAAGGAAAAACAGTCCCGATTCATCTGATTGATTTTCCCGATTGGGGCAGTGAAGAGCTGAAGAATAAAATCGTTGCTGAGGCCGCCGGCAAAACTAAGGATTTGTCGCTATCTGACACCGCGGCTATGCGGATAGAAGAAAATATCGCGGAATTTTCCTGGCTATACGATACCAAAGTCCAGATAGAAAATAAGGCTATCGTCATAAATGCCAAATATAGACAGCCCGTCGCTCTTATAAAAACTGATGACAGTCAGTATTTCATAGCATCCGACCTTGTGGTTCTCGAATATGTGAACATTAGCAAACTTTCCATCGTTGAAATTACGGGCGTGCCCGCTCATCTGCTCACCTGGCGGTCGGTAGGCACAAAATGGGACAGCGAAGATGTCGTCGCCGCCGTCGAGCTGCTGGCATTGTTCGATAGAATGGATAAGGAAGTTGTGCCTGATAAACCTTTGCTTGCGGAAATAAAATCTATTGATATGAGCAATTTCAACGGCAGGAGAAGTTCATCACAGCCGCACATTATCCTTTACGCAAAGGATGGCACGGAGATTCGATGGGGAGCTCGGAAAGGCGCCTGGCAGAGATACCTCGAAGCCAAAGACGAGGAAAAACTTACGCTGCTTTACAATACCTATCAGGAATTGGGAACAATTCAGCTAAGAGCGGCACAGAAAGGCACTTTTATAGATTTGATAAAACCGCAGAGCCTTTCACTGCCAATTGATAGATACTAAAATTGAAGAATGAAGATTGCAGATTGAAGAATTCAAAACGGTTTCGGCAAAGCCGATTCCATAAATTTTCAATTTTCAATCTTCAGTTTTCAATTTCTTGTTATAGCCCTGCTTTTTTGGCTCTTTTCTCAAGCCGTTTTTCTTTGAGTGTTTTTTGAGGTTTCTTTTTAACGTCTTTCTTTGTGTCGCGACTGTGACCCATACATTTTCCTTTCAGAATAGGGTGTTCTATGATTTCCTTATCAAGATTCTGATTATATCGCAAATTGCCAGGCTGACAAGTTATTTTTTTAGTTACCTGACATAGCCAAACAGAACAAAGTTTTCTGTTGCCTAATGGCCGGTTCGGTGCGACAATTTACGGCAAATCAAGTAAAGGAGTGTGATTTATGGTAAAACAATTCATCGCTGGCAGTTGTTATTCGTATATTTTAAGCTCGGCAAACGAGGCGTTGATTATCGACCCGCATATAAGCTTGCCGCAGGAATACAAAAAATATTTAACGAAAAACAGTCTCATACCTAAATTTATAGTCGATACGCATACCCACGCCGACCACTTTTCATCGGCTGCGGTATTAAAGAAGCATTTCAAAATACCTGTTTTAATGCATGAAAAGGCCATCTCCGACGTTGCCGACCGCCGGCTTAAAGATAATGATGTGATAGAGATAGGCGACAGCAAAATTAAGGTTATATATGCGCCCGGCCATACCGATGACACGATAAACTTATACGGCCAAGGCAGTTTATTTACCGGCGATGTGCTTTTAATCGGCAGCGTCGGCAGAACAGATTTTCAAAACGGCTCGCCAGAATCGATGTTCGACACTCTTGCTAAATTAAAAAACCTGCCCAATGAAACCATATTATGCCCCGGCCACGACTATCACGGGCTGCGGACATCGACCATAGCCAAAGAAAAAGAGAATAATCCCTTCTTAAAGGAAACTAATAAAGAAGCTTTCGTTACGAATCTGCGGTCAAAAATTATTCCCAAGCCCTTTAACATTGATAATATCGTCCGCGTCAACCAGAAAGGTCAGGCGACATCAATTGAGATGATTTCGCCGACTGATTCGCTGTCGCTTTTGAAAAAAGACCCACAGACAAAAATTCTCGATGTTCGCTCGGCTCTGGAGTTCAGCCAGACGCACATCGAAAATTCAATTAACATACCGATAGATATGATTTCAGCTAAAATTGGTGAATTGAGTCAGTCCAAACAAAATTATCTGGTACTCTGTCATAGCGGAACACGTGCCGCGATGGCCGCTGATATGCTGATGCAGTCTGGAATCCACACCGTCAAAGTAATTGAAGGCGGCATCGCTCGCTGGCAAAAAGACAAACTTGCCGTCATTAAAGGTCAGGGCGGAATATCTCTGGAACGTCAGGTCAGAATTATCGCAGGAAGTCTGGTATTACTGGGAATAATACTATCGTGGCTGCTGCATTGGGCGTTTTTATTTATTCCGATTTTTGTAAGCAGCGGGTTGATTTTCGCCGGCATTACGGATAATTGTATGATGGGAATGCTGCTGATGAAACTGCCATACAATAAAAATCTTTATAAAACCAAATTGGGCGGGGCGTGTTCCATCAGTTAGCCCCGACCCCTGCGGTTGGGGGATTTATGGGTCAACTCTGCCATCACCATAGCAGGGTTCAAAGCCGCAAGGTAAGCGAGCGGTCGTTAACTCCCGAATTTATTCGGCGGTTCGTCCGAGCGCAGCACGGCAATCCCCCGCTGTTATTCCCGCAAAACTCATCCCATACTTTTCGCCTTGCCGCCGGTTTTTAGAGGTATCCATAAATACAGGAATTTTCCAGATTATTCTTGCAAGTTTCGGCGTTCTGATTATGCTCATCATCTCGTAGTATAATTTAAAGACTATTTTTTATTTATTTCGGAGAAAGACCTGTGAGAGATTTTAACAAAGGGGGACCAAAAAGAGATTTTGGACCACGCGAAATGCACAAAGCGACCTGCGCTGAATGCGGACAAGAATGTGAAGTTCCATTCCAGCCAAAAGAAGGCAGACCTGTTTATTGCAAAAACTGCTACTCGAAGAAAAAATCATACTAAAACTTTCGAGTTTTAGGCGATAATTGTCAACTTTGGATGATTTTGAGCACAATTTGCTCAAGGTATAGTTGGAGTCTCTGGGTTTGTTAGAGCCGGCAAGGTGATATATTTTTAGATGTATCTACTTTCGCCAGGCGGCTTTACGAACCATTAAGGGAGGCACCTGCGTTGGTTTTGCGCAGTTCGGACTTGCCTGGGCATCTCTGTTGCCTGGATACCATAAAATTGGGCCGCAAAGCTCGGATTTATCCGAGCTTTTTTTGTTTAATCCCCAAATTTTGATTTTTTTCAATAGCATCATTGCTGCACCAGCTTTATGGCTGTTGATATTTACAGACCTAAACGGTATCTATCGTATCGACTATTAAGATGAGCCGCTTAACCTTCAAAAGTTAAACACCATACACAACATAACTACAATTCCACAATATAGTTATATAAATTACAAAAAAAATTAAAAAATATATTGACAGATTTTTTATAGTTTATATAATCCATATTAAATCCATAGGAATAATAGGATAATGAATAATAAGAACGAAAAAATTGTTAATGAAATCGCACAACTCGTTACAGGACTCGATTATGGAAGTGTCTTAATCAAAGTACACGATACGAAAATTGTACAGGTTGAGATAACTGAAAGGAAGCGATTTGACGACTGTAAGGTCGAGAAAGGAGGCGGCATTTAGCATTGTTAGATATTAAGGCCGAGCGGTTATTCCGCAGGCGAGTTCTTTGATAATAAAAAATTTAGACAGGCACCACCAGACCACTGGAAAATCCTGACGAAAAACAACAAAAGAAAATTTTTAGGAGATTTTCCAGTGAAAAAAATATTTGTATTAGTGTTAATTGTTTTTAGTTTCGGTACATCTCTAATTTACGCCGGTGTCCCGCTGAATAACCTTGAAGGCGTTGGAGGCATTGCCTTCAACCCCCTGGCTTATACCGCAGGAACCCCTATTGGAGAGCCAAATCAAAACCGCAAGTTCACTCTTGACGATGTTTTTACCAGCAAGCCCCAGATTGGCACCTGGTATGTAAATCTTAAACAAAGCAAAATTGATTGGTCAACAGTCAGTATTGCACAAACTTTTTTTAGACGGTTAGAGCTTTCTTACGGCTATGAAAATGTTTCAATATCCGGTCTTCAGGATGTTCAAAAGCATAACTTCGGCGCAAAATTGCTTGTACTGGAAGAAAAAGAATATACCCCTGCTGTTTCGGCAGGCACGATTTTTAAACATACGACCTACGATGCCGCCGGGGACAGCACCGATTTTGACTATTACATAGTGGCAACAAAACTTATCAAGAAAACTTTCCCCAAGCCTGTGCTGATAAGCGGCGGTATCCTTTCCACAAAGGGAAAAATTCTCGGTGTTCTTGGCTTCGACGACGAACGCGACGAAGTGCTTTTTGGAAATATCGACGTATTACCTCTCGATAATGTGGCCGTTGGCGTTGAATACCGGGAGGGAGCAAAATTCAGCGATTTTAAGAATGCCGACTACTGGGACGCTCATATTGCCTGGTTTGTGAATAAAAACTTTTCATTAGTTGCCGCTTATGTAGTTACCGGCAATCGGGGAAGTTCTGCCGCAACCGGACTTGGCGACGGAGTCGTTTTAAGCGCACAGTACGCATTTTAAAATGAAAATCAAAAATCAAAGATTAAAAATCAAAATTGCGGAATCCGCCTGTGGCGGAGGCTATTTTACGCTGGATTCCCGCTTTCGCGGGAATGACAAGTCGTATTTGGCACTTGGATAAAGTATTACGAATAATGAAAGGATAAATTTTATGAGTAAAATAGACAGTAAATTGAAATTGGAAACAATCGCTCTGCACGGCGGGCAGGAAGCAGACCCGACGACCGGCTCACGGGCAGTGCCGATTTATCAGACAACATCGTATCAATTCAAAAGCAGCGACCACGCGGCTAATTTGTTCGGGCTTCGCGAGTTCGGCAATATCTACACGCGTCTGATGAACCCTACGACAGATGTGCTGGAAAAACGCATCGCCCTGCTTGACGGCGGAGTCGGCGCTTTGGCAACGGCAAGCGGACAATCGGCAATTACGCTTGCGCTGCTGAATATCGCGCAGGCAGGCGATGAAATAGTATCGGCTGATAATCTTTACGGCGGGACATATAATCTTCTGCATTACACGTTCGCAAAGTTCGGCGTGAAGGTAAAATTTGTAAAGTCCAACGACCTGAACGCTTTTCAGAATGCGATTACGCCAAAGACAAAGGCTATTTACGCAGAGTCAATCGGCAATCCGAAATTGGATGTGGCGGATTTGGAAGGCATCGCGAATGTCGCGCATAAAAACGGTATTCCGTTTGTTTTGGACAATACGGTATCACCCTACCTGCTTCGGCCTATCGACCACGGCGTTGATATAGTCGTTTATTCGGCGACAAAATTCATCGGCGGACATGGCACAAGCGTCGGCGGACTGATTGTCGATTCGGGCAAATTCGACTGGACGAATGGTAAATTTCCGCTAATCGCAGAGCCTGAGCCGAGCTATCACGGGCTAAACTTTATTGAGGCGCTCAAGCCGCTGGGAAATATCGCTTATATCATTAAGGCAAGGGTAACGCTGCTTCGAGACCTTGGGCCTGCGTTATCGCCTTTTAATTCGTTTTTGTTTTTGCAGGGGCTTGAGACGCTGCATTTGAGATTGCCGAGACATTCCGAGAATGCTCTTGCAGTGGCGGAGTATTTGAGCGCCCATCCGAAAGTTTCGTGGGTGAATTATCCGGGTTTGAAATCGAGTCCTGAAAAAGAAAGAGTAAAAAAGTATCTGCCCAAGGGAGCCGGCGCTATTTTGGGCTTTGGAATTAAGGGCGGGCTTGAGGCGGGCAAGAAGTTTATTGATTCGCTTGAGCTTATTTCTCATCTTGCAAATGTAGGCGATGCAAAGACGCTTGCCATTCACCCGGCAACGACGACGCATCAGCAGCTTTCGCTAGCGGAACAATTGGCAACCGGAGTAACGCCTGATTTTATTCGTTTGTCGATTGGCATTGAGCATATCGACGACATTATCGCGGATATCGGGCAGGCGTTGAAAAAGTGAAAAATGTGTTTCACCACAGAGACACAGAGAAAAAATTATTAAAAATTTAAAAGTGAAAAGTGAAAAATTATGACAAAGATATATGAAGACATTACAAAAACCATAGGACATACACCTTTGGTAAAACTAAATAGAATTGCCAATGGAACGAAAGCTGTTATTTTGGCAAAGCTTGAATCATTCAACCCTCTTTCGAGCGTCAAGGACAGAATCGGCATAGCGATGATTGAACAGGCAGAAAAGAAAGGATTTCTGCGAAGCGATTCTGTAATTATCGAGCCGACGAGCGGAAACACCGGCATCGCTCTGGCGTTTGCGGCGGCAGCCAAAGGATACAGACTCATTTTGACGATGCCTGAAACTATGAGTATGGAAAGAAGGCAGCTTTTGAAAATATTCGGTGCGGAACTCGTACTGACCGATGGAACAAAAGGAATGATGGGAGCGGTAGCAAAGGCTGAGGAGCTTGTTAAAATAACGCCGAACGGTTTTATGCCTCAGCAGTTCGATAATCCCGCCAACCCGGAAGTACATCGCAGGACTACGGCAGAGGAAATATGGGATGACACCGACGGCAAAATCGATATTCTCGTTGCAGGCGTTGGAACGGGCGGAACAATCACAGGGGTATCGGAAGTAATCAAGAAAAGGAAAAAAAACTTCAAAGCAATCGCGGTCGAACCTGATACATCGCCTGTGCTGAGCGGTGAAAAGCCGGGGCCGCACAAAATTCAGGGAATTGGCGCAGGATTTATTCCCAATGTTCTCAACAGAGAAATAATTGATGAGATTATCCGCGTAAAAGATTATGACGCAGGCGAAACGGCAAGACGGCTGGCAAAATCGGACGGCATTTTAGCGGGCATCTCCGGCGGCGCAGCGCTGTGGGCTGCGCTGGAAGTCGCCAAACGAAAAGAAAACAAGGATAAGCTGATAGTCGTTGTTCTGCCGGATACGGGCGAACGGTATCTCTCAACATGGCTGTTTCAGGAGACAGGGGGCAATAGTTAGGGTACTGACTATCTGCTACTGGTTTTTGTGGGCTGCTGTGAGTCTGTCGTATTCAAGCTCAAGATTTATTTTGTGGCGGGCTTCTTCTTCGGCTATGTTCATTATCGTCTCGCGGCAATCGGCATCGCTTACAGCGGCCAGCAAATCCATATAAAGCCGAAAAGATTTTTTTTCCTTCTCCATCGCCAAAAGCACTACTTTTTCCAAATCCATCTGCGAAATCCTGACCATTTCAAGCATACAGTCAAGCGGTCTGGGAAGCGATGTATTTTTCATATCAGCGGTGGAAGGCGGCTTTACGACATCGCCGAGCTTCATCAGTTCAAGTTCAAGAAGCCCCTTATGCTCAAGCTCCTCGGAGGCCAGTTCGCTGCACAAGGCGCGAACCTGCGGGTCGTCAACATACTGCGTAAGAAGATTGTAAAAGACATTGGCCTCGACCTCCCTGCCGACGGCATAACGAATAATATCTTCGGCGGTATTAAACTTTGCCATTTTTTACCCACCCAGAAAAATTATTTCCTGTATTATTATACGCTTAATGGAATAAACAAGTCAAACGAAAACTAATGGTTAGTTAGCCGGTGGATAGTCGCTGGAACCCGTGTTAAGCCCTATTTTAGCGTAAAAACAAAGGAATTTCATATCAATGGCCGCAAAAAATTGCAGCCGATTATAGTAAATAAGCAAAACTGCATCCGGTAACATTTTTAGTGGTTGAAAAATTAACGGAAAATGTGTATTTTACTTTTTAAGAGAGTACGTTTTTGATAACGGAAGCAGCCTATGATAATACCATGGAAAGTTGATGTTCCGCAGGAGAAACTGCCTGTAATGAACTGGCTGCTGATAGCGTCCATTATCGGGGCTTTTTTTCTGCAGTCATATCAAATCGAAAATCATATAACCATTAAAGTCAGCAATAAGAATTCCTCCGCTTCGGCGGCTGACTCAAATACCGCTTCAACGTCGAAACAAAAGTCCCTGTCCGTAGAGGAGATAAAAAAACAAATTCTGCAAAAGATGAAAGAACGCAACTGGGTATATCCATATGAACGA
Source organism: Phycisphaerae bacterium (assembly GCA_041661665.1). Taxonomy (GTDB): domain Bacteria; phylum Planctomycetota; class Phycisphaerae; order Sedimentisphaerales; family UBA12454; genus GWC2-45-44. The sequence continues at coordinate 56,119 of JBAZTW010000005.1, read as the reverse complement.
TACATACTCAAAGGCTGGGAGCTAAGAGGAATGGTCGGACATATGTGGCTGCATGGCGGATGGCTGCATTTGATTGGCAATATGATTTTTCTATGGATATTCGGCAACGCAATCTGCGCAAAGTTCGGCAATATCGCTTATCTGCCAATCTTTATTGTATTGGGTGTCTTTGCCGCGATGGGGCATCTTATTTTCAACGGCGGACCGGCTCTCGGCGCAAGCGGAGCGATTAACGGTATTGTGGGAATGTTTCTGGTACTGTTTCCACTGAATACAATTTCCTTCCTGTGGTTAATGTTCCCATTTTCTCTTTGGTGGAATCGTTATGCCTTTGAAGTTTCCAGTTTTTGGATGGTACTATATTGGCTGGCGTGGGATATTTTCGGCGCCATTGTCGGCGGCGACAATGTTGCTTATTTCGCACATTTCGGCGGATTTGCGGCAGGAGTTGTGATAACTTTAATACTGCTGAAAATGAAAATTATTAAAACTGCCAGATATGAAAAATCTCTGCTTGATTTGCTTGCCGAAAGGCGCGCAATTGTGCAGCCGGTAACACCATATACGCATAAGGCATTAATGCTGGAATATACCGTTGAACCGCAGCCTTTGGCTGTGAATATAAGTCCGACAGAAGCGGCAGTTAAAATTCAACCGCCGGTGCAGCCTTTGTTGAGTATGGAGGATTTTTTAAAGATTGACTCGCCGATACCTGAATCACAATCCGCCGAGCAGGCAACAGCACAAGACAACGACGGGTTTGTACGATTTTATTGTGATTGCGGCAAACGATGTAAAATTCCGATTAAGTATGCAGGTCAGAACGGCAAATGTCCTAAATGCGGCCGGAAGATTAAAATTCCAGACAACTAATGTTATCAACAATTTATTTAAAGGATTGGTTATGAGTATCAAGAACATTATTTTGCTTGTTATCGCTGCGATTATCGCATTGGGAATCATATACGCTCAGTATGACAGCGATAAATCACATGACAAAATAGACCTCAAGCTGCGTCTAAAACCCGGCGAATCACACGAAATAAAATATACGCAATTCGCAAGCATAAGCCAGAGATTAGGAAACAAAGGCAGCGATTCAAATCAGGTATCGGATATGCTTATCGGCCTGGACATACTCAGCGTTGATGCTAACGGCTCAATGAATGCGGCATTAACCTTCAAAACAATCAAGCTCGGAATCGACACCCCCTACGGCCATCTGGAATTCGACCAGGAAAACCCCAAAAAAACCGACCCCAATGACGACAGCCAACAGGCGTTTAATGTTTTATTTTCGAGCGTAATCGGCAGCAGTCTTAAGATGAGAATAACGCCGACAGGAGAAGTATCAGAAATTATCGGAATCGACGACATTTTTACCAAATTCAAAAATGAAATGACTAAATTGGAAGCCAAAAACGAACCAAATAACCCGGAACAAAAAGAAATGCTGGAAGCTCTTAAAAAAGCATTCGGAGCGAATGATGAAAAAAAATATGCAGAATTTTTCTATAAATTATTCAACGAAAATCAGGTGAGAGAACTTACCGATTCTGCAATAATGAAATTTCCCGCTGATTTTGCCGTTGTGGGCAGAAAGTGGCAATACACACAAAATCTCAACTTAGGCTATTCATTCGATGTCAACACGGTCTATAAAATAGAACGACACAGCAGCAATATCGCTTATATAGATACGATTTCAAAACTCGATATGGATGAATTAAAGGTTGTCGATATAACTGCCAGGGAAAAAATTCTTATGAAGCTGTCAGGCACAATAAATTCCACTGCGGAAGTTGAGGAGACCACGGGGTTGCTGAAAAAAAACGATGCCCGTATGAAAATGTCGGGAGTCCGGAGAATCGAGCCGGATAGAATGATGCTGCCTGTCCGGCCAAATATGAATATACAACTGCAACTTGACGGCTATACAACTGTTGAGTTGATTAAATAGCCGCATTGCAGGCATATATATCATACACAAAATTTTGCCAGTTCGCAGTTTGGGCAGTAGGGATTTTTCCTGCCTGTGCAGTTTTCGAGGATTCCGATTCTGCACAATGCAAAGTCATATTTAATCGGGTCGGCAGGATTTATTTCTCTAAGACCTGCGGTGATTTCCAAAGCAGTCTTAAGATTGATTGTCTTTTTATTGTGCAGGCCTAAAATCCTGCTCAGTCTGCCGATGTGAACATCGACCGGAGCGACAAGTTTGGCCTGGTCAATGTTTTTCCAAAGTCCTGCGTCAACTTCATCATTTCTTATCATCCAGCGGAGGAACAGGAACAATCTTTTGCATGTCCCGCCATTATTCGGGTCAGAAAGCAGAAATTTCAGGCCTGGACTGCTGCCGGCGTTCAATGCCCGAATGAATTTTGCCGAGGCGGGTATTATATTTTCATCATTATTGTCGAAGCCGGCCAGAAAGAGGTTTTCCAGACTGCCGAATTTGTTGAGAGTTTTCTTCAAAGCAGACAGCAAATTGACGATATCGTCAGCGGTATTGAAGCGATATTTTAGATTTTCGAACAGTTTTTGGTCATTTTTTGAGAAATTTTTAATAAAATCTGCCGGCTTTTTGCCCATTTTGCCCAATAAGCAAGTCAGGAATTTTCCGATTTGCTCGACTGCGCCGTAAGCAAACATCGCGGCCAGGAAACCCGCTATCTCCATATCTGCTCTACGGTTATAGCGATATACGAATTGCAGCGGGTCGGGCGGAATAAACTTTTTGTGGTTATACTTGCCGTATAGTCCTTCGAGGATTTGATATAAATTGGCTGTGTCTTTTGTCATAGCGGGATAATAGTACGCAATGGACAATAGTCAATAGCCAATAGGCAGTAGATGGGGGAAAATTGAAGATTGAAGATTGAAAAATGAAGATTTATGGAATCGCCTGCGGCGATGAGACTTTTTAATGAAACACCCTGCGCTGTCGCTTGGGCTCTGATAGAGGGACGCGGGAATGCGTATTTTTGCTGAAAAATTTACTGCTCGATTTTTCTCAATAATGTGGTAGAATCCGCCCACATTATTATGGCAAAAAAGACAGAATCACAATGGGACGGCTTTAGTTTAAAGCCGCGTAAGGAAATGCCCAAGGGCCTTTGGGTTAAATGCCCCGGCTGCGAGCAGACACTCTTTCAGAAAGTCGTAACCGAGAATATGGACGTTTGCCCGCAATGCAATTACCACTTTCGAATCGGGGCAAAAGCTCGAATCAAATACCTGATTGACGAAGGCACTTTTGAGCAGATTTTGACCGATTTGGTAACGGCTGACCCGCTGAATTTCTCGTATAAAGGCACAAAATACAAGGAAAGAGCCAAGGCCGCTGAGAAAACGGCATTTGGAAAAGAGGCAATTTTAGTCGGCAAAGCTTTTATTAAAGGCCGAGAAGTAATGCTGGCGGTAATGGATTTTTACTTTTTAGGCGGTTCGATGGGTGCGGTTGTCGGCGAAAAATTGGTCGCTGCCACCGAGAAAGCCATCGAAGAATCGCTGCCTCTGGTAGTGGTCAGTTCCTCCGGCGGCGCGAGAATGCACGAGGGCGTTGTGTCGCTGGGTCAAATGGCAAAAACCAGCGCAGCGTTGGCGAAATTAGACGACAGCGGCGGATTGTTCATCTCTGTTTTGACCGACCCGACGACCGGCGGGGTAACGGCAAGTTTCGCGATGCTCGGCGATGTGATTATCGCTGAACCGCAGGCGCTGATTGGTTTTGCAGGACCCAGAACGATTTACCAGACAATTAAAGTGGAACTGCCTGACGGATTTCAGAGGTCGGAATTCCTTTTGGAACACGGATTTATAGATATGATAGTGAACCGCAAAGATTTGAGAAACGAGATAGCAAGGCTGATAGATTACTGCGGGAAAAAATCGTAGATAACTGCGTGGGCTAAGAGCCCACCCTACAAGACTGCGGGAAAAAGTCATAATAAAATGATAGCACAAATAAGCGGAAAACTTGTTTCTCTTGGCAGTGAGACCGGCTTAGTTCAGGTCGGGCAGATTTGCTATGAAATTCTTCTGCCTGGGTATATGGTAAGTCTGCTTTCCGACAGAATCGGCAAAGAGATTACGCTCTGCACGCTTGAGTATTATGAGGGCAGTATGGCGGGCGGAAATTTGATTCCGCAAATGGTCGGATTTCTTTGTCAGGCGGAGAAGGATTTTTTCAAACGCTATACATCGGTCGGCGGAATCGGAATTAAGAAAGGTTTAAAATCGCTTGCTCTGCCGATTGGTACGATAGCGGCAGCGGTTGAAAACGGCGACGAGAAGATATTAATTTCTCTGCCGGGCATAGGCAAGAGGCTTGCTCAGCATATGATTGCAGAGTTGAAAGGCAAACTGGCGACATTCGCAGCAGAAACACCCGCCAGAACCGGCGACGATGGCGACTTGTCGGCGTATCAGCTTGAGACACTGGAAATTCTTATCGCCTGGGGTGAAAAGAGAATCGAAGTTGCGGAACTCATTAAATTGGCGTGCAAAAAACATCCGCAGATTAAAACAGCAGAAGAACTTGTGCCATTGGTTTATAGACTAAAACAAGGGATTGAAGCGTAAAAGAAATTGAAGATTGAAAAATGAAAATTGAAAATTTATGGAATCGGCTGTGCCGATGGAATTTTATAAAACAGTGTTACCGACAGGCGTTTCCTAAAATCTTCAATCTACAATCTTCAATGTTAAATATGGAAGTTCGGCAATAACTATGGCGATTGACAGAGTTTTAAATAGCGAATCGATGAACGAGCAGGAAGATACTTTCAACACTTCTCTGCGGCCAACAGCTCTTAATGAGTGCATCGGTCAGGAGAATGTGAAGGAAAAACTGACTATCGCTATGTCGGCAGCGAAACAGCGAGGCGAACCATTAGACCATATTTTGTTTTATGGCCCGCCGGGATTGGGCAAGACCACGCTGGCTCATGTAATCGCAAACGAAATGGGCGCGAGAATTAAAACAACATCAGGCCCGGCATTAGTCAAGCAAGGCGATGTGATGGGGCTTTTGAGCAATGTCAACACGGGCGATATTCTTTTCATCGACGAGATTCACAGACTGAGCACACCCGTTGAGGAATTTATATATCCGGCAATGGAAGATTTCAGGGTCGATTTCACGGTTGACAGCGGAATGCACGCAAAGACGATAAATTTCCCGCTGAAGCGATTTACGCTAATCGGAGCGACGACAAGAGCGGGATTGCTTAGTTCGCCGCTGCGGGGCAGATTCGGGATGCTGTATCATCTGGAATTTTACAGTGCGGCTGAACTTGCGAAAATTTTAACCCGCTCGGCGAAATTGCTGAATTTAGTCTGCTCGGCAGGCACGCTTGAACTTATCGCATCACGGAGCAGAGGCACGCCGAGAGTTGCAAACAGGCTTTTGAAGAGAGTTCGCGATTACGCACAGGTTAAGGGGCAAGGCAAATTGACAGATGCGATTGTCTCGGCTGCGCTGAAGATGGAACAAATTGACGAGCTGGGACTTGACGAACTCGACAGGTCGTTTTTGCGGGCAATAGCAAATATATACAATGGCGGCCCTGCGGGCATTGAGGCTCTGGCGGCGACGCTCGGCGAAGAAAAGGACACGCTGGAAGATGTAGTCGAGCCTTATTTATTGCAGATTGGTTTTGTTCGCAGAACAAAACGCGGCAGAGAAATTACCGACTCGGCGTGCAGACATCTCGGCATCGATTTGAAAATTGAAAAACGACAGGAACAAAATGATTCCGAAGAGGAACTTTTTTAAAAGGATTTTTTGCAGGATATTTTTTATGAAAAAGAAAGTTTTATGTGTTTTGTTATTCGCAGTTGCTTCTATGGGATTGTCCGGCTGTCAGCAAGCGTCGAAACGAACGTCGTCAGGCAGTCTTACTCAGGATGAATTGATAAACGTTTATTATCTTGCCGGCAAATTAGAAATGTCTGTTTCGGAAATAACCGACAGGAAAGTTATTTTTACCGGCGGCGGAAATACGGTCGGGATTTATCCGAAAGAGGACTATGTCTACTTGAACGATAAATACTTCGGCACGCTCGGTAAAACTAAAAAAATAGATGGTATGCTGCACGTTCGCTCAAGTTTGCTTGCTCAAATAAATAGCGAGATTACCGGAAAGACCACTGTTCAGATACAGCCGCGAATTACGCCGATTCCTGCACCCAAGCCGGTTCTAACACCCTGGACAGGCGGAGGAGGCAGAATAATCGTCGTTGACGCAGGGCACGGCGGAAAAGACTCCGGCGCAATAAGTCCGAACGGCTTTTATGAAAAGACCGTCAATCTTGATGTCGCCCTTGCGCTTACCGACTTGTTGAGAAAACAAGGCTTCAGGGTGATAATGACGCGAAGCAGCGATGTGTTTATTGAGCTTGAAGAGCGCGCCAATATCGGCACCAGAAATAAGGCTGTGCTGTTCATAAGCATTCACGCAGACTCCTGCGCGACAAGCTCTATTAATGGATTCAGCGTATATGTAGCCAGACGGCCGGACTGGCAGGCGATGAAACTGGCTGATTCCATCAATACGCAAATGTCAAAAACAGGAATACCAAGCAGGGGCAGAAAAGAAGCTGATTACAGAGTGCTGAAATTAAGCCAGTGCCCTGCTGTACTGATAGAAATGGGTTATCTGTCGAACTACTGGGAAGCAAATCAGCTTAGAGACAAAAATATGCAGCAGAAAATCGCGACCGCTATCACAGGCGGCGTTATAAATTATTTCGGCGGCAGGTAAATACTCGAAATGAAATTTTATCCGTTAAAATTCAAACCCATTTACAAAGAAATTATCTGGGGCGGAAATAAGCTGAGAAATCTTTTTAATAAGGATTTTCCCGCTGACAAAAAAATCGGCGAAAGCTGGGAATTGGTCGATTTGCCCAGCGATAAATCGGTTATAGAAAACGGCGAATTTGTCGGCAATACCATCGGCGAAGTCCTGCAAAAATATCCGCATCAGATACTTGGACAAAAAAGTTATCAGCCGCCATTCGGTCTGTTGATAAAGTTTATCGACGCTAACGATGTCCTAAGCGTTCAGGTTCACCCTGACAGCCAGGCCGCAAAAAAACTTCCAAACGCAAGAGCAAAAACCGAATGTTGGTATATCGTGAACTGCACGCCAGATGCCTGCATTTATAAGGGATTGAAGCCCGGCACGACAAAACAGATGTTTGAAAAGGCCGTCAAAGACGGCAGTTGCGCAAAACTTCTGAATAAAGTGCAGGTTAAAAAAGGCCAGTGCCATTTCCTGCCCGCAGGCACCGTTCACGCTATCGGAGCGGGAAATCTGATTGCGGAGATTCAAACGCCCTCCGACACAACATACCGCGTCTTTGACTGGAACAGATTGCAAAACGGTAAACCTCGGCAGTTGCATATCGCCGAAGCCCTGGAAAGCATTCATTTTAATCAGGACCCGAAAGTCTTAACCGTAAAAGACGCAGGCAGATTGATTGACTGCGATTTATTCAAGGTTGACAAAACGACTGCAAAAGCGGGCGGCTCGGCGAAAATTGCCGCAGGAGCAGTAAAAGTAATTATAATTATCTCCGGAAGCGGAAAAATTACATCCCCCGATGCAGAGCCAGTCGATTTTTCAATCGGGCAGACACTTTTGCTGCCTGCGGAATTTAATGGCGAATTTATTTTTAGCTCAGAAACAATTTGCCTGTCGTCAACATTTTAAACCCTCAAAAAACCTATGCTGAAACTTAGTGAAAATCCTCCGATGATTTGGCCTGCCGAGTCGAGCATTAAGGACTTCGCCGGCTTATGGTGGATTGCGCATACCAAAAGCAGAAACGAAAAAGCTCTCGCCTGGCAAATGCAGAAAAAAAATATCAGCTACTTTCTTCCAATGACGGAAAAAGTCTATCGCAAAAGCCGAAGAGTTATGCGTTCGATGCTGCCGCTGTTCAGCGGTTATATTTTTTTCTGCGGCAGCGAAAATGACCGGCTGGAAGTCCTCAAAACCAACCGTGTCGCACAGATACTTCAGGTCAACGACCAGCGGCATATCGTAGAGGAACTTTTACCAATTGAAAAAGCCCTTACCAGCGGCGCAGAACTTTTGCCGCATAACTACATTAAGGCAGGCCAGCGATGCAAAGTCGTCGCAGGCCCTCTTATGGGAACAGAGGGATTTGTCGCAGAAGACCAGAGCAAAACCAGGCTTATCCTTCAGGTTGATATTCTCGGCAAAGCAACCTGTCTCGATATTGACGCTGCGCTGCTTGAAATAATAGATAATAGTTAGACGCCAACCCTATCAAATCGGCATTAAAAATTATTTTATATTTTTCTTGACTTTTTAAATCCAGTTTATACAATTCATTTAGTTTGGTGTGTATCCTTTCATCTCTCAAGAGTATGCTTCCAATAAATCAAATCGAGAGATAGTATGTTTAACTGGCCTATATTAGGCCCAGGAGCAGTAAAGTGAGTTTAGGAACAGTAAAATGGTTTAATGCAGACAAAGGTTTTGGTTTTATTACTCCCGATGGCGGCGGCAGTGACTTGTTCGTCCACCATTCGGAAGTGAAAACCGCAGGTTACGCAACACTCAATGAGAACCAGAAGGTTAACTTTGAGGCAGGACAGGGCAAAAAAGGCCCTTGTGCTACAAATGTTACCCCAGCTTAACAATTCAAGACTTGCACCATTAAAAAGGCTCGCCCAGGAGGTGAGCCTTTTTTTACGCCATAACTTGTGGTCAACCCTATCATCCCCGTATGACGGGGTTCGTCTATCTTTCATTGCAGTTGTTTTGTGTTCGGCTCATTGGACTCGGCACTCTTGATTCTGCGGAGTTCGCAAGGGCTTAGCGGCTTTGGTGGAAGTGAGTTTAATATCGCAGAAATCTCTTCAGGCACGGGAATCGAGTTTTCTTTATAAACTCTTTTAATCAGCCAAAGGGCAGGAAGTTTCTTTTCATCCTTTCCATACATCTTATTTAAAGCGATGACATACTGGGGCAAAATTCGAACAATACTGTCAGCAAATTCCTTTGACTTTCCTGCATAGATATCTCGGACTATGTTTGCCTGATCCACAACTTGTACCAAATACTCCCGTTTAAAAAGTTTGGTGTATTGCCACGCAATTAACCCGCCGCCGACAACAGTTCCAATCAGACATCCTGCAAGAAAAAACATTGTCATTTTCAGTCTGGTTTTCATATGACAGCACTCCTTTATACTTTTCACTATAAACTCTTAACTTATTTCTCCCTGCTCCTGTTTTTATTTCATCCCGCACCCAATCGGTGCGGGTCGTTAAGAAATTATATTTTTTTCCAGGGCTTATTTTTCTTCTCTGGAAAAAATTTCTTTGTTACTCCTGCGCCAATCAAAATCAAAATTAAAGCCGCCGCTGCAATACTTACCCAGGCCATTCCGCTAATCTTTAATATAATAAACATACACACCTCACTAAAAATTTGTGCCTGTTAAATTTTCTCATCGGAGTCAATGTCTGCCAAAATTCTACTCTTTTTCTTTCCAAACTCAATCAATTTAATCCGCTTAGCAAAGAATTCTCTCGCCTATCCGGCACATCAATTCTTTTTTGTTCTGGTTAATAATATTCTTTTTTGCTGCCTATAGGCGCAGCAAAAATCCCGATATGTCGGGATTTTCTCTGTTTAGATTAGTTAAAGCTGATTTTGTGTGTGGGTGCTAAACGTTTCTCAGCTTTAGAGTTCTGCCGATTCTGCGTCTTCTGCTGAGGATATTTCTGCCGCCTTTAGTACGCATTCTGGCCAAAAAACCGCTTTTACGCTGCTTTTTAATCTTGCTTATACGATGATTTTCCATTGCTACCTATCCCTGAATTTTACCTGTTTTCGATTTTGAGGGGGGTATTCTGCCTTAATTGCTGTGAAATTTCAACAAAAATATATAAATTTAGTGGTCAGCAGCCAATAGCCAATAATCAGCAACCCGTGGGTCTTTAAGCACAACCCGTAATAATTGCTATGATTTTCACTAATTTTATTGCAAAAATTGCAGTTTTGACGACAATACCGGCTGAATAATTATGGTTTTTATACTGCACAGATATATTTTTAAGGAACTGCTGAAAGTTTTTGCGCTTTCAACGGTCGGGCTCGGCGTGATTATGAGCCTGGGAAGTATCCTGCGGCCAATACAAGAGTATGGCGTAGGGCCGGCTCAGGTTGTAGACCTGCTCGGATATTTTCTGCCCATAACTCTCACGTTTGTTCTGCCGGTATCGGCTCTTTTCGCAACTTCGTTAGTCTATGGCAGATTCGCTGCGGACAATGAATTCGATGCCTGCAAGGCAAGCGGCATAAGCCCGGCAATGTTAGTCTATCCGGGGCTTATTCTGGCTATTGTTGTTGCTATCGCGAATCTGATATTGAGTTTTCACGTTGTTCCTATCTATGTGCATCGTGCGGAAAATTCAATAACGGCTGATGCCAAGCAAATCCTGTTCAGAAATATCCACAGGCAGGGATACTATAGCCTGCCTAACAGTCAATTTAAGATATATGCCGATGCCGCGGATGCCAAAAGCTCAAGCCTGTTAGGCGTGGTTATTATGGATGCCAAGAGCGGCAAGAAAAAAATCATCACGGCTGAATCGGCGATAATTAACTTTGACAATTCGTCCGGCAGGTTCAGCGAAGTAAAAGTCCTGGCCAAAAACACATTTCAATTTGATGAAAACGGCGAAATCTTCTTTTTAAAGGCGACATCGATTAGCGCTCCGTTTGAAACTATGATGCAGGACAATATAAAATTTCAGAAAATAGAGCAGATAAACGCGATAGAGGCCTCGCCGATTCTCTATTACCCGATTGCTCTTACCGCATGGGACGCTTATGAACGAATGACTATTGAATTGCTTGCCGACGAAATTAAAAAGAGTATAAACGCCCCGAAAGATAATTTCTTTCAGTTATACAGCAAAGATAAGCTGCTGAAAATTACAGGAAAAAGCAGCTCACTTATGCCGGGACAAAACGCGGTGGAAGTTGCGGGCGATGTTAACCTGTTTGAATATGACAAAACCAGCGGTGAACTGCTAAAAAGTTATCACGGTGAAAAACTCACCTTGCAGCTTTCCGGCGATACCGAAAAACGTCCCAGCAATGTGCTGATACTCACATTCCCCAACGCTATCTGGCTCGACAGAGGGATTGAATATATCAAGCCGAGGTTCACCTCGCAGGATATTAGTCTGCCGCACAGTGTTGCGGCAAAACTTGGCGAAGATATAATTGCCACCGTCAGGGAACACAAATATATTACTCAGCCGAGCACGCAGCTTGAAGCGATGATAAAGGAAGTGAACAGGAAAATAATGGTTACGCTTTTTGAAATCAGGGCGGAGATTCATTCCCGCCTGGTTTTCGGAATCGGATGTATTACGCTGATTATTATAGGCATCGGGCTTGGCATCAGATTCAGAGGCGGACATTTACTTACGGCATTCGGCGTAAGCTCGATACCGGCGGCAGCGCTGCTGGTGTTTATTATGATGGGCAAAAATATCACAAGGAGCCGCCCGACAGATTTAAAGGCTGATATAGGCATAGGCGTTATGTGGTTGGGGCTGCTGGCGTTAACGATGTTTGCGCTTATGCTGTATAGAAGACTCTTACGAAATTAACGAAAAATGAAAATCATTGACAGATATGTTACGAAAAACTTTCTGACCGGCTATGTCATCGCGTTTGCCGTGCTGATGGGCCTGCGCATAATGATTGATTTGTTCGTAAATATCGACGAGTTCACAGAGCAGACCAGCATTGGCATTCTGGCCATCTGCAGGAACATAGCGACTTATTATGGCAGAAACAGCTTGCTGTATTTCAGAGATTTTTCCGGAATGATTACAGTCGTCGCAGCGGTGTTTTCGCTGGGCAAAATGACAAGAAATAATGAATTAGTCGCTGTTATGGCTTCAGGCGTAAGTCTGAAAAGAATAATCGCTCCGATATTATTTTTGTCGCTGATGTTCACCGGGCTGCATGTGACAGACCAGGAATTTTTAATTCCGCCGCTGGCTGACAAACTTGTTCGTTCTCCCGATGCGCTTGACGAAACGCTATCCTATGATTTGTGGTTTATCAGCGACAGCAGCGGCAGCCTGTTCAGCTCGCCTCAATTTAAGGTCAAGGAAGATATTATTGTCAATCCGACAATAATCACCAGGAAACAAAGAGGCGATTCTGCGCTGTGGGACGTAACCGGCATTATCAAAGCCGATTCCGCCTCCTACGACCTTGATACGAAATCATGGATTTTTGATAACGGCGTATTCTATATGGTATCGGCAAAACTGACTGACAGACCTTCTGAAACGATTAAATCGTATCCGAGCGACCTTACGCCAAAGGATATTCCGGTTAGAAGAAAATCGGTGCATATGGATTTACTCAGTTCTTATGACCTTGTCAAGCTCGCTCGACAAAGCCCGAAAGATTTGCCCAAACTTTATGCGCAGAAAAATTTCAGGCTCACCGACCCGATAGTCAATTTGATTATGCTTATGATTTCGCTGCCGGTACTTGTTTGCAGAGACCCAAAAACGCTTAAATCGGCGGTATTTGTTAGTTTTATACTGACAGGGGTGTGTTATGTTATGACTTTTATGTCGAAACTTTTCGCGTCTGAAGTGATAATCTCCGGCAAAGTAATACCCGAACTTTGGGCGTGGATGCCGATTTTTATTTTCCTGCCGATAGCATTCATAGAATTAGATTCGATGAAAACGTAAAAATAATAGTCAGTAATCAATAGACAATTTTTGGAATAATTTTTTGTGAGTTATAATTATGGAAGAGTTTAAAATAGAACCAGCAGAGCGAATTAAAAGGCTGCCGCCATATTTGTTTGGCCGATTAAACGCACTCAAACTCGCCAAAAGGCAGCAGCAGATTGATATTATAGATTTGGGTATGGGCAATCCTCTTGACCCAACGCCGCAGATTGTTGTGGATAAACTGTGCGAGGCTGTTCGCGACCAGCGTAATCAGCGATACAGCGTGAGCAAGGGCATTTTTAATCTTCGCAGAGAAGTTGCTCTCAAGTATAAACGCAAATGGGATGTCGAACTCGACCCCAACAGCGAAGTAATCGCCTGCGTCGGAAGCAAAGAGGGTTTTAGTCATATGTGCCTTGCGATGCTTGGGCCGGGCGATACAGCGATTGTGGCTGACCCCGCGTTTCCGATTCATATTTACGCCGTTGCTCTGGCGGGAGCGAATGTCGTTACCGTTCCGCTTGGTAATACCGAGCAATCTCTGCAGGATATGATACACGTTTGCGAAAAACTGTATCCGCGACCAAAGGTTATGATTTTGAATTTCCCGCATAATCCGACTGCGATGACCGTGAACGACATAGGCTATTTTGAGACGGTGGTTGACTTTGCGAAAAAAATGCAAATCGCGGTCATTCACGATTTTGCTTATGGCGAGACCTGCTTTGACGGCTACAAAGCGCCGAGCTTTATGTCCGCAAAAGGCGCAAAGGATGTCGGCGTTGAATTTACCACGATGAGCAAGCCATATAATATGGCGGGATTTAGAATCGGGTTCGCGGTCGGCAATAAAACAATGATTGAGGCTCTGGGAACTGTAAAGGGCTATTACGATTATGGAATTTTTCAGGCGATTCAGATTGCGAGCATCGTCGCGATGCGCGAATGCGATAAGGATATCGAAGAGCAGAACCTGAAATATCAATTAAGACGCGATGTAATCTGCGATGGGCTGAGCAAAATCGGCTGGCAGGTCGAAAAGCCGAGAGGCTCGATGTTCGTCTGGGCAAGAGTGCCCGAAGAACAGTCAAAGGGCAAGGGCAGTATCGATTTCGCGATGGACTTGATGGAATACGCGAATGTTTCAATCGCTCCGGGCAGAGCGTTCGGCGAAAACGGCGAACATTATATGCGAATCGCACTGGTCGAAAATGAAAATCGACTCAGACAGGCTGTCCGCAATATCAAGAGATTTGTGCAGAAAGGTTAGTTCGAGATACCACACTGTTATAAAAAAAGGACAGGTTTGACGCCTGTCCTTTTTTGTTCATCGCTTAAATTTAATTTACTTCATTCTTCGCCGCAGCATCAGCCCGCCGAGAGCAAGCAATGCCATCGTCGCAGGCTCAGGCACAACTACCCATGTCGGATCAGCACTGTCAACGCCAGAACCAGAGCCGAGAATTCCATTATTGCCATGGCCTGTTATATCCGTTACGACTTGCCCGCTGCCTTCATTGAAATTCCAAGCGGCTGCAAGCCCTGATTCAGTGCCGATTAGCGTCTGGTTAAACGAATTGAGCACCTCGGCATCGGTCTTTGCATAATTCCAGATTGACACATCATCAAGCGTGCCGTTAAACCAACATGGAGTCGTCGAACCACCGATCTTGCCGAAATCGAGCGAGGCAGTACCGTTTCCTCCCATGGGTGGATTCCATGAATTTGATTGATTTACCAATATACCGTCAAGATACACTTTTACAGCGTCGCTTTGGTTGTAAGTGCCAGTGATGTTATGCCATTGTCCCAGGGTGATCGTTCCACCCATAGCGAAAGCATAATGGCTTCCGGTCGGTCGCCAAAGAGTAAAATTCACCTGGCCGGTAGTCGTAATTCCCACGTTGTATTCACTTTGATAGTCTGTCGATTTTGCTAAAACGACTTCATTATTCCCGATAGGCCAGGCATCGATTTTCACCCACGTCGATACCGTCATTTGACCGGCAGCCTGCGGGCTGAGCGCATCGTTGTCTGGAATGACAACATAATCATTGGTGCCGTCAAACTGTAAGGCCGTGTTAATGCCACCTGCAAAAACACTACTTCCAAATATGCACACAAAGACAATCGTAATAAACTCAAATTTGCTGACTTTCATGTTTTCTCCCTTTCTAAAAAATTTTGTTATATTATTTGCGCAAACGCACTAACAGTACAGATTCATTTATAAGGGAGAGAATTCAAATGGTATGGATGGTTGCATTCTCTCCGCCTCCAAGTGATAATTATAGAGTATTTCCTATCCTATTTCAACTATTTTTTCGGACTTTTGTAAAAAAATTAAAGTTTCTTAAAAAGCGGCATTGCGAGTCTTGTTTTATGTGTTTCTTTCGGACTTTTGTGAAAAAAATTGAAAAACAGATGGTTTTCTGGTAGGGTTCGGCATCTTTTATGCTGAAAAAACTTAAATCCGAATTCACTCAGGCCAAATATCTGCTCAGCTTTCTGACACTTCAGACGGTTGGTCAGGCGGTAACCATGGCGGTGCCAATGGTAATCGCAGGGCTCTTTTCCAAGGAATTGTACGGCCGTTACTCAATAAGCGAAACACTGATATTTTTCTTTGTAACGTTATTCTTAACCTCAAGCAGAACAGCCGTAATCGTTTATGCAAATCAGGAGCGCGCGGAGACGGGTCTGATCGGCAAGACCTTTTCAGTTCAATTCGCTTTCCTCATGGCCGGTGTAATTGCATTCGTGATAATATTCATTGTCTTTCAGAGATATTTGAGAATGTTTGCAGGTGTTACACTTGAAGAACTCATCCTTTTGGGGTTGGCATTTCTGGGGTGGACAATCAAGGATTTCATTGTTACTATTTTTTTTGCACTTAACAAAAGACTGCAAAGTGCCCTTGCCGAAATTGCCTTTGGGTGCATCGCACTATCTGCTCTGACAGTTTTTTATCTGTTTGATGTAATTAGTCTAAAATCGGTTTTTATCAGTTATTTTATTGCTTCAATTGGCGCGGTTGTCATTGGGCTGAAATTCATTGACATAAAGCTTCTTTGCCCTTTTGGTATCGACAGAGAACATTTCAGGCAAATTTTTACATTTTCAATGTGGACACTGTTTGGCGTTATGTCAGCGTATTTGATAAACTGGGGCGGACTTGCGGTTATGAGAAAATTCACTTCATTCGCCGAAACAGGCACTTATAATCTGGCATTTAAATTTTTTAAAGGATTCATGGCTCTGACATATATTATCCCCGCCTATTTTCTCCCTCATATCAGTGAGACCATCGGCAACATTGAGAGCATAAAATCATATCTCTACCATAAGCGACCGAGAATACTTCTGCTGGGAGCAGCAGGTCTTGCGGTTGCCTATTTTGCAACACCATTTGTGCTTCGGCTGTTCTACAAAGAAAAATTCGTCGATTGTACACCGGCAATAAGGATATTGCTTATTGGCGCAGCGGCATTTCTTTACAGCAGTTTTTTTGCAACGCTATTTACTGCTTCAAAAGAGTACAAGTTCATTCAGGCCGCCGGAGTTAGCCAGGTGGTCGTTAATATGATTCTTAATTTCGCCCTTATTCCTTCGATAGGGATGTACGGCGCTGCTATCGCAACATCAGCATCATTTATTTATCTGGCAATCATTTCAGAGCTTTTCTTCAGATGGAAGCTGCAAAAGAAACTGCTGGCGGCCGGTTAAACACGCCTTTTATTTTTTTACGGCCTTTATAGCGATTGAATAACCATTTTTAGGCATTTTTTTACTTAACCACGGCTCTAATTTTTTAACAAGCCAAACAAGTCCCTTTTTCATTATCTTTGGAAGATGATATGATATCAAAAAGCCGGGCAAATAGCATATCCCGCCAACACTGACTATTTTAAATCCATTGCTGTCAAGAGTATGCAAAAGTTCTTCAAATGTTTTCCATGCATCGTAAGGATGTCGCCACTTTTTCCTGAGGAGTTTTTCCCAAATTACATACCGATCAAAACCGTACCAGCTTCGTCGATTCGGCGTGCTTATTACCAAGCACCCGCCGGGTCTTAAGACTCTTGCTAATTCAGAAACGGCAGAACCATAGTTTGGTATGTGTTCAAGCACTTCACTGGCATATATTTTATCAAATGTTTTATCAGGAAATCCAAGCACCGTAGCATCGCCCGTTTCCACTTCGATTCCTTCGATATTATTTTTCAAAAAATCTTTTTTTGCTTCTTCTATCATGCTGCTCGAAAAGTCTATGCCTGTGCATTTGCATCCTTTTTTGAACAAAATAATCAAATCTCTTCCATTTGCACAACCCACGTCAAGAATTGCTTCGCCGGGGTTGGGATCAAGCATTGAAAAAACAATTCGAGAACGAACTGTCTGTTCATATTCCAAGACTGGGTCGCTGGCCAGTACCAAATTTCGGTCGCCGGCCATTTCATCAAAAAAATCTGTTATTTCATTTTTCACACTTCACCTTTGCAGCATTTTCTTGCAATTAGCACCGCCATATCGGCGCATTTATCAGCATAACGGTAATATATCGATTTAGGATACGACCCTTTGAATAGCAGGTATTCCTGCCGAGTAATAATTTCAAATCCCTGTGAGCAGACAACATCCACAATGCTATCCCACTGAATATGGTCATCTGGCCAAACATGGATATCGCCCTCAGCGGAGTATCGTGGATTGATTCGTTTTTTCACAAATCTGACATAAAATGCGGGGCTTAGGAATAATCTGATGTATTCTTTTATTCTTGCTGTTACGCCGGGAGCGACTGCATTACAAAATTCCATATACACAGGAGAACGTTCAAAGTATGTATTATTATGCTCATGATCAATATAGACTACACCCCCCACTTTGCAAACCCTGCACATCTCTTTAACAATACTAAGGTAGTCAGGAACATGATGCAAGACAGAATATGTAGCAACAATATCGAAAGAATTATCCGGAATGCCCTCCAAATTATAACCATTAATTAACAGTGTGTCGAGCTTGCCTGAAGTGCCATATTTCCGCTGGATGTGTTGCAGAAATTTCGGCGAAACATCCGCAGCAACCACATGCGTGCCTAATTCAATAAGATGGTGAGTAAGATTTCCAGAACCGCATCCATAATCAAGGGCTTTGCAAGAAAACAGTGGATTTCCAATGGTACTTATAGCCTGCTGAAGCATCCGGTGCAATCTTTCCTGCTCAATGAGATTAAATATTTCATTATGGCGGCTTTCGTATTCATCAAAGATTCTGTCATGAATTTTTCGATTAAAGTCTATTTTCTCAAACTGCTCATTTTGCTTTTTCTGATTTAACATTCAAGACCTCCATGTACAGCCGATTGATTGCTTCCACTTGCTTCGCCACGCTGAACTGTTGCACATGTTTATAAGCATTTTCAGCGATAACTCGCCGCAAAGCAGGTTCTCTTATCAATTTCTCGATAGATTCAGCAATATTTGCAGGCATATTGGGCGATGACACCAGTGCCGTGTTTCCATCTTCAATAAATTCTGCCAATCCATCCACTCCTGAACAGACCATTGGTGCTTTCATCTGCATAAATTCAAGCGCAACAATACCAAATGGCTCAAAACGCGATGGAACTACGCCAATATCGCACGCCGCAATAAAAGTAGCGACATCCTTACGAAAGCCCAGAAATGTAACACATTCATCCAGCCCCATGTCAGCGGTAAGCCTCTGAAGGTGTTGCTTTTGGCTGCCCTCACCCGCAAGGACAAGCATACAAGGGATATTTCGTTTTTTTAGAATACTCATTGCCTCTATAAGGAGGTCAGCCCCTTTGTCAAATACAAGGCGTCCGACAAATCCTATCACTATTGCATCCGATTTCACTCCCAGTATTTTTCGGGCTTCCTTTTGCGATTGTTTTTCAGGATTGAATTCAGAAGAATTAACGGCGTTATACACTATTTTTATTTTTTCATCGGGTATATTCAACTCCCCAAGCCATTTAGCAGTAGTCTTTGAGACTGCAATAAAAACATCCGCATTACGATGCAAAAGACGCAATAAAATACGATACAGCGAGTATTGAATACCTGGATAAGCAACCGAACCATGTTCATGGGCAACTACTCTGACCCGCCGGAAATAGGACAATAAAAGAGACGCGATTATCGGTTTATGCAGATGTGCATGCACTATATCGATGTCATACTTACGAATCAGTTTTAAAATTGCAAAAAACTTGCGAGGGTCATAATTCGGATACTGGAAACGAATAATGTTACCTTTTATTTCAATATCAGTGTCGTTTCTGAGGGGATAGATGAAGTGCTCAACGTTATCAGAGCTATGCTCAGCAAGATATTTCAGACAAACTTGCGCCCCACCTAATCCCAAACTGCCGATTATATGTAAAACCTTTATAGGCATTATTTATTATCTCTCAAATACGAATTCATTACAGCCTGTAAAACCGGCGGTCTTAATTACATTTCGAGTTTTAAAACCTTTTGCCTCGAAATACGAACATACTTCCTGAATTGAAGCGTATTGGTAGGGATAGCCGCCGACCCAGTCAACAATATCCGAATAAAATCGCATTCCGCGCGCTCTTTTAAAAGGGTTTTGCCCTGTCAAAAATGTGCTGACCAATTTAACGGCTGCAACACTGAGTACGAGAAATTTCCGGATTACGGCCGGACTTTTCACATAAACATATTTGATGGCTTTCCATATCGGCGAAGTGAAATGTTTGTTGTAAATTGCTATAACCAGAGTTCCTTCTTCTTTCACCAGAGTTGCGACATTCTCAAACGCCTTATACATATTTCCGGTATGGTGCAGCACTCCCCAGCTATAAACGATATCAAATCGCTCAATGTTCAAATTCTGGTCTAAAATGGATTGGACATCAAATTTAATCGTATCTTTTTTAATATCCATATCCTGTTGTGAAATTTTTTCGAGTAGTTTTTTTGATGTTTCGACGCATTGGCTGTCCGCATCAAGACCCACGACTTTGCCGGCGCCTAAAGCACCGGCTGCGATAGAGTGCAATCCGCTTCCACAACCTATATCAAGAAAGGTTTTGTTTTTTATGTCTGGAATCAGGTTTGCCAAATCTTTTTTTGCTGAAAAAAAATCCTGAAATTCAAGCCGCTCGGAATATGAAGCCCAATTTTCACCAAAAGCAAATTTATCCATATAACTCCTATATTATATTACATCATCCATTTCTTGTACCACAGGTTGAACATCATAATATTCCAGAACAGCCTGGAATAATCCCATCGCCCGGTCTGGTGCAGCCGCCACAGTTCTATAACACGGTTCTTATCATAGTAATCAACAGCGTCGAAATCAAAAATCTGCCCTGCGGTATAGTCCTTAAGTTCGTTTCTGAAATAATGAGCAAGCGGGACGCCAAAGCCCTGCTTCGGCCTGTACAAAATTTCGTGCGGCAGGATTTCCTCGTAAGCCTTCTTTAAGATGTATTTCTTTTGGCCGCGACGTGTTTTGAAATACGGCGGGATTTTGGCGGTGAACTCTACAAATTCGTGATCCAGAAACGGCACTCGCGCCTCAAGGGCTACGGCCATCGATGCCCGGTCTTCCTTGACGAGCAAATCGTCCGGCAGATACTCATGAATATCGCAATTCATCGCGTTGGTGATATCATCGTACCTGAAATGTTTTTTGTAGTAATCATACCGTGAAAGCATTTCTATGCCCTGCTCCTTTGACGGGAACATAGAATTGAACAACTGAAGATAAAGAATATGGTCTGGCTGCCGGCGGCCGAAAAATTCCAGCCACCTGTGGTATCCTTCAATTTTAAAAAATAAATGAGCCATCACAACGCCCTGTTTTAGCAGAAATTTGGCCGCAGTCGGCAGGTGATTGAGATGCTTTACCATATGGAATCTGTTATATCGCGGGTAGCCGCCGAAGATTTCGTCGCCTCCTGTGCCTGACAGCGAGACGGTAACGTGCTGACGCGCTACACGGCATACGAGGCTGGTCGGTATCATCGAGGGGTCGCCGAACGGTTCATCGTAATAGTACGGAAACTCATCAATCAATTCCCTGACGTTGGCAGCGTTAAACTCTATTTCGTGATGAATGGTCTGAAATTTATCGGAGACGATTTTGGCATAGTGCGATTCGTTGAACTCCGGCCTGTCAAATTTAATTGAGAACGTGTTAAGTTCCTTAACATATTTCCGCATAATCGAAACGATGATTGAGCTGTCCACCCCGCCGGAAAGGAACGCGCCCAGCGGAACATCGGAAATAAGCTGCATTTTGACCGAACGTTCCAATCGCCCGACAATCTGTTTTTTCAGTTCATCTTCTCCGCAATCTATCTGCTGGTCAAAAGAGACATCCCAATACCGCTGGCGATTTTGGATTTTGCGGGCAGTCAGGTCATAAACAAGATAATGAGCTGCGGGCAGCTTTTGGACGCCCTCAAGGATGGATTGCTCGGAGGGCGTGTTGCCGAAAAGCAGATAATAGTCGAGAGCGTGGCGGCTGATTTCCTTTTTGATGTCGCTTTTGAGGAAGACTTTCAATTCCGAGCCGAATATGAAGCGGCCATTCTGGCTGTAATAGTACAACGGCTTTATGCCGAAGCGGTCGCGAGCGAGAAAGAGAAGATTTTTTTTCCTGTCAAAGATGCAGAACGCAAATTGGCCGTTGAGCCGCCCAAGTATCTCTGTGCCCCACTCTTCCCAGCCGTGTACAAGCACTTCGGTATCGGTGTGGGATTCAAAGCGATGGCCGGCCTTTTCGAGGTCGCTTTTGATTTGCTCGAAGTTGAATATCTCGCCGTTGAAAGAAACGCAGACTGTTTTGTCTTCGTTGTAGATTGGCTGACGGCCTTTTTCGGAAAGGTCGATGATGCGCAGCCGCTTGTGACCGATGGAAACGCCGTCGGCAACGTGGAAGCCCTCCTGCTCCGGCCCGCGATGGTTGAGCAGCGAGGCAAGAAGCCGTATCTGCCGCTGGTCTTCCCAGTTAAAACCGACTATTCCGCACATTTTTGCCTCCTGCGCTGCTGCAGAGCATTGAAAAGCCGTTTATATTCTTCGATAATTATTTTCAGGTCGTGTTTTTGCTCGACATATTTTCTGGCGTTTTTGCCGAGTTCGACATACCGATTTTCCGCAAGCATATATTTTAACGCATCGGCGCATTTTACCAGGTCTCCGCCGCAGGCTATTCCGCAATTGTACCGTTCCAGAAAATCGTCGGGATTTACATTGAGCGATACAATCGGCACGGCGTATTTGCAGGCCTGTATGAAAGTATTGGGAAAACCTTCGGTATCTGAGGTATTGACGAAGACTTTGGCACGCTGGAAGAAGCCGTCAATTTCGGCAAACGGCACCCGCTCGATAAACTCAAGATTTTTTACCTGCCGGGCGCGTGCGGTCAGCGTATCATACTCATTGTCGCCGGTGGCACGCTGGCAAATCATTGTGAATTTCTCGCCGGGCATTTTCTCCGCAAGGTCGATGAAAAGTTCCGGCCTCTTAATTTTATCGCTGCGCCCGACCCACAAGATGCCGTTTCGCTCATCGTGCGTAAGCGGCATTATTCGATGGCCGTTGCGCATCAACAGGGCGTGAACATCCAGCAAATCGTGTATATTTCGCTGGTCTGTTTCATTTTGCACAAGAACCTCGCCGGCCTGCCGCAGCGACCAGTGAAAAGCCCTGCGTTCGAGACCGCCCTTTGGCCAATTGCCATCGCATTCCCCGGCAGTTGCCGTGCGATACAGGAACGCCCTTTTATGCAGTTTGCAGAACATCGCCGCTAAAAAAGTCCCCCACGATGCCGATTTTTGAAGATAGATATCCGCATCGGCTTTCTTCATCGCCTTTACGAGTTTGTATGCGCCCCTCAACGCATTTTCTTTTAAATTAAGACTTCGTATAATCGAAATTTTGTTGCTGGCTGCTGATTGCTGATTGCCGGTTTTAAAATCCGTGTTAATCCGTGTTAATCCATGGTTAATTAATTGGTTTTTCTCTGTGTTCTCTATGTCCTCTGTGGCAAAAAGTTCTATTTCCGGCTGGCCGTAGTCGGCAGTTATGAAACTCACCGCAAAACCTGAGTCTTTGGCCAACTCGGTCGCGAGCAGGTATAGGTCAACCTCCGCCCCCCCGAAAACGGTCTTGACTTGAGGATTGAACAAAGGATATGCCTTGGGCATTATAAAACAAACACAAATCGGTTTTTGGATAGTATCGCTGCTCACCTGCCACCGCCTGTTTTTGTAATCACAGATTCATAACACTGCACATATTTTGCGGCAATATTTTGCCAACTGAACATTTGGACACGATTTTTGGCGGCGGCCATCAATTCCGATATGCGTTTATCGGAATTTATAAGTTCTTCCAATCGCTGACGAATGGCCGCGGCATTTCGCGGCTCGACTAATACTCCGGCATCGCCGACCACTTCCGGGCAGCCGCCAGCGGTGCTGGTTATTATGGCCATACCTGCAGCCATAGCTTCCAAAAGCACCGTCGGAAAATTCTCCATTTCAGATGGAAAGATAAAAATTAAACTGCGTTCAAAGAGTTCTTTGTATTCAGCGCTTTTATTGTCTAACCAGCCGTGAAATTTTACCGGCATTTTAACGCTTTTGGCCTCATTCTCAAGCTCGCCTCTGAAAGGGCCTTCGCCGATTATGTTCACCTGCCAGTCACAGTCAATTTGGTTCAGAGCCTTTAGAGCGTATTGAAACCCCTTGAATTTAAATAGCCTGCTGCACATAAGAATGCTTTTGGTCTTATCTGCAGAATGCAATCCCGATGTATCTATGCCGTTAGGGATTACATCTACTGTCAGATTGCCGGCATTTGCATTTATTCTGCTCTTTAAAAAGCTGCTCGGAGCGGTAAGGCGATTGGCGCCGGCGGCCAGCAACTTCCAAAATGGTCTTATAAGTTTGTGCAGCAGAACGAATCTGTCGGGATTATGCCCCGGCACATCGGAGCCGTGGCAGGTAACAATAAACGGTATTTTTGTAATTTTACTTATCAGATATGCCAGCAACGCCCCAGGCACAATAAAATGACAGTGAATAACGTCGTACCTGTTTTGCCTGCATAACTTCAAAGTCTTAAAAAACGCACCCGGCAGATAAGTCGCCAATTCGTGCGAATAACAGATGTTTGGTTTCGCTCTTAAAGCAGGTGTACGATAGATATTGAAGCCATTGGTCTGTTCATATCGCGGCGTATCTTTATAATGCATTGTTACCACATCAACAGTATGGCCGAGATTTGCCAGATGAGCGCATAACTCAAATGTTACCGGAGAAGCCCCGCCGCCGACCGGCGGAAATTCATGATTAAGCATCAGTATTTTCATTAAGGTCGGATTTTACCGGCAAAAACGCAATTATTCAAAACAAATCTACACACAGAAATGTGCGGGATTCGGCTTGCTGATATTAAGAGGAAGCCCGGTGCGGCAAAACGCCGCACCGGGATAATTGGTGTCTTTTAGCCGCGTTTTCTGATAAGAATTCCGCCAAGACCAAGCAGGACAAGCGTTACCGGTTCAGGAATTTGGGAAACATAGATATCCCCATTGTAGTTGAGGTACGCCGTTTGGCCATCAGCACTGAAACAGTTAAGCAGGTAATTTGTCGGCCAATAATTCAAAAGTTGAGCCGTACCGAAAGTGCCGGTTAGGCTTGAACGTGCACTTAGGTAATTATGGAAAACTCCGCTGTCGCTGCGGGCAAAATACAGGCTCAACCCATCGGGACTTAGGTATTGCGCTCTCACATCAGCCGTGTTAAGTTCAGTCAAAGCGCGAATATTGGAACTGGTAAAATCTGAATTACGATCGCTTCGGTTTGCCGTATATAGATAGCCGGTAGTTTCATTGACAAAATAGTTAAAAACAATAGACAGCTCATTACCAGAAAGCTTCGGATAACCTACATCGCCAAGAGCATTAAGTGTGCTTAGATTTGTTATATTTCCCCATGGCGATGAGTCCGTCTCTCTTGTGCTCTCTTTAATACGCCAGGCAGAACCTGACTCCGTTCTCAAAAAATACATGTGCAGATTGTCCGGCGATACCCATGCACTATGTACATGACCACCGCTGTAAGCTAATTCATTAATTTTGGTCACACTCGTAAAGGAACCGGATGATGTTGACCGTGTCGCCTGATACATCTGAGCAAAAGAACCGCTATGGCTGCGTGAAAAATACAGTGTTAATCCATCATTGGAAAGAAACGCTGTTCCCTCACCATAAGAAGAAGTGTTAATTTCGCTTAGCGGTACCGGCGTTGTCCACGCCGAGGCGATTGTTGCGGAAATAACCAGTGAAATTACACAAACAAACAGATTTTTTTTTAACGAACCCATACTACACCTCCAAATCCAAGAAACAATAACTTGTGGATTAGTCACGTTGCCTAATCCTTTTATTTAATTTTTATTTTCTTCTAATAAAAAATAGTGACCCCAGCGCGAGTAGCGTCATAGTCGCAGGTTCGGGTATTTGGGAAACATAGATATTCCAATCCCCGCTATCGTAACGATAAAGATACGCTGTTTGGCCATCCGAACTTAAAGAATTGAGCCTGAAATCGCCCGGTAGACCCAATAGCTGAGGAGTACCGAACGTACCGGTTAGGCTTGGCCGTACACTCAAATAAGTATTCCGAATACTCCCATCAATACGGTCAAAATAAAGGGTTAAGCCGTCATCGCTTAAGTAAGATGTTCGAGGAGTTGATGCGTTAAGCTCACTCAAAGCTCTGATATTGGTGAAAGGCAAATCAATGCTGTTTCGGTTTGCCGTGTACATCGCACCAGTGCTGTCATTTAAAACATCGAAAACAATTGATAATTCATCTGCCGAAAGTTTTGGGTCGCCTAACTGGCCAAGTGTATTAAGCTCGCTGAGGTCTATTCCTGTCCCCCATGATGAGGATGTTGTTGTACGTGTGCTTTCTTTCATCTTCCAGCCTGAGCTTGTTGTTGTATAATATAGGTGCAGATTGCTTGGCGATATCCACATATTACTTACATGATAGTTGCCGGCCAGCGAACTAATTTGAGTTACGTTGGAAAAAGAATCAGAAACTGTCGCACGTGTTGCTGTGTACATCTGATTCCAGTAATGGCTTGGGTTGTTACCACGCGTAAAATAAAGTGTTAATCCATCAGACGAAATAGTCGGCCAGAGTTCAGGGTATTGGCTGTTCACCCCGTTCAGCCGTACCGGCGTTGTCCACGCCGAGGCGATACCAAAGGCCGCCAGAACAATAAGTGCAATAATTGACAGATGTGAAACGCTCGTTTTCATTTTTCTCCCTTTCCCAAAAAATTTTAATATTTAATGATGCGCGCGCACCAAAACAATTTTTAAATTAGATATTAAAGGAGAGAATCCCAATAGGCAGGTGTTCTCTCCGCCTCCACATACGAGTATAAGGCATTGACGGCCTTATATCAAGGGGTTTTTCGGACTTTTTTAAGATTTTTTGAAGCTTTTTTAGCTGTCAATCTATCTTACATCCGCGTTTTTCAGTTCAAAAACGACGAATTGGCCGAATTTGCCAACAACGCGATAGTTATGACGGATAAAATCCCGCAGCGGCTTCATAGCTGTATAACGCTCGGCCTCGCCGTCTTTGAATTGCTCGGCAAGGCTCTTTGTGTACGAATCATCGAACTGCGCAACCTGCTCATCATTTCCCTGCATCAGTTGGAAATCGCCCCGACTCTTCATCATTGTCGGCCAAAGAGGCAGCGGCGGGCGGTCGTAAGGAAATTCATATTTGCGGCTATCGACAAAAAATTTCGGCTGTTTCTTATTAAACGCCGTCAGCAAATCATCCATTAACTTACTCATATCATCCGGGCTTCTGGTGTGCATACTGCTCTCGAAGGCCAATGCCGATGGACAAAATCGCTCGGCTCGCAGATAAATTCCGGGAAACCAGCCCCAGACATAAATCCCGTCATCCGCGATGGAATGCTGGCGAATATAATCGCCGGCATCCTGCCACTGCATCCTTGCGCCAAGCTTAGCTTGCCGCGCCTCGTCCCATCGCTGAACGTATCCTCTCGTTTTTCCCCCGTATCGCTGACCGGAAAACGGGCTTACCTCTATGCCGAATACGATGTGCCAGCCCATCGAGAGCATCACAATCAGCCCGACTGCGCCTGCGACAGCCCAGCCGATTTTGTTTTTTGCGCTGCGAAATTTTTCCGAATACAGCGCGAAAATATACCCGCCGAGCATTGCCGCCGAGGCGTTCAGCGGAAGATAATACTGCTCATAACCGCGCGGGCTTATCCATACAAAAGCCGCGTCTAAAATCCACCATATCCCGAAAAGCAGCACATATTTTTCATACGACGGCGATGCCTGCCGCGTTTTGATATTTGATATTCGACATTTGATATTCATTATCTGTTTGGCCGCCCAGATAAATAATGCGACAATCGCCATAGCCATCGGCAATATCAGGCAGCCGTAATATCGCATCACCTGCGGAAACTGCTGTTTGAAGCCGAATACCTCTCTTGCCGCCGAGACATACGAACCAAGTTTCCCTTTCGCGTCCGAACTGTAAATCATATTCCATACCCATCTGTATGGCAGATAGCCTGCATCGTTTTCAATCAGCAGCCACGCCCACACCGGCGCAACGCCGAGTACGAATCCGCCTGCGAGCAGACCGACATCAATGGCTGTTTGTTTGAAATTGCGCAGCCCGAAAAACGGCTGAACGACCGCAAATAGTCCCACTGCGACAATCGCGGAGATGCCTGTCTGCTTGAACATCGGCGCCCATCCAAGAGCCGCCCCTGCAAGAACCGCCAGCCACCATTTGCCGTCCATCTGCCGCAGCACATAACAGCAAACTCCGATAACCATAAAAGCAATCATATGCTGTTCTTTTACATTGCCGAATTTGGCAATCAGCGGCGCGGAAAGATACAGCGACGCAACGATAACGCCGATAGAAGCGGCAAGCCCGCCGTAGAGCTTCCGCATCGTATAAAACATCAGTACAAGCGCAATGGCCTGCAGAGCTGCCTGTACTAATTTTGGGCCTAATTCAGAAAATCCGAACAGCTTAACGCCAAGCATATTTACCAGCAGCGTGCCGGGCTGGGCGGAGGGTATCTCGCCGACGCCGAGTTTTGCGCCCGAAAAAATATGCTGTGCGGAATAAACATAAGCGGCGCTGTCAAAGGGGTCGGGAGAGTTTAATTCGATATATTTTCCCGCGACAAAAGGAATGCCTGCCAAAATAACGGCAGTCAGAATGGGAAAAAACTTCCGCCAAAAAACCGATTTGGTTTTGACTTGCTGTTCCATCGCGGCTGGTTGATGTTTTCTCTTAGGCTTTTGCTTCATCAGTGGTGCCACGCTGTAAAAATTTTCTGACTGTATATGTCGGCCTGTTCTGTGATTCGTGATATGTCCTGACAATCATTTCCGCAAGCAGCCCCATCAGTATTAACTGAAAAAACGCTATAAACAAAATCGCAGAAAGCAGCAGCAATGGGTTGCGGTTCATACCAAGATGCCCTGCGCTGATAAATTTCATATATAAAACCACAAGACCGCAGATAAATGAAGCGATGCCGCTGAAGATGCCCAATCCGCCGAAGATATAAATGGGTTTTGTTGCGTAAGAGCCTAAAAATTTAACCGTCATAAGGTCAAGCACGACCTTGACAATTCGCTCCAAACCGTATTTCGCTTTGCCGGCGGTGCGAGGGTGATGATTGACAACCATTTCGGTAATTCTCGCGCCGGACCAGTTTGCAATCGCGGGAATAAATCTGTGCATTTCGCCGTATAATTTTGTTGTTTCCATTACTTCTCTGCGGTAAGCCTTGAGGCTGCATCCGAAGTCGTGCAGATTTACGCCTGTCATTTTGCAAATCAGCTTGTTGGCAATCATTGACGGAATTTTGCGCGTGATGGTTTTATCTTTCCTGTCTTTGCGCCAGCCGCTCACAATGTCATAACCCTCGTTTAGTTTATCCATCAGGGCCGGGATGTCCGCTGGGTCGTTTTGACCGTCGGCATCGAGGGGTATTATTACATCGCCTTTCGCGTTATGAAAGCCAGCGCTCATCGCAGCCGTCTGGCCGAAATTCCTGCGGAACATTATAACTTTAACGCGATTGTCCTTGTTGTAAATCTGCTCTAATACTTTACAGCCGTTATCGCTGCTGCCGTCGTCAATAAATATAATCTCGAATGAATATCTGCCCTGCAGAGCGCCAACGGTCTGCTGATATATATTTTCGAGATTGTCCTGTTCATTATAAACAGGAATGATTACCGATAGGTTAATATTTTCATTCATTTCGAGCCGTCCTAACTCACTAAAAACAATGATTTTATATCAAAATATTATAAAAACAATAACAAAATTATAACATACTGTCGGATATAGAATTAGATGTTTTTGTCATAAAAATCAAAAAACATTTGACAAGTTATGTGTTCCTAACTATATTAGGAGCAATTAAGTTTTTAGGTGTTATGGACGCTAAGAAAAAATTATCCGCCTCAAGCGAGGATTACCTTGAGGCCATACATAACCTTGTCTGTGTGCACAAAGTCGCTCGGTGCAAAGATATTGCCGGCAGCCTTGATGTTTCTATGGCATCGGTTACAGGCGCTATTAAGTTGTTATTTGACAAGGGGTTAGTCGATTACAAGCCTTATGGCTACGTCCAACTCACCGAAAAAGGCAGCAAAGAAGCCGCCGCCGTCGCCAAAAGACATATTATCATAGAAGCTTTCTTTGTGAAAGTTCTTGGCGTTGATGAGCAAGAGGCGAAATCCGCTGCCTGCAAAGCCGAGCATTCGCTTGGACAGGCGATAATTCCAAAATTATTGAGTTTTACTGAATTTTACTGCAAACAGGGTGATAGTATTGCTGCGGAATTTAAAAAATTCTGCAAATCGAAAGGTATTTAGATTTCCACAATGGTCCAGACGCATACTTTATTAAAAGATATAATCAGCGGCACAAAGGTAAGACTTTTAAAAATTGAAGCAGGCCAGGCGCTGAAGGCGAGACTGGCAGCGATGGGACTTCTATCCGGCGTGCAATTCACCGTGATAAACAATGGCCATCCGGGGCCATTTATTATAAACCTGAAAGGCTCTCGCATCATCCTCGGCAGAGGAATGGCAGCAAAAATTTTTGTTAAACCAATATAAAATCAGGCACGAATGAATCCCGCACATTCTAAATATTCGATGTATCAGGCGTATCTTTCAAAGAGTCGAAAGAATAATGGAGTTATAAAAGGTTTAAAGCAGATTGAACAAGAAGAAGGGGCAGGATGAACGCAAATAAACCTAAATCAAAAAAAATTACCGTAGCTCTTGCCGGTAATCCAAACAGCGGAAAAACAACTATTTTTAATTCGCTCACCGGCCTGCATCAGCACGTCGGCAACTATCCCGGCGTTACCGTCGAAAAAAAACAAGGTACTTGTCGTCTCGATGAATACGAATTTGACATTGTCGATTTGCCGGGAATATACAGCCTGACTGCGTATTCAATAGAGGAAATTGTAACCCGCAATTTTATTCTTGAACAAAAGCCTGATGTTGTGGTTGACATTGTCGATGCCTCCAACATCGAAAGAAATCTTTATCTTGCTGTTCAGCTTATGGAGTTTAATGTTCCGCTTGTTCTGGCATTTAATATGAGCGATGTTGCCAGGCAAAAAGGCCTTGTTTTCGACATCGAAACACTTTCAGTGCTTTTCGGCGCAAAAATCGTTCAAACCATAGGAAACAAACAGCAGGGTATGAATGAACTGCTCAAAGCTGTTGTTGAAACAACTAAAAGTCCACAGCCGAATTACACCGACCGTATCAAATATGGAGCCGAGATAGAAAATGAAATTGCAAAACTTTTCGGACTCCCCGGCATAAACAGTCGCTGGGCTGCAATCAAACTGCTCGAACAGGATGCGGATGTTTTGAAACATATAAACAGCCCGGAAACCATTAAAGCCTGCGGGGAAAGCATTGGGCGACTGAAAACCTTTTTCGGCGAAGAGCCTGAAATAATTATCGCCGACAGAAGGTACGGTTTTATCTCCGGCGCCTGTCAGGAAACAATAAAAAATACTATCGAGAGCAGGCACAACCGCAGCGATGCGATTGATACGATAATAACCCACAAATTTTTGGGACTGCCGATATTTATCGCCCTGATGTACCTGGTGTTTGATACAACATTTCGACTCGGCGAGTGGCCGATGGCCGGGCTGGAAATGTTTTTCGGCTGGCTCGGACAGATTGTATCAGGTTTCTGGCCGGCAGGAAGCGACAGTGTTTTAAAATCGCTTTTAGTTGACGGCATAATAAGCGGTACAGGCGGAGTTATCGTGTTTCTGCCGAATATAATGCTGCTCTTTGCCGCCATTGCTATTCTCGAAGACAGCGGCTATATGGCTCGCGCCGCTTTCGTAACAGACAGATTTATGCACAAAATCGGTCTGCACGGCAAAAGTTTTATTCCTATGCTCATCGGCTTCGGCTGCTCTGTGCCCGCGATTATGGCCTGCAGAATCCTTGAAAACAGACGCAACAGAATAACAACTATTCTCATTATGCCGCTGATGAGCTGCGGAGCAAGGCTCACGATTTATGCGCTTATAATCCCCGCGTTTTTTGCCGAGCAATGGAGAGGGCCTGTAATGTGGCTGATTTACTTTATCGGAATCGTTCTTGCCGTTGCCGCGGCAAAGATTTTGAGAATCACGCTCTTAAAAGGCGAAACAGTGCCGTTTGTAATGGAACTTCCGCCTTATAGAATGCCGACCGCAAAATCGGTTCTGATACATATGTGGGAACGCGGAAGGCTCTATCTAAAAAAAGCTGGTACGACCATTTTGCTCATATCAATAATTTTGTGGGCTGCCGCAAAATATCCGCAGACTAATCCCAATAAACTCGTGAACTTGAACGATTCTCAGGCACGAACGGTTATGCTCAAGCACAGCATAATCGGCAGAGCCGGTGTTGCTCTTGAGCCGATACTCAAACCTCTTGGCTTTGATTACAAAATCGCCACAGCGCTGATAGGCGCTGCCGCCGCCAAGGAAGTATTCGTTGCGCAGATGGGTATTGTCTACGCTATCGGAGAACACGAAGATGTTTCTGTGCTGCAGAAGAAATTAAGGGCTGATTATACGCCTTTGCAGGGGTTTTGTATTATGCTGTTTTGCCTGATAAGCGCGCCTTGTATTGCGACTGCCGTGATAACACGTTCGGAAACAGGCGCCTGGAAATGGGCGATTTTACAGTGGGCCGGATTAACAGCAATTGCTTATGTCATTACGCTGATAGTATATCAGACAGGAGCGATGTTTTTAGGCTGAATAAACTAAAATCGCTCCGATGAGCAAATAAATGAGCGACAGAAGCCGCAGGGTCGTTGTGCTTGTTGTCGCTAAAAATCCTGCAACCATTCTTGCCTTTTGCGGCGCGGCAACAATAAACACGGCGCCAACCAGGGCCAGAATTCCGAAGGCTATTATCACCGATTCATACCTGCACTGTTCTGAAACGCCAAACAGCAGCGCAATACCTACCAGCGCCTTAATAATCGCCGCGATATAAATACTTGCCCCCTGAGAAAAAATCAGACAGTACTTTTTCAAAAAGTCAGGCCTGAACATAACCATAATACCGTCAATGACAATCAGAATAGCAATAATTTTTGGCATCCACTGCATAATCATCTCCAAACAAATCCGAATTTATTAAGGCTAATAATAGCATATTGACGAAAAATCACAATAGCAATGAAACATTTCATAAATCGGAGCTTAAAAAAGGTTGTTTTATCGGTCGTTGAAGCAAAATGTCTTTACAGGTTCAAAATTTAAACGAAAAACTACTCGAATACAGCCTCGGCAAGGTGATAAAGGCCTTCCTTGATTATCTTACCATCGAGGCGGGTCTCAGCGAAAACACCATTCTCGGTTACGGCAGAGACTTGCTGGATTTTTGTGAGTTTTGCAAATCGAAAAATATCACTCAACCCAAAGGTATCGCTACCGATATGCTTTTTAACTATATAAAAGTCATATCGAAGCAAGGCAAAGCAGAAGCATCAATAAACCGCTGCGTAGTCGCGATAAAAATGTTTCTCCGTTTTTGCCGAATGATGGGACACGTCGAGGACGATTTGACAACAATGCTCGAAAGCCCGAAATTATGGCAGCGGCTGCCGATTGTATGCAGCAAAGACCAGGTTTCCAGATTTCTTGATGCCCCAGACGAAAAAGAACCTTATTATCTGAGGGACTGTGCCCTGCTGGAACTTCTTTATGCCACCGGAGCAAGAGCGAGCGAAGCGGCAGGTCTGCATCTCGGCGACGTGAACCTGAAAATCGGCTACATAAGATGTATGGGCAAAGGCAGAAAAGAGAGAGTCGTTCCGCTCAACAAAACCGCCTCCGCAGTTATCGAGCAATATATTGAGCAATTACGCCCCATCCTTGCCAAACCGAACAGCGGCGATTTTCTGCTGTTAAGCAGAACGGGCAGAGCGTTGAGCAGAATTGAAGTCTGGAGAATAGTAAAAAAATACGCCCGCTATGCAGGCCTGTCGAAACAAATGACCGCCCATACCCTGCGACACTGTTTTGCCACGCATTTATTAAGCGGCGGAGCTGATTTACGCAGCGTTCAGGAAATGCTCGGCCACGTTGACATCGCCACAACACAGATATACACGCACGTTGACCAGGAGAGACTAAGACTTATGCACAAAAAATTCCACCCAAGACCATAAGGAAGTAAAGAGACAAAGACGCAGGGAAATAAGGAAGTTCTCAATTTTTGGTTGGCTGTCCTTACTTCCTTATTTCTTTGTTTCCTTGCTTCTATTCTTATTCCACCGTTACGCTTTTTGCCAGATTTCTTGGCTTATCAACATCGTGTCCGCGAAGCACTGCCGCGTGATATGCCAAAATCTGCAAAGGCACTACCGTAAGCAGCGGCTGTAATTCTTCCGGAGCCTGCGGAACAGTGATAAGAAAATCAGCGTATTTGCGAATATTCTCGTCGCCTTCGGTAGCGACAACAATAGTTCTGCCGCCACGAGCGCGAACCTCTTCGATATTGCCGATGATTTTTTCATACTGTGAACACTTCGTCGCGATAAACACAGCAGGCATTCCCTTATTTATCAGGGCAATCGGGCCATGCTTCATTTCAGCGGCAGGCAGGCCTTCGGCGTGAATATAACTGATTTCTTTCAGTTTCAGCGCGCCTTCCAGGGCAACCGGATAATTGAACCCCCTGCCGAGGAACAGCCAGTTTTCTCTGTCACAGGTTGCCCGGGCTATTTCTTTAATATGCTCCGACTGCGTCAAAACTTTTTCAATTTTTGCCGGTATCTTCGCCAATTCCTCTATATAAAATTTCGCCGCATCGTGACCAAGGTGTTTCCGTCTGCCCAATTCTATCGCGAGCATTGCAAGTACAGCTACCTGTGCGGTAAATGCCTTTGTACTTGCGACGCCGATTTCCGGCCCGACACGGAGATAAACGCCCGCATCGGTGGTTCTGGCGATTGTTGAACCAACGACATTCACGATGCCCAGCACAATCGCGCCGCGTTCCTTCGCCTGCTCGACAGCCGCCAGTGTATCTGCCGTT
Source organism: Phycisphaerae bacterium (assembly GCA_041661665.1). GTDB lineage: Bacteria > Planctomycetota > Phycisphaerae > Sedimentisphaerales > UBA12454 > GWC2-45-44. Next base: position 21,636 of record JBAZTW010000005.1, on the reverse strand, counting down.
TCGCCAGACTGGCTGACCGCGATTACAACTGTGCCGTCGTCTATAATAGGATTTCGATAACGAAATTCGCTTGCGTATTCTGTTTCGGTATTTATTCGAGCAAGATTTTCCAGCAAAAATTCGCCGACAAGCCCGGCGTGCCAGGCTGTTCCGCAGGCGTTAATAATAATCCGCTTTGCCCTTGTGATTTCTCGCCAGTATTTATCCAAACCGCCAAGAACTATTCTGCCGTCGCGATGGTCTAATCTGCCGCCCAGACACATATTCAACGATTTGGGCTGCTCGTAGATTTCCTTGAGCATATAATGCGGAAAACCGTTCAGCTCTATCGCGTCGAGCGAAAATTCAATCTGCTTCAAATCCTTGCGGATTTCCACATTGTCAATTGTCTTGGTATGAAACCCTTTTGAAGTACAGATAACCATTTCGTTATCAGCCATATATATTGCCTGCGTGGTATGCTCAACGATAGCAGATGCGTCGGATGCGATGATATATTCGTTTTCACCCAGTCCGAGTATTAGAGGGCTTCCTTTTTTCGCCCCTATGAGCATATCCGAAAAATCTGTGCAAATTATCGCAAGGCCATAAGTGCCGACCAGTTCGTTAAGCGCACGCTGCACCGCCCATTCAAATCTGTTCTGCCCTGCCGTGGGAGTGCCCTTCTCATCGTGGCCGGCGTAAAGATAGCCAATCAGATTGGCGATAACTTCGGTGTCCGTCTGGCTGGAAAATTTGCAGCCTTTGCTTATCAGCCAGGTTTTTAACGTGCTGTAATTTTCGATAATGCCGTTGTGTACGATTGCGATTTTGCCGGTATAATCGAGATGCGGATGGGCGTTTACAGTGTTCGGTTCGCCGTGCGTTGCCCAGCGGGTATGGCCGATGCCGAGAACTTCGGATTGATTAACCGGCTCCAAAAGCTCTTCAAGAACGCTGATTCGACCGCTGGATTTGGTTATTTTTATAACGCCGTTGTTCATCAGACCTATGCCGGCTGAATCATAACCCCTGTATTCAAGCCGCTTTAGACCTTCTATAAGTATCGGCTGAGCCGGTTTTTTACCAAGATAAGCTACTATTCCGCACATAACTGTTGCCTTAAATTTAATATCCAGTCTTCAATATTTAGTATCCGGTAGATTATATCGGCTGTCTGGCATAAGTAAATAATCAATCTGCTGTTGCAAAACCATTACAATTATAGTATGTTACGCGGCGGATATTTCGATTTCCCAATCTCGATTATAGATTTTCTAATAACGGGGTGTAGCTCAGTTTGGCTAGAGCGCCTGGTTTGGGACCAGGAGGCCGTAGGTTCGAATCCTATCACCCCGATTTTTCAAGCGGAGCTTGATTCGAGATTGTGACCAATGTTCTATTATAGATTTTCAAATAAGGAAATGGAATCCTCAAATGGCATACCATTCAATCAGTGAAAAATTACGTATTTTTGCTTCCCGTGCTTTTATTATAGCATTGGTCGTGATTCTTTTGATTGGCGAAAGCTGCTGGGAAAAATATAAGCTTATGGATACCGCCCTGTTCGCAGCAGGCTGTTTTTTCGCAAGCATCGCAGCGTTAGGCAGAATGTGGTGTGCACTGTATATAGCGGGCTATAAAAACAATACGCTGATTACAGCCGGCCCATATTCCATTTCGAGAAATCCATTATATTTTTTCAGTCTAATCGGTGCAATCGGCGTAGCCCTCGCGACAGAAACTTTGCTGATACCGGCTGTTGTCTTGATTTTCTTTATACTGTACTATCCGGGTGTGATTCGCGGCGAAGAAAAAAGACTGGCGACTGCCCACGGAGAACTTTTTGAAGCATATCGAAAAAGAGTTCCATCTTTTTTTCCAAAATTTCCTCTCTTTCAGGAGCCTGATACTTATGTGGTGAACCCAAAGATATTCAGAAAAAGCATATACAGCGCATTGTGGTTTATATGGCTAATTGCCATTCTTGATATTATCGAAACTCTGCACGAAACCGGCATATTGCGGGTGCATTTTAAAATTTACTGACGCTGACCGGCAGCAGAAACAAGAAGGGGTATGCCGATGGCGAATGAAAAAATACTAATTGTAGACGACGAAGAAGATGTTCTCGAATTAGTGCGGTACAACCTCGACAAAAATGGATATAAGGTAGAAACAGCAGCCACCGGAGAGCAGGCTCTGGCAAAGGCAAGAGCCAAACTGCCGGATTTGATTATACTCGACCTTATGCTTCCAGGCATTGATGGCCTTGATGTCTGCAAAAAACTCAAAAACGATACAAAAACACAGAATATCCCGGTAATTATGCTCACGGCCAAAGGCGAAGAGACTGATATTGTTACAGGGCTGGAACTTGGAGCTGACGACTATGTTACCAAGCCTTTCAGCCCAAAAGTGCTTATTGCCAGAATACGACGGATTCTGCAAAGACCTATTGCCCGTAATTTGGAAAAAGCTTCAGTGAAAATACATGAGATGGCAATCGACCCATCCCGTCGTGAGGTCTTGATTAAAAATAAACCGGTTGAGCTTACATTCACAGAATTCAATATTCTTTATACGTTAGCCAAAAAACCGGGAATGGTATTTACAAGGTATCAGATTGTTGACTCTATCCATGGCGAGGATTATCTCGTTACCGACAGGGCTATCGACGTTCAAATAGTTTCGCTAAGGAAAAAATTGGGAGTTTATGAAAAATATATTGAAACTGTTCGCGGCGTCGGTTATCGCTTTAGAGATTGAGTGATGAAAAAAAGAAGATTAATTTGGCACATCTATCCCGCCTTTTTGGTTATCGCCATTGCTGTGCTGTTAGCTGTTACATGGTGCGCATCCCATTCATTCCGTACATTCTATTACAATCAGGTTGTAAGTAATCTTGAAGCGAAAGCTCGTTTGGTCGAATATCAAATCAAACCGATAATAAGTTCCGGCAACTTATCCGAAATTGATAGTATTTGCAAAACGCTCGGCAAAATCATTTCAACTCGCATCACAATTATTCTGCCGGACGGACGGGTTATAGGCGATTCCGATGAAAACCCGACGCTAATGAAAAACCACAGCGACAGACCGGAAATCAAAGAGGCGATTAGCGGCGACACTGGAAAATCTTTGCGATTCAGCGATACGCTCGGAAAAAATATGATGTATTGGGCGGTTTCAATAAAACAGGATGACGCTGTTTTGGCTATTGTCAGAACATCTGTGCCTCTGGCCGTTATAGACCAGGAACTCGCACGACTTTACAAAAAAATCCTGTGGACGGGCATAATCATAACGGTTTGCGCCGCTGCTGCAAGCTGGGGCGTTTCAAAAAAACTAAGCCGTCCCATAGAACTAATGACAAAGGCCGCACAGGGTTTCGCTTCAGGGCAGCTTAGCCAAAGATTACCCATACCGGACTCGGCTGAATTGGCGGAACTTGCAAAGGTTCTAAACGAAATGGAAGAAGTAAGACGTGATTTTGTCGCTAATGTCTCACACGAACTTAAAACACCTATAACCTCGATTAAAGGGTTTGTTGAAACCCTTCGGGAAGGAGCTATCGACAAGCCAGAAGAAGCAAAGCGATTTCTCGAAATTATCGCCAAACATGCCGACAGACTCAACTTGATTGTGGACGACTTGCTAAGTCTTTCCAGATTGGAAGAAGACGGTGAAAAAAGAAAATTGTCTTTTGAAACCGCACTTTTAAGGCCGGTCCTTATTTCCGCTGTTGAACTTTCAAAAATTAAGGCTGAAAGTAAAAATATAAAAATTGATATTGACTGCGATGAGAAAATAACCGCAAAAATAAATTCCACACTCATAGAGCAGGCGGTTTTAAATCTTATCGACAATGCCGTCAAGTACAGTTCCGACGGCAGTAAAATTAAAATCGATGTTAAAAAATCAGACGGCAAAATCACGATTATTGTTGCTGATACCGGCTGTGGAATAGATAGCGAGCATCTCGACAGGATTTTTGAGCGGTTTTATGTTGTTGACAAGGCCAGAAGCAGAAAACTTGGCGGCACAGGGTTGGGACTTGCAATAGTGAAACACATTGCGCAAGTCCACGGCGGCGGCGTTTCCGTCGAAAGCAAGGCTAATAAAGGAAGTACTTTTGCAATCCACCTCCCGCAAAATTAACACAATCCTAACACAATGCACACATCGGTATAACAATTCCCAATTACTATACCTGCATAATTTTGTCATTGAGACAGGTTCGACATCTGAAAATTATTTTGTACGGAAATTAGAATGAAACAGAGAGTTAATATAATTATGGCGGCGTTGTGTTTTACTGTGGTCTGTGCCGTTAACCTAAAGGCTGCTTCGTCGGTGGTATCTGACGCAAATATACCTAAACAGGACTGGAAACATCCGACGGATTGGCTGGAACTTGGGGCGGATTTAAGACTTCGCGCGGAATATGACAACAATCGCAAACTTGACAACAAGGCCGTTGACCATGAGCGTTTGACATTGCCACGTTTTCGTGTGCGTACCTCGGCAAAAATAAAAATCACCGATGACCTTGATTTTAACATTCGACTGATAACAGAACCGCGATATTATATCAAACCGACTTCTATGGACCCGCAGTTTGTAAAAAATGAGTTATTGTTTGATAACTTCAATCTTACCTGGAGAAATGCATTTAATATGCCGCTTACGATTGTGGCAGGCAGGCAGGAACTTAAGTTCGGCAACGGCTGGCTGGTTAGTGACGGCACGCCTTTAGATAGCGGCAGGTCGTCATTTTTTGACGCTTTGAGGTTCACTTATAGTTTTGATGCTTCTGACACAACAATGGATGTTGTGTTGATTAAGAATTCTGCCGACAGCGCTAAGTACCTCAAACCAATTAACGACAGGGATGGCAGGGAAGATAATGATTTATCAGAGCAGGATGAGCAGGGTGCGATTCTTTATTTTGCCAAAAAAACCGGAAAAGATGCAGGTATTGACTGGTATTTGATTTACAAACACGATACAGACAGAAAAACAAGCAAAGGCTCAGAAGGCGAGATTTATACGCCGGGCGTAAGAAAATACGGCAGGCTGAATGAGCGATGGCAGTATGATATGGAATTTGCTCCGCAGTTCGGCCATAAAAACGGCAAAAGCCTCGGCGCTTTCGCAACGAACAACCAGTTGATATATAACTTCAACGATGAACATAAGAATAAACTCTATTTCGGTTACGAATATCTTTCCGGTAACGATGACCCGGACAAAAATTTTGATAGAGGCTGGGCACGCATAGATTCTTGGAGCGTGCTTTATCAGGGCTATATAGATTCCATCGACGGCAGAAGTTTTGACAGCTCAAATCTGCACAGAATTTATACTGACTGGGAAACAAATCTGACGGAAAAACTAAGCCTGCGATGCGGCTATAACCTGCTTTTTGCCGATGAAAACACCTATAAAGGGGGAACCGGCGGAATGAGCAAAAGCGGAAATTTCCGCGGACAGTTGGCCAGAGTAATGCGAAAGTACAAAGTCAGCAATGCCATAGAACACAGGATTGAAGGCGAAGCTTTCTTCCCAGGTGATTTCTATAATAATGACAAAAACGATGTAGCGTTGTTTGTAAGATACGGACTTTATTTAACATGGTAATGAATCTAAAATAAAAAAACTCTGGTAACTTGCTATGTATATGGCATATTAGGCATTAAAACTTTAAGAAAATAAACATTGTTTAAATTAGGAGCTTACTCTTGACAACTTTATCACTCGCAGATAGAATCCGGAAGATGAAAAAAACTTATGTATGGATGGCGTTTATACTAATCTCAACAGCCTTTTTTGCCGGTTGCGGCAAGGTGGCCGACAGTAATGACACGCAAGGTACAATCCAGATAAAAGGCTCGGATACTCTTGTCAATGCCGCCCAAAAAGTAAGCGAAGAGTTTATGAAAACCAGCCCTGGCGTATTTGTATCCGTTACCGGCGGCGGTTCTGGGGTTGGGGTCGCTTCGCTAATCAGCAAGTCCTGCGATATTGCCTCGGCTTCGCGAGAAATGATGCCAAAGGAAATAGAGCAGGCAAAAAAACAGGGAGTTTTCCCGAAAGAAATTCCCGTAGCTCACGACGGCGTAGCGTTAATCATCAACAAAAACAACCAGATAGATAAACTTACCATAAATGACCTTCACAATATTTTCACAGGCAAGGCAAAAAACTGGAAGGAATTCGGCGGCAAAGACATTGCTATCGTTACGCTTTCCAGAGAGGTAAGCTCCGGCACTTATGCCCACTTCAAGGAAGAAGTAATACAGCTCGGCGACAAGAAAAGCACTATGGAATTTTCTCCACAAACCCTCCTGCTGTCTTCTTCACAGGCAATCGTCGAAGAGGCGGCAAATAATGAGGGCGCAATTGGTTATCTCGGAATGGGTTATCTTTCAGACAGAACAAAAACTATTTCGGTTGCCAGGACAGATAAATTTTTTCCGCCAAACGCTGAGACTGTTCGCAGCGGCGAGTATCCGCTTTCAAGGCTGCTTTACTTTTATACCAACGGCGAGCCTAAGGGAGCGGTTAAACAATTTATAGATTTCACCTTAAGCCCCGCAGGTCAGAAGCAGTTTAGTGAAACAGGGTTTGTACCGTTAGGAGTTGCCGGTGCGGAAAAAACCCAGTGAATTTATCATTGAACTGTGCATAAGGCTTAGCGGCTTCCTCGTTATCGCGTTTGTTTTTCTTATTTTTTTGTTTTTGCTGAAAGATTCGCTCTCGCTTTTTAGAAGCCATTCAGTCGGCTCGTTCCTTTTCGGAAAAAACTGGCTGCCGGTTTCCGACCCTGCAAAATTCGGCATAATGCCGCTTTTCCTCGGCTCTTTATATGTAACTATTGCCGCCATTTTTATCAGCGTACCGTTAGGCGTTGGCACGGCAATGTTCATCGCAGAAGTTGCCCCGAAATCCGTCAAAGGTACTCTCAAATCTCTTGTGGAAATTCTCGCTTCTATTCCAAGCGTCGTTTTGGGATTTATCGGAATCATCTGGCTGGGGCCTTTTATGAGAGGCACATTTCATTTATCGACAGGAATGTGCGGCCTTACAGGCAGTCTGCTTTTAGCGTTTATGGCTCTGCCGACGATAATAAGTATGTCGGAAGATGCCTTAGTCGGCGTACCGAGGAGTTATAGAGAGGCCGCGACCGGCCTCGGTGCAACAAGATGGCAAACCCTATGGAGGATTATACTGCCGGCTGCTTCATCGGGTATAATCGCCGCTATAATGCTCGGCATCGGCAGAGTAATCGGCGAAACGATGGTTGTTATGATGGTTACAGGCAACGCTCCGGTTATGCCCACTTCGATTCTTCAGCCGTTAAGAACTCTCACTGCTACAATTGCCGGCGAAATGGGCGAAACCGTCCGAGGTTCAGAACATTATTTCGCATTGTTTGCCGTAGGCCTCGTTCTGTTTATAATAACATTTATCATAAATATCTTTGCTGAGCTTTGTGCTCATAGGAATTTAAAATAAATTATAATACTTTAGTCATGTGCCAGATACGACTTGTCATTCCCGCGAAAGCGGGAATCCAGCGTAAAATAGTTTCGCCGTCAGGCGATTCCTTCTACTGGCTGCTAACTACTGTTTATTGGATACTAAAAAAATGACCGCTGCGAAAATACGTCAGAATGTTGCCTTTGCGATTCTCGGCCTGATAGCCTTTCTGGTTGTCGTGCCGATTGTGCTGATTATCGCGTATATTTTCAAAAATGGAATCAGCGCTGTATCGTGGGAATTTATTTCACAGAATCCGCGAAACGGAATGAAAGAAGGAGGCATATTCCCTGCGATTATCGGCACTTTGCTCCTTATTGCAGGCACAATGATTTGCTCGCTGCCGGTGGGAATACTCTCAGCCGTTTATCTTGTTGAATACGCAAAAGACAATTTATTTACACGAATGATTAAATTATCCGTTGTAAATCTTTCAGGCATACCGTCCATCGTGTATGGCCTTTTCGGCTTTACTCTGTTTGTAATGTTTTTTAAATTCGGAACGTCAATTCTCGCAGGTTCGCTGACCCTTGCGATAATGAGTCTGCCGGTCATTGTTACCGCTACAAAAGAAGCTCTTGAATCCGTCCCTGCTACTTTCAGAGAAGTAAGTCTTTCGCTGGGCGCATCGAAATGGCAGACAACACGCTATTGCGTACTGCCTTATGCAATGCCCGGCATTCTGACAGGTACGGTATTGAGTCTGAGCAGAGCAGCGGGCGAAACGGCGCCGATACTTTTTACCGCCGCCGCGTTCTTTCTGCCGCGTCTGCCGCATTCCGTATTCGACCAGGTTATGGCTCTGCCGTATCACCTTTACGTTATTTCGACGCAGGTGCCGAATATGCCGACTGAAATCAGTTTTGCAACCGCCTTTGTGCTGATAGCCCTGGTCTTTTTAATGAACATCGTGAGCATTATACTTCGCGCTCACTATCGAAAGAAAAAAATATGGTAAGCAGCGCCGCTATAAAAACCAATAATCTGACTTGCTCCTATGATGGACTTGCCGTGTTGAGAAATCTGAACATAGAGATTTATAAAAATGAAATTCTCGGCATCATCGGCCCCGCCAACAGCGGCAAAACAACTTTTCTGCGTGCAATCAACAGACTTAACGACCTGAATTTGTCTTACAGACAACAGGGTGAAATACTTCTGGAAGGTGTTGATGTAAAAAAAATAAACGCAAATACCCTGCGGAAAAAAGTCGGAATTATTTTCGCTATGCCCCACGTCCTGCCGGTAACTATTTATAAAAACGTCGCTTACGGCCCGAAAGTACACGGCATAACAAACAAAAAAGCTGTCGATGAAATTGTCGAAACCAGTCTTAAAAAAGCGTACCTCTGGGACGAGGTAAAAGACAGACTCGACACCCCCGCCACAAAACTTTCCGGCGGCCAGCAGCAGCGGCTTTGCATCGCCCGCACTCTCGCAGTTGAGCCGGAAGTAATACTTTACGATGAACCTTGTTCCGGACTCGACCCCATTTCAACGGCAAAAGTAGAAGACGCGATGCAGCAGCTTAAAAAAGATTATACGCAGATACTCGTTACGAATAACACAAAGCAGGCCGCCCGCGCGACCGAGCGGTGCGCATTTTTCCTTATGGGTGAACTTGTGGAGATTGACGACACTGATACCTTGTTCACCAATCCAAAAAATAAACAGACAGACGATTATATAACCGGCAGGTTCGGATAATATTATGAAATTTAAAACATCAATAGAAACTTTTGACCTGAATTTGTTTTACGGCGATTTTCAGGCGCTGAAGAATATCAGTATGAAAATCCCCGACAAAAACATCACCGCTATCATCGGCCCTTCTGGCTGCGGCAAATCGACGCTTCTGCGATGTTTTAACCGAATGAACGACCTTGTGGAAGGCACAAGGCTCGAAGGCAGATTAGTTATTTACAACGATGAACGTCTCGGCAATGTTCTGTCCCCTGATATCGACTTAATCGCTCTGCGAAAAAAAGTAGGAATGGTTTTTCAGAGACCAAACGTTTTTAATTTATCAATATATGATAATCTCCGGTTTGGCCTGCGCATACATCGAATGCTCAGTAAAAAAGATGAAATTCTGGCGGAAATCCAGAACAGTCTCGAGCATGTCGGCTTGTGGGACGACCTGAAAGATAAACTCAGCAAAAACGCAAGGTCGCTCACGCTTGAGCAGCAGCAGAGGCTCTGCATTGCCAGAGTTCTAATCTTGAAGCCGGAAATAATCCTGCTCGACGAACCCTGCTCGGCTCTCGACCCGATGGCGACGCTGAAAATCGAAGAACTTTTAAGAATTTTACGCAATGATTATTCCCTTGTGATTGTAACTCACAATATGCAGCAGGCCGCAAGAGTGTCAGACTATACCGGCTTTCTGTATATAGGAGAACTTGTGGAATTCGGCGAAACTACGCAGGTGTTCACGAATCCGAAAGAAAAACTAACTGAAAATTACATAACAGGCCGATTCGGCTAATAGGAGTATATTATTATGGCAAGAGAACGTTTCAGAAAACATATAAACAAGCTCGAAAACGAGATGATGGACTTGGGCTGTACGGTTTCCGCCGCAGTCGGTCGCGCAATTTCTGCTCTTAAAGACCGCGATGTCGATGCCGCAAAAAAAATCGTTGACGATGATATGATAATAAATCGCAAACGCTGGGAAACAGAGGAAAACTGCATCAATCTAATCGCTCTTCAGCAGCCGGTCGCCTCGGATTTAAGGGAAATAATTGCGATTATGAACATCATTACGGATTTGGAAAGAATCGGCGATTATGCCGAGGGTGTCGCCAAAATCGTCATTATGTTAGGAAAAGAGCCCCTGGTAAAGCCGCTTGCGGATATTCCTCAAATGGCCGATAAGGGCCTTGATATGCTCAATAGAAGCCTCAAAGCGTTTATAGAACGCGACAGCGACCTGGCTGCGAAAATTTGCGATGAAGATGACGAGGTTGATAAACTATACGAAAAGACATATCACGAATTACTGTCGTGTATGATTGGAAAGCCTGATACCATAACCAACGCAACCTATCTTATATGGGCATCGCACAATTTTGAACGTATCGCCGACAGAGTAACCAATATCTGCGAACGCACCGTTTTTCTTGTTACAGGCTCAATGCAGAAAATAAACGTCTCAAAATATTAAGGTGTTTAGCCCCCACCCCCGCGGTGGGGGTTCAGAGCCGCGAGCGTAAGCGACCGGTCATAAAAACAGAGCCTGGAGCGACAGCGACAGGTGCGTATAACTTATGCCTCATACAGTATATAAAATCAAGCAAAAGGCTCACGACTTAGGTTTCGACCTTGTAGGCATAACGTCCGCAGAGCCGCTCGACGCTGACAAAATCGAATATTTCAAAGACTGGCTCGCCGCCGGCAATCATGGCAAAATGGCCTGGCTGCAAAATAACATCGAAAAACGCTTTAATCCCGCCCTGCTTATGCCCGGCGCAAAATCTGCAATATGCGCAGCGATAAATTACAAGCCTGCTAAATTTTCAAACATAATCGCCTCTTACGCTCTCTATCAGGATTATCACACTTTCATAAAACAAAAACTTACCGCTCTTGCCGAGTTCATAAAAAAAGAAATAGACAAAAATTTAAAATTCAAAATCTGCGTCGATTCGGCGCCGCTTGCCGAAAAAGCATTAGCCCAACGCGCAGGTCTTGGTTTCATCGGCAAAAACTGCCTGCTCACAAATCCTCAAATCGGCTCGTTCCTGCTTCTTGGTGAACTAATTACAAATTTGCCGTTAGAACCCGACAGCCCCCTGCCGCAAAAAGATTACTGCGACAAATGCGATAAATGCCTCACTGCCTGCCCCACCGGCGCAATCTCCGAAGGTCAGCCGTTCAATGCGAACAAATGCGTCAGTTATCTAACTATCGAGCATAAAGGCAGAATCGCTAAAAAATTGAAACCTAAGATAAATTATATTTTCGGCTGCGACACCTGTATAAAAGCCTGTCCATATAATAAAAAAACCCCTATTTGCAAAAACAAAGGTTTTAAACTTTCCGCCCAAAGGCTGAATTTGACCGCTAAAGAAATTTTTAAATGGTCAAAAAGCGATTTTGACGCTGTTTTCGCCGATTCTGCCATATTTCGCACAGGCCTTCGACAATTGAAAAGAAATGCTTTACTGTCAAAAACACCATAAAGACATAGACTGTCTTGTTTTCGCCCTATTTTATAAAATTTTTCTGTTAAAACGATATTTTTTGTTGCATATCTCTGCCGAATATGTTATCAATGATGAAAAGTTTGTTTTTCTCGGAGTAGTTTTAGTATTAGTAAAAGTTTAGGGCTTATTATTTCATCTCTCGGTAGTATCCCCCATAAATTAAATTTTGAGAGATAAAGTTTTTTAGGAGTATTAAAGTGAGTACAGGAACAGTAAAGTGGTTTAACGCAAGCAAAGGATTCGGATTCATTACACCAGACGAGGGCGGCTCTGATTTGTTCGTCCATCATTCTGAAGTAAAAGTTTCCGGTTATGCATCTCTTGACGAAGGCCAGAAGGTTAAGTTTGAAGTTGGACAGGGCAAAAAAGGCCCCTGCGCTACAAACGTAACACCTGCCTAAGGTTTGTCCGTTTAAAAACCGAAAAGCCCTGTGTTAAAACGGGGCTTTTATTTTACATTTCCAGGACAATCAATAGATGGCTTATTAAGCCGCTCACAGTGGAAGTGTGTTCATCATTTATCAACTACTGACTGCTATATGTGGTTATACCTCGGCATAATGTCAGCCTGTTTTCTCGGCTTTTACGATGTTAGCAGAAAACACGCTTTAAAGCAAAACGCCACTCTACCAGTTCTGTTTCTGGCAACGGTATGCGGTGCGTTATTGGTTCTCCCTGTAATTTTACTGTCGCGATTCGCGCCGGATTATATGCACAGGGTCAGCCTGTTTATTCCCCACGCTGATTTTTCAATCCACCTGCACATACTCGCCAAGACTCTGCTTG
>JBAZTW010000005.1:0-9105 GCA_041661665.1 Phycisphaerae bacterium | reverse complement strand
GGTGCTTAGCTATCTGGCTGTAAAAAATCTGCCGATTTCTATTGCCTCGCCTGTTGGCGCAACTGGGCCGGTCTGGACGCTCATCGGTGCGCTGATAATTTTTCACGAACACCTCAACGCTATGCAATACCTCGGTTTTGCAGTTATGGCGATTTCATATTACTGGTTTTCAGCCGTCGGAAAAAAGGAAGGTATAATTTTTTACAGCAACAAATGGATACTGTGTATTTTGCTTGCAGCCATACTGGGAGCCTCCTGCGGAATGTACGATAAATATCTGCTTCAGACCCTGCGATGCAATCCGCTCGTTTTGCAAGCGTGGTTTTCGATTTATATTGTGCCGGTGCTGGCAAGCGTAGTCTTGCTGTTCTGGCTGCCGAACAGAAAAAAACACACGCCTTTCGTCTGGCGATGGAGCATTCCTGTTATCGCTGTTCTTCTGATAGCCGCAGATATGCTGTATTTTCGCGCAATGAGTAATCCGCAGGCTCTTGTTTCGCTGCTTTCAACTATACGGGCAAGCTGCATTGCAATTTCATTTGTCGTGGGGGGGCTAATTTTCCGAGAACTTCGACTTTCGCTCAAGGCAATCGCCCTCGTCGGTATTATTGTCGGCATTTGCCTTATACTGCATTCAACTTAAAACTGCTATTTTTTGCGGCAGAGGAAAAATCTGTAAGATTTTGTTTCCATAAAATCCTTGCCTGTACGTTTGCCGTGGAGATATTTATCTTCAGCCTTTTGAAGTTTCTTGCGATACTTCCATTTAATCAGCTTCAATATAATCGGATGCCTGCTCTGCAGGAATCGGTCGCCGGCGCTGAACACCGGAATCATTACCTCTTTCGTCGCACGGTCTACAATATCCATATTCGGAGCCATCTCTGCGGTAAGGTCAATATCTTCAACTATTCTAAACGCCGAGGCATCCATAACAGTCATAAACTTATCGAGTTTATGCCCGCCCTTCAGGCCGTAAGCATCAGCAGCGCACTTTTTGAAGAAATCGCAGATAAGCATATATCCGCCGGGTTTTACAAGCGACCCTGCCATATCGAGTACGCAATCAAGGTCGATATACTGGAAACTTTCGCAGAACATCACCATATCGTATTTTTTATCGGTTTTAACTTCCTCGAATTTACATTTGAAAACTTCGCTGGTCTTGCCAAGCCTTTCTTCAACGAGTTTATTTTGATATTCGGTCGGACAAACGCAGTCAACCTTATAACCTAAGTCAACGAGCCTTTTGGAAAACGCACCCGCTCCGCAGCCGACATCAAGAATTGATTTTACTTCAGCGGGAATGTGCGAAAGGATAAATTTGCAGTATTCTTCCTGCGCGAGATGAAGGTTCAGAATTTCAGGCTCAAGCCCTTTTTTCCACAAACCGTAGTGCAGGTGGTCGAGCTTAAACAATCCTTTGCCGACCAAATGGCCGATTTCCAGCCCGATTTCACGTGATACCTGTTTTTTACTTTCCTTCAATTCAAATCCTTTCGCGCAAATTGTAAAAATCAGAGCCGCGACAGTAATGAAGCGGTCAGTTTGTTTAGCCGTTGCCGATACGGCAACGTATTTAGCCCCCAGATTTATTCTGGGGGTCATCAAAACTCTATCGCCGTAGGCGATTCCTCAATTGTTCATTGCTCGTATTTGATGGCCAATTTTTAGAGCCACCCTTAAAGCGCTATGCTAACAAATTAAGCGAAAACAGCAAGGAAATTAAAAAACAGCGTAAAAATAGCCTTCGCCGCCCTGTCGCGTCGACCTGTCTTGTCGTAGTTTTGTAGGGTGGGCTCTTCTTGTCCGCCATAGCTTTAGCGACGGCGGAAGCCCACGCTGTTTTTTTTAATTTCATCGGCGAAGCCGATTCCTTCTACTTTCTACTATCTATTGACTACTGGCTACTGGCTACTGATTGATGTGCAGTATTTTCGCGCCGTCAAAACCGTTGAATTTCGTCGATGAAGCTGTGCTGTATGCGCCGATGTTCACCGTGTAAAACATATCGCCGATTTGCAAATCAGCAGGCAGATTCTCCGAAAGCGAGATTTTGTCAAAGCTGTCGCAGGTCGGGCCAACCACGGCACAAACCTCTGTCCTGCCCTTCTTAAAGGCTGAAAAATTCGGCTGCCAGTGGTCATAGACAATGCCGGAGAACGTATGATAAACGCCGTCGTTGATGTGGTAGAAGATTTTGCCGTCGCGGCGGGCCTTGCCGATAATTTCGCTGACTAACGTCGCTGCCGTAGCAACCATAAACCTGCCCGGCTCAGCTATCAGCTCGACATCAGCGGGAAACAGCCGCTTGCACTCGGCAGCGATAATTTTCGCAAGGTTCACAAATTTCGGCGACTGCGCATCATATTTCGCTGGAAATCCGCCGCCAATATCGATGATTTTCAGGCCGAAGCCTTTTTGGCGTGCGTTGTTCAAAATTTCAGATGTTATATGCAGAGCGGCAGTGTAATTATCAAAATTGCCGCACTGACTGCCGACGTGAAAACTCAAGCCCTCAACCTCAAGGCCGGTATCGTACACCTGCTGAATAAGGTCGGCGGCATCGCCGGGCTCAGCGCCGAATTTGGAACTCATTTCGACCTGTGAGCCTATATCGGGGACTTTCAGACGCAAAACCAGACCCGCTGTCGGGCAATGCTGCTTGATTTTCTTTATCTCATCGGTATTATCAAACGTCATCAGGGGCTTGTACTTCTTAATCTTCGCCAGTGTGTCGGCGTCTTTTATCGTATTGGAAAAGATGATTTTGTCCCAGACGAAAAACTTCTTGTCCTTGTGGTCGAAGCTTTTTATCTGGTTGTAAATCTGCATAAACTCGTTATATGAGGCGACATCGAAGCTGGCGCCCTCGGCAAACAGCGTCTTTATGATTTCCTGATTGGAGTTGGCCTTGACGGCGTAATACGCCTGTACGTTTGGCAGATGCTTTTTAAACGTGCGATAATTGGCCCGTATTTTATCATGGTCGATAATAAACAGCGGCGTGCCGTGCTTTTCTGCTAATTTTATAAGTTCTTGCTTCATAAATCCCTTTTTTGTCTGTATTTAGTCACTGTTTGTTACAGTCTGCGTCAGTCTGTGTTAAAATAATAGATAATTCCCCCATAATCAAGATTTTATTTGTACACTGAATTGATTTGGAACAATTTTTTACCTATTGCTTGTGAGCTCTTAATATTTCTAAGTACCTCGAAGTCTGTGTTGCTGCTTCATGGAAAAAACCACCTTTACGTCTAAGATAATCTTGGAACCGCTGAAGTTTTAAGACCAACTCATCGAAATTTTCTTCCGCCTTAGCCACAGCTTTTGCAGGCGTATCACCATAAATTAGTTTCAAAGCTTCTTTAACTGGAAAATCAATTTCCCTAAAATGATATCGATTAAGCAGACGAATAGCTCCAAACAATGCTATCTCTTGTTCAGATTGTTCTGACATAGTTATGCCAATTCTATTCTGAAACAACTCAGCTAAACGAGGTTGAAGATACTCGATTGCATCATATGCTAAATTGGCGTCTCTACTCTGTAGTTTACCCGATCCATCATCACAAGGAAATGAGCTTTGGTAACATTCAAATATCAATTCCATTGCAGTAATACAAGAAGCATCCAGAAAAAGTTGATGTTGATAATATATAGCATGAAGTTGCCTATAAGCCTCATGCGGAACTGCACCGGTTAAACCCTCCTCATTTACATACTCTTTATCGATCCACATCTGGTTGACTTCCGCTATTTTTGCAAGAATGCCTGCGAAGGCATTACGCTGGTGATCAAAAAAAAGAGAAGTTTTAAGTTGTTGCAATTCGTTTTCATGTCTGATTGTTTGAATTTTGGCATTCAACTCTGCCTTATAAGTTTCGAGCTTCTGCGAGTATTCATGCTGGATTGATTGTTTGAGACGCTCGGAAATCCAACCACGTAAAAGCCATATTAAAATTGCACCTGTTGCACCGCCTGAAAGTATGCTCAGAAACGTGTCCATATTTTTCGCCCTTTGTCACACATCATAAAATTCATATCACATTTCCACTAATTTTATCCTACCATTATCCTATCTTTGCTTCTTCGATACTCGTCCTACCTCTTAATATTTCAACTAATTATGTCTTTTTCTGCTATTCTTTACAATGAAATATCATCTTTTGTTGGTTCAGCAGTAAGGGTTCTGTTTCTTTTAAAATTTATTAGGTTGGATTGCCTAAGGTAATCCCCATCTCCGCTAGCATTTCTTTTTCTTCCTCTTCTGCTGGCATAGGATATACAAAAGTATCTCTATCAATATCTGTGTGTAACTCTTGATAAAACATAGGATGAATAACGCAAATAGACTTGTTAGTCAGAAACAAAGTCCCTTTAACCTGATATTCAAATAAACCAGCTAGTAAAATCTTATTATCATTAGGAAAATTATGACGTTCACGCTTGATCCCAATAACACCACTCTCAAGGAATAATCGTTTAATATCTTCAGAACCAATACCTATTTGTCGGCGAAGTGAATGCAACTCTTTCATTTGTTGATCAAGCCGAGAATAATCAAACTCGCTTGGTGCATCGGTTAATCCACGCTTGACCAGTTCATCCAGTCTTGGACATATCATTCTATAGGTATCCAATGTTCCATTAACCAGCATATCTAAACGAGCATGTATACCATGCTTAACCATCTGAGAGCTAATATTTTCAATTCTTTCACCTAACTTTTCTGCAACTGTAAGTATGATGTTGAGTAATAATATTACTTGCCTAGGTTTTTTGTGCGTATGACGAATAATATACGCTATAGTATCAAACTCAATATTGGTAGTAGTACGAATTTTGGGAGATAGATGTTTATACAAATAGCCTCTGGCTTTATTATGGTCATCCATACTTTCCAAATCCGCAAGAGAAACATTCTTTCCCTCAATTAATTGCATATATCTTTTGCCAAGCAAGCTAACAAG
Source organism: Phycisphaerae bacterium (assembly GCA_041661665.1). Lineage (GTDB taxonomy): Bacteria > Planctomycetota > Phycisphaerae > Sedimentisphaerales > UBA12454 > GWC2-45-44. The sequence goes on along the minus strand of JBAZTW010000005.1, from coordinate 4,132 downwards.
ATCGCGATATTGCCATAAAATAAAAAGGTTTTTGCCTTCAGTTTTTTCTTGATTCAGCGTAGAAAGTCGTGGATATATTTCTGTTGGAAATGCAACTTTTACAATAACACCATCATTATTTCTATAACCATAAACTTTTCGCGCAGCTTCCATTAAAGCAGTTATAACTGCTTGAACTATTTTATCTTTTAAGTCATATAATTCAATAGAATCTATCATTACCAAACATAACTTTTCTGAACTTTTTATAACACGAGCTAACGCTTGACAAGCTTCCGTATAAGCTGGACTAAAGAGACGTTTTGTGATTTTTAAAATAGCCGCACCAAATTTTGTTGATGAATAATCAACTGCATTCAATTCATCAATAACAACACCTAAAGCCATCGCAACAGGGCTCATCTCATGGTTGGACGAAATAACATGGGCGGAATCAGGGGCGCAAGCATTCAAATACTTTTTTATCGACAGAATATCATTTTTAATATCTATATCTTTTAAATTATGCTTAGCTTTAACCACTGAAGTCATCGCTCCTATCATAATTATCCAAAGCCATTTACTTGTAAGTTGGTATACTAATTCAGGTTCTGGAAGATTTGCATAAGGGCTCGATCGTATATGAGTTGCTAAATTATGATAAGCATTTTCTTCGCCAATGATATAAACATATGAATAATATTTACTATTCTTTGCATTAACCTCATGCTTAAGCATACGCATCATAGCTGTTTTGCCCGTTCCTCGACGACCAAAAAGAAAAATGGAGTTTGGCTGTATAAAGTTCTTATAACTACTGGTATGCAAAAACAAATTTGCTGCTTTATTTTCTTCATTCCATTCATCCTTGGCATCTTCTTCGCCAAGAAAAGTCTGGGGGGTGAGATATTCGAGAACAGGTCTTATTTCATGATCCAACCATTCTTTCGCCATTGCAAATCCTCATTAAATATTGTGAAAACTATTTTTGATTTTCCTCAGTTGCCATTCTTTGCCCTGTGAATTGTTTTTAGCTGCTTCATCAAGGCCTGATGCTTCGCAATAATTATACCCCCTCTTTTTCCAAACTCAACCAAAATATCCACATAAAAAAAGAGACTTGCACTATTAATGCAAGTCTCTCTTATTTACTTAACTGACTTATATCACGAAACTTAGAGCTTCTGCATCAGGCCTTTAAGCATTTCGACCTCTTTGTTATTTTCGAGGTACGACTCGATGAGTTTCTGGCGGAGTTCTTCGCCGCGGTCATATAATCTCTTTTGCTTTTTCGGCTTTGTCGTCGCCATCGCATAAGCAGTCATAATCGGGAAAGCAACCGTTACATCAAGATAGCTGGTTACTGTCTCGTCGAGCTGCTTCGGGTCGATTTTGCCCCAGCTTGCGGCCTCTGACGGCGGCGCGCCGGAAAGACCGCCTGTGTCAGGTCTGGCATCGGTAATGTTAATATCATAATCCTGACCGGCTTCGGGAATCATTAAGACTTCCTGAATCTGCGGCTCGGTCTGGAGCATAAAGTTCTTTGGACTGCCTCCGCCAATGAGGATTACGCCTGTCTTGCCTTTTTCGTATCTCTTGGCGTTCAATACAATCGCGGTTGAATCATTGACATCGATGCTCGGATTGATTTTGAGTTTGAATTTATCCTTCAGTCCCTTGGCTTCTGCGAGCAGTTCCAGGCCGGCAACATTCATACCAATCGTCGAATCTCCCGGCGATGATGTAAAGACAGGAATGCCGTTTCTATACGCGGCGGCCAAGATACTTACTTGGCCGGTGTTATTCTTTCTCTCGTATTCATCTAAAAGTTTGCCCAGCAGGTAATAACATTCGCGAGTGCCCATTTCCTTTTGGAATTCCGGACGGCAGAGCATTTTGCGGAGAATTCTGTCGGTCTCCATCAGAACATCTTCGTAATCGAACAGAATATCGTAAATTCGTGTAACGCCCTTATCGCGAAGGTCAGCATCGTCAACATTATGGCTGCCCCTGAACAACGGCAGATTTAACGCATAGTGCATATCGTGATACATATTTGCGCCGGTGGCGGAGAGCCAATCGACAAAGCCGTGATTCATCAGCGGAATAACCGTCGATGGCCCAAGCCCTGCGGGTGTTAAAGCTCCGGCCAGACTCAGGCCTATGGTTACATCTTCCTTTGAGTACCTGTCGCGGAGCAGATGACAGGCAGCGCGGAGTCTGCCGCCGTTGTAGGCGTCCATATTGTCAACCAGCGAGACGATGCTGGTGGCAGAATCGGTCGCCTTTGGCAGAATTCTCTTGCCGGCCAGGTATTTTGCCTTGCCCGGACATTGTTTTTTGTTGTGTTCCATCATTTTCCTTCCATAAATAACTTAAGGCAAGAAATAAAGGGGTCTGACCCCTTTATTTCACAAAATAACTTAATAAAACATTGGTCGGTGATTTTAGCAAAAAAAAATGGAAAATAAAGGGAATCTCTAATAGAATGTTATTTTTGTGTTTCTGCGGCAAAATTTTAAGGATATCCGTAAATCAGTCGGAGTTAAACTTGGCAAAGACATTAACTTATAAAATACTTGAAAAACATCTTATTGACGGCCAACTCGAAAAAGGCCAATCCATAGGCATAAAAATCGACCAGACCCTTACGCAGGATGCGACCGGCACAACGGCATTTCTGCTGTTTGAGTCAATGGGCATCGACAGCGTCAAAACCGAGGTATCGGTAAGCTATATCGACCACAATATGAGCCAATTCGGCTCGGAAAACCATAACGACCATTTATATCTACAAACCGCGGCGGCAAAATACGGAGCTTACCACTCCCGGCCGGGCAACGGAATCTGCCATCAGGTTCACCTTGAGCGATTCGGTCGTCCCGGCGCAAGTTTGCTCGGCAGCGATTCGCACACCCCCACCGGCGGCGGAATCGGGATGCTGGCCATCGGCGCAGGCGGCCTTGATGTCGCGGTGGCGATGGGTGGCGGAACTTTTTATATCACCTGCCCGAAAGTCATCGGCGTTAAACTTACCGGCAAATTGCAGGACTGGGTCGCGAGTAAAGACATCATTCTCAAACTGCTGAGCATCTTAACCACGAAGGGCAATGTCGGATGCGTAGTGGAATACTTCGGCGATGGCGTGAAGAACCTGACCGTACCGCAAAGGGCAACCGTAACCAATATGGGAGCAGAGCTTGGCGTAACAACAAGCGTTTTCCCATCCGATGAGCAGACGAAAAAATTCCTCACAGGCCAGAATAGAGCAAAAGACTATCAGCTTTTGGCCGCTGACCAAGGCTGTGAATATGACAGGGTTATCGAAATTGATTTATCGAAATTAGAGCCGATGGCGGCCTGTTCGCCTTCGCCGGACAATATCAAAACCATAAAATCGCTCGAAGGAACTGCCGTCAATCAGGTCGCGATTGGAAGCTGCACAAATTCCAGCTTCACCGATTTAATGTTAGTGGCGAAAGCCTTGAAAGGCAGAACTGTCCACCCCGCCGTTGAACTGGCAATCGCGCCGGGCAGCAAGCAAGTTATGAATATGCTCGCTCAAAATGGAGCGTTGGCTGATATTATCGCATCCGGTGCGAGAATTCTCGAATCCGGCTGCGGGCCTTGCATAGGGCAGGGATTTTCGCCCGCTGATGGTACGGTTTCGGTACGAACATTCAACAGGAATTTCGCTGGCAGAACCGGCACGAAAAATGACACGGTATTTTTGACCAGTCCGGAAGTTGCGGTAATTGCGGCGATTGAAGGCAAAATCACGGACCCGCGCAAGGCAGGAATCGAATATCCAAAGATTGATGTGCCTGCTGATTTTATGGTTGACGATAATATGATTGAAAAGCCGATGAGCGAAAAGGAACGTGAAAGCGTAAAAGTTCTTCGCGGCGAGACTATCGTTGTTCCCGAAGCGGCAAAAAAACTGCCCGACAATCTTAGCGGCAAAATCCTGCTCAAATGCGGCGACAAAATTACAACCGACCACATTATGCCTGCGGGTGGATTTCTGAAGTACCGCTCGAATGTGCCTGTCTATTCGAAATATGTGTTTAATTGCTTCAATGAAGGCGCCGGCGAAACTTTCGCACAGCGGGCTTTGAAATTAAAAGAAGCCGGCACAGCGGGAATCGTCGTC
>JBAZTW010000004.1:0-79700 GCA_041661665.1 Phycisphaerae bacterium | reverse complement strand
CAGAAAATTTGTTAGGGGTTGCCGGATAGACCGATAAAAAAATCCACCCCATGGGGTGGCAGGCAAGAGACAACCATGACCATTGAAAGAACTATGAAAAAAAGTGCGAAAGATTCTTGACAGTCCCTACACCAAAGAGGAATCAGATGTCAAGAAAAAATATTCCCCTCACAATTCCCCAAAACACCACAATCCATACCTATTACCACTTAAATTAAAAATCCAAAAAAATTAAACTGAAAAATTTTCCCCCATAAATGTATTGCCATAAAAATGGCAGTTCTTATATTTCGTAGTCTGGCGTTTCCCAATTAACTTTTAATTGTCCATAAAATCATTGTTGAAAGTATCACAATTTATTATATTGTTTTCAACGTCAACTTTTTTGGAGTAAAGAGCATGAAAAACGGTCCTGAATTTAAACTCTATACCAAAGCAGAAATTCGCCGATTGAAGCAGTTATACCCCATGACCCATAACAAGGATATCGCAAAGATTTTGGGCAGAACGACAGCAAGCGTCTTGAGCAAGGCCAAGAAATTAGGCATTAAAAAGGACTGGGCCGGCGGTTATAGAGTACCACAGCCTCCGCAAAATGAAAATCCATGGACTAAAGATGAAATTGGAGAATTGCGAAGGATGTATCTCAATTTAAGCAACGGCGACATTGCAAAAAAACTCAACCGAACCAAGCAGGCAGTACAGGCAAAGACAAGAAAACTTAAATTATTTGGCGAGTTTAAAGAGCAGGGATTGGTACGAAAAACAGGATCTGGCGTTAATAGATGGTCTGACAGTGAAATTGACATCCTAAAAAAGCTGTATCCTGAAAAAAGCAAAGATTATATTGCCAAAAAACTTGGTCGAACAAAAAAAGCGGTCGAAGTAATGGGAAGAAGGCTGAAGCTTACAAGCAACGCTCCAAGAAAAAACTCATGGACTATTGAAGAGGACACATTTATAGAAGAGCATATTGCCAAGTGGCCGATAGAAAAAATTGCAGAAAAACTCGGCAAGACATTTAATGCTATCCAGCGCAGGGCATGGAAAAAACACTTCACAAGAAACTGCCCAAACAAACACCATACCCAGGAGAAGTTTTGGACAAATCAGGAACTGAAGCAGCTTGAGCATTGGCACGGGAAACTCTCAAAGAAAGCTATTGCAGCAAAACTTGGGCGCAGCGTTCAATCTGTCAAGGCCAAAGCAAAGCATATTGGGCTAAGAAAGCCGCCGATATGGACAGCTAAGAATATAGCCATCCTGAAGAAATATTTTCCTTTTGAAACAAATCCCCAAGTCGCAAAGAGAATTGGCACAAATCCCAGTTCAATTCGCCTAAAAGCAATTGAATTTGGCCTGAAAAGAAGCATTTATGCCGCCGGTAAAAAGATGGCGCCGTTAAGCATTTCCCGCAATATAAAACAGAGATTGAAAAAATAACAGGTTTTACTCCAGACAAGAGGAATCTATCCCTGAAATGAGTAAAAAAACACACGGTTTTTACGGCGCTTACGGGCTGGCCAGGTATCGCAGAAAGTGGCCAAATCAGATGTCCCCGTATTAATAGGTTATCCCCAGATTATCGGCTATTTTTTCTTTTGACAACTTATAATCTTTCATATACGCTATTCGCCGGGCACAAGGTGTTTTCTGATTGAAAATTATGGAAATTCTCGATTGAGAGCGGTATAGCAATGTTGGAAAAATCTCTAAAGTTGGTTTTTATCCTAACGACGGTTATTGTTTTTGCAGGATGTCAAAAAATGAACAATACGTCGCAGGAAAGAAATCTCAGGGATGTCATAGGGGTGTCACATGTTATAGGAAGATATTATTTTACAAAGGAAGATTTTCTCAATGAAGGGGCTGACGAAATTTTAGGACTCGGTTCAAGAGTAATAAAGGTATGGTTCTACAATGCAGAAGAGACTCCAGACATAATGTATCCTTATAACTCGCAATGGCCTAAAGTGAGCAGCCTTGTCGAAGGCGCAAAAGTTCCCTATTGGAAGACATTCTTTGATAAACCTTTTTCTACATTCCTAATTTACCATCAGTCGATGGGTGTGCCGAGTTACTATTTTGCCAAGGGCATTACCGATGAGCATGCCGCTGAGGATATGCGGCAGACTTATGAGCTGGCGAAATATTTTTTGACCGAATATAAAAACACCGGCAAGACTTTTATTTTCTGCAGCTCTGAGCTGGATTGGCATATTAAAGATAAAGCCGACCCAAACTGCGAGACTCAGCCGGAGCGTTTTGGCTATACAATAAAATGGCTCAATGCGCGACAGGCCGGTGTCGAGAAGGCTCGTCTTGAAATTGGGATGAAAGGCGTCAAGGTTTTTCATTCTGCTGAAGTGGTCAATGTTATGAAGTCTATGAAGCAGGGTCAGGATAATATAGTCAATAAAGTTTTGCCATTTGTTAATTTGGATATCGTGGGGTATTCAGCGTATGATTCAACCGTTTATGGCGGTGTGAGGGACAAAAAAGACCTTAAGGACACCTTAGATTACATTGCGAAAAATGCCGTAAAAAGTAAATATTTTGGTGAAAAGAACGTATTTATCGCAGAGTACGGAATTCCAGAAAATGAATTTTCGCAGGACGATGTAAAAAAATTAACGGAAAATGTGATAAAAACCGGATTGGAATGGGGCTGCCCTTATATTGTTCACTGGCAACTTTACTGCAATGAACCTAAAACACCGTACCGTGTTCCATACACTGAGTTTAAGAATTCGCCCTCATGGAATAATGCTGAATTCCGCGGGTTTTGGCTGATTCGCGGCGACGGCAGCCGAAATTATACCTATAACTATTTGAAAGAATTGTGCATGACAGGCAAGCTGCCCGAATAATTCGGTGCGGTTCTGCCAGAATGCCCTGTCACCAGAAACCGGGATGGCGGCCGGTAATGATTTAATTTGAGCATGCCTCTCTGAGCAAAGGCACTCATATAAGAGAATATGGCAGGTGCAGAGTTTGCACAGGCCAGACAGTTTATTGAAAAAATAAATATGGCAGCAGTAAGGAAGGCAAAGTTTTTATGAAATATTTGAATTTTCTGGATTGTGCTATAATAGCGACGTATTTTTTGACGCTAATATGTATAGGGCGTTATCTCAAGAAGCGTGCATCAGCGAGTTTGAGCGACTATTTTCTTGGCGGCAGGCGTATACCGTGGTGGCTGCTTGGAATATCCGGCATGGCATCGTGGGTTGATATGACAGGAACGATGATAATTACCTCATTCCTGTTTATGCTTGGGCCTCGAGGTTTGTTTGTTGAGTTTCGCGGCGGCGCGGGACTTGTATTGATATTTATATTATTGTGGCTGGGCAAATGGCACCGTCGTTCCGGCTGCATGACAGGTGCAGAGTGGATGACCTTCCGGTTCGGTGAGGGATTTGGCGGTAATTTCGCTAAGATGGCCTCTGTAGTAGCAACTATAATCTTTACGATTGGGATGTTGGCATACGCGTTTGTGGGAGCAGGGTTGTTTCTTTCAATGTTTTTGCCATTTCCGCCATGGGTATGTTCGCTTGTTCTGTTGATAGTTACCATGATATACACCATGGAAGCCGGTTTTTACGGAGTTGTAATTGCAGATGTTTTCCAGATGAGCATTGTGATATTTGCGGCAATTTTTGTAACGATTATGGCGATATCAAAAACGTCTGCCGGCAGCGGTTTAAGTGCAATTGTTACGCAAGTTACCGGTAACGCGGAATGGATGAACTCAACGCCAACATGGCATACTACTATGCCCAAGGGCTACGAAGCCTACAGTGGATTAATGGTTATAACTCTGTTTTATCTTGCCAAAACCGTGATACAGGGGTTGGGGCAGGGCGCTGAACCCAAATTTTTTGGCGCCAGAAATGATCGTGAGTGCGGGCTGTTGAGCTTTCTGTTCGGCAATCTGATGGCGATGCGATGGTTTTTGATGATGGGCTTTGTGGTATTAGGTATGTATCTGATTAAAGATATTTTTCCTGACCAGACAGTGCTTGCGCAGGCTACAAGCCTTATCAAGCAGCATGTCGGTGCAGTTGAACAGCCCAGATGGGCAGCTTTGTTATGTGAAATTATGAATCATCCGGATAGATTTTCACAGACACTGATAAGCGGACTTCAAAATCTGCTTGGGGCGGACTGGTCTCAGAAACTTAGCCTGTTGGGCTATGGAGGCACTTTTGACCCTGAGCGTATCCTGCCTGCGGTTATACTTTTTTATATACCAATGGGCGTACGCGGTTTGCTGCTTGTAGCTTTACTTGCGGCGGCAATGGGAATGATGAACTCGTTCATCAATATGACCACAGGTTTTTTCACCAATGATATTTACAGGAATTACCTGCGACCAAAAGCTGCAAATAGAGAACTTATTTTCGCGAGCTACGGTTTTGCTATCGTGCTGGTTTCAATAAGCTTCCTGCTGGCTTATACTACTCGCAATATTAACGATATTTGGGGCTGGCTAATGATGGGTCTCTCCGGCGGACTTATTGTGCCATCGGCATTACGTTTTTACTGGTGGCGATTTAATGGCGTTGGTTTTGCGGTTGGTACGTGCACAGGGATTACAGCTGCTGTGCTGCAACGGTTTCTGTTTAAAGAAATGCCGGAATGGCAGCAGTTTGTTTTTATTACGGCAATCGGCCTTATCGCGAGTGTTGTTGGGACATATTTTGCGCCAGCCACGGATAGCAAAGTGCTGGAGAAGTTCTATTTGAAAACCCGTCCGTTTGGATTTTGGGGGCCGTATAAACATTTACTCAACCCTCGGCAATTGACAGCAACCAAGCGGGAACATTTCTATGACATTATTTCATTGCCATTTGCGTTTGGATGGCAGGTTACGGTCTTGCTTGCACCTATGCTGCTGATAATAGGCGCATACAAGAGCTTTTTTATTACTCTTAGTCTGCTGGCGATAAGTTTGACGGGGATGTATTTGTTCTGGTATAGGCATCTGCCGGCGGAGAATTATGAGTCATGTGATTTATATGATAAGGAAGTTTGCCCTCCAGGGAAATAATGATTGATAGTCATCAGTGTGGTTTCGCACAATTAAAAACAGTAATGATTTTAAAATAGCGGATATTGTGAAATTGTGATTATTGAAAAAAAAGTGTTTATGAAGTTGCAATTATTAAAAGCGCTTGGCCTTATGGCATTGATTTTGTCGGGCTGCAGCAAATGCTCCAGAAAGGAGACAACCGTGAATAGTACCACACAAACGTCTGTCAAAAAGTCGCTACCCGATATTCTGGGTACAACGCATACCGCCGGCAATTATTATTTGACCGACAAAGATTACCTTAATGAAGGCGCCGACCAGGTTTTGGCGATGGGTTCGCATGTTATCAAAGTCTGGTTCTATGGGAAAAGAAATGAGCATCCCGAAGTTATGTATCCATTCAATTCAAACTGGCCAAAAGCGAATAGTCTTGTTGATGGCGCCAAGCTTCCGTATTTTAAAACGTTGTTTAACAAACCATTTACGACGTATATCCTGGTGGTTACATCGTTGGGTCGCTCGGCAGATTACTGGCGTGACGGTATAACTAAAGAGCAGGAAAAAGATGAACAGCGTCAGTTCTATGAATTAGCCAAGCATTTTCTAACAACATACAAGGACAGCGGCAAAACATTTGTTCTTCAACATTGGGAGGGCGACTGGATGACTCGCGGGCATTTTAATTTAGATGAAGACCCCAGGCCAGAAGCTCTTGCTAATATGGTTATCTGGTTAAACGCTCGTCAGGCAGGAGTAAATCAGGCCAAAAAGGAAATAGGTCAGCATGGCGTACGGGTCTACAGCGCTGCAGAAGTTAATCGAGTGGTGTCTTCAATGCAGACCGGCCGACCGAATATAGTCAATAAGGTATTGCCCTATACAAATGTTGATTTGGTTTCCTATTCTTCCTGGGATTCGTGCGTAGATCATTATAACGATCCGAATGTACTTCGCAGCGCATTGGATTTTATAGCTGCCAATGTTCCCGATAGCCCTGATTTTGGTTCGAAGAATGTGTATTTGGGTGAATTTGGCCTGCCGGAAAATGAATTTTCGCCTGAACGTGTTCAACAAACTATGGCTAATGTTGTGGATGTCGGATTGGCATGGGGCTGTCCGTATATTGTGTATTGGGAATTATACTGTAATGAGTTAAAGCCTGATAAACAGACAACGCCTGGCGAGTTGCCGACGTATCAATCTGATTTAATACCAAGGACTCCCCTTGCAGCGGTTCATAACAATAATGCCGTACGAGGTTTCTGGCTTATTAAACCCGATGGGACAAAGTCAGTGGTATGGGATTATTTCCATCGATTGCTTACCGCATCATCCAAAAAGTGAAGTGTGAATCGTAAAAGAAATGATAACAAACAAATAATATTCAGGAAGGAATAATGTTATGACTAATACATACCGTTATCTGTTGTTGTGTATTACCATCGCCTGTATTCTGACGGGATGTTCCGGTCAGAACATAGACGTTGAAAAATCTTCTAAATCACACAGCGAATCTTTTAACAGCATCAATCGCAATCTCCGCGATGTCATAGGCTCTTCACATGTCAGGGGCTGTTATTATTTCGGGAAAGAAGATTTTCTTAACGAAGGCGCGGACAGACTGCTCGAAATGGGAGCCGGCGTTATCAAGGTATGGTTCTACAACGGCGAGGAAACGCCTGATGTAATGTACCCATATAATTCGAAATGGCCGAAGGCCAACTCGCTGGTCGAAGGCGCAAAATTGCCGTACTGGAAGAAACTTTTTAACAAGCCTTTTACCACGTATATTCTGCAGGTCATGGCGATGAACAAGCAGGATTACTACTGGCTTACGGGAATGACCGCCGATGATATGCGCGATGAAGAACAGCAGTTCTATGAACTGACAAAACATTTTCTTATAACGTATAAAAATACAGGCAAAACATTCATATTCGCTCATCATGAAGGCGACTGGCACTTGAGAGACAAACATGATTTCGAAACCGAGGCGCCTCAAATACGGCTTAAGAATATGGTCAAATGGCTGCAAGCCCGGCAAAATGGAGTTAACCGCGCTCGCGCTGATGTTGGTATGCACGGGGTAAAGGTTTATAACGCCGCGGAAGTGGTCAACGTGATCAAATCCATAAAAGAAGGCCAGGCCAATATGGTTAACTCTGTTATCCCGTATGTAAAACTGGATTTGATTGCCTATTCAGCGTGGGATTCGACAGTTATCGGGGGTATTCACCCGGCGGAAGAAATAACTACGGCGCTGGATTATATTGCCAAGAATGCACAGGACAGCAAGTACTTCGGCAATAAAAATGTGTTCATAAGCGAATATGGGCTGCCGGAGAACGATGACGGCGATAAGCAGGCAGTAGTAAAGGTTGTTCGTAATGTTACTGAAAAGGGTCTTGCCTGGGGATGCCCCTATATAGTGTACTGGCAGCTTTACTGCAATGAAGCGAAAGCTGATATAAAAGTTCCTGTCAAGAGCAATGATGAAGTAAGGGGTTTCTGGCTTATTAAGCCCGATGGGACAAAGTCAGTGGTATGGGATTATTTTTACAACCTTCTTAAATCGGATAGTTCTTCAGGCATATAAGTAGAAATATTTTTAAGGCAGGATATATGGAAAAGCATAATATCGAAAAAAAAACAATCGGGCATATAGTTTCTCATACACACTGGGATCGTGAATGGCGTTATCCGATATGGGAAACACGTTTGATGCTGGTGAACTTTATTGATGAGCTTATCGAGATTCTTGAAAAAGAGATTTATCCCGGCTTTTTACTGGATGGCCAGGTTTCTCCTGTCCTGGATTATCTCGATATACGTCCCGAGATGGCCGGTCGTATAAAATCGCTTGTATGCGCAGGCAAACTCCAGATAGGCCCGTGGTACACGCTGCCGGATGAATATCCCGTCGATGGCGAGGCGATGGTGCGAAATTTGCTGTGGGGCATTCGCAAATCTGAAGAATTAGGCGGCGCATTCAAAGCAGGTTATACCCCATTCGGCTGGGGTCAGACATCGCAATTGCCGCAGATTTATGCCGGTTTCGGTATGGATGTCGCAATGGTAGGAAAGCGCGTTGATAAACATCGCGCCCCTCAATGTGAATTTATCTGGCGTGCTCCTGACGGCAGCGAACTGTTGTCAACCCGCTTTGGAGAATGGGGAAGGCAGAATTTTTATTTCAAGATACATTTGTCTTCGTTGTTCGGCATTTATCATGAAGGTTCTGAATGGAAATACGATTGGTCTAAAGGCGGCGCTGCGTATCACAGGGCAGACAGCGAGCAGATGGAACAAGACCATTTCAGACTTGATGCCCCTAAATCGTGGCATCCCGAAACTATCACTCCTGAACTTGTTGAAGAATGCTGGGGGACGATGGCGGAAAGCGTTCTTGAGAACGACAAACTTATGATGAACGGCTGCGACTATACTGCCGCTCAGAAAATGTTTCCTGAAATGGTTAAACGCCTCAATGAAGTTGACAAGTCGAATAATCGCGTTTGGGTACACACTACAATGCCTGAATACATTGGTTTAATGCGAGAAAAAATCGACCGTTCAAAAATTCCGGTAGTATATGGCGAACTTCGCGATGGTCCCGCCGGGGCGGCTACAGGCAACGCTCTTTCGACGCGGTTATATCTTAAACGTCTCAATAAACTCGCCCAGAATAAACTTATTCGGTGGGCTGAACCGCTGTCTGTTATCGCCGGCATATTGGGCGCCGCGTCTCAGGACAGCTTTATTAACAAAGCGTGGATGTACCTGCTTGATTCTCATCCGCATGATTCTATTAACGGCGTAACTCAGGATAAGACAGTCGAGGACGTGAGCAACAGGCTTGCGCAGGTGGTTGACCTTTCGCAAACGATAGGCAATCGCGCGATGCAGGAACTGGTATCCCGAATCGATACGAGCGGATTCAAGGACGATGATGTTTTACTTACAGTATTTAATTCACTGCCATTTCCTCGTAAAGAAATAGTTGAAGCGTGGGTAAATATGCCTATGGCCTCGGCATCAGCTATATTTGGCGGCGGCAGTACAAACGAGGTGCAGATGTTTGACGCTAAAGGCGCAGCGATTGGCATACAGTGGTCAGGGAGCAGCGAACAGGCTTATTGTGTCGCGGAGATACATACTCGCGCGTTTCCGTTTTATTGCCAGCGTCATCGTGTTTTCTTTGATACAGGCACAATTCCTGCCGGCGGATATAAAATTTTCCGTGTAAGTATGAATGATAAGGAGCGTGATACATCAGTGCCGCATAATACCGCCATTACCAGGACAGGTGCGGTTCTTAAGTCGCCAAATGCTCTGGAGAATGAGCATCTGATATTAGAAGTAAATCCCAATGGAACGTTTAATTTGACACATAAGGGGCTGGGGCGTACCTGGAGCAACCTGAACTATTACGAAGACCGTGGAGAATTAGGCAATTATTGGATCAATCAACGTCCTGTATTTGACCAGATTCATACATCTTTGGGCAGTAATGCACGTATATGGGCGGAAGATGCCGGGCCATTGCGTGCGACACTTGCCAGCGAAATAGTTATGCAATTACCTCGCCGCGGTCATGATGAACGGCAGCGGATGAATGATGAACTTGTTGATTTGAAAATTCGTACCTCTGCAACGCTGTGTATGGGCGAAGAGTTTGTTCGCGTGCGTGTTGATTTTGAAAATAGACATGAGAATCATTATTTGCGGGCAATGTTTCCCTCTGGTCTTGAAAAGGCCACACATGCTGACGCCGGCGGACATTTTATAGTTGACCATCGAGCGATACGTCCACAGGGGCCGGATAAAAATACTGTCTGGCCTGATATGGCGACGCTGCCGCAAAATAATTTTGTAGATGTAAGCGATGGGAAAATAGGCATTGCGTTTATTAACGACAGTTTGATGGAATATGAAGTCCTTGATAATCAAGAGAGGACAGTGGCGTTGTCGCTGCTTCGCGCGGTTAAGGATTGGATTTGTACGGAAATAAGAGCTGGGTCTGATTTCCCTTCACAGAAGGGCGGTCAGTGCTTTGGCTGTCATTCAATTAGTTATGCAATAAGGCCGCACACCGGCAACTGGCAAGATGCGAATATCCCGTTGGCCGCAGAGCTATTTAATGTTCCTGCGATACCAGTGCAAACTCGCAAAAATGAAGGTCATCTGCCTGCCGGAGAGGCTTCTCTTTTTGCGATTACCAATTCTATGGTTAGATTTTCAGCTCTTAAAAAAGCAGAGACAGGAAATGCGTATGTTGTGCGGGTCTATAATCCAACCTCTGAGATTCAAACGACAGATATTAGATTTCATACCCCAATCATTGAAGCCTGGGAGACAAATTTAAACGAGAGTCCTCAAAAGAAGATATTAATTTCAAAACAAAATGATATTTCTGTAACGATTAAGCCGTACAAAATCTTTACGGTGGAAATTAAAACCAAGTTATTTTAAGAAAGTGAGAAGTTTGAATGTCCCGATTGTATGATATAATGATTGCCGGCCATTTGTGTATTGATATCATTCCTCGTTTTCCAGATACGGGATTGAGAAATATCTCCGATATAATGCGTCCCGGCAAATTGGTTAATGTCGGCGATGCGAAAATCAGCACAGGCGGACCGGTTTCCAATACCGGCCTCAATATGAAGACACTGGGCAGCAAAGTGTGTTTCTGCGCGTGTGCCGGCGACGATACTTTGGGCAAGCTTACTGTCGATATACTCAAGGCAAGCGGCAACGCCGAAGGTATTGGAGTGATGTCCGGCCAATCGAGTTCTTATACGATAGTTGTCGCGCCTCCGAATATCGACCGTATTTTTTTGCATAATCCCGGCACCAACAATTATTTCGGTTCTGAAAATCTTAATCCCAAACTTATACAGCAGTGCCGTCATTTTCATTTTGGCTATCCTCCGCTGATGGGCAGGATGTTCGCGGATGAAGGCAGAGAGCTTGAAAAAATCTTTAAAACAGCTAAAGACTCCGGCGCTACAACTTCCTGCGATATGACGCTGCCCGACCCATCCTCACCATCCGGCAAGGCGCCATGGCGAAAGATATTGCAGCGGATTCTGCCGTATATCGACATACACCTTCCCTCGATAGAGGAAACATTCTATATGCTCTGGCCGGAAGAGTTTCTCGCGAGAAAGGCCAAGCATAACAACGCGGAACTTATCAATTACATCACGCCGCAGGAATATTCAAAGACTGCTGACGAGATTCTCGCAATGGGCGCTAAAATGACGGCTCTCAAGTCCGGCCATCGCGGCTTTTATGTTAAGACCGGCTCCAAAGAGGGCTTTGCGAAGATGGGCGAGGCAAAACCGAAAGATTTTGACAACTGGTCAAATCGTGAACTTTGGGCGCCGGCATTTGTAGTGGACAACTTCGGCAGCGCAACAGGCTCCGGCGATTCGTCGATAGCTGGCTTTTTGAGCGCTTTTTTGCGTGGTCTTTCCATTGAAGATGCATTAAAATACGCCACCTGCGTCGGCCTTCAGAATGTTCGTGTGCTTGATGCTGTAAGCGGAATAAAAACGTGGGATGAAACAACGCGAATGATTAAGGAAAATATGCCGATGATAGATGCGCATATTGAGTCCGGCGGATGGAAGTACGCAAAAGACTATGCCCTGTGGGCTGGTCCGAGCGACCTAATTTCAAAACAAGCGAGATAAGGTTGCTGTTCTTGAAAAACATCGCAATTAACAGTGGTACGAAGTAATGGAAAATAAGGTTATGGAGTTTAGGCCTGATTACCGGCATCTTGTCGCGGCTGCGCAAAATAAAAAGCCTGCCCGCTTGCCATTATATGAGCATATCATAAGCCCGAAGATTATGGAAAAGATATTAGGGCTGACATTTGCCGATTCACTGGAAGGCGACAAAATTGACGTAGATTATTTTTTTGAAAATTACTGTCGTTTCTTTAAGGAGATGACTTACGATACAGTTTCATTTGAAGTGTGTATCATACCCTCTCTTCCGAATTGGGGAGCGATTATGGGCGGCAGGCCTGGGCCTATCCAAAGCAGGAAAGATTTTGACGCTTTTCCATGGGATGATATACCTCGGCGATTTTGGGATACCGCTGAGAGGCAATTCGCTGCGCTTGTAAAAAAACTTCCAGCAGGTATGAAAGCGGTTGGCGGCGTAGGCAACGGGGTCTTTGAGATCAGTGAAGATTTGGTAGGATTTGAGTATCTGCCATTTATGCAGGCAGATGAGCCGGCACTGTTTGAGGAAATATACGCAAGGATTGGCGATTTGATGTATAACATTTGGAATCGTTTTCTTAAAAAATACGGTCAATATTTTTGTGTCTGCCGTTTTGGTGACGACCTGGGCTTTAAGACCGGGCTTCTAACCAGTCCGACGGTTTTCCGCAAGCACATTGCCTCTCAGTATGGCCGCATCATTAAATTAGTGCATGATGCCGGTCTGCCGTTTCTGTGGCATTCCTGCGGTAATATTTTCGATGTCATGGATGAGGTCATTGCCCTGGGTATCGATGCAAAGCACTCGAATGAGGATGCTGTGGCGCCGTTTGAAACGTGGATCAGCCGCTATGGAGGCCACATAGGTTTTTTCGGCGGCATTGACGTTGACATCCTGTGCCGAAATTCGCCCGATGAAATATATGAAATCGTTTTGGAAAGAGGCAGGCACTACAGGACATTGGCTCAGGGCTATGCCCTTGGCTCGGGCAATTCCATTCCTGATTACATTCCTGTTGAAGGGTATCTTTCGATGGTGAAAGCTGTACAAAAAATCCGTGGTGAAGAAAAAAGAAATATTAATGGAGATAAATATGAATAGGAATATATTAAAGCGGAAGATAAATGTTTTTGACCGGTGTTCATTGAACGCCAAAGAATACCAAGAGTTTCTCGCCAAAGCTTTTGGCCTGATGTCGCAAGCTCCCCATTATCTTACACCAGACGATGATATCAATGTGCTTGAACTTGCGCACCTGATACCAGAGATACCTGAGACGGTTCTCGCTGTCTATGTCGGCATCAACGACGCGGTCTGTAATAAAGGGCTTGTAACGCCGTTTCTGGTTAGGCACGGCCATAATAATGTATTTGCGTTTAATCCGCAGGTCTATGCCGGCGGCACCGCCGTTCCATCAGGAACTATCGATGCCAAGAAGATTCTGTCGGGCTTTGAGCCGCCCCATCCTACATGGGGCGGGGATTGGACATACGTGATGGTCGAAGATCCTTCCCGCAGTTTTCAAAGTCTTTGGCAGGAAAAAGGGTACATTGATATGATTCCCGCCAAGTTCGAAGATTTTACAATGCTAAGCGATCAAGCCAGGAGCAACGTATGTATTTTTATAGACCCCAAAGCCTTTGAGCATCCTGTTAACAAGAGTCGCCCGTATTTAAAAGAGGCTTGTGCACGAGGTAGAAAGATGGCCGGTGAGTTTGTGATACCAAAGGGCTTGGATGGCGAGGTTGATGGTCTTGTGCCTGTAGTATTGCATAGAGGCGAAAAACTATATGTTGCCACTACTCATTTTGGTCCTTGTGCGCACGCCTGGAGCAATATACATCCCGGCAATGTCGAACTTGCGGTTGTGAACGAAAATTCCGCCGTGCCTCTTGATTTGGTAATCGCCAAACCTCCTGTGAATCCGAAGTATGCCAAAGGTCTTATTCCACCCAAAGGCAGCGCCGATATGACAACTGATTGGTTCTTTAGGGGACAAGCTATTATGCGTCGTCCGCTGCTGGAAGGATTATTCAAGGGATAAGTAAGAAGCAGTGTTCATTGCGGCGTAGTTGAGCAGGACTATATATGCTATATGGGGAATGCCGGTTATTTCTCTGTTTAGATGTTTTTTGCCTGCGCTATTCCATTGACCAGATCGCAGGCTTTTTCTTTAGTTTTTGCGGAGTAAAGAAAAACGCCCGATAATAATGTGCGAAATATATCATACGTTATTGATAGGGTTTATGATATTTAATCACCGATTAAGCCTAAAACCAACCAAAACATCAAACAGCATTCAAATAAATTCCAGCAGTCGAAAATATAGAGCCGCCAGCGCAGTTGACAGCTAAATAAAAAAGCTGTGCAAAATATGGGAATGAAGTATAATGCACTCGTTCTCAAGGATTTGCGGTGCTGAATAAAAATATTATTCTGACCATAAGTTTTACGCTGATTATAGCTCTGATAATACTTTGTGTTATCGGCGCATTTCTCGGCGCAGAACCTACGGAAAGAGCGTTTAGCAGTGTTCCTTTTGCCGTGTTCTGGACGGGATTCATATCGCTTTTACTGGCGGGGATTTTTTCATTCCGAAATATTTTCACAAATCCGGCAATGTTCGCGATGCATTTCGGGTTTGCGCTGGTAATCCTCGGCTCGATGTCTGAGACCGAGAATTACAGCGCAATTACTGACAGGTTCGGAATCGGTAAAATTAATAGAGGGAAAATAATTTTATTTGAGGGTCAGAGCACCAATCTTATAAGAACCGAACCCTATGGCGTTCCCAAAACGCTGCCGTTTAGCGTTAAGCTGAATAATTTTAGAGTTGAGTATTATCCGAAGCAAAATCCGGAAGAGCCGAATTTGGTTAAGGGTTATTTCAGCGATGTTGAAATAATAGAAGGCGCAAATGTTGTCAAAACGGCTTCCATCGAGATTAATAAGCCTTTGCATTATGCTGGTTATCATTTTTATCAGTTCAGCTTAGACGAGAATCTCGGCAGATATATCATTCTCGAAATTATTTCTGATACCGGCGTTATAATTGTCTACGCCGGTTTTGCGTTTGTTTGTTTTGGAACCTTTTGGCACTTTTGGTTTGAGCGTTTGGCTAAAAAAAGATATTAGAAAGTTATGAATATGAATTTTACAATTCAGTATTTGCTTATATATCAGACGATGATGATATATATACTGGCATTTACGATTTACAAACTGCGGCACAGAAAAGCGGCGTGGTTTGTTTATAGTCTCGGTTTTGTGGTTTCGCTGATATCGGGGGTTTATCGCGGATTTATAGTCGGGCGTTTTCCGCTTCAAAACCTGTTTGAAGTATTTTTGTTTTTGGGTATATCGGTTTTTCCTCTAAGCGTTATATGCAAAAAAGTTCTGAAAATCGACGGCGAGCATTTTGATATGCTTATCGGCGCAATTGTACTTTGTGCCGCGGTGTCTATATTCAGCGGGACGATACAAAAACTTTTGCCATCTCTGCAAAGTCCGCTGGTTGTGCCGTACCTTGCTATTTCTATCCTGGCGTATATCATAATGGCAAAAGCCGTCTGTCAGGCGGGAGCGGGGCTGGTTAAAAAGTCGAATAACGATTGCGAACTTTCCGCTTATAAATTAGTTTGTCTTGGTTTTCCGCTTCTTACGCTTGGACTTGTGCTTTGGAGTGTGTGGGCGAAGCAGGCCTGGGGAGATTATTGGAGTTGGGACCCCAAAGAGATGTGGGCACTTGCGGCGTGGCTTATATATATCGCGTATTTTCATCAAAGCTATATTACCGGCGTGAAATACGCGAAAATCAATAGTATATGGATTTTTGCAGGATTTGTCTTTATTGTTATAACGGTGCTGTGGGTGAATCTGCCGAGAATTTTTGCCGATATCCATAACTATACGATGTGAAAATAGTTATCAATCTGTGGATGTTAATGTTTGTTGATGAGAATATCGACCATTTCCAATGGACAAATTCATCATAATTGGCCTGTTTTGCCTGTCTTAACATTCGTTAGCACAGTTTTAAAAAAATATGCGCTTTTTTAATTTTTTTGCGAAACATTCTCCGGCTTGTTCGTATATAGCATAGAAAGCTGTAAGTGCGTGTTCAGTGATGCACAGCAGGCTGATTCGTTTCAGCCTGGGCTTTGTAGAAAAGGAGGCAGACTATGGAAAAGGCGCGAAAACTTGCGGATATACTTGGGCGCGTTCGGGATGGTGAGGACCCGGCAAAAGTGAGAAGTCAATCACGTCAGCTTTTGGCAACTCTTAGATTAAGCGACATAAGCAAGGCTCAAAAATATATGCTTGGGACGGGTATGTCGCTGAACGAGCTTCGAATGCTCGTTTACGCATTCGCTTCTATTCTTGGCGACCAGTTTGCGTTGCTTCGGGCAAATTTGCCGGCCAATCATCCTGTCAGGCTTATTCTGGCGGAACACGAAATGTTCGATTGTTTTTTGGCAGACCTCGCCGAGGCCAATGTGGAAATTCAGGATGCCGAGAATCTAACTGAACTAAGCAGCGAGTTTCGCAGGCTTGAACACGTCGCAGCGCATTTGCAGTCGATAGACGTTCACGACCAGCGTGAAGACGACCTTATTTTTCCGGCTCTGGAGCAATATCCGTGCAGGAGCATTTGCGTTGTTCTGCAAAAGGCACACTGGCGAATAAAAAATATGGTCAGCAATCTGACTATGGCGGTAAATAATTTTAAACATTTTGAGCCGGAGCAATTCAAGATTCAGGTTAACGCTCTGTCCTGCGCAATTGTCCCGATTGTAAGAGAGCATATTTTCCAGGAGGATAATATTTTGTATCCGATTGCGCTGGATGTCGTTCAGGATGAAAAAGTATGGCGACGTATAAAACAGCTCGGTGAAGAGATGGGATATTGCGCCTTTGATGCGCAAGCATGTTGTACTTAATGGCCATTAAGCGGTTAACTCGGTTTGCAGGAGGTTGAAGCCAGATTGGAAACAGGAAACCAAGAAAATTAAGGCTGAGTATTGGTTTTCTATTTTTCATACCGGCAAATCGAGAAGGTTTTAAGTTAGCTCCTCTGCCTGGGGCAGAGGAGCTTTTTTGTGAAGTTCAATGGTATTTTTATTTGGGTGTTTGAGTTCCGTCTTGTGGGACCGCCTTTTCGACTTCCTTAGTCGTAGTTACTGTTTTCTTGGTGGTCTCAGTAGTTGTCTTTTTGCAGCCGAAAGTTACTGCAATACCAATGATAACAATGATTGTCAGAATTTTTCGTAACATTTCAAATACTCCTTAAAAAGTGTCTAATTGTTTTTTTGTTTCGATTTTCTGGATTTGCAAAACCCGCTTTCTTTATATTCTTATCTGAAGACAGATTGCATCAAGAACCGGCGTTTATGATAACACAATTTCAACTTGCGTAAATCGGGGATATATATGTTTTCTTTGTAGGGGAAAATGCTTACAGCCATCCACTGGAGACAGCCCACATCTATTGCCAGTTTGTCGCATCTTCGGGCACAAAGTAAAATGAAGATTTAAGAAATCGCAACAGTATATTCCAAAAAGGAACTATCTGAATTTTTTAATATGTTTGGCGATGTTAACATATGTGAGATGCTTATCGAAAAAACCCTCTATGGCATAAAGAACATATTGTTTTTCTTTGGCCGGACTTTGTGCGACCCATACCGTAAAATTATAAAATTCCTGAATGTTCACATCAATCCACCGATCTGTCTTGATGAGAAAAATTAAAAGAGTAGTAATAGCAATTCTTTTATTTCCATTCTGAAAGGGATGATTTTTTATCATTAAATAGAATAGCATTGCCGCCTTTGCGACAAGTGTTTTGTATAGGTATTTTCTGCTAAATTTCTGAAATGGTGTAAATAGACTGCTTTCAAGTATATTTGGGAATCTTGTGGTAAAATCAGGAATAGGTTCGTCAAACCTTAAAAATTCCTGTGCCAGACGAAAGGCCATATATTCCACTTCCTTAACAGTAAGCGGTGTCATTACTCACTCCCCAGTTTTTTAAGCAGTGCGCCATACTGTTTTACGACTTTTTTGACAGCGAGGTCGATTTGTTTCTTTTTGCTTTCTGAAAGGGTATTGCCCAGTATCTGTTGGACTGTTTTATCGGTTATACAGTAATTTCTGCCGATTTTTTCAGCGGGGATTTTACCGGCTTTTACCTTTTTATAAACGGCTATTCTACTGATACCCAAAAGGTCGGCAAATTCAGGTATTGTTAAGTGTTTTTTCATAACTTGTTCCAATAAAAGATGTTACGTGTTAACCAATATCAAACTTGTTAACACAAGTTAACTTGTTTATATAGGTTAACATATCTGCAGGCATCAGTCAAATTAGTTTTTTTGAATTGTTTTTTATTTCCACTTTAGCGCATCGGTTGGTACGTTTGCTAAATCCTGGGCATAGAAATCAGCACCGAGGAGGTTATCTGGCGTGAAACTTGATGTTATCGCAAGGCATTTACAGCCTGCCGCTTTTGCCGCGGCTATTCCGCTGGGGGCATCTTCGACCACTAAGCAATCTTTCGGGGCAAGGCAGATTTTCTGTGCGGCAAGCAGGAAAATGTCCGGCGCAGGTTTTTTATGCACAACATCGCTTCCAGTAATAACCGCGTCAAAAGTATCCGGGTTGATTTTTATCTCGGCAAGATTGCCTTTTACTTTTCGCATATCTGCGCTTGAGGCGATGGCGAGTTTTTTACCTGCCGCTCGGCATTTTGCGATGAACTTCCATGCGCCGTTTAGCGGACTTAATTTGTCCTTGATGATTTCGAGGTAAATATCGTAGGTGCGGTTCTTGCCGGTTTCGACATTAAATGGGAAATTATATTTTTCCGCTACTCCTCCGAGAAAACGGTCTTCGCCAGTGCCGGTGAATGGTTGAAAGTCGTGCGGCTGAACTTTCAGGCCGAGTTCAGCGAACATTTTTATTGCGGCCTTTGTGATAAACGGTTCGGAATCGAGTAAAACGCCGTCCATATCGAAGATAATGCCTTTGGGAAGCGTGGTCATATTTTATTCTGTCTTTATTCTGTCTGCGCCGAGCTGGCCGCAGGCGGCTTTAATGTTTGTTCCGCGGCGAAATCTAATTATGGTTTCAAAGCCCCGCTGCATCAGGATGTCCTTAAAAAGTTTTATCTTTTCACGATTTGCCGGCAAAAAGTCGCAGCCGGGATGCGGATTGTACTCAATCAGATTTACGCTTGTGTCGAGAGGGGCTAAAACCGCAGCGAGTTTCTTTGCACATTCGCTGCTGTCGTTTATTCCGTCGATTAGACAGTATTCAATGGTTATTCTGCGACTTGTTTTGCTGTTATATAACTTTAATGCGTTTAAAATTTCGCTGAACGGATATTTATTGGCGGCTGGTACGATTTGTTTTCTCAATTCATCGTCCGGCGCGTGCAGCGAAACGGCCAGGCGCGGGTGGATATCCTCATCGGCGAGTTTTTTTATGCCTGCGGGAATTCCGACTGTCGAAATGGTTTGTCTTCGGATGCCGATGTTTTTGCCGAACGGATGAGCTAAAATTCGCACGGCTTTTATGGTATTGTCATAATTTTCGAATGGTTCGCCCATTCCCATAAAGACGATGTTGTTTATTTTGCATTTGGCGTCTTTAGAAATGGCGTTGACCTGGTCGATGATTTCGCCTGCAGTCAGCGAGCGTTTGAATTTAAGATAGCCCGTTGCGCAGAATTTGCAGCCGAGCCGGCAGCCGATTTGCGTTGAAAGGCATATTGTTTTTCGCTCTCTTTCGTCGAGCAGGACGGATTCGATATTCTGCCCATCGGAGGTTTCAAAGAGATATTTTTCTGTTCCGTCCGGGTCGGAGAGTTTTTCGACGATTTTGAGCTGTGAGATGAAATAGCCTGCCTCTGTCAGCGATGCGCGTAAATCTTTGCTCAAGGTGGTTAAGTTATTGATATCGGCGGCATCTTTTTGGTGAATAAACGTGAAGATATATTTGGCGATATACGGTTTTACGCCGAATTTCGCGGTGATTTGCTCAAGTTCTGACAGCGTTTTATTCTTTAAATCTTTATCCATAAGGCGGAGCATTCTACCATAGCCGGTAGTCAATAGCCAGTAATCAGTAGTCAAAACTTTTTGCGTTATGATATTTTCATTTGACCTTCTGTATGGTCGTAAGTACAATTCCCGCAACAGTATATATTTTATGGAGATACCTAATGGACCCGAAAATTTTTAAGGCTTATGACATTCGAGGACTTTATCCCGACCAGTTAAACGAAGATGCCGCGTGGAAGATAGGCAACGCGACAGCATCATTTTTGCGGTCGCTTTTGCGGGGTTATGAACGTGGTTTGGCGAATCGTCAGAGTTTATGTGTCGGCCACGATATGCGGACGCACAGTCAGGGTTTGGCCGATGCGCTGATAGCTGGTATGAACGCAGCAGGCGCGAATGTAATAGATATCGGAATGATTGATACGCCTCAGATTTATTTCGCGATAAATCATCTCGGCACCTGCGGCGGCGTTCAGGTTACGGCATCGCACAACCCTGCACAGTATAACGGTTTTAAAATTTCCGGTCTTGAGGCCAAGCCTGTCGGGCAGGATACCGGCCTTAAGGAAATAAAGCATATATCGACCGCATTGCTTCATACGCGCGGTGTTATGGATGGCGCGATTGAAAAATATGATATTACAGAGGCTTATAAGCAGCATATTCTGAAATTTCTCGATGCAAAGGTTAAGCCTTTGAAAATGGTTATTGACGCGTCGAATGGAATGGCCGGCAAAATGGCGCCGCTGATTTTTGAGGGGTTGGGTATTGAGATTATCAGGCTGAATTTTGAACACAACGGCACGTTTAAGCACGAGCCTAATCCGTTGGTTGAAAGCAATCTGACCGAGCTTAAGGCCGCGGTGAAAAAGCGCAAAGCTGATGTTGGAATATGTTTTGACGGCGATGCCGACAGGCTGATTATGGTTGACGAAAAGGGCGAGACTATCGGATGCGATATTCTGACGGCTCTTTTGGCGAGATATTTTCTCGAAAAAACGCCAAATGCGGCGATAGTTTATGACCTGCGAAGCAGTTGGGTCGTTCGTGAGGAAGTTTTGAAATATGGCGGCGTGCCGAGACGCGAAAGAGTGGGGCATTCGTTTATGAAAAAGACGCTGCGCACGGCAAGGGCGATTTTCGGCGGCGAGTTGAGCGGTCATTTTTACTACCGCGATAATTTCTTCGCGGATTCAGGGTTTATAACGCTTGTTCATTTAATCAACGTTTTAAGCAGGGCATCGCAGCCTATTAGCGAACTTGTCAAGCCATTGCGAAGATATTTTTCGAGCGGCGAAATCAATTTTGCCGTCGATGATAAAGAGGCGATGATGAAGGAACTGAGCAAAAAGTTCGGTCAGGGCGAAGCAGACGACCTTGACGGCATTACAATTCAGTTTAAGGATTGGTGGTTTAATTGCAGGCCGAGCAATACCGAGCCGTTTTTGAGGCTTAACATCGAGGCGAAAACAAAGGACGTACTCAATAAGCAGCTTGCTGAAATAGAAAAAATACTTGGCGAGCCGGCAGAGCATTAGAAGAAAATCAAAAATTAAGGCAACCTCTAAAAATGTCATTTGTCATTGCGATCATTCGACAAGCTCATGGCAGGCTGCGCTCGCAATGACAACCGCGTGGGCTTCCGCCGTCGCCAAGGCTATGGCGGACAGGAAGAGTCCACCCTACAACTTGATTCCCGCTTTGGTTCGACTATGCTCACCACGGGTCGCGGGAATGATAAGTCGTATTTGACACTTGGCTAAAGTATTACGTTTTATTTATTTGCCATAGATTAGCTTTAATTGTTCTTCGGTAGGCATAGTTGGATAGCGTTCACCTTTTGGGCCGACAAATTCCGTTCCCTCTTTTTTCAGGGCAACGACAACCTTTCTGCCGTCAGCTTTTGTAATTTCGACCTTAAAATCAGTCTGGTTTGTGTCTGCGGCTGTGCCGTACAAAGCCTTTAGCTGTTCTTCGGTCGGCAGGGTGGTATATTTTTCGCCCGCAGGCCCGATGTAATTCATACCTTCTTTTTTCAGAGTAATCGGAGTTTTTGAGCCGTTGCCATTGTCGATGAATATCACAACACTTTCGGATTTAACCGCTGGAGCAGCCGTACCAGCAGACTGCGCATTGGATTTCAAGCCATACTGAGCTTTAAGCATATCTTCCGTCGGCAATGTTGAATAATATTCATTCGATGGCCCGACAAAGCCCGCTCCCTGCTGCCGAAGCGTTACAGGCGTCTGCGAACCATTATCGTTTTTAATCCAGATTACAGTAGTCTGGGTGTTAGTCTGGTTGTTAGTCTGCGGACTGCTGGAAACTTCGTCTTTAGCTCTACCATCCACTAACCTTTCCACTACCGGCGCCGGCGGCGACACTACTACTGGCGCCGGCTGAGTGATTACAACGGGTCTTTCGACGACGACCGGCCTTTCGACAACCACAGGATAATCATAGTAGGGATAATAAGGGTAGCCATAATAGAAGCCCATATCATAGTGCCTATGATGTCGCGGTCCATACCAATAAGAGCCATAATAAGAAGGGCCGCCGAACCCCACGCCGATGCTGACAGATGTATGACCGTGGCCGCGAGCCATAGCATCTGTCGCTGTAATAGAGATTACAGCAGCTAAAACTATTATCATTAGTATGTATTTTATCGTTTTCATTTTATTTACCCTGATATTGAATTACCACGCAACAGTTTTGTTACTGCCGCGTTTGCCGATTAAAACTTCCTTCTGCCAGAAGCGTTTGCCGGTCTTCAGGTCTGTTAATTTCAACTGGAAATAATACTCGACCTGCTGATTTTTTTTGTCGTAGCGAAGATTATTCTGATATATTTTTCCCGACAGGCTCAAATCCGGAGCAATGAGCGTGCCTTTGTTCGGCATAGTGTTCCGGTCGAATTCATCGCCTTTCGCTGAGTCGCGGACATCTCTTATATCGTTGACCATAGAGTCGCGGTTGCTATCCTTGCCTCCGACCGCGGAGGTCATAACAACCTGCCCGCTGCTGCTGAGGTCTTCTTCTATTTTGGAAGTAAGCAAATCAGTGTCGATTCTCTGCATCGTGTCGTTTGTGACAACGCTTGTGGTCAGAACATATTTACCGCCGTCTTGTCTGTTCAGAGAGCCGGAATGAAGCAGCGATTGAATCATTTCGCTTGCTGCCTGGTCGAAGTCTCTGTAATCCAGAGCCATAACCTGTTTTCCCGCATCGTTTGTCGTGTCAATTTTCGTAACTTTTTCGCAGCCAGCCATAAAAGCCGTTGCGATAAATAACATTGCTAATTTTTTCATAGTTTTATCCTTTCGCTTTTCTTGTGTTAATTTTGAAGTCAACGGCATCTTTAGATGGCGCCGTGGCGGTGAAGCTGAAATCAGACATAGCCTTTGCTGAAACCCGCAGCCAGACAGTCTGTTGAGCCTCTATCCGCACGCCCTTATCATTGAGCCATTCAACTCTGTATTCAAATTGTTTGGTATAAACGGCGCGATTGCGGCCACTGACCTGAAGCTCCATAAAGCCGGCATCATTTCTCCACGTTTTTACATCCTTGATGTCAATGCCTTCACCGGCAAGCAAACTATATGCTCCGTAAAATGGCCTTGTCAGGATATTGTTCGCGACGTTGTCGCTTTTGACGCCGACTGCAGCATTAACCCTCTTATCGCTGGGGGTGCAGCCGCAAAAAACAAAAACAGAAACAGTAAAAAACATCATCAGCAAAAACTTTTTCATATCAGTATTTCCTTAAAATCTTTTTCCAAAAGGAATCACTTCATAAATCGGTGTCGAACCCCTTTGTGTGATTTTAATATAGACCAATACATTATCGCAATTCGGCAGGTGAATGTCAATAGGCTGTCCGCCTGCGGGTGTTATCATAAGCTCTTTATTTTCAGGTATTTGCAATCTTGCGAACTGGAAATCCTTAGGCAGCGCAGTCCAGATTCGCACATCAGCGGCGTTGGTGAGGAATGAATATATGGCTACCATAATCGAACCAATATCCGCTTCATTGGAATTCTGGTTGGTCATCGCGTACTGTGTAAGGGCTTTGCCCGTTGTCGAAATTATCGCTCTTGCCAGAATTCCGTTAAAATCTTTTTTGAACTCTGCGCCTATAACTCTGTCCATATCGCCGACGACGGTTGTGTTGTATTTGGCGTCATTAGCGTCAATCAGCAAATATGGAAACGCGATGTCTCTGTATGTAAGCCTCGGCAGGGCGATGCCGACATATTGCACTCTGTCTGTTACTATGAAAAGCGGCAGGTCGATTCTGAACTCATCTTTCCTCGGCCCCAAACCATTTTCAAAAATAACCCATACGGTATTTTTGATTGTCCGACCGGTGAAAATAGCCGCTTCCGTTTCCGCGAATTCATCAGCTATTCTTTTATTTTCCGGTACAAGGCCGCAGGTTTCTTTGAGCAGATTGCGTGCGGTCGAGATGTCGCCGGTTGCGTTGAAATATATCGATGCTAAATAGGTTACGAATGGGTTGACGTAATCTCTGTAAGGCTCGTATTCATTAAGTTCTGGATATTGACTCTGAATAGTTTTTTGCGTATTCGGGTCGTTTATGAGGCTGGCGTATTTTGCCTTGTCGATGCTTTCTTTTGTTTTGGCTATTTCCTTTTCAAAGTGTTCTTTGCTTCTTCTCTGCCGGTCTAATGCTCTGTTGAATTCCACTTTTGCAAGGTCGTAATTTCCCTCTGCCAGGAAATTTAAGGCTTTATATACATTCACCATTACGCCGTCGTATTCCTGCCCCTTGTACGGAATAATATTGTCGTTGACTGCCGTCGCGGCCATATCGTCCGCCGCGGAGAAGCGAAGGTCGTAATACTTCAAAAATTCCTCGGCCTTGTCGAAGTCGCTTGTGCTGGAGGCGTAATCTTTTAAGGCTCTTTTTGCCGCTGCCGCCTGAAGCGTCCAGAGTAAATCCTCACGGGCTGGGTTTGTTTTGTTTTTGATGTTTTTTTCAGCGAACGCTGCCGCAGCCTGATAATCGGATGATTCAAAGTGCCTGTCAAACGTCAATAGCTGCTCTTTCGGCGTATTACAACCGCCGACCATAACAAGGCTTACAGCAAGTATCAGCAACGATACATTTTTACGCATTAACCGGAGTCTTTCCATAGAAAGTGGGTAATTATCTTATATATGATGTGCATTTCAATATAAATTAGTTAGTGGCTGTTTTTTTGCAAAAAGTAACAAATTTTTTTCCAACTTGACATTTGGCGACATAAGGCTACTTAATATGGAATAGAAATCGAATTTTAGAAAGGGATTTTATGAAAAATTTATATTTGTTTTTAGCGGCAGCAGGCTTGAGTTTTATCTTTGCCGGCTGTCAGGTTAATCCCGTAACTGGCAAAAATGAGTTTAATCTCTACAGCCCGGAAGAGCAAAAGCAAATGGGTTTTGAGTATTCCAAACAGGTTGAAAAGGAACTCGGCCAGAGCGTAAAAGATACGCAGCTTCAAAGTTATATTGGTTCTGTCGGCCAGGGTATCGCTCGTGTTTGCCATACGCCGACCGAAGGGTTTAGTTATAAGGCCATCGACTCCAATACAGTCAACGCATTTGCTTTGCCGGGCGGATATATTTATATTACGACAGGTCTGCTGAAAGTGTTGAACACCGAGGCGCAGCTTGCGTCCATTCTGGCACACGAAACAGCGCACGTAACCGCAAGGCACTCTGCCGTAACAATGAGCAGAGATTTGATAATCAACGCAGGCGTAAGCGCAGTCGGTGAGGGAATGGCAGGCACAGCCGCGAGCATTATCACTCAGCTTCAGGGAATGTCGTACAGCAGAGAACACGAGCGTCAGGCAGACCAAATCGGCCTGGATTATTTGGTTAAGGCAGGCTACACACCTTTTGGAATGACTGAGACGATGGAAATTCTGCAAAGGCAAAGCGGTTCTCGAACGATTGAATTTTTATCGACGCACCCAAATCCTGAAAACCGAATCGGCTATCTGCAGCAGGAGATTGCCGCAAAAGGTTATCGTGGCGAAGGCAAAATCGGCCAGAGCGAATATAGAACAAATGTCTCAAGCAGACTTGGAAAGTGATGAACTTCCAACATTGAATATTCGGAATGTCAATACGAAAATTCAATGTTATTTAAGACCCATCATACAACAGTATATACGGGTAAACTGCCTGTATTGCAGGGGTTATGTGCTAATTAGTATCGCGATAAAAAGAGCAAGGCAGACGAATGTATGTAAAAGGATTGTTGCTTTGCTCAATGTGGTGTAGTTCTTTTGAGCTAATTTATTGGGATTAGCGGCTATAAAACAATACACGCCCAATATGTTTAGTGCGACTATCAAGACTCCGCCGCCAGATGGGCTAAGATTTATTCCACCACAAATACAAATGATAAAAAAGAGAATGAATAATGCGGCTTTGTAAAGTATTGCCGCTTTGTTTATGCCCAGAGTTACGACGAGCGTGCGTTTGTTGACTGCTTTATCAGCCTCGAAATCGGGGAACTCATTTGCGAATATCACAAGAAATATCAAAACGGCTACGACCAGCGAAGGCAAAAGAGGAATCAAATTCCAAACGCTTGTCTGGATGTAATACGCTCCATAAACAGGCAGGATGCCGAAGAGTAAGGCGATTATGATTTCGCCTGTGGTTCGGTATCCGAGTTTCAATGGCCCGGCGGTGTAGAAAAATCCGCCGAGAATTCCCGCTAAACCCAGTGCAAGCACAGCAGGTTTTTTTGTGATAATTAAAATTGCAATTCCTAAACTTGCTCCGATTGCGAAAAACAGCAGTGAGGCTATAAGTGCTTTATTTGGGGCTATCAGGCCTTTTGGGAGCAATCCGCTTCCGCCTGAAAACGGCGTTCTGTTTTCATTTAGAATATCATTTTTGCTGCGGTGGTCGAAATAATCGTTGGCGATATTTGATGCGATTTGGAACGCGACTGTCGCCAGAAGCGCAAGGATAGCCAGCGTATAATTTATATTGCCGATTTGTTTATAAGCGAGAGCTGAGCCGATTAGCACCGGCATCACGCTTGCTACGCAGAACTGCAATCGTAATTCTTTCAACCAGAGTTTAATTTCAGCCATAAAGACACCCCTTCGACTCCGCTCAGGACAGGCAGAGTTCACAGAGAAAAAAATTAATCTTCTTTTAGAACGACATCATCATATTCAAGTTCGAAGCGGAGTTTGTGTTTTGCTTCCTGCTGGGCAAGAGCGGCGAAAAGTTCGGCGGCAGTTTTGTCGGTCATCAATCCCGCAAGTCTGGTGTAAAGTTGAAACGCTTTTTTCTCTTTCTGCATTGCCAGAATCAGAGCGTCTTTGAAGTTCATATTCGGCGTCGGTTTTACTGCGACGGTGAACTCGGCGATTTTCAAATCGGCGACATGCTCTTTTTTGAGCAGAACTTTTTTGCCTGCCTTTGCGTCTTCGAGAAGTTTTTTATGACCAAGTTCTTCTGCTGCGAAATCGAGAAAAACCTGCTTCATTGTTTTGTCGGGCATTTTCGCCGCCAGGTCGGTATAGAATTTGTGCGCCTCAACCTCGCCTTCAATTGCGAAATCCAAAATGTCATCGACGATTTTAAACTGTTCCATCCCGTTAGACCTCCATTAAATTTATTAATTTGTACAATTTGTTTATCTTTTCACTATTTTCAACATATATATTATATTAAAGAGGTCTAACGGGATTCATCCCATCAGTCAGCCACCCCTTTAGTCTGTTTTTAATATACCTTTTACCTATTCCGGTTTTTAAATATCTTTCTCTGCGATACGCATCGTCCTTGTTTAAGCAGGCCTCAGAATAAATTAACTTAATAGGCAATCTGTGTTTCGTGTAACAGACTTTACCTTTTGTATGCTGTTCTATTCTCTGTTTCAAGTCATTTGTGCAACCCGTGTAAAAAGTACCTGTCTTTTCGCATTTTAAGACATAGGTATAAAACCAAGAAAGTCTAACGGGATACATCATTTTTATCCTTCCATAAGTTTATCTTCCGGGATTATAAGGGATTTTACTTTTGAGGCAATAAATAAAAAAGGCCGGTTTTAGCCCGGCCTTTTTGTTGGTTTGATTGTTTGTTTAGCGTTTTTTTCTTAAAATCAACCCGCCGAGGGTGAGTAAAAGAATCGTCGCCGGTTCGGGAACCGCTAGAACTTCAATATTATCCATACTAAAACATGTACTGTGAAATTCTACTCGTATTAGATTCTTCCAGTTTAGATTATAATGCTGAAAATCGTTAACTCCACCATATCCGTCAAAAATTCTATCTATGGCAAGAGTTGCAGTGAGAGTTGATCCGTCCTGACGATAACCCACCATGGATACGCTATTTACCCAGTTGGTGTACTCGCTATATTCAGCGAGGTCTAATCCGATTAGATTAAATGGACCACCATCAGTTTTTTGCAGCCAAGGATTTGCAAACAAAGTAACTCCCATATGTACAGTGCCATTATTTGGAACTAGGGCATTCTGAGTAAGTGGATTGAACCTTATTATAGAACCGTAATTCCCAGGAGTATTGACTGTTGACATACAATAGTCGCCTTCAACGTAAGGCCTGCCTTGGCCATAACCATCTTGGAATGCTACTGCGGGTGTGTTAAAAGTTATTATGGTATTAGCGTATGTCGGAAATGACATTGTGCAACCAATTAACAGGACCACTATCGATTTCTTCTTCATTCTCTTCTTCCTTCCAAAAATTGTTAATATTTTATTTTTTTCTTCGCAAAACCAATCCGCCGAGGGTGAGTAAAAGAATTGTTGCGGGCTCGGGAACTACACTTACTGTCAGATTATCAAAATAATCAATTCCTGAGGTAGAACCGCCCATCCCCATATATGGTAAATTTAATCCTGTGTACGTACTATCATGGCAAGTCCCTAATAGATTCGCTACTAATTCCGGGGCAACATAAGAACTGCCCCATACGCCATAAAGAGACCAAATATCCGTCTTGGGATCATAGGTAATCCGAATGCTTCCATTGTATCCTATAGGCAATCCATTTGTGATATCAATAATATGTGTATGATCACTTGGGTTGTATCCTTGTCGGAAAATCATCATTCTGTTGCCAACATACCCGCCACCAGCAAATACATAAGAGGTTGAGGTGTAGACCAATGGGTCTGATGAATTGCTCGCCAGTGTAAAATAAAAAGAATTGTTCCATTGGCCATCCAAATTTGAAACATTAAATGACCAGCTTACCAGACCGGAATTGTTTTTTAGAGTAGTTTGGTAGGGGGCAGCAAAGTTTGCAGTATTAATGACTGCGAAACCATAACAAGGAGTAGTATTGCCAGTGGCAATTTTGAGTTGGCCAGAATCTGCAGTAACTGAGTAGGTTCCTATGTTTCCCGCTACCGTCCTTATGGTAAAATCTGACAACGATGCCGTGCCATTGTTGAAATTATTTGAATACACAACTTGAGCATTTATGGATACATTAACTTGAAACCAAATAACCAAAAACAAGAAAATCTGACTACTTCGCACAAGACTGAATTTTAACATATTTCTCCGTCCTTTGAAAATTGTTTAGTGAAATTTAATTGTGGATTCCCATCTGCATGGGAATGACCGAAAATAAGTGCGCAGTGACCTTCTTACGATGAATTAACGAAGTGTTTCATTTTCCCTTCCTCCAAAAATCTTCAAAATCTTCTTTTTCTTTTCCCAAAACAAACAGTATATCCGAAAAGTAGGGATTGTCAAGGGAAATAGTGAGATTAAACGGGGGATTTAAAATAGATTTCTCCGCTTCATTCGTCCCGAAAATCGGGACTCATTTTGGTCGAAATGACAAAATATCAGCCATTTGCGCAAGTAAAAACTTGCGCGGATAAAAAAAATTAAAAAATTTTTCTCCATATCAAATAAGCACTTACAAAAACGCATAAAAGAATTTTCGGTCAAATTTCGATAAAAACGCGCAAGTCCCCAGTAAGGGTAGAGAAACATTGAAGATTGAAAAATGAAAATTGAAGATTTGTGGAATCGCCTTCCGTCTTCGCCAAAGGCTTCGACGCGACAGGTCGGCGATGAAATTTTTATTAATGGAGAAATGTTATGGCGTTTGAATTTAGAGAATTTAAGAGCGAATTAAATCCCGACTTTGTCGATTGGCTCGTCGATGAGCAGTGGGTCGATATGCAGTCGCATTTCGGCAGGCTGTGGGACTACTACCAAAATCCGATGTATTCAACGGCGGGGCTTCTTGCGGCGGATTCAAAACTCAACGAATCGGCGCGGTTGTATGTGCAGGCACAGGAAATGGGCTTGCCGGCGAGAATTACGGGAATCAAGCGGAGCGAAACGGGCGGCCTTTTCGGCGGCAGGGCAGTGGCGGATATCGAACGCAAGGAAGTCGTTATCGAAAACGATATCGGCTGGCGAATCAACGCGATGGTGGATTTCCTGTTCGGCAAAAGCGTTGATGTCGTGAGCAAGGCGGAAGATAAAAACCGCCGCGGCGAAATCGACAGAATCATCAAAGAAGTATTCTACGCAAACGGCGGAGTGCGATTCTTTCAGGATATGGCAACGCTCGGCGCGGTTTATGGGTTCGTGGATTGCGTTGTCAGGCCGGGGCAGAAGATATTTGAAGTTTCAAATTCTTCTTCATTGGGCAGACACACAGGTCTGCCCCTACAACGTGTAATGGAACTTGTTTCGGATTGCGGTCTGGAATTGATTGAAGCGCCAAGAGCGCTGCCTGTTCTTGATGAAAAGGATTACAGGAAAATCAATTTTTACGTTCAGCATTTCATCGAGCAGAAAAACGAGGTGGCAAGCGAGGGGAATTTCATTCGCAGACTTTTAGGCGGCAGAGGAAGGAATTCGGCAAGGCAGTCAGCGGCGGTTACGGAAATCATCGCGGCGGATTTCTGGCAGAGGTATGAGGAGAAGGAGCTTACGGCAGAAGGGCGGAACGTGATGGGCGTTGTGCCTGTCGTGCATATTCAGAATATCGCTCAGCCACTGTATTACGAGGGAGTGAGCGATGTTGAGCCGCTGGTTGCTTTGCAGGATGAATTGAATACGCGGTTGAGCGACCGCGCCAGCAGGATAACTTTTCAGGCGTTCAAGATGTATCTTGCCAAGGGGATTGAGGGCGTTGATGGTCGTGTGGTTTCGCCGGGTCGGATTTGGTGTACGGATAATCCTGATGCCGCGATTGAGCAGTTCGGCGGCGACGCGGTTATGCCCAGCGAGGATACGCACATCGACCAGATTCGAGAGGCGATGGATAAGGCCAGCGGCGTAACGCCTGTCGCTGCGGGCATTCTGAAAAACAAGGTTGGAAATTTGACGAGCGCTGTCGCGCTGCGAATGACGCTGATGGGAATGCTGGCCAAGACCGACAGAAAGCGATTTGTGTATGGTCAGGGGATTAAGGAAATCGCGGCGATGGTAATGCAGATGTTTGATGCGACGGGGATTTATCCGAACAGTAAGGATGAGAGGAATTTTGATGTGATTTTTCCAAGTCCGCTGCCTGAGAATACGCTTGAAAAACTTAATGAAGCGAAACTCAAAAAGGAACTTGGTGTGCCGGAAGAAACGGTGTTGAGAGAGCTTGGATATTAAAAAAACCGCGTGGGCTAAGAGCCCACCCTACCAAAAAAATTGAAAGGGTTCAAAGATGAGTCAGACAGACGCAGAAAAAATTGATGGTTCAGACGAACAAGAGCAGCGAAGCGAAAGGTTAGTTGATGTCAGTGAAGCGATTCGCTATCGCAAAAGGGCGCAGAGCGCGGAGCAGAAACAGACAACGCTTGAGCAGGAACTCAATCAGAGCAAAGCCGAGGTTGAGAGGCTTAATAAAAGTCTTTCAGATATGACCATTGAAAGGCAGTTGATTGAGAAGCTGGCGGCATCGGGTGTGCGAGACCTTGACGCGGCAGTGATTATCGGCAAGGCAAAGCTTGTGGCTGATACGCAGGCAACAGCGGCGGATATTGTTACGCAATTGAAGAAAGAGAAAAGCTATTTGTTTGCGGACAACTTGCCTTCTGCTGCGACAAGTAAAACAAGCGGAGTTAAGGAACGGCTGTCACCAACGGCAGGAGCGATTGAGCGGTCGGCTAAGAAAGCGGCAAAGACCGGCTCAAGAACGGATTTGCAGGAGTACCTGCGGACGAGAAGAAGTTTTATGTAAAAAGGCACAGAGGCACAAAGCCACAAAGGCACAAATAACAAAATAATTGAAAGGAAATAAAAATGGCATTTACAGGAAAAGCAACATATTCAGCGGGCACTAATCTGCCTGAACTTGCGGAAGACGTATCAGACCTTATCGGCATCGTGTCGCCTTACGAGACTCCGCTGCTCGACGCAATCGGCGACCCGCTTCGGCAGGCACAGAGTACATATCACGAATGGCTCGAGGATTCGCTTGTGCCGAACAAGGACGCGATTAGCGATAGTTCAATCAGCGACCCGGACGGCGAGACAAGCTTCGATGTCGCAAACGGCGGCAGATTCAGAGCAGGCGACCAGATTCAGGTTGCAGGAGCAACGGAACTGATGCTCGTTTCCAGCGTGAGCGGAAATACGATTACGGTTGTTCGCGGATACGCAGGCACAACTGCTGAAGATATCGCGACCGGCCAGGTGATTAACATTCTCGGCAATGCCGCTCTCGAAGGCGACGACAAGCCCGCCGCGAGATTTACCAATCGTGTTCGCTGCGGAAATTACACGCAGATTTTCACCGCTTCGGTCGAGGTCAGCGGCACAAACATCGCGGCAAATCATCTGGGAATTTCCGGTGAGATGGATTATCAGAAATCGGAAAGACTGCGGGAGATGATTCGCGACCTTGAGAACACGGTAATCAATGGCGGCAGGCCTTCCGCAAATCCGCAGGGTTCGGCATCTGTTCGCAGGAGTATGAAAGGTATTCTGCCGCACATCGCGACGCACCTTTATTCTGCGGGCGATTCGGGTTTTCCGACGGGCAGCGCTTTGACGGAGGAAATGATTAACTATGTTCTGCGGCAGATTTGGGAAAACAGCAGCGGCAGCGTCGATTTGATTGTTGTTGGCGGATTTCAGAAACGCAAAATCAATTCGTTCCTCACCGCAAGCAGAAGCTTCGGCGCCTCGGATACCGCTTACAAGGATATGGTAAGCGTTTATGAAAGCGATTTCGGTGTTTGCAAAATCGTTGCCAGCAGATACGTTCCGCAGGACGCTGTTCTGCTTCTCGATTCATCGCGCATCGGCGTGCTGCCTCTGGCCGGCAGGAGCTTCCACTTCAAACCTTTAGCAAGCAGCGGAGATTATGAGTGCGGCCAGCTCATTGGCGAATACACGCTCGAGTTCAAGAATGAATCAGCGCACGGGCTTATCAGGGGCTTGTCAACGAATTAACGGCACGCGTGGACAGCAAGCTGTCCACCCTACAAGCTTGTCATTCCCGCGAAAGCGGGAATCCAGTTTGCGTAGGGTGGGCTCTTAGCCCACGCGGTTTTCTGAGGAGTCGGCTGGGTATGGACATCTAAAAAATAATGATACCTTAAAGATTAGACTGCTCCACACCCAGCCATTTTAAAGGGATATAAAAATGAATACTTTTTCAAATGATGTTGATATTT
Source organism: Phycisphaerae bacterium (assembly GCA_041661665.1). GTDB lineage: Bacteria > Planctomycetota > Phycisphaerae > Sedimentisphaerales > UBA12454 > GWC2-45-44. The sequence continues at coordinate 46,203 of JBAZTW010000004.1, read as the reverse complement.
TGCGGTATGAGCCAAGCTTGTTCGACGATTTGTATTTCGCAAATCAGATTCTGGCAAGCGGCAGCGATGGTGTTATCGCAGGCACGACGTTCACAGCGGCAGGTGCGGATTTTAACGCGGCTCAAATAACGGCGGGGATGGTTATATATCTAAAATCCGCTGATGGTGCGATTGACGGAGTTTATGAGATTGTTTCGGTTGGAAGCGCCACTTCGCTTGTTATTTCCGTTTTGCGTGCTGATAATGCCTCTGCTCCAATCGCGCTTATTGACGGCTCGGCGATAACTTATCGAGTTTGCAGTTATCAGCCGCAGAGCAGCGAGGTGTTTTTGCATCTTGCAGCGTATTTTGATTTGAGGCCTGGCAATCCTGACAGCAAATACAGCGTTGATGATGTTCTCGATGTTTCGGTGTTGAGGCAGGCGGCGGTTTATAAAACGCTTTCGATAATTTACGCGACTCTTTGCGGCAGCGATAACGATGAAACGAAAAGTTTTTGGGAAAAGAGCCAATACTATACCGGCCTTTATGAAAAGGCATTGCAGCGATGCAAGGTATCCGTAGATTTGGGCGATGATGGCCAAAGCGATTCTGTCAGCAGCGGAGCGAGTGTAAAACTTACAAGAGGATAATTGCAGCGTGGGCTAAGAGCCCACCCTACAAAACTTATTTCTCTGTGTTCTCTGTGGCTATTTTTTAAGGTGATGAAATGAAAAACTGGCGATTTATAAAACAGATTGATATTTCTGTGCTTATTCAGCTTGTGTTTCTCGCCTCGCTGATTGTAGGCACATGGGTGAATCTGCAAAATCAGCTTCTGCTTTTGCGAAGCGATATAAACAGACTTTTAGAATCGCAAAAACAATTTCAGCAGCAGGTTGAGCATCTGAACACAGCCAGTGTTGGTTATGAATACCGCCTGCGAGCAATCGAAAAACGCCTGCCCGATGCGGATATAGGAAATGGCAGTGGAATGTAGAACAAAGGAGATTTTACTATGAATAATATTTTGAAAGATAATGTAAAGGAAAAATTATGTTCTGATGGAATTTGGCATTTTAGTGATTTTATGCTATCGATTTACAAGAATATCATAGCCAGATTTCCTTGCAGAGATGTTGCAGAAACTGAAGAACGATATCCTACAACAAAAGATGGTATGGGAGCTTATCTCGATAAGTTTTTTGCAAGGCATTATTTTCAAATACAAGACAGTTTGTTGGATTATATGACATCTGAATTTTTTCTGGGATCAGTTTCTGACAATTGTATAAATGTTATGGATATTGGTTCTGGGCCGGCGGTAGCTTCACTGGCGATAGCGGATATGTTCTCTTGTATTATGGATGCTTTATCAAAGCAGAGAAGTATTGCTTATAAAGTGAAATTAAATTTTTTGTTAAATGATACTTCTGATATATGTTTGGGGCTTGGTAAAGAGATATTATTTGATTATTTTAAATTGAGCGGAAGAACTCATAATATTTTTATGGGCAACGCTTTTTTTCTGGAAAGACCATTTCCTAAAACAATGCCCCAAATTGAAAGAATTTTTAAAAATCTGGGTACAGTCAATATTGCAAATTTTTCATATGTAGTAGTACCTTTAACCGAACAAGATATCAATATTCACTCTGAAATACTAAACATAAAAAAACTTTGTGCCCCAAATGGGCGAATATTGATTGTTCAGGATAAGTATAATGAAGATTTAGTCAGGCAAATAGATAATGAGCCAGAGAGTAGAAATGTTACACACAGAGTGTATTCAAAGCAAAACAACAATGATACATATACTTATGAATATTATGGCTCATTGATTCAAGGCAATGAATGAATCTGTATTTTATGCAATGCAGTTGCAGGTGCTGGTTTTGAAATTCAACTGGTTAAGAATGTCCTGACTTTCTCTGCATATTCCTATGCTGGTTTTATTGCTATAACCAAGTATAACATTAATTAAATGTTCATAAAATTCAACGCAGCGTTCGGTAGGATATCGCAGTTTATTGTCTTTGGCGGTTTCCGGCAGATGCTCAAATGTTTTTAAGTCATAAGCTTTTTTGGATAGATTTATGTGCCCCTTGAAAAGCCTCAGCAATCCAATTGTGATGTTTTCCGGTTCTGTGCGGTCAAATATTTTCTGTATTAACATGGCATAGGCGGTTTTCCAGTCGTCGCAGAGAATGCCTGGGTCGATTCTGAATCTTATTCTGTAGCCAAGTTCCTGACATTTTTTCGCGGCGGCTAATCTTTCGTCAAGTGAGGCAGTTCCAAATTCAAAATTGTCAATGACTATCTGCGGATTAAGACTCCACGAAACGATAATTTGGCGATTAGGCTTCATTTTCATAAGATTGTCGATATTGCTGCTTTTTGTCAGCATCATCAGATATTTGTTTTCGTATTTTCTAAAAAGCGGGACAAGCATTGTTGTCAGGTTTGTGATGTGGTCGAGCGCAAGGCTGTCGAGCATTTCGCCAAGATTGAAGCAAATTTTGTGCGGGTTATTTTTGGCGAGTCTATCGATTTGCCGAAGCATTTTATCGTAATTTATATTCATTTTTATAAAAGCGCCGTACTTTCTATAAACATAGGCGAGATAGCAATAGACGCAGTTGTATGGGCAGCCGTTTGAAAGCGGGACTAATTTATAATAAGGAAAACACCTCATGTTTTCGCCGATATTGCCATCGAATTGATTTATGAATGAGGATGTTTCGCCAATCATCAAAGTTTTTTTGCTTTTTCGCAATGCCAGTTCTGCGGATATTGGTTCGGCATATTTCAGCTTTTGCTCGGTGATTATTTTTACCTCAGCATTTTTGAACAGACTGATTATTCTCTGGGCTTCGAAGCTGCCGGATACTTTATCCCAGAGCAAAATAGTATCAGGATTGAAATTTTTTGCGGTATCCATCTCAATTGGATTTTACCACAAGAATACAGGGATGCAAAATAGTTTTTATTTTAAAAACGCCTGCCGGACGCGGATATAGGGAATGATGAATATCAAAAATAAAAGATAAAAAATAAAAATTGCGGAATCAGCCCATTTATCCACTTGCTGTTTTGATTGTTTTCGGGTAATATATAGTTAGTAAATATAAGGAGCAACCAAATGTCTGACAAATTCGCTAAGTGGGAAAAGATACGCCAAAAAGGCAAATGGAATTATATAATTAAACATGGTGTGCTGATTTGGGGTATTGGTAGCGCGATATTTGCCGCCTTTTTTTCCTCTATTATAGGCGATAAATCTTTTCTGAAAATGCTGCCAATCAATCTAATTACACTTCCTATTGGTGGAATCTTCTGGGGATATTTTATGTGGTTTTATATGGAAAAGGCCTATATGAAATCGAAAGCTACATCTCCAGAGGAAAAATAATCAGAAGATAGAATTTGGAACCGGCCATTGGCCTAAACTGCCTTGCTGATTTATACGTTTTCCACTAAAAAGACCAGAGCTTTTATTTATTTCATTGTCTTTCAAATTCTTACGGGCACCAATTTTGGTCGTGGGGATTGCCGCAGGTTAGCCATTGTCCGCTGAATAAAGCGAAGTCTGTGAAATCAACTTTGCAGTCGCCGCTAAGGTCGGCTGTAAGCGATTGGTCGCACTGGAAAATCGTAAAAACGTTATTGCTGGTATCGTTGATGTCGGGAGCGCTCTTATCGCTTATTCTTATTCGACATTGCTCCGAATTCACGTCTGCCGGTATTGTCCAAAGATATACACTTTCGCCGTTATCATTATTTGCAACATTCGCATCAATTACAGAAAAAGTCAGACCATTATCATTTGAGTCTTCGATTTTCACACGGCTGATAGAACCGCTGTTTTTCCATCTTATCCAGTGCTTTGAACCTGCCGGCAGTGATTCGCCGCCATTGGGGTCAAGCACGGTAATAACCGGAAGTGGAGCAGGCTCAGGGATATACGCTCCGTAAATATCAGCGTTGCCATTTCGATAATCCTCCCAAACAACGAAGTTGCAGTCGATTGCGGGATTCTTTTGGTGGCCGGAACTTCTGCAGATTGCGAATACTTCCTTCGTTGAAATTCTGTAGCCATAAATATCGGCATTGTTTAAACCATTGCGGTAGTCTTCCCACACCACTATATCGTCGCTGATAGCGGGATTGATTTGTTCTCTGCCGGCATATTTGCAAATCTCAAATTCCTGCCCGTAAATATCCCTGCCATAAATATCAGAATCGCCATTGCGATTATCCTGCCAGACAACATAATTGCCGCTTATGGCCGGTTTTTCCTGTATACTGCCGACAAGAGAACATACCGATGTTCTGGGTCCAGATGGCAAAAGATAACGATAAACATCTTTGTCAGTGCCGCTGATAATCTCCTGCCAAACCACCATATTACCGCTGATGGCAGGGTACGATTGTTCGCCGCTGCGTACACAAATTCCCGCTGGATTTCCATTGCAGTAAATATCACCGGCATCGCTGTAGACATCCTGCCAAACAATATTTGTACCGCTTATGGCTGGATATGTTTGTTCACCGATAATAAAGTTTAACGCTGTAGGTGAACCAGATGACAAGTCACAGTAATAAATATTTGGAGAGTTGGTACCTGTCCGAAAATCTTCCCAGACAACTCTTGTGCCGCTGATAGCAGGAAATTTTTGATGTTTTGTTCTAATATCAATTCCAATACCATCTACATTGCCCGTATTATCAGGGTCATTATGAAAAATGTTATAGTAGCCTGAACGATAGTCCTGCCAGACAACGTAGCTGCCGCTGACTGCCGGATAACTTTGCTCTCCCGTCCATCTGCAGATAGGAAAGCTATTTGGGTCTGCGGCCTTTGAAATTGATGAACAGGCAATAAGGGTGAATACAATAAATGTTACGCTAACTTTAGGTGCTGTCATTTCTTTCTCCTATAAAATTAAATGAGTTTCTCAATTTTTTTGTATTAGCGGCTAAAGTAAAAGTGATGCAATTGGAATTGGAGTCCACAACGACCTTTGAGACTGCGCCTCCGCCTGACACCTGCAATCCGAATCTCTAATCTGCCGCTAAATATAGGTATAAAGGATTATTTTGTCAAACAAAAGTGTCTTTATATCAGGTTTTTTTCGTTATTTGTTTAAAAAAGGCGTTTTTTGTACTGAAAATGCGGGTTAAAGTTAAAAAATGGTGTGATAAATAGCTTAATATGGCCTCAAAATAAGTCGATAAATACCGTATATAAACTACTAACCTTTAGAGCGCGTGTGCAGATATGAAAATAAAAAAGCAGCGGAAAGTTCTTGTAGTTGACGACAGCCAGGCGAATCTTATTCTTCTCAAGGCGCATCTGGGCAATATGGGGCTTGTTGTGCTGCTGGCGGAAAGCGCTGAACAGGGGCTGGCGCTCGCGGCGGAACAGCGGCCTGACATTATTCTTCTTGATATAATGATGCCCGACCTCGATGGTTTTGAGGCGTGCAGGAGATTAAAGGCGGATGTTCGCACCTCTTCGATTCCAATAATTTTTGTTTCCGCAAAAGACCAGAGCGAGGACAAAATCGCAGGGCTTAAACTCGGCGCGATAGATTACATAACCAAGCCTTTTAACAAGGGCGAACTTCAGGCGAGAATAGGCATAGTTCTGCAAATGATTGAACTTCAGGAAAGGCTGCTTTTGCTTGCCAATACCGATGAACTAACGGGGCTTTCAAACAGACGACACTTTTTTGAAATTCTCGAACGTGAAATTCTTCAGGCGAAAATCCGCGGCGGTTCAATCGCGGTTATGATGTTTGATGTTGACCACTTCAAAAATGTAAATGATACATACGGCCATTTGACAGGCGATAGAATTCTTCAGCAGGTCGGCAAAATTCTCAACGAAAATATCTATCCTCTCGATATTGCAGGTCGCTATGGCGGCGAGGAATTCATCGTTGTTATGCCCGGAATGCCTGTCGAAATTGCCGCACAGAGGGCTGACAAGCTGCGTTCGATGGTTGACAAATATAGCTGGGAAGCCGCCAACAAACCCATATCTGTTACGTGCAGCGTGGGCGTTGCCGTTTTTGACGGCGCCGACACTACCGACCCTTACGAGCTTATCAGAAAAGCGGATGATGCACTGTATGCCGCCAAACATCGCGGCAGAAACTGCGTTGTTTCCTACGACCAGGTCAATCCCGACGAACATATTCAGGAACATCAGGGCGAAGATTTCCGCGAACTTCAAACAAAAATATCAACGCTCGCACAGCAGGTAAAATCTCAGACTATCGGTATGATAACGGCCTTTGCGAAAGCTATCGCGGCAAAGGACGATTATCTTGCCCGGCACGTTGAGAATGTAAAAATATATGTATCGGCGATTGCAAAGCAAATGAATGTTTCCGGAGTTCTGGCAGAACAGCTTGCAACAGCGGCGGCTCTTCACGACCTCGGCAAAATTATTATTCCAAATCATATCCTGCGAAAGAATACGGCTCTTACCGATGACGAGCGAAGAATCGTTGAAAGGCATCCGATTTCCAGCGCTGAAATTATCACTCCAATAGGCATATTCAATCAGGAAGCGATTATTATCCGCCATCATCACGAAAATTTCGACGGCACAGGTTATCCCAACGGCTTAGTCGGCAGGAATATCCCGTTTGGCTCAAGAATCCTCGCTGTCGCAAATACCTTTGACGCGATGACTTCCAAACACTGGAACGTCAATCCCAAATCCGCAGACGACACAATAAGCGAAATTGTAAGCCTTGCAGGCACTCAATTCGACCCGGAAGTGGTAGAAGCGTTTAAAAATGCTTACGCTGAAAATCACGATAAGTGGCCGTTGTCACAAAAACAGCAAAATGAATGCTGCGCCTGATTTGTCTTTCGAGGCACATTGAAAACTTCGAGATAAAATTAAAAAGCTTGACTTTTTATAATAGGTCTGATACCATCGCTAAAAATGGGGGTTTTGGCGTCATAGATGAACAGCAGCAGGCATCATACGGGCAATCCCGGTTAATAAAGTACTTGTTTTATATGCCCCAAAAAGGATGGTAGGATTTGAAGAAGCTTTGGCGCAGCTATAACGCCTGGCAAGGCGTATGTTTGTGTGTATTTGTGCTGCTGACACCTACTACTGGTCTAAGCATTATTCTTCACCCCACAGGAGAGCCGAATTTGCTGACCTGGACGGATAGGCCGGTGAACGCCGTTGTGGGAAGATGGAGCAGTAACGCCTCATTTGTGGTTGTCTCCCCCAAGTGGATTATCACCACCCGCCACCAAAATTCTAATCCTGCAACAGTAAATATCAACGGCGTTACCTACAACTGCATCTACAATCCTCGGTGGATAGGCGGCACCATCGGCAGTGCAAACGGCAGCTACGACATCCGTCTGATAAGGCTCAAAAACCTCGATGGCTCAGATCCTAATCTTGCATACGCACCTCCATATACAGATACCGACGAGATATATAAGGATATTGTGATAGGCGGCTATGGTCAACATAGAGGAACTACTCTTTCTAACGGATATTCATGGACAGGCTCAAATGATACTTTGAGATGGGGACAGAATATAATAGAGGGCTATCAACTTTATCCTACTGTCGAAACCGTATATGCCGATTTCGACCTGAATGGAAGACCCTATGAGGCAGCCCCAGCCATGTATGATTCCGGCGGCGGATGGTTTATTAATCAAGGTGGAATCTGGAAGCTCGCCGCGTTGACGGTTTCTGTTCAAAGGCTGTACGAAACATGGTTTGGCGACACGTTTTGGGGCGCCAGAATAAGTTCTTATGCCCCGTGGATAAACGGAATAATTAATTCCCCTGCGGACTATCCGGTAGGAGACCTCAACAGGGACAGTAAGGTTGATGAGTTCGATTTTGCCATTTTTACCAGCCAATGGCTGCGCACGGATTGTGTCAACGGAACTCTCCTCTCCTGTGAGGGCGCGGATTTTCAGGCCAATGGGAAAGTTAATTTTGCTGATTCCGCTATTTTTGCTCAGAATTGGCTTATGGATTAAGGCAACCTCTAAAAATTGACAATCAAACATAATAAACGTTGTTTTTGACCGGTCGCTTACGCTCGCGGCTCTGATTTACGCATTTTTAGAGATACCCTTAATTACTATAACAGGTTCACTCTTCACTCTTTACCATTTCCTTGCCTGGCTCTTTGAGCTCTTCAACTTTTGGGAGGTCTTTTAGTGTGCTGAGGCCGAAGATTTCGAGGAATTTTTTGGTTGTGCCGTAGAGCAGCGGCCTGCCGAGAATCTCGGCTTTGCCGACGATTTTGACCAGACCTTTATACATCAGCGAACGAATCATTTCGCCGCAGGCAACGCCGCGAATTGCCTCGATGTCAGCCCTGATAATCGGCTGTTTATATGCAATGATAGCGAGCGTTTCCAAGGCAACGGAAGTGAGTTTATTGTCGCCGCGGTCGCGCAGTAATTTTTTGAGCCAGATATTATATTCCGGCATTGTCATCATTTGAAAGCCGCCGGCGATTTCTTCAATCCTGAACGACCTGGCGGCATCGGTATATTGCTGATTGAGCGTTTCGATGCACTGACGCACCTGCTTTGCGCCGCCTGTGAACTCGGAAATTGAAACTAATCTGTCGATGGACAGCGGCTCATCGGAGGCAAAGAGTATCGCTTCGATTACCGACTCAATCGAAACATTTGGCATTTGTAAATCCTGATTTTGCTGAATCTGTTCCTGAAGAGCCGCCGATTCAGTAATATCGGTGTTCTCGGTATTTTCGGTGTTCTCAATATCCTGGTCAAGCTCATCGCTCATATTTTTGTCCATTCAAACGGGTCTTTATCCTTTTTACTTGTCAGGATTTTAACATCTTTTATCTGTTTTTGAAGCTCTTTTGCGATTTTTTTAAGGATAAATCGCTCGGAGACCGTATGGCTGAGGCAAATGACGGTCATACCGGCTTCGGCGGCGGCCATTGCCTGATGGTGTTTGATTTCGCCGGTTAGGTAAAGGTCGCAGCCTTCGGCAATTACGTTCATAATGAGTTTGCTGCACGAGCCGGCACAGACGGCAGCCTTTTTTACCAATCGTTTATTTGGGCCGACGATTCCGGCAATGTTTGCACCGGTGGCCGATTTAATTTTTTTGAGAATCGCGTTTAGCTGGGTCGGTTTTGCCAATTTTCCGATTCTGCCAAGCCCGATTTTGTCCTCAACATCATAAAGTTTGACAACATCGAACGCAGGCATTTCGTAAGGATGCGCGGCCTTCATCGCTTTTACGCAATCGGCAACCTTCTCGGCAGGCACAATCGACTCGAATTTTATTTCGTGGACGTTTTCAAGTTCGCCCTTTTTGCCGATGGTCGGATTTGAGCCTTCAAGCGGGACGAATGTTCCAAGCCCTGCGGTATTGAAGCTGCAATGGCTGTAATTTCCTATTGAGCCTGCCCCGGCTTTGAAAACCGCGTCGGCGACTTTCTGGAGCGACTCGACCGGCACAAAAAACATCAGCTTGTAATTTTTCTGACCTGTTTCTACCCAGTCGCCGATGGGAGCTGGATTTTTAATGCCGACCATTTCAGCAAGACCATCGTTCACGCCGCCTTTGACGGCATCGAGGGCGGTATGAATGGAATAAACGCTTATGCCCGATTGGATAATGTCATAAACAACAGAGTCTGCGAGAACTTTTTTCAGCCCATCCCAGATTACCGGGTGATAGCTAATGATGAAATTGCAGCCGAACTTCTTTGCTTCTTTGACGACCTCGGCGGTAATATCGATTGTAAGCAGGATTTTTTTGATTTTCGAATTGCCGTCGCCGATTAGCAGGCCGGTGTTATCCCAGCTTTGCGCCAATTTCGGCGGAGCGATACATTCGATATGTTTTATTACATCTTTAATCTTAACCATAATTTTCAATTTAACTCCCTCAAATACATAATAATATCAAAAATTAAAAATTAAAAATAAAAATTATGGAATGCCTTCGGCATAACTATTTTTAATTTTTGCTTTGTCATTTTGATATTTGCATTTTGATTTTTGATTTCTTATGCCATTCCAGTTTCTTTGTTAAAATGCTCTGCGTAAAGAGTCATTATTTTCTTTGTAATCGCTCCCGGTTTTGCGTCTTTTACATCGTGCGCCTCGATTTTTATCACGGGCATCACCTGCATAATAACATTCGTAATAAAGACCTCATCAGCGGCCAAAAGCTCTTTAATCGTCAAATCTTTCTCTTCGAGTTTGAGCGAATTTTTCATTGCAAGAGCACAAACGTGTTTTCTGGCTATGCCTGGCAGAACGCCAATCTCAAGCGGGGGGGTATAAACGATAGAATCCTTCACAACAAAAACATTGCTGACGCTTCCCTCGGCCAGCAAGCCTTCAAAGGTGAACCACAGCGCCTCTGCGGCGTGTTTTTGCCGAGCCTGCGAAAGGGCGAGCAATCTTGAAAAATAATTTGTCGTTTTATGTCCCGCCAGCCCGTCAGTGTAATTTTGCCTGTACGGACTTAAAACCGCCAGCACACCCTTTTGATAATAATCTTTCGGATAAGGTTCAAAATTTACCGCGGTAATAAGCAGCGTCGGCACTGCTTCATCGTCAGCGTTGACCGTGCCGCTGGTTGCGGTCAGACGAAGCCGAGCCTCTTTCAGGTCGTTGGCTTTGAGAGTTTGATATATCGCGTCGGTGCAAAACTTTTTATCGCCTGTCAGTTTTATACCAAGTTTGGCTGCGCTGTTAAAAAGTCTGTCGAGATGGTCTTCCAGGGCGAAAACCACGCCGTTTGCCGTCCGCATAGTCTCGAACAGCCCTGCGCCATACAAAAAACCCGTGTCGCTATGGTTTATCATAGCCTGGGCGGAATCAACGATACTATTATTAAAAAACACCTTGTTCATAAATACTGCTCCAATAAACCACACCCTGCGCTGTCGCTTGGGCTCTGATTAGATGCCGGCGGCTATTCTACTTGTTATAAAATAAAAAAAAAGTGGTTTTTTAAGTTTTCTGCTTTAGAATACCGCAGGTGTCATTCAGAGCCCAAGCGAAAGCGCAGGGTGTTCAGAGCCGCGGCCATTATGGAGCGGCATTAAATTCAGGGCAGAAACGTGCAAAAGCTGGAAGCTGTTTTAAGATTGTTGTTGTTTGTGATTTGCTCAGCGGCTGGCATTCTGTCTATATCTCTGGCAACGCTTGGCCCGGAATGGAAAAGCCTTTACGATACCAAAGCGGCGGTTATTCAAACCGAGCGAAATAATGTCAAAATAGAGCAGATAATAAAAGACCACGAAGTTCTCACCGGGCAAATCGCCGCCGACCCCAATATCCTTGCCAAAATCGCACCGCTTACGCTTGGCAGCGACCCACACGCGGTTAACGACCCAAACGAACGACGGGCAAATATAACCGCTGAAATGTTGGACCGGGCAAAGGCTGTGCTAAATAGTCAGGATGATGCGGCCAGTCTGCCGCAGCCGCCTATGTGGCTGCAAAGAAGCACAAAAAATGAAAATCGTGTAATACTTTTTGTCTGTGGAGCGGGTCTTGTGCTGGTGTCATTCGCGTGCTTTGGAAAAATGAAGAAAACAAAAAAAATACAAAACCGCGTGGGCTGACCCTTCGACAAGCTCAGGGCAGGCGAGCCCACCCTACAAAACTATTATACACTTTTGCTTTTATCTGCGTCTGAAATTTCTCAGCAGAAACGAAATTCTCTCTTTAACATCAGTCTTAAAAATCTCGAATTTAGCTTTAAGCTCAAGCAGTTTACCTGTCAACTCCATCTGCTCCTGCGGGCATTGCGATAACAGCAAAAGAGCTTTTTGCGGATTTTGCATCCGAAGATATGCTCTGGCGGCATTGCAAATCAGTTTGTAATTTTCAGGTGCAAGCTCTGCGGCGTAATCGAGGAACTGCTGGGCATCTTCGTCTTCGCCGCGAAGGGCCAGCGCGTTTGCCAAATGCAGATAATTGACGGCGTTTGTGGAATCAATCTCCGACACCTTTAAAAAGCAATGAACGGCATAATCAATCTGCCCCATTTCCATCATTATAAGGCCAATCGGAATCAAAACTTCCGCCTGCTCGACATCAAGCTCAAGTTCGCTGACCAAAAGGCCGAACGCTTCATCTCTGCTGCCGCGGCTGAAAGTCATCTGGCCAAGTCTGAATCTGGGGCCGGGGAGTCTGTTGTCGCATTTAATCGCTTTTTTGTAATAGTTCTCGGCAGCGGCGAAATTTTTTCTATTCAATTCGATTTCACCGAGATAAAAAATTGCTGGGGCATAATCCGGCTGGGTTTCAAGTATGCGGTTGAACTTTTCAGCGGCGGCGGTGATGTTTCCGCCATGCAGTAAAAATAATCCGAAATCAAAAATCACATCCGTATCGCCGGGGTTGCATTTAAGCTCTTCAATGAATTTTTTATACGCCAAGTCCCTGTCGCCCATATTCCAGCAGGCCTGCGCAATTCGATAATTTATTTGCGGATGGCTCGGTTCAAGCGAAGCGGTCTTTTCCCAGCACCAGGCGGCTTTTTTGTACTCTCCGCGAATGAAAAATAAATTCCCGATGTTATAAAAACACAGCGGACATTTATCGTTGAGCTGCTGAGCCATATAAAACATCTGCTCAGCCATTTCATAATTGCCGGTTTCGGTGTATGTGATTATCCTGTTGCAGTAGCTCGGCTCGAAATCAGGATTGTGTTTTTCTATCCGCTCGAAAACTTCCAGCGCAAGGTCATACTGTCCGCTGCGTGTGTAATCTACCGCCAGGCAGTTGAGCGTCTCGATATCATTTGGATTCAGCTCAATGGCAAGTTTATATTCCGCTATCGCCTCGTCGAATCTGTCCATCGCGTCAAGCGTAAGAGCCTTATTGAAATGCCACCGGTCATTCGCGGGATTTATATCCAAAGCCTCATTCATCGCGACAAGCGCATCGTCCATTTGCCCGTTTTCGTAAAGCTCGAAAGCCTTTATCGCTTTTCGCTCTGCGCTGCCCCAGGAATTTAACAATTCATCGTCCTGCTCGAAAGATTCAAATCCATTGTCAGAATTCATAATTTCTCCGTAAATACTGCACTTTTTGCTATGCTAAGATTCGGCATAATTTCGCGGCGTCTTTGGCGGGAAATTCGGACTTTCCAAAAAAACATTTATGAAAATAATTTAAGTGGAAATTTCGCCTTAACCTATTATAATAACGACAGTTATGAGGTCGGCAATTTGCGATTCGATAGTGTCGCGGCGATAAAAAAGTCGTTTTTCTGGTAAAAACAGACGTTTAGTCTTATAATACTGCACTAATTCAGTACAAAAAATAAGGAGTCCGAAATATGATAAAACACATAAAAGGCAACTTGAGTGCCGGTAAAGCAAACTATGCGATAGTCGTGAGCAGGTTTAACGATTTTATCACATCCAAATTGCTCGACGGCGCGGTCGATGCGCTGCAAAGACACGGAGCGACCGACGGCCAAATTACCGTTGTCTGGGTTCCCGGCTCGATAGAGATTACGCCTGCCGCCAAAAAATTAGCGACCAGCGGAAAGTATAACGCTGTGATTTGTCTCGGCGCTGTGATTCGCGGCCAGACAAGCCACTACGATTATGTATGCCAGCAGGTTTCCAGAGGTCTCGGCCAGGTGAACTACGACACGGGCGTTCCGACAATATTCGGTGTTTTGACCTGCGACACAATCGAACAGGCGATTGAACGGGCAGGCACAAAGTCCGGCAACGCAGGCGTTAATGCTGCGGCAAACGCGATGGAAATGGTTGACGTTATGAGCCAGATAAAATAGCTAAATCAAAAATAAAAGATTAAAAATAAAAAATATGGAATCGGCCTAAAGGCCGAGACTAATTTACGTTGACAAGTGAACAATGGATAGAAGAAGCAAAGCAAGGGAATTGGCGATGCAGGCGGCCTGTCTGCTTGATGTGCAGGGCGCAGCCGGCCTCGATGTCTTGAGCCGATTCTTTAAGGAAAACGCCGAAGACGATATTATTCGCCAACTCGCGGACAAATGGACGCGAGGGCTTTGGGAAAAACACGCTGAGTGCGATGCCTTTGTTTCAGCCGCGGCGGCAAAATGGGAAATGTCGAGACTTAATCAGGTGGACAGATGTATTCTCCGGCTCGGCACATACCAGTTAAAATACTGCGACGACATCCCTGCCAAAGTAGTCATCAACGAAGCGATTGAGCTGGCGAAAAAATACAGCGGCGAATTCTCGCCGGGCTTCGTCAACGGCGTTCTCGACGCTATTTACAAAAAAATAAAATCGGAAGCGGATGGCAAAAATGCGTAAAATAGCAATGTTAAACCAAAAAGGCGGAGTGGGCAAAACAACATCAGTTGTCAATATCGCTGCCGCTCTTGCCGCAAATGGCGCAAAAGTCGTCGTCGCTGATTTCGACCCGCAATCGCATCTTACAATTCATCTCGGCGTTGAGCCCGACAGTATCGAGGGCGGCGCTTATAAATTATTAACCGATTCTGCGGAATTTGACGACTGTATAACCGAAATAAGGCCTAACCTTTTCCTGCTCGGCGCAAATATCGACCTTGTCGGCGCAGAAAGCGAACTTGTAAGCGTTGTCGGCAGAGAAATAATTTTTCGCGAAGCAATCGCCCGAAGCAAACACAATTTCGATTATCTGATTATCGACTGCCCGCCATCGCTGGGTCTGTTGACGCTCAATGCACTTGCCGCTGCCGATGAGGTGATTATTCCTTTGCAGCCGCATTTCCTCGCTTTGCAGGGTATGGGCAAACTGCTTCAGACCGTTTCGCTCGTCAGCAGAAGAATCAATCCTGCCCTGAAAGTAAGCGGCATTTTGCTTTGTATGTTCGACACCAGAACCTCGCTTTCGGAAGAAGTGAAAAGCAATATCGACGGATTTCTTGCCGGCGCAAGGGAAACCGACTGCCCCTGGAGCAGGGCGGAGGTTATTCCTGTTTTCGTTCGCAGAAATATCAAACTTGCCGAAGCGCCAAGCTATGGCAAAACGATTTTTGAATATGAGCCGACCTGCAATGGCGCTGAGGATTACCGCCTGATTGCCCAATTTTTGCAGGGCAAAACCCCAAAGACCGAAAAACAAACCGAACCAGCCCAGACCGCAAATCCTGTATAATGGCCAGAATTCTGACTAACGCTAAAATATTCGCCGATGTAGAAGTTTCTTCACTGGCACACTTTTTTTCATCATTGCCAAATCCTGCGATTCTCACAGGCGGCAGATGCAGTTATTTCGCCGCCGAACCAGCCGAAATTTTTGAATTTAAAATCGGCGATAAAAACCCTTTTGAAAAATTAAGAACGGTTTTAAGCAAGTATCGTATCGAAAAAACCGATTGTCCAATTGATAACGATATTTTTACTATCGGCTGGATTGGTTTTTTCAGCTACGACCTCAATCAGTATATTGAAACCATTATTTTGCCCGCAAAAGATGATTTGAAATTGCCGCTGATACGATTGTGTTTCTACGATAAGGTAATCTGCTTTGACAGTCTGGAAAAATGCTTTCATCTTTTTGCGATTGAGCCGAATGGCAGCGAAAAAATTGCCCAGCTTAAAGATATTTTAAATCAGGCAGCAACTGTCATTTCGACCCCCGCAGCTTCTTGCCAGCCCCCGCGTTTCACGCGAAGCGGGGCGGTGGGCGAAACAAGAGCGGGGGAGAAATCTATTGAAAAACAGATTTCTCGATTCGCCTGCGGCTCGCTCGAAATGACAACTAAAGCATTTCAATCCAATATGACAAAGGATTATTATCTTCAGTCCATTGCGAAGGTAAAAAAGTATATTTACGATGGCGATGTCTATCAGATAAACTTCTCCCAGCGGTTTAGTAAAGAAATAAAGGTTCCTGACACCTTTAATTCTGTGGAATTATTTTTATGGCAGAATAAATTCAATCCCAGTCCTTACGCAGCTTTTATTGATGCAGGAGATTATCAGATAATCAGCGCATCGCCCGAATTGTTTATAAACATAAACGCCGGCACAATTACAACCAGTCCGATTAAAGGCACAAGACCGAGAACCGGCAACAAAATAATCGACGCGAAAAATTACGCCGAGCTTCTCGCCTGCGAAAAGGAATTGGCCGAGCTTGATATGATTACCGACCTTGAGCGTAACGACCTCGGAAGAATTTGCAAGCCCGGCTCAATAAAGGTAACAGACCGGCGGGAAATTGAAACTTTCGCGACGGTTTTTCACGCCATTTCGACAATCGAAGGGGAAATAAAACCCGGTCTGGATTTCATCGATTGCCTTAAAGCTGTTTTCCCCGGCGGCTCGATTAGCGGCGCGCCGAAAATCAGCGCGATGAATATAATAAATTCTCTTGAACCGACCGCTCGCGGCATTTACACAGGTTCAATCGGCTGGATTGATTTAAGAGGCAACGCCAGTCTCAACATTGTGATAAGAACGATTCTTGTCAAGGCGGGGGTTGCTTACGCCCAGACCGGCGGTGGAATCGTAGCCGATTCAAAACCGGATGCCGAATGGCACGAAACGCTTGTCAAAGCCAAAGCGCTTCTTGCCAGCCTAAATGCCGTGAACAAAAAAAAATAATAACCTTTTGATAATTTTACCTAAGAATTTCAAATGGCTGTGAGAATTAAACTCTTACAGCCATTTTTGTAACTATAGAAATCGCTGCAAAAAAACCGTGTAAACCAGCGTCTAAAATCTTCTTTTCAAAAAAGGCCTGATAAGGTATAATGACTTTATGATTCAAAAGGTGGTAAAAAAGCATAGCCTTGGCGGTTTTTCTGAGGTCAGGCAGAATCTTGGGTACTGGCTTAGTAAAACGCCGCAGGAACGGCTGGAGGCTGTCGATTTTTTAAGAAGTCAAATATATGGAAATACAGAAAGACTTCAAAGAGTTGCTCGAGTTATTCAACGCTCACAAAGTTGAATATATCGTTGTCGGCGGTTACGCATTGGCTTTTCACGGAGCCCCGCGTTTTACCGGCGATATTGACTTGTTAGTCAGGCCGGTTGCCGAAAATGCCCGGCGTGTTCTTGCATCGCTGCGCGATTTTGGGTTTGGTTCATTAAATCTCAGCGAATCGGATTTTACCCGCATTGAAAACATAATCCAGCTTGGCGTTTCGCCTGTACGCATTGATATTCTTACATCGCTGTCAGGGGTTGATTGGGAAAAGTCGCAGGCCAATAAGGTTGCCGGCGATTATGGCGGCACACCTGTGTATTTTCTCGGCAAAAAGGAATTTATCTTAAATAAAAAATCCCTTGGCAGGAAAAAAGACATAGCCGATATTGAAGCCATTGGCGAAGAATAATGAATTCGGAAATAAAGGAAGTCGCTCCCTTTATTTTTCTCTACTTCCTAAACTCTAATTTCCTATTTCGAACTCTAATTCGAAAGTTTTGCTCTGGTCTGGGTCGAGGAAAATTTTCTTTTCACCTATGTCGAGGGGCGAATTTGTGCCTGGCTCAAGAGCGGTTACATATTCGCCCGGCCCTAAATGCTGCCAGTTGGTTAGATATGGCAGTTGTTTCTTTTTGAATTTGAGCATTGCTGAAAGTCCGATTTTTCTGTTGACGATGCCGGTTGTGCATACGCCGTTCTTGTCCGGCTTTATATCTATATACGCGCAGGCTTCGCCTGTTTTTCTGTGAATCTCCAGCGGAGCGGGGATTTTTTTGTAATTGTTTTTACTATTGAAAATTTTGTTGTCGCTGTCTCTGCCGAAAGATGTGCATTTTCCATTGTAAATAATTTCAGAGCCTTCATCGACGAGCGGCCAGCCGAAATTGCAGTGGTACAGTAATTTCAACATCGATGGGGTATTTGCACGATTTGTAATAACATCGCAGATTTTGATTGTAGATTTGCCCAGCGTTGAGCTGATGGTTCTTTTAAGTTCGAGACTTGGGCCGAAAACTCTCGTCTCTTTGATGATTGCGGTAATGCTCATATCTAATTTGCCTGCGGCGATGTCCGGCTGAATTATCGAAACAAGCTCGGCAGGCTGTGTGCCGATTCTGCCGTGCAGACCATTTTCTTCGTTTGGTCCGCCGATGTGCGAAAGTCCGCAGGTTGCGACAAGTCCGCCGAAGAATGAGTACAGCCATTCAGTTCCAGGTTTTTTGTCCGGCGAAGGGGCGGTAATTCCGCCGTGGCTGTGCCAGCAGAGACTATGCTGATTGAAAAACGCATCGGCTATATCGCAGGCTCGGTCGATTACGACTTTATATCGCAGGCCTGTGCCGGTGTTGACGTTTGCTATTCTCGTGCCTCGACCGGCTCCGTTTTCCAGCGTCGCCAGTTCAATCCCGCCGATTTGGGTATGGTTTGTAACTTTTCCCTGCCAGGGATAACTTGTTTTCGCCATTTTAAAGTCCTTTCAATAAATTGTCTAACCGCTTTAATACCATAAAGATATAAAAAATCAAGTCAAAAGTATCAGCTTGACAATAGGGTGAAACTGGCTTAACATATTGGGTTTTTGAGGCTTATGAATAAAAGGGAAAAAATGATAAATGTTACATTGATTACTGGCGACGGCATCGGGCCGGAAATCGCAGAGGCATCGAGAAGGTGTATTGACGCAACCGGCGTTGAGATTAAATGGGAACTTGCCGAGGCTGGCGTGGATGTGATGGCAAGGACAGGTACGCCACTGCCGCAATCGACGATTGATTCGGTTCGCAAAAATGGTGTTGCGCTGAAATCGCCGATTACGACTCCTGTCGGGACAGGTTTTAGAAGTATAAATGTTTTTCTGCGTCAGGAACTTGGTCTTTATGCATGTCTGCGGCCCTGCAAAAGTTATAAGGGCGTTCGCAGCAGATATAAGGATATTGACCTTGTATTGGTTCGTGAGAATACTGAAGACCTCTACGCGGGTATCGAATTTGAAAAGGGCAAAGACGATACGACTGAACTTATTAACTGGCTCAACAAGCACAGCAAAAAACAGATTACCAGCGATTCTGGTATAAGCATAAAACCTATTTCAGTAAGCGGGACGGAAAAAATCGTCAAGTTTGCTTTTGAGTATGCCCGCGCCAATGGCAGAAAAAAGGTAACATCCGTTCACAAAGCCAATATTATGAAGTTCACCGATGGTCTTTGGCTTGAGATTAGCAGACAGATTGCTAAAAAATATTCGGATATAGAATTTGAAGACCGCATTGTTGATAATATGTGTATGCAGCTTGTGCAAAAACCTGAACTTTACGATGTTCTGGTTTTGCCGAATCTGTATGGCGATATTTTAAGCGACTTGTGCGCTGGTCTGGTCGGCGGACTTGGCGTTGCTCCCGGCGCAAACATCGGCGATAAAGGCGCGATTTTTGAAGCGACTCACGGCAGCGCACCGAAATACGCAGGCCAAAACAAGGTCAACCCCTGTGCGGTAATTTTATCCGGCGTTTTAATGCTTAGGCATCTTGGCAAAACGGCGGAAGCGGACAGGCTCGAAAAAGCGGTCGCAGATGTGATTGCCGAAGGCAAGTATGTTACCTACGATATGAAAGCGGACAGAAACGACCCAACCGCGGTCGGTACAAGCCAGATGGCGGATGCGATTATAAAAAAGATTAAAAATCAAAAATAAAAAATCAAAAATGTGGAATTCGGCCATGAAGGCCGAGAACTATTTTTATAATGGACGCGATATTTTGGCGAAAACTTGTTACCTGTGAAAACCCGCCGCTGGGCTATAAGTTGCTGCGTCTGGTACTGGGGGTGTTTTCGGCATTTTACGGTTTCGTGGTTTTTGTAAGGAATAAGCTGTACGACTTTTCCATTTTTAAAACGAGAAAAGTCAATGCTGCGGTTATTAGTGTCGGAAATATCACCACCGGCGGAACAGGCAAAACGCCATTAGTCGCTTATCTGTGTAATCACTTTACGCAGGAAGGTGTGGCAACAGCGGTTTTGACGAGAGGATATAAGACCAGGAAAGATGATTTCGCTGACGAGCCTGCGATGCTGGTAAAGGCCGCTCCGAAGGCGAAAGTAATAGTTAATCCCGACAGAGTTGCCGGCGCAAAAAAGGCTATTGCCGGACATAACGCCAAGCTGCTGATTATGGATGATGGATTTCAGCACAGGAAACTTGCTCGTGATGTTAATATTGTCGCGATAGACGCGACAGAACCGTTCGGCAGAGAGAAAATTCTGCCTGCCGGCTTGCTTCGTGAGCCTGTCGAGTCGCTTGCGCGTGCTGATGCTGTGATAATTACGCGAATCAATCAGACTCAGCCTGAAAAAATTTATCATATAAAGGAAAGAATTTCTGCGATAAAGCCTGCGATTGTTTTCGCGACGGCGGTTCATAAGCCTGTTTACGCGAAGCTTATGAAGGACAGGAAGATGTCGCTCGATGAGCTTTCGCAAAAGAAAGTTTATGCGTTTTGCGGGATAGGCAACCCGGACGCATTTTTTCAGACGCTTGGCGAGTTGTTTCTTAACATAGTCGGCACAAAGGTATATAATGACCATCATAATTATACTGATGAAGATATTGAGACTATTTGCAGAAACGGCAGATATAAGCAGGCCGATATGATTATAACCACGCAGAAGGACTGGATAAAGACGGCATTGCTGTGTATGGAAAAATTCGATATCCCGATTGCACATCTTGTGGTTGAACTGGAGTTTATTGACGGTCGGCAGGAAATTATTAGTCTTATTGAAAGTGCGATAAAAAAATATGTATGACAAAATTTTAAATATCGTTTCCGGGCTCGGTTCGCCGAGGGTTTTGCTTGCGGGCGATTTTATTCTTGATGTTTACATCTATGGCGATGCGGTGCGGATAAGTCCCGAAGCGCCAGTACCTGTTTTGAAGGTTGTGAAAAAGGAGCATCGACCCGGCGGGGCGGCTTCTGTGGCAGCGGACATCGCGGCTCTTGGCGCAAAGACTTTTTGTCTCGGCACGCTGGGCAAAGATAATGAGGCGGACATTTTGCGAAAACTTCTTTCTCAAGCGGGAGCTGATATTGCCGGTCTTATTGAAACCGCCGACAGATGCACGATTGCCAAGCAGAGATATGTAGGCCTGGCGCAACACAGGCATCCGCAGCAGCTTTTGCGGGTTGATGAAGAAGTTGATACGAATTTGACGGACGGGCAATATGCCCAGCTTTTGGAAATTTATAAGCGCCAAATTTCGCGGGCTGATATTGTCTGTTTGCAGGATTATAACAAGGGATTTTTTGAGAGCCGATTCTGCGGCGAATTGATAAAGTTGGCGAAATCGGCCGGCAAACGCGTTTTAGTTGACCCTGCCCCGAAAGCTGATTTTGCCAAATACACCGGCGCATCGGCGATTACGCCGAATAGGCTGGAGGCTTCGATTGCGTCCGGCGTTGAGATTAAGACGATTGCCGATGCCGCAAAGGCCGCGAAAATTTTCTACGACAAACTTAAACTTGAGGCCGTGATAATTACGCTCGACAAAGAAGGGGCGTATTTAAAAACAGCCGATGTTGAGGAGCATATACCGACAGTTATTCGGAATGTTTATGATGTCAGCGGCGCAGGCGATATGGTTTTGGCTGCCCTGGCGACGGCTCTGGCGGCGGGAGTGGATTATAAAACATCTGTCGAAATCTGCAATATCGCCGGTGGAATTGAAGTTGAAAAATTCGGCACAGCGACGGTTTCGATTGAAGAAATTGTCAACGAGCTTATCAGCAGACAGCAAAAGAGCGGCTCGAAAATCAAAAGCGCAGAACAGCTTACAGCTTGTCTAGACAGGCACAGGTCGCACGGGCAGAAAATTGTTTTCACCAATGGCTGTTTCGATGTGCTGCATCGCGGGCATATAGAATATCTGGGCTTCTGCAAACAGCAGGGCGATATTGTTGTGCTTGGCCTTAACAGCGACAGCAGCGTAAAAAAAATCAAAGGCCCGGACAGACCGATTAACAGTCAGCTTGACAGAGCGGCCGTGCTTTCCGCGCTTGAGAGTATTGATTATGTTGTTGTGTTTGATGAGCCGGACCCGCTGGCGATTATAACAAAGGTAAAACCTGACATTTTGATAAAAGGGCAGGATTGGGCGGAAAAGGGCGTTATAGGCAGGGAGTTTGTCGAAGGTCGCGGCGGCAAAGTTATTCTTTCGCCGATGGTGGACGGCAAAAGCTCCACAAACACAATAGAAAAAATGAAATCGCTTCAGAAGGATGGCAAATGAAACAGCAAATCATTGAGACGATTAAAAAACACAAAAAAATGGTCGATGCTCTTGAAGTCGCGGGTGTTGATGCGATAGAGAAGACCGCTAAGATAATAATTGATAGTATCGAAAACGGCGGGACGCTTTATTTGTGCGGCAATGGCGGCTCGGCTGCTGATTGTCAGCATATAGCCGGTGAATTTATCGGGAGATTTTTATTAGAGCGAAAGGCTCTGCCTGCGGTTGCGCTTTCGACGGATACATCAGTCCTGACAAGTGTCGGCAACGATTATAGGTTCGACGATATTTTCGCAAGACAGGTTGAAGGGTTAGTTAAAAATAATGACTGTCTCTGGGCGTTTTCTACCAGCGGCAGCAGTATCAATATTATAAAGGCAGCCGAATTTGCCAAAAAACGCGGCGCAAAGGTGATTGCGTTCACTGGCAGGAAAAACAGCAAGCTCGAAAAAAATTCTGATGTTTGTTTGTGCGCTGATGCGGAAAAAAGTTTCGCGACTCAGGAAATTCATCAGATTGCGTATCATATTGTCTGCGGACTTGTGGAAAAACATTTTGCCGAGGGAAAATAGATTATGTCGAACAAGGCAATTTTTCTTGATAGAGATGATACAATTATCGAAGACCCCGGATATATAAATAGTCCGGACCAGGTCAAACTGCTTCAATTCGCATCATCTGCGGTTGCGGATTTCAGGAAGATGGGCTATAAGCTCGTTGTTATTTCCAATCAGTCCGGCATCGCTCGCGGCATAATTACCGAACAGGCTCTCGGCCAGATTCACGAAAAACTCAAACAGCTTTTAGCTGAGCAAAATGCCTATTTGGACAGGATATATTATTGTCCATATCATCCCGATGGTGTGATTCAAAAATACAGAAAAGACAGCGACTGGCGAAAGCCGAAGCCGGGGATGCTGCTTGCCGCGGCCAAGGAAATGAATCTTAATCTATCGGACTCCTGGATGGTCGGCAATACTTATCAGGATGTCGCTGCCGGTAAGGCTGCGGGCTGTCGAACGATTCTCATTAAGCAGTCTTTGAAAATACCTGTGAAAAAACAGGGCGACCAGGACGCTGATTTCGAGGCGGTCAATCTTCGTGAGGCGGTCAATATAATAAAAAGAGAAACGATGCCAAAGCCTGTTGTCGCCGCGGCTGTGCCTGCTCCGACTCCGGTTACTGCTCCTTCTGCACCGCCTGTTGCTGTGCTATCACCGGCGACAAATCCTGTCGTTGTTTCGCAGCCGATTATTGTTGAACCTGAACCTGTTCTAAAACCTGTTGCGGTGCCTGAGCCAATAAAGGTTAAGCAGGCTGTCGTTGTTGAGCGTCCAGCTGAAAAAGAAATTGTTCCGCAGCCGCTCGAAGAAGAAGAGAAAGAGCAAATGGAAGAGCCAAAGGCTGTTGAAACGATTGAAAAAAAACCACAGCGGCAAAAACCTGTCGATAATGTGGAATTTAAAGTTCCCGCGGGCGACAGTTCGAAAACTGAAAAACTTCTCGAAGAAATCAGACTGCTGATGAAGAGCCGCAATCGTCAGGAGCTTTACACGGAGTTTTCGGTTTTTAAACTTTTCGCGGGTTTTATGCAGATTGTCGCAGCGGCATGTGTATTTATTGCTATACGATACAAAATGTCGCTGACTCCTGCCGATAGTGCGGTTTATACCTCGCTGGGTTTTGCAATTTTTTTTCAGATTATGACGCTTACGCTTTATGTAATGCACAAGGACAAATAATGAAAATTGAAGAATGAAAATTGAAGAATTGTGGAATCCCGATGAGTCGGGAAACTGTTTAATAATTCTAAATCTTCAATCTTCAATTTACAATTTTCAATACTCTATAATTTATGAGTGCAAGAAACATATTAATTTGGCTTCCGTCGCCGATGGGTGATGCCATAATGGCAACGCCTGCTCTGCGCAGCATCAGAGAGTGTTTTGCCGACACGAAAATTTATTTTTGCGCAAGCAAAACCGTTGCTGATGTTTTGAGTCCGACTTCTTTCGCCGATGGCTGGGTGATAGTTAAAAAAAATAATCCGTTTGCGATTGCTGCGGAATTGAGAAAACATAAATTTGATGCCGCGATACTTTTTAAAAATTCTTTCGCGTCTGCGATGGCGGTTTTTTTAGCTGGGATTAAATCACGAATAGGCTACGCCAGAGAGGGGAGAGGTTTTTTGCTGAATGGAAAACTTTATCCTCAAAAGGTATCGGCATTTAAGTATGAGCCTGTCTCTGTCATAGATTATTATCTGGCGATAGCGGATGCGATTGACGGAGCTGCAACGAATAAAAAGATGCAGCTTGAGGTTGCCAAAAACGACCGCGAAGTTATCGGCGAGAAATTTGCGAATTATTTAGTTCGGTCAAAGCCTGTGGTTATAATCGTTCCGGGCGGGGCATTCGGGCCGAGCAAGATTTGGCCGGAAGAAAGATTTGCGGCTGTGATTGATTTTCTGGTTGAAAATTTTTCTGCAAATGTTTTTATTTCGGTAAGTCCCGCTGCGCAGGAAAGACGCATTGCCGAGAAGATTTGTTCACTGGCAAAACATCCTGCTGTTAATCTGGCCGATACGCCTGTTTCGCTTGGTCAATTAAAGGCGTTGTTTCATTTTTCCGACCTTGTAATCAGCAACGACACCGGCCCGCGGCATATAGCAATTGCGCTCGGCAAAAAAATTATTACGCTTTTCGGGCCGAATAATCCGGCCTGGACACAAAGCGATTATGATGATGAAATAAAAATTGTCGCAGATATGCCCTGTGCTCCGTGCGACAAACCTGTTTGTAAAAAAGATAAACATTATTGTATGCAATCGATAACCGCTCAGAGTGTTTGCGCCGCGGCTGAAAAAGTTCTTTCCGAGTGGCGCAAATGAGCGAGATGATGCACATCATCCCGGAATTCACCGACTGCTTTAAGAAAATCGGGCTTGAAAGCATTGACGATGTTTTCAAATTCTCCGGCGGGCAAAATTTAATTAAGGAAAATCTCGCATCATTTCGTCAGCGGATTAAATTTGAGACTGAAAACCCAAAAACGACGCTATTCTTAAAACGCTATCAAAACATACCTGCATCCAAACAGATTGATAACTGGTTTTCGCGGCGAAGGCGGATTTCCACGATGGACTGCGACAGGAGACCAGCCGAGATTTTAAGCCGATTAGGCATAAATGTTCCGAAAACAGTCGCTTTCGGCGTGCAGTGGCAGGGCATTTTTGAAAAGCGAAGTTTTATTATTACAGAAAAAGTGCCGAATGCGGAAAGTCTGGAAAAAAGACTGCCTGCTCTTTTTTTCAAGGGCAGAAAAAAGTTTATCGAACATCTTGCCGCGTTTGTGAGTAAATTTCACAAGGCCGGTTTTCGTCATCGTGATTTATATTTGTGTCATATATTTTGCGATGATGCGGGGAAATTTACGCTGATAGATTTGAACAGAGTTTTTAAGCCGATGGTTTTCGGCGGGAAGTTTCTTGTAAAAGACCTCGCACAGCTTTATTATTCTTCGCCCGGCAGCGTGATTACCAGGGCTGACAGGTTGAGATTTTATTTGGCTTATACGGGCAAAACAAAACTTTCTATTTGTGATAGGATACTGATAAGAAAAATTAAATCAAAAGCAAAACAAATGGCTAAACACGATAAAAAACATAACAGATATGCTCCTTTTGAAAACAACCGCGTGGGCTGACCCTTCGACAAGCTCAGGACAGGCGAGCCCACCCTACGAACTAATGACTATTGGCTATTAATTTATGAAACTTGCGATAATAACAGAACGAGCGAATTTGCGTCTTGGCGGCGCGGAAAGAAGCGTTTTTGAGCTTACGGCCAAAATGGTTCTGCTCGGCGTTGATGTAAAAATTCTCGCGGCGACCGGCACTACGCGTTCGCGAAGGGTGGAGATTCTCTGCGGCAGCGGCAAAAAGAGAGTCGGCTTAAAAGAGTTTAAAATTGCTCTTTCGGCACATTTTAAGGAAAATCACTACGATATAATCCACAGTGTTCTGCCTTTTGATTTTGTCGATGTTTATCAGCCTCGCGGCGGAAGTTACCCAGAGGCGGCTATTCGCAATGCCGCAAGTTATGATAATACCGCGATACGTATTTTCAAACTTCTCACGAATGTAACTAATTTTCGCAGGACTTCGCTTGCCTGTGCCGAGAAACGAATCTGTAAAAATTCCGATACCCCGGTCATCGCCGCATTGAGCGAATACGTTAAAAATCAGTTTAAGAAATATTATAATCTGCCGGACGAAAGAATTTTTGTAATACCCAACGGCATTCGTCCGTCTGCCGCAGTTGACAAGGCAAAGGCTGACAGGCTTCGCAGACAGATTTTTGATAAATTGAATATCAAACAGGCGGATGAGCCTGTGTTTTTTCTTTTCGGCGCTCACAATTTCAGACTCAAAGGGCTTACCCCACTGGTAAAAGCCATTGCGATTTTAACTAATAAATTTACCAAAAGGCCTGCCTATGTCATTGTTTCCGGCAGAGGTTCTGCTGGAAAATACCGCAGATTGGCCGGTAAGCTTGGCGTAAAAGATAAAATTTTATTTCTTGGCCCTGCCGGTTCAATTCGTTATTTGCTGGCGGTTTGTGATGTTGCGGTTTTGCCGACGTATTATGACCCATCGAGCCGATTTGTGCTTGAGGCTCTGGCGGCGGACAGACCTGTGATTACGACGAAGTATAATGGAGCGAAAGATTTATTTGTCGCCGGCAGGCACGGAAGAGTCTTTGATTCGCCAGACGATGTCGATTCGCTGGCTGAGGCGATGCAATTTTATTGCAATGCTGAAAATATCACGGCCGCTAAAAAAGCGATTGTCGATGACAATATAAAAACTAAAGTTTCGATTGAAACGCATTGTAAAAAACTATTAGAATTATATAAAAAAATTAAAAATAAAAAATTATGAAAACTCTGCTTCTAATAATCACATCATATTTAATTGGTTCGATTTCATTTGCGATGATTATCGCAAAAGCAAAAGGAATTGACCTGCGTAAAGTCGGCTCAGGCAATCTCGGCGCTACAAATCTGTCGCGAGCCTGCGGCAAAAACTGGGCATATGTCTGCTTTCTGCTCGATACGCTCAAGGGGTTTATACCCTCATTTTGCGGATATTTTTTATTTTCCGATGCAGCCGGCTCTTCAGATTTTTGGCTGTGGCTGGCGGTCGGCGCAGCGGCGATACTGGGGCACATCTTTCCATTCTATCTGAAATTCAGAGGCGGTAAAGGCGTGGCGACAAGTTTTGGCGTTGTTCTGGGTATCTGGCCTTATTATACATTGCCCGGCATTATCGTATTTATCCTCTGGGCGACAATAGTTCTCGTCTCCAAGTACATCTCGCTTGCCGCAATTATTTCAGCCGCGGTTTTTCCATTTATAATGATTGCTATGACGGCTTTCTTGAAAAGCTGGAAATTTGCTGTCTTGTGGCCTTTAATCGCAGCGGCGATGGTTTTATGTTCACTGGTGATTTTCCTGCACAGAACAAATATCAAACGCCTCATCGCAGGAACCGAACACAAAGTTTTGCAGAAAAAACCGGATGCGGATTAACACAGTTCGTTTTGTATCGAAGGATACTATCCGAGTATTGTTCACTAACCAGTGGCTGTGGTTTTTATGGCTCGATAAGCAGGTCTTCGAGCATTCTGTCTATTGTAGTATCGAGTTTTTCATCTGCTCTGTACAGCCCTCTGCATATTTGTCTTCGAACAGTTAAAACTTTCTCAAATCTGACCTCAGGCAGTTCGGCAATTTTACTGAGCAATTGCCCAAGCGGGGAATGGATATCAGCCTGCAGCAGTTCCTCTGTTGTGTGGTCATCTTTTGCGCCCAGAGTTTGACGAGGGCTAATCCGCGAAAATAGTCTGCTGGTGCTTATCTCGGTTTTGGCCTGATTCATGGCTTTTTACCTTTCTATTTTGGCTCTGGTCGGGGAAATCCAATTTCCTCGTCAAAACCAAAGGTATTCGATGCTTCAACATCGCTATACCACTATATGTTGTGTATCCGCTATTCCGTTGCGGGTCTCTATCATAACTTCCAGTACTGATATCGACCGTGTAAAAAGCAAAACTTTAAAAAAAATTTCCATTTTTTTATGTTTTTAAACGAGTTCACAGATTGTTAAAAGGGGCTATTGGCTCTGTTGTTATGATTTTGAGGCTATTTTGCCTTTTTTCTTTTAATTTGCGGAGATTTAATCGTCAGGGCAAAATGGGCAACATACAATATGTTGTAGTGTGTAGTGAATTTGAATGGGCTGCGAAGGGGTTTTGAATATGATTTTGGTGATTTTTTTGTGGATGAGCCAGCCAATTTATTGATATTTTACCAAAAAATAAGGTTAAATGGCTTGACAAAATGGTTTAAAACACTATTTATATACGCTCGTTTTTAGAGTTTGACTTCGGGGCCGTAGCTCAATTGGTTAGAGCGTCGGACTGTCGATCCGAAGGTTGAGGGTTCGAGCCCCTTCGGCCTCGTTGTGTAAAGCCTTGTGAGATAAACCCTTACAAGGCTTTATCTTTTGGTTCATTTCGTTAAAAATACTCTCTGCGCCAAAGTTTGATACGCTAAACATATATGCTTACGGTAATTAACGTCTTGGCTTGTGGCTTTCGGATACTGTTATCAGCCTCAAAGGCTTTTTCGATAAATTTGTTAGACGGTGCTGCTTATGAGCGGGTATATAAAACGCATCGCCAGTTTTAAGTTTCCATTGACCCTGGTTTTCTATTTCCAATTCAGCCGGACAGCCTGAAAGTATAGTGCCTGCCAAATCATAGTCGTGCTGTTCCCATTCACTTTGTTTTTCGGTTGGGGCAATGGTTTCGTGAACTAATATAAAACGCCTTTTGGCTGTTTTAGGCAAAAGATATTTATATATCCTGTTTTTATCTGCAAGACTCTGCATTTCTGATTGAAAGCATACGGGGGCATCCACATTTTTCTTGGACATTACAAAGAAATCGGCTAAATCATATCCGAGTTCGCTTAGGATTTTCCCTAATGTGGCCAGTGTGGGGCTGCTTGTGCCTTTTTCGATGGCTACGAGCGATGCCGGCGAAATGTCAGCCTGACGGCTTAACTGGCGCAATCCTATGCCTTTTTCCGTTCTTAGCCTTTTCAGAGCGATACCGAGATTGTTTGTATCCACAAAATATCCATTAAAAGGTCTAATTTCTAAGTTATAACTATGTTACTGAAAAATAATCCTACCAATTTATGGCGGGTATCTCATCTCAAGAGCCTTTTTTCTTGACTCTAAAGGTTCGTGTGTTATTGTACACGATAACGGTGACTTTGTATATATAAACATAACCAGTAGTGCAAAATTTATAATTAGAAAAAATGGAGCAATAAATGGCTAAACAAAAATTGGCAATTGAAGGCGGCTCAAAAGCAGCGGATAAACTGGGACCATTCCCGACCAAAATCGGCAAAGATGAACTGCTTGAAGTGCTTGATTTGTGGCAGTTGTCGCCTGAAAACACATCTAAAATTAAAGCGATTATCGAAGGCGAAAAAAACCTTAAAGGACCTCACCTTTTCAGATATTACAATCCGCGTCCGAGCAAAGTGTCAGCGGCAGAAACCGCAATGAAAGAGCTTATCGGCACAAAGTTCTGTATGGCCGCTAATTCCTGCACATCGGCATTGGTAACGGCTTATCGTTCGCTGGGAATCGGTATGGGCGATGAGGTTATTGTTCCGGCGTACACATTTTTTGCTACATCTGCGACAGTTGTCGCCTCAAATGCAATACCTGTTATAGTTGATGTTGACGAAACGCTTTGTATGGATCCGAAAGCGATTGAAAAAGCTATAACCAAGAGAACAAAAGCCATTGTTCCGGTTCATATGAGAGGCGCGCCCGCACAGATGGACGCTATTATGGATGTTGCCAATAAGCACGGCGTTCCGGTAATTGAGGATGTCGCTCAGGCAGCGGGTGGTTCATTTAAAGGCAAAATGCTCGGCAGTATCGGTAAAATCGGCTGCTTCAGCTTTGACTATTACAAAATTATTGTAAGCGGTGAAGGTGGATTCTACACAACAAACGATGAAAGACTTTATACAAGAGCCTTAAATTGGCACGATTGTGCCGCCTGCTGGAGGCCTGACAGATTTGGACCTGAGAAAGAAAATGAAGATTTGTTCTGCGGCGAAAACTACAGGATGAGCGAAATGGAAGGCGCTGTTGCTTTGGCACAAATCAGACGTGCAAAAGCCATCGTATCCGGACATAGAAATGCTAACAATAAAATTAAGAATGCTATTGAAAAATTTAAAGGTCTTAGTTTCAGGAGACTGGCTGATGAAGTTGGCGATACCGGCATTTGCCTGATTATGTTCCTGCCGGATGCTGAGACAACTAAAAAAGCGCTGCCGGCATTAAAAGCGGAAGGCGTTCCATGTGGTGGAATTTACGACTCAAAAGTAAGAGATTGGCATACCTACAATTACTGGGAGCATATTCTCCAGTACAAGTCAGTTTCAACGGACAAGCTTCCGTGGAGCGGAGTGCCGAAAAACGAATTACCGAAGTACACAAAAGATATGTGTCCAAAAACGCTTGAGCTGTTGTCAAAAGCAATTCTCATTGATATCGGATGTAACTACAGCGATGAAGACTGCAACAAAATATCGACAGCAATCAACAAAGTTCTCGGCGTTTATCTTAAATAAAAAGGAGTTTATAAAAATGGCTAAATTAAGCGTATGCGCAGAATGTTTTTTTACAAATCTGCCTTTTGAAAAAAGAATCGAAAAAATAGCCGCCATAGGTTATAAAGCTGTAGAGTTCTGGCACCCGGAAGGTACTTTTGATGGAAAGGGTGTGGATTTTTCGCAGGCAAAAGACGCAAAATCTCTGAAGAAAGCCGCAAAAGATAACGGTATCACAATCAATGATTTTGCATTTAGCGCATGGGATGGTTCAATTGGCGGGAATGCTACCAATGATAAGGACCTTGCGAAATATCTTGAGCAGACTAAGAAAATGCTGGACTTTGCAAATGCAATCGGCTGCAAAAACGGCATCATACTTTCAGGTATGACCCAGAAAAATATGTCCAAGGAAAAAATGATTGCCAATCTGACAAAGGCTTATACCAAAGCGGTAAAGTTGGCAGAAAAGGCGAATGTTACTCTTCTGCTTGAGCCGCTCAATAGCCTGGTTGACCATGCAGGGTATTTTATTGATGGTATGGCAGAAGCAGTAAAAATAGTTCGCAAAATCAACAGCCCAAACCTGAAACTTCTTTATGATGTTTATCATATGCAGATTATGCAGGGTAATATTATTGATTTTATCTCTAAGAATATAGACATCATCGGGCATTTTCACTCGGCAGGCGTTCCTGGCAGAGCAGAACTTTTCGATACAGAAGTCAACTACCCTGCAATCATCAGGAAGTTAGATGAACTTGGTTATAAAGGATGTTTCGGACTGGAGTATTTCCCGAAATTAGACCATACAAAATCACTAAAACAAACGCTTAAATATCTGAGATAAGGAGACTGAAAAATGGCTGGAAAATTTAAATTTACATTCGGACCCTGGAACATCCATCAGGGAGCAGACCCATTTGGCCCGGCAGTAAGAAAAGATGTTGCATTTGGCAAAAAACTGAAGATGTATAAGAAGCTTGGCTTTGACGGTATGCAGTTTCACGATGATGATGCTGTGCCGGATATGAATCAGCTTTCGAATGAACAAATCATTAAAAAGGCTGCGGCTCTTTCAAAGCAGCTTAAAAACGAAGGGCTGGTTGCAGAGTTTGTCGCTCCGCGGCTTTGGGAAGACGCCCGCACAATTGACGGCGGTTATACAAACAATGACCCCAAAAACAGAAAATACGCAGTTGAAAGAAGCAAAAGGGCGATTGATATAGCTGATGCGCTCGGCACTAACCTGATTGTTTTATGGTTAGCTCGCGAGGGAACCTATATTAGAGAATCCAAAGACAGTAAAGTTGCCGTTGACAGACTTGTAGATGCAATAAATGCTATGCTTGATTACAATCCTAATGTTCGTATTGCGATTGAAGCCAAGCCCAACGAGCCTATGGATCATACATATATTCCGACAATCGGACACGCGATTGGTCTTGGTATGCTGACTCATGACGCTTCACGCATTGGCTGTGTAATTGAATCCGCTCACGCGATTTTAGCGGGGCTTGACCCATCGGATGAAATGGGCTATGCACTTGCTCATAAGAAGCTGTGGTCTGTTCATCTTAATGACCAGAATGGTTTGAAATTTGACCAGGATAAGTCTTTCGGTTCGGTTGACTTGCGGAGAGCGTTCAATCAGGTTAGAATTCTCGATAAGCACGATTACGGCAAAGACGGTCAGTGGGTCGGTCTGGATGTAAAGGCTATGAGAACTCAAAAAGACAATGTGGCGGCAAAGCATTTGACCAGCAGCAGAGCAATATTCCTCAGATTGCTGAAGCTCTCAAGAAGTCTTAGCGATGCGAAAGTCGCAAATCTTACCGCTCAGCGAGATTATGAAGAACTCGACCTTTTGATAATGAATCATCTGTTGGGATAGAGCTATGAAAAAGTTCAAAGCTGGTATCATTGGTACAGGCTATATCGGACCGGCACATATAGAGGCGTTGCGAAGACTTGGCAACGTTGAAGTTGCCGCTGTTGCAGAGGCTAATCAGGAATTAGCAGAAAAAAAGGCCGGCCAATTGTGTGTCCCAACGGCTTATGGCAATTACAAAGAAATGCTTAAAGATAAAAGCATTGATGTAATTCATAACTGCACGCCTAATTTTATGCATCTGCAGGTTAATAAAGACATCCTCAATTCCGGTAAGCACTGCATCAGTGAAAAGCCGCTCGGAATGAATAGCAAAGAATCCGCAGAGCTTGTAAAACTTGCAAAAGAAAAAGGCTTAGTCAACGCGGTTAATTTTAACTATCGTTATTATCCGCTTGTTCAGCAGGCGAGAATGATGGTTAAGAACGGTCAGCTTGGCAGGGTGTTCGCCGTGCAGGGCTGTTATATGCAGGACTGGCTGCTGTATGATACAGACTGGAGTTGGCGATTAGACCCCAAAATGGCCGGCGACAGCAGGGTGATGGGCGACATCGGTTCACATTGGTTTGATTTGATTCAGTTTGTAACGGGAAAGAAAATCGTAAAAGTATTTGCAGATTTACTGACGCTTCACGAATACCGTAAAAAACCAAAAGGTCAAATAGAAACATTCTCCGGCAAAGAGTTAAAACCGGACGATTATGAAAAAGTAAAAATAAATACCGAAGATTACGGCCACGTTCTGCTGCAATTTGATGATGGTTCAAAAGGTATGACCTGTATTACGCACGTTTCGGCAGGTAGAAAAAATCATATTGTATTTGAGCTTAACGGTACAGAGAAAAGCGTCTGGTGGGACCACGAAAGGCCTAACGAACTGATGATAGGGCAGAGAAATCAGCCTAACCAGCTTCAGATGAAAGATGCCGTGTTGATGGATAAAGGCATAAGAGATTATGCTCATTACCCGGCAGGTCATAATGAAGGCTATCCAAGCGCAGTAAAAAATTTCTGCCGGAATGTATATAGATATATTGCCGGAGAATCTAAAGAAATAGATTTTGCAACCTTTGCAGATGGCCATATCGCGGATGTAGTGGTGGAAGCTGTCATTCAAAGCGCAAAACGTGGAAACTGGGTTTCTATTGAAGCATAGTCGGTACAATGATGCAGATTGAAAAAATAAAATATCGCGATTGGAATACAGCATATCGTTGTATGTACAATTCAGTTGAATTGATTGTGGTTACGGAAATTGGGCCTCGCATACTCTGTTTTCGACGTGCCGACGGCAGCAACATTTTATTTGAAGATACTACCGGTTGGGCATCTGGTGATTTTAAACTTTATGGTGGTCATCGTTTCACTGTTTCTCCTGAAACTACCGATACCTACGAGGCAGATAATACGCCATGCGAAGTAATACGCGGCGAGCAGTCGCTGCGGATAAGCTGTCCGGTCGGACGCCATAAAATACAGCGAATTCTGGAGATTCGGCCATGTGCACGATGCGGCGGGTTTGAATTACGCCATATATTGCGGAATGTCGGCGATGTCTTGTGGCAGGGGGCCGCATGGG
Source organism: Phycisphaerae bacterium (assembly GCA_041661665.1). Taxonomy (GTDB): domain Bacteria; phylum Planctomycetota; class Phycisphaerae; order Sedimentisphaerales; family UBA12454; genus GWC2-45-44. Next base: position 11,817 of record JBAZTW010000004.1, on the reverse strand, counting down.
GGCTTACAGCGGTGCGTCCCGAGGGGTCGGTTATTGTTCCGTGGGGGTTAGGGACTGATCAGTGGCGCATTAATAAAATATGCCATTGGGCAAGTATCGGCGATTTTGAGCGTTGTGTTAAAAGTTCACTTTGGCATATGACACGAGATGCGGTAATCGTTGAACCAAATGGCGAAAAAAGTAAAATTGGGGTGTACAGCGATAGAGGATGGATGGCGCTGTCTCTGAAAGACAGTACATTCCTTAAGTACTATGATTCCGCAGCGTCGGAAAGCCTTTATCCTGATAGCGGCTGTAATGTTGAAGTTTATACCTGTCGCGACTTTGTGGAATTAGAAACGCTGGGAATGATGCAGACGATTTATCCTGGCGATGAAAAAGTACACATCGAATGCTGGTGTCTTAAGAATGAGGTGTATAGCCGGAAGTTTTTAGACAATATGGCATTGCATAATACGCATAATGGCAGCAGTAGTTGATAGGAAAAAATAAGGATGTTGAATTCAGGTCTGACTATGGCCAAATTATGCAGCGATATATTTTGTGATTACCAGTGGATTTCAATAAGAGCGCCTATGGATGACTGCGAATAAAAGGATTAGAATGCATAAGTTAAAATACATTTTTATTGTTAGTTTATTAGTTTCTGTGGTGAACGCTCAAAGCAATATAGTTTGGCTTAATCCGTGTAAGGATGTAAATATGGTTGTTTATGGTTTGGCGTGGTTTGAGCAAAACGGCCATAAGTTTATCAGGCTGCCTTTATCGGAAAAGAAAAATGTGAATGAAACGGCATGGTTAATGAGTTTATGTCCGTCTTCGGCAAGAATAAGATTTAAGACCGATTCAACGTCGTTAAGATTGAAAATTCACCATGGTATGATTGGGACAGGCAGTATGCCGATGTATGAGGTGAGCGCTGTTAACGGAGTTTCGATGTACCATATGAGCTCGGTTGCTGTTAGCGGAATAGATTTGTACATCGGTTCTCCTGGACAGATGTCTTATTGGAAGACAGTCAAACCGCAAGACCCTAATAAGGAATACGAATACCTCTATTTTGAAAAACTGCCTTCTATGATGAGGGAGTTCACTTTATATCTTCCCTGCTACGCGGAACTGGCCGAGCTGCAAATAGGCATAGATTCCGATGCCAAAATCTTAAAGCCGACCGAATATAAAATCAAAAAACCGATTGTTTTTTATGGCACTTCAATAACGCAAGGCGGTTGTGCTTCCAGAGGCTCCAATGGTTTTGTTTCGGTGATTGAGCGAAAACTTAATTGTGACGTTGTTAATCTCGGTTTTTCAGCCGGCGGCTTAGGTGAGCTTGCAATGGCACAGATTATCAGTCAAATAGATGCTTCAGTTTATGTTGTTGACAGTGTTGCAAATATGAATATAAACCTGATGAATGAAAGATATGAAAAATTTGTCAGAATATTACGCAAAAACAGGCCCCAGACGCCGGTGCTTTTAATGACGCAGATTCACTATTCAGGAGAACTCCTGCCTGAGCAGGCGGCCGAATATAAGCGTCACAATGAGCCCGTCTTTGATACATATAATAAGCTCAGGGCTGAGGGCGATAAAAAAGTATTTCTCTTTGACAGCGGTGAAATTATCCCCGTCGGCGGCGATCATCCGTCTGTTGATGGAACGCATTTGACAGATAGGGGATTTTATATGATAGCCGAAGGGCTTGAACCTAAATTAAAAGAAATTCTTGTAAATACCTGTGGAGCTGCTGCAGAGGCATCCGCAGTCGAACATCTTTAAAGCAGAATTAGGCGATTTGGTTTATGTGTAAGAATAACATCTTCGTTAGAAAAAATGCGAGTTGTTTATGAATAATTTAAAAATAATAGCGGTTATAGTGCTATTCAGTGTGTGTGCGTTTTCTCCTGCTATGGGCAAGGGCCTGGGAAAAAGCGAGGACATTGAGTTTAAGTCTGACTATGACCAGACTATGCAGCGATATATTTTGCGATTACCAGAGGATTTCAATAACTGTACGAATCACGACCTGCTGATTGCACTGCATGGGCATGGCTCGGACAGATTGCAATTTGCCGAAGCGAATAGACCGCAATGCGTGGCTCCAAGAGATGTTGCAGGGGACAGAAACATGATATTTGCGGCGCCCGATTACAGGGCGAAGACATCATGGATGGGTCCTGCCGCAGAGGCGGATGTTGTGCAAATAATTAAGGAGTTCAAGGCGCATTATAAGATAGATAGGGTTTTTCTGTGCGGCGGTTCGATGGGAGGTTCGTCCGCCCTGACCTTTGCGGTATTGCACCCTGATATGATTGCCGGTGTTGCGGCAATGAACCCTATGGCAAACCATTTGGAATATGAGGGTTTTCAGGATGCGATTGCCCAGTCTTTTGGCGGAACGAAAAAGGATATTCCCGGCGAATACAAGAAACGCAGCGCCGAGTATTGGCCGGAAAAATTTAATTTCCCCGTTGGGATAAGCGTAGGCGGAAAAGATACGATAGTGCCCCCCGATAGCGCTGTGCGTTTGGCAGGTGTTTTGCAAAAACTGGGTAAAGAGGTATGTTTGGTAAATAGGCCGGAAATGGGACACGATACGAGTTATAATGATACCAGACAGATACTTGAATTTGTAATAGACAAAGCAAACAAAGGCAATTTCCAATGTCATCCAAGCCAATGATAGTTGTCCTGCAATATGGATTTGTTGAAAACGTCACAAAATAAATTTGGATTTTATATTTTAAGGAGATAACAATAATGCATTTTGAACTATCGTTTATCGATACGCTGATAATCGTCGGCTCAGTACTCATCGTAGTTGCTGTTGGATTATTAGCAACTCATAGACAAGACAAAACCGCGCGAGGATACTTTCTCGCTTCGGGCAAACTGAGGTGGTGGATTATCGGAGCCGCATTTGTTTCAACAAGTGTTTCCAGCGAGCAGATTGTTGGAACGGTCGGGGCGGCCTACAAGAATGGAATGGGCATAGCGAACTGGGAATGGTGGGCATTGCCGCCTTATACATTGTTAATCCTATTTTTTATTCCAATCTATTTGAAAAATCGCATAGCAACCGTTCCTGAACTTCTGACGCGACGGTATGGCCAGTTGTGCGGCGATATTTACAGTTGGACGATGCTTTTCGCGTATGTTTTTATCTTTATGGTTTCGATTCTATACGGCGGAAGTCTGGCATTTTCAGAACTGACGGGAGTGAATTTCTATATCGTGCTATGGGCAACAATTATTTTGATAGGGCTTTATACGGTCAAAGGAGGCCTGATTTCCGTTATGTACACTGACGCTGTCCAATGTGTTATGCTGCTGGGCGGCGGCATATTGCTCTATTTCCTGGCATTAAAGAATATTCCAGGCGGATGGAGTGCGATGCAGGCGGCAAATCCTGAAAGATTTCATCTCTATCATCCGCCCGGAGATCCGGTCGCGCCGTTTTTGGGATTACTGACAGGGACACTGGGGTTATTTGTTTTTTATCAGGCCACGAACCAGGTGATGATTCAGCGTGTGCTTGCCGCCCGCTCACGATGGGACGGCATCATGGGTATTATTTTTGCCGGTTTTATCAATTTGTTTCGTCCGCTGGTAACGTGTTTTCTCGGCCTTATCGTGTACCATTACATCCATGTTATGAAAATGGCCGAGCCTTTGGCGAATCCCGATACGACATTTCCATTCGCCCTCAAGACATTTGCGGGAACATGGGGCTTGAAGGGTATCATCTTGGCCGGTTTTTTGGCGGCAGTAATGTCTGCCACAAGCGCCTTGGCGAATTCAACCGCTACGATATTTTCGCTGGACATCTATAAAAGAATTAAAAAAGATGCTACTGATAAACAGATGGTGTGGACCGGTCGCATGGTTTCGTTTCTTGCCCTTGCGATTGCAGGCATACTTGCGCCGGTTGTTTCGCAATTTGGCGGCATTTTCATGTATTTCCAGCGAGGGGTTACTTATCTGTCCACGCCGATAATTTCTGTTATCATTTTGGGAATTCTGTGGAAAAGGGCCAACTATGCCAGCGCGCTGTTTGGTCTGATTGGCGGTATCGTGATACAGCTGCTTATTGTGTTTGCGGATAATATGTTTGGATGGCATCTTCACTGGTTATATCTTGCATTTATTGCTGAAGTGTTGATTATGACTGGTATGGTGATTATTGCTTTGAATACCGCGCCTCCCGAAGAAAGCAAATGGCAGCCATTCTGGTGGCGGCCATCCCTGCTGGCAAGCTATGATGATGGAATCAAACGCCCATGGTATGCCAACCTTATTATATGGTTTTCTCTTTATGCCGTGATTTGGGTTTTCTTGTATTGGTGGTTCTGGTAAGCAAAATGTTTTCTGTAACACTTTAGCCATTTGACACAGCGAGCTCTGTCAATGTGGGCAGGCTGCCAGTTTTAATATATAGAGGCTCCCTAAAATATTAACTTTTTAAGGAATTTTGTTATCGTCCCAAAGGTTGTGGAAATATTGAAAAAGGCTTACCATTCAACCGCTGCCTGCTTATTCGCCGGAGTTGAATCCATCAGAATTGATATGGCTGTATCTGAAAAGCCATTACATGAGCAACCGTATATACTATACCCTGACCATAATGCGATATATCAGACACTCTGCCATGCATGACGGCAAATCAGGGATGATGCGGATTTAATCAAATCTATATGCAAAACTTTATGGATATATACGGAAAAATTAAACTAAGATTGGTATCACGGGTAATTTAAGATTGAAAATTGAAGATTTATGGAATCGCCTTCGGCGATGAGATTCTCATAAGAATAATTTTGCCGCAGGCAACCCTAAACTCAAAACTATTTTGGGCAGAGCGAAAACTGAGTATATGGTACAAGCGGAAACTCTTCCAGCAGGGCGTATAAATCAGCAATTGTAACATCTTTTATTCGCCTAATTTCATCCTCAATCGGCTGATATTTGCCGAGATAGACCCAGTTGAAGCCCAATTCGACCAATCGACCCATCGGAACTTCATTTTTGATGGTAATTGCTGACAGCACTTTATTTTTGGCTGTTTGCAGTTCGGAATCTGAAATTTTGTCCTTTTGCAGCGATTTGAAAATCCGCTCGACAATTTCCATTACCTTTTCGCCATTTTCAGACGAGGTCTGGATATAGCTGTAATATGCGCCAATCTTGTCCATTGCTTCGCACTGCATCGCGGCGGTTTCTGCGATTGCAGTATCGACAAGCTCCCAGAAAAATCTTGAGCCGGAGTCGTCGCCGATGATTTTGGCAAGCAGCATCGCGGTGTAGCATCGTTTGTCCTGGTATGAAACTGTCGGACTTGCCAGGCAGATGTGCTGACGATTAAGACTGTTTCGTTTAAGAGAATCTTTTTTTGATGTGCCTGCGAAATATTCGGTAATTCTGTCGGCCTGCTTCGGCTGCCATTTGCCGCAGCCAACTTCGATACAGCCGCAGATTTTTTCAAAGTCAAAATTACCCGCGATAACCGCTGTGATGTTATTCGGCGCGTATCTGCGAGCGAAATATTCCCGCATCTGTCCGCTGGTCAGAGCTTTGATGCTTTCTTCCGAGCCGAGCACGCTTTTTCCGCAGGGATGTTTATCGAAATGTAATGCCCTGCACCTGTCCATAACATCAAATTGCGGCAGGTCTTTATACATTGCGATTTCTTCGAGAATGACGTTCTTTTCCATATTGAAATCGTCATCTCTGAGGCTTGGCCGAAGCAAATCGCACCACAGGTTCGTAACTTCGGCAAGCTGCCCCGGCAAAGTCACTGCGTAAAAAACTGTGTTCTCTTCGCTCGTGAACGCGTTATATTGTGCGCCGAGATTATCAAAGCAGAGATTTACATCCAAGGCGGACAGTTTTTCTGTGCCTTTAAACAGCATATGTTCGAGGTAATGGCTTACGCCGCTGATTTGGTCAGTCTCATCCCTTGCGCCGGTTCTGACGAAAAATCCGACCGCCGCCGATTGAGCGTCTTTGTTCACTTCGCCGATGATGTTCAGGCCGTTATTTAATTTTTTATGTTTGAATTGCATTTTATACCGGTTTAATTTTTGTTGGGCCAATTGTTGTTGTGCAGAATTTTTCAAACGGATTTTTATTTAAAAATTCAAGTACGCTTTTTACGGAGGTTTTTTCTATCTGCTGTTTAATCTCGTCAAGGCTTCTTACTTTTCCGAGCATATAAAAGTCCGTTGCGGCTGCCATTGCTCTGGCCATTGTCGATTCGCTCTGCATAATCAGGCCGCTTTCGAGGCCGATTTTCGCTCTTTTCATTTCGTCTTCGCTGATGTCTTTGCCCAGTTTTTTCATTTCAGCGATTATCACGTCGTAAGTTTCCTGTGCCTTGTCGGGTGTTGTTCCGGAATAGCAGCTAATGCCCGCCATTTCTTTGAGACTGCTGTATTTTGCGCCGACGGCATAACACAGGCCTCGTTTTTCCCTTACTTCGGTGAACAGTCTCGAACTCATTCCGCCTGAAAGCACAGCAACGGCGATTCTGGCATTATAATAGTCGCTGCTTTGAGCCGGCACAGTCGGAGTCATTATGCCTATATGCACCTGCGAACCATCGTGAGCGTGATGATGATAGCCCAGCGTTTGTTTTTTTGGTGTTATGGCTTTTTCAGCCTTCGATTTTTCAGAGCCGAATAATTTTTCGAGCTGCCGGCAGAGTTTTTGAAAATCATATTTGCCCGCGACAGCGAAAATTGTCTGCGCGACATTAAAATTATCAGCGATTATCTGTTTACATTTTTCAGCGGAGAGTTTTTCGAGTTCCTCTTTATTTCCTTCCGGGCTTCTGCCGAGCGGGTCGGGATAAAAATGCTCGCGAAGCAGAATAGATGTTTTGTGTCGCGGGTCGTCGTCAAGCCCGGCCAGTTCACTGATGGCAAGCTGTTTTGAAAATTCAAACTGTTCACTGTCTAACGACGGTTTCAAAATCACATCAGCGTAAAGTTCTATCGCTTTGTCTAAGTTTTCAGCCTCCGTTGCCGCTGAAAGCGTGATATGTTTTGATTCGATACTGCTGTTGCGGTGCAGCCCCAGCCCATCGAGCAGGCCGGTGAGTTCTCTGCTTGTTTTGCCGCCGGCTCCTCTGAAAATCCAGTCTTCGATAATTGCAGGAGCTCCGCAGCATCCGTCTGGCACAACCGCAGCGCCGGCAGGCAGCAGGAAATCGAATGCGACCGATTGCACCTGCGCCATCGGCACACCAAGTATGGTCATTCCATTTGAAAGTTTATGTATATCAATCTTTTCCATCATATACTGATAACCGATAACTGATAACTGCGTTTCTGTTTTTATACGCTTTGTCGTTCGATTTTTGCGCCGACAGCGTTTAATTTTTCCTCTATTTTTTCATAACCTCTGTCAATGTGATAGACGCGGTTTATAATAGTTTCGCCGTGTGCCGCCAAAGCCGCGACGACAAGAGCTGCCGAAGCTCTCAAATCCGATGCCATAACCGGAGCGGCAATCAATTTGTCAACGCCGCTGATAATGACGTGTGGGCCTTCCTTTCGCAGATTCGCCGCCATTCTGCTCATTTCCGCGACGTGCATAAATCTGTCCGGGAAGATTTTTTCGGTGATAATGCTGTTGCCTTTCGCTAAGCAAAGCACCGCCATAAACTGTGCCTGCAAATCCGTTGGAAAGCCCGGATACGGCAGGGTGGTAATGTCAGTCGGCTGGATATTTCCGTTAGCGCTGACCACGCAGCCGTCGGTTGTTTCCTCAACCGCGACATTCATACTGCGAAACTTATCGACTGCCGCCATAAGGTGGTCGAGTCTGCAATTTTTTATTTTAACGTTTCCATTTGTAATCGCCGCGGCAGCCATAAATGTTCCCGCTTCGATTCTATCCGGAATTACAGTATATTCGATGGGGTTTAATTCTTTTACGCCGTGGATAATAAGCTGCGGCGAACCTATGCCGGTGATTTTCGCGCCCATCTTCACAAGACAGTGAGCAAGGTCTGTAATCTCCGGCTCGCAGGCGGCATATTCAATTATTGTTTTGCCTTTTGCAAGAGTCGCGGCGCAAAGCACGTTTGCTGTCGCCAGTACGCTTGAGCCGAACGCTCCACCGAGGAATATATTCGCTCCCTTTAATCCGCCATTAGCGGTTGCCGAGATGTAGCCGTTTTTAAGTTCTATTTTCGCGCCGAGTTCCTGCAATCCGCGAAGGTGAATATCGACGGGTCTGTACCCGATGGCGCATCCGCCGGGCATTGACACCTCGACTTTTCCGCAGCGAGCCAGCAGCGGGCCGAGAATGCAGATGCTCGCTCTCATTTTACGCACGATTTCATAATCGCCGACCGGCTTGCTGATGACTGTCGCATCAATACTGGTTGTTCCGCCGGCGGTTTCGACTTTGCAGCCCATATCTTCGAGCAATTTACCCATTACTCCGATGTCGCTGAGATTGGGTATGCTGTGGAGAGTAGATTTGCCCCCGGCCAGCAGGGTGGCTGCCATAATCGGCAGAGCAGCGTTTTTTGAGCCGCCGACTGTTATTTCGCCATCAAGCCTCACCGGACCTGTAATTTTAAATATATCCATTGGCATAGCAGTATTCCTTTGTAAAAAGCAGGCTGATACGATACTAATTGTGAACTGTATTTTTACAGCCGAATAGATACTTTTAACAAAGTAAAATTAAAAATCAAAAATTAAATATCAAAATTATGGATTGCCTTCGGCAGACATTTTTGAATTTTGATTTGTCATTTTGATTTTTGCAATTTGATTTTTGATATAACTATATTACAATACAGGGATTAACGATTACTCATTAACTGAATATTATGGAACAATTTAAAATTAACGATATATTGATACTGGCTTTTTGCTTCCTTGGCATTACCCTGTTCTTGTACTGGCTGATAAGCACCGGCTTTGGCAAAAGGGCACTCGATGGGGCGGTTGTTCGTCCTAATTGTCTGCCTTTTTATGCGGTTTTTACCGTTCTTTTCGGCTGGCTCGGCATTACCATATTCACAACGAAGTTTATCACCGGCGTCACATCCCAAATGCCCGAATGGCGGCAGAATCTTATCCTTTATTCCGCCCTTGTCGCGATAGAAATTATAATCATTGGCTTTGTCTTAGGCTCGGCCAAACGATTTTTTGACGATGGCCTGCGTGGTTTGGGCTTTAGAAAAACCGGCATCATCGGCGACTTTGGCTCCGCTGCGGCAACATTTACCGCTGTCTGGCCTTTGGTTATGGGCGCTCTTTATGTTGTGGTAATCATCGGCAAACTCATTGCCGGGCCGGATTTTCAGATGGAAAAGAACGAAGGACTCACCGTAATTTTGCAATACGACCAATGGTCATTGCGGATTTTGATGATTTTCTTTGCGACGATTTTAACGCCGATTTTCGAGGAAATCATTTTTCGCGGACTTCTGCAAAGTTATTTACGAGAAATAGGTTTGAGTTGCTGGCAGACTATTTTTATTGCTTCGGTGATTTTTTCGCTGCTGCATCCGATGATGCACTTCCCGGCATTGATAATCCTTGCAGTCGCGATGGGCTATGCTTATGAAAAGAGCGGCTCATTGCTCCGCCCGATTTTCATTCACCTGCTCTTCAACGGCTCAACAATCGCCTTTGCGCTGCTGAATTAAAGAAACAGGAAGTAAGGAAATATGGAGGCAAGGATGTAAGGAGCCTTTCAGTCTTTGGTCGATTGTCCTTACTTCTCTGCTTCCTTGCTTCCTTTTTAATTTAACAGTGTAAATCCGTGTTAATCCGTGTCTAAAAAAGTCCGTGTCTTCTATGCTTCATCAAGACATTTTTTCAGCGTTTATCAGACTAATGCCGCATCGTCTTTGCTCAGATTGTTATAGAACGGCAAAGCAATCGTACATTTGCAAACGCCATCGGAAATTGGGAAATCGCCGTCGGAAAAGCCGAATTGTTCAACCATAAAAGGCTGAAGCGTAACAGGCGGGAAATAATTGCTTACCTGTATGCCCTGTTCTGTCATTGCTTTTAATATATTGTTTCGCTTCGCAGCCAGCGCACCCTTTAATCTGATAACGAACACAAACCAGCTCATTCTTGTGTTTGCCGGTGTCTGCGGGACGATGATTCTGCTCTCGTCTGCGAGCATTTGCTGATACATTTTCGCGACAGCGTTTCTTTTTTGAACGAATTCTTCGATTCTCGAAAGCTGAACAATTCCCATAGCCGCGTTGATATCGCACATCCTGAAATTATAGCCCAATCTTTCGTGAGCAAGCCAGCCTGCGCCTTTTCCACGCCCCTGATTTCTCAGCGATTTACATATATCAATCACCTCTTCATTGTCGCTTACAATCATACCGCCTTCACCAGTTGTATTTTGTTTATTCGGATACAATCCGAAAAGGCCGACATCGCCGAAGCTGCCAGCTTTTTTGCCGTTAAGTTCGCTTCCGAGAGCTTCGCAGCTATCCTCAATTACGATGAGGTTATGTTTTTTCGCGATTTGAGCGACTTTGTCCATATTCGCGGGATTGCCGAACACGTCAACAGGCATAATCGCTTTTGTTTTCTTTGTGATTTTGGCTTCTATTTTGGCAGGGTCGATATTCAAATTTGTCGGGTCAATGTCAACAAACACCGGCGTAGCTTCGACCATAAGTATCGAATTTGTAGTGGCGATGAAAGTAAATGGAGTCGTGATAACTTCATCACCTTTGCCGATGCCGAAAGCCTTCAGGCAGAGGAACAGCCCGCTTGTGCCGGAATTTATGGCTGCGGCGTATTTTACGCCGATGTATTTAGCCATTTTTTCTTCAAATTCTGGTATTTTAGGGCCCAGCGAGAGATTTGGCGTTCTTAGAACTTCCACTACTGCTTGAATTTCTGCTTCTGTAACATCAGGCCGAGATAAATTTACTTTCATATCAATGAACTCCGAAGTATTAGTTAGAAACGAGTAATTATATACTAAATACCGGCTTGAAAAAAGCAAAAAAGCGGTTGATATTACATTAAATTATCAGCTTTAACCTATTGATTTTAATTGAGTTAAAGCGTAAAATACTTCTATCAGGCTTGGAAAGGACACATTATGACAGAGCAATATGCCGTAACGGCTAAGGTCTATAAGACGGCTGACAATGGCGACTGGAGCATAGAGGATATGTTCGAGTACTTCAAAAAACACGGAGCAATGAGAGTATCCGACCTGCATCTTAAAGTCGGTGTTCAGCCGACGTTCAGAGTTGACGGCAGTCTGATGAAACTCAGGGGGGAACTGGTTACAAAAGAAATCGCGGAGAAACTTATCTTTCCACTGCTCGGCGAAAGACAGCTTGCCGAGTTCCGCGCCAAAAGCAATGTTGACACTTCCTATCACTTCGGAGATTTGCAGTTCAGGATAAATGTCTTTGTTGACAATGAAGGCCCGGCAGCGGCTATCAGGGCGCTGGGGATGGATGTTCCAAAACTCGAAGATGTCGGGTTTCCGAACGATGTCTATAAGGATATTGTTAATTTACAAAACGGCCTTGTCCTGCTTACAGGTATTACCGGTGCAGGCAAGTCAACCACAATCGCATCGTTCATAGATAGAATCTGCGAAAAAAAAGCGTGCAGAATTATTTCGCTGGAAGACCCGATTGAATATATCATCAAACAGAAAAATTCCGTTATATCGCAGCGCGAAGTCGGCAGAGATGTGCCTTCGTTTGTCGATGGTTTAAAGGCTATGCTGCGTGAAGACCCTGATGTTATTTTTGTCGGCGAAATGAGAGACGCTGAAACAATCGCGATGACACTTATG
>JBAZTW010000003.1:0-82329 GCA_041661665.1 Phycisphaerae bacterium | reverse complement strand
ACAAATGATCCGTATCAGTATATTAAGACCACTGCCGCCGGCGCAAGAATCTTCAACGACCGGCCGGATAGAAATTCCAGTATTCTCTGGCACAATTTCCCCACTGTAATGCGAGCAGGGGAACATATGATAGTTAAAATCATATTCCGCAATGAAGGGGATATGATGTGGAATGAAGCTACGATGTTCCGTATGGGCCAACATAGCACACCAGCTTTTGCTGCCGTAGGACGATGGATGATTGACAATACTGCCAATGAAGTAGGTATTTACGGCGGTGTTTTCCGAGGCAGGGATGTTACGTTCCAAGTTGAGTTGATAGCGCCGACAACTCCTGGACAGTATGCAACCAAGTGGTCAATGCTGCAGGAAGGCGTTGTGTGGTTTGGCCAGGAACTCACACAGAATATTCTTGTATATTAACATAGTGGTTTGAATCAGTAGTTAGTAAAAAGCCTCGGTTTAAACGCCGAGGCTTTTTTTTATTCCTGGTCAGTTTTTTGCACGGGCTCCGGCGCACGCTGGAGAATTTCGTCAGCCAGGCCGTATTCGATTGATTCGTTGGCCTCAAGCCACAGATTCCTGTCGCAGTCAGCCATAATTTTTTCGGGCGATTTGCCGGTATGTTTGGCAATTATGTCATACAATCTTGCGCGAAGGCGAATGATTTCCTTTGCCTGAATGTCGATGTCGGTTGCCTGACCCTGATAAACTCCGTTGAGCAAGGGCTGATGCAGCAGAATTCTGCTGTTGTTGAGCATAAATCTTTTGCCTTTCGCTCCGGCGGTGAAAAGCACCGAACCCATACTGGCGGCCTGTCCGACGCAGTATGTGGCGACCTGACAGCGGAGGAATTGCATTGTGTCATAAACCGCAAGGCCCGCAGTGATGCTTCCGCCCGGCGAATTGATGTAAAAGTGAATGTCGCTTTTGCTGTCTTCGTTGCTGAGGAACAGCATTTGCGCGACGATGAGATTCGCTGAATCATCGTCAACCTGACCGCCGAGGAAAATGATTCGGTCTTTCAGCAGTCGCGAGTAAATATCGTAAGCGCGTTCGCCGCGACCTGTTTTCTCAATTACTATCGGTACAAGAGTCTGATTAGCAGTCATAAGTTTTCCTTTTTTATACCGTCATCGCGGTTAATTTTATTTTTTGTCCTTATCTTTTTTTGTTTTATCATCTTCGACTTCGTGGAGGACTTCGTCAATAAGACCATATTCTTTCGCTTCCAGAGCGGTCATATATCTGTCGCGTTCGGTCTCGCCGGTGATTTTGTCAACGGACTGGCCTGTAAGATTAGAGAGAATTTCGTTCAGCATTTTTTTTGCTTTTAAAATTTCCTCGGCCTGGATTTTAATATCGGAAGCCTGGCCTGTAACGCCGCCCCAGGGCTGATGGAGCATAATTTTTGCGTGGGGCAACGCGTGGCGTTTGCCTTTTTGGCCTGCGGCGAGAATTACAGCGGCGCCGCTTTCCGCCCTGCCGATGCAGAACGTCGAGACGGGCGAACCGATGAAGCTCATCGTGTCGAAAATCGCCATAGTGTCGTCAACATCTCCGCCTGGTGAATTTATGTAAAGGCTGATGTCGCTGCCGCGTTTCTGGTTGTCCAGATAGAGCATTTTCATAATTACGCCGGTTGCCATCGCGTAGTTGATTTCGCCAATCATAAATATAATCCTGTTCTCCAGCAGCATATCGTCAAGGGTCATTTCCCTTGTGCGCTGGTAGGATTGCGTCTGGCTTCTCGGCTCAACCATATTTATCGGACTTTGCGACTTCATAAACATTTTTATTCCTTTAAATTCCTGTAATAGGCAATAATACGCTCAAACACCGTATTTTAAAGTATTATCGACCGTTTTCCTGTACCACTTTCGTGGGGTAATGTCAATTTTTTAAGGTTGGAAATGAACATTTATATCCAGCCGATTACATAGAACTATTGTCGGTATTTCAGAAGGTCAAGAATGTTGTCTCTTGTAATCATATTAAGCTCGCTTTGCTTTTCAACAAAAGGTTTTACGTCAGCGATTGCCTTGTTCCAGTCAAATTCACAGAGCCGCTGAGCAATTTGGGCCGACCAGTTATCTTCGGTAATTTGCGAGCCTTGCCATTCGGTTTGTTTAAGAGCGTTATTGAGCAGGAGCAGATTTGGTCTCGGCCAGGTTTTATCCGACAGATACCACATCAAATCATAAATGTCTCTGCCCTTGACATATTTACGCATAAGCAATGCGTGCAGTTTTCCCGCAAGCAGCGAACTCTTGTCATAATGCTGAAGGTTTAAGAGGATATGTCTGCGAATAATGCTTGTTTCCAATCCCGCCCCTGCCGGCGGGTTGGTATCAATTTCTACCTTGATGGAAACAGTTTCAGAGGCAAGCGGAGAAAGCCCCATCTCATAAAGCAGGCCTGTGAATTTAATAAAAGCGGATTTGACCGTTTTTGATGTTTTAATTTTGATTGCGATATTATAATTTTCCGCCTCGAAATCCGTTTTTGCTTTTTTCATAAGATTTGTGAAATTATCTTCGACTCCTGCCTGTGAAAGTGAAAAATCCAAATCTTCCGAGAATCGCGGCATAGCGTATAAAAACCTCAATGCAGTGCCTCCTACAAACGCCCAATTCGTGAAAGCACCGGCTTCCTGAAGCGATTCAAGGATTCGAGCCTGAAGATATTCACGGACGATACAACCTGCAAGATTAGCGTCTTTGATATTTACAATTTGCTCTTTTAGATAATCTTTCATAATTCAATCCCTTCACCCTGCTGAATAATTTTTTCAATATATTTGCACGCGCGTTTTAATTTGGGAGTATCGGCTTTGTCGGCAAATTCAAATAAAACATTTTTGTTAATTTTATCAAAATTCTGTAATCGAAGCTGCTCGATAAATTCTTCGCTATCGCTGCCGGGGCTTAGATGCACAAGGTCGAGCAAAGCTTTTTCCGGGCAGGCGATAAAAGCATTCTGTCCTGCGGCAAGTTCAATTCTTTTAAAGCCGTAGAAAAACTTTTTGCTGATATTTCTGAAATCAAATCTGCCCAGCGGCGTTTCAATTGTCTGCGGCCTGCCGGTAGTAACGCTGGAAATCTGCGGTACATATTCGGGAATCAAACCATAAAACGAAAGAGCAGATTGAAGAGAAATGTATGAAGCGGATTTGAGTTGGTTGGCGACGCAGAATTTTTCAGGGGTGATTTTGCGATAAGCCTCCGCCAAAACATACAACCCCTTATGCAGCTTAATCAGCCTGCCATCTCTGACCCATCGACTGATTTGCAGCCGAACCTGCGGCAGATTCTGACCGGCAGCAAGAAACCTTACCGTAAAGCAGGACAGATTCGACACTTTATTTACTAAATTTTCAAAATTCATTGCATTATTATATCATAAATGATAAATTACCGCAACATATATCGTCAAATCTTCGGTTATTCTTAACATTTTTCAAATTCCATAGAAGCTTTACGGACAAAATCAGTTGAGTTTATCAGGGTGAAAGATATAATTTAAGCAGATGTTTGAGAGAAATAATCGAAAATTAGGAGATAATAATGAAACAAAGAAAAAGGCTCATCGCAGTAATTGTGCTGGCGGCTTTGTCGGTTTGTGCGGCAACGGCGTATAAATTCAGTTTTGAATTACCGACGTTTGAGGAAATCACCCCTGCCCAATTGCTATCTTATCAGGTTGTTGGAATCATTGGCGGCGACACTGTCATTATCGATGTCAACAGCCTGCGAGTGAAAGTTAAAATGATTGGTATAACGCCGGCGGAAAAATACAGCGGCCAATTAGCAGCGTTCACCAAAAATCTCTTGCGAGGCGAAAATGTGTTCATCGTTAAAGACCCAAACCAGAACGAGCCTAATAATGCAGAGACGATATCCGGCTATGTGTATCGCGTACCTGATGGGCTGTTCGTAAATGCTGAAATTATTCGGCAGGGTTATGGCAGAGCGGATAAGACTGCGGCTTTTAAATACTCCGCTGAATTTGGGCAGCTTGAAAAATTTGCAAGAGAACGGGGCAAGGGCATTTGGGACACCAGTCTGGCTGAGCAGTCTGTAAATCAGCCGCTACAGAAAAACACTTCGCAATCCGAGCCGACCAAGCAACAAGCGGCAATCATCTCAGCCACTCCAAAAATATCGCAAAATACAGATACGGAAAAAGATATTGTCTATGTAACAAAGACCGGCACAAAATATCACCGCAGCGGATGCAGCTTTTTAAGCAAAAGCTCAACTCCAATAAAACTTGAAGATGCCAAAGCCAAAGGATATACTCCATGCAGCAAATGCTGCAAAGAATAAATACTATTAAGGTGTTGAATTAATATCGATTCTGGTTCTTGGGGTATTATAATAGTATCGAGGCTGGTTTCTGTTCCACCGCCAGAGGCTGTCCATATCGCTCTCCAGCTTTGTCATCCGCTGTTCAAGAACGCGAATCATAACATCCGCACTGCTGACTTTTTCGCGCAACTGTTCAGAGCTGTCCGATGATGATATATTTTTCAACTCGGCACGAAGGTCGGCAACGGCTTTTGAGTTTTCCTCGAGCTGCTGCTGAAACTTTTCCAGTCTGGCATCAAGAGTGGCAAGCGTTTCAAGATTGCGCATCTCGGCCCGTCCTTTGGCCTGCTGCGACCATCTCTGCATATCCGCGTTTATTTGTTTTATCTTTTCGTCAAGCTCTGCGACAAGTTTGTGATTTTCGCCAAGCGCATCGGCAACCAGACTCTTCGCCCGCTGGAAACATCTGATTGCCTGTATGAATTCATCCGGGTCGTTTTGAAAATCCCATACCTTCTGCAGAAAATAATCGCCTGTGTTCCGCCAATAATCCAGTTCGGAAATATTTTTGTATATGATGGTTTTTTTGTCTATATCGTTCTTGTAGTATTTTGCGGATACTATCGAGGCGCCTTCTATTTGTGAAAGTTTAATTTCAAAAGCGTCTTCGGATTCGAGTCTGCCGCTGACGGATTGGCCGCTGTTGAGAACAAATGAAATAAGCTGAACTTTTCCAACCGGCTTTCGCTTAATCGGCACAGTGTTGACATCCTGCAGCTTCTGCCAAACGGCATTAGCATCCTGCAATCCCTTTGGAACAGAATTACTGTCCTGAGCGAAAAGTTCAGACATCGCCGCAAGAATAAAAATCAGACTAAGAATTGAGACTATAGATTTGACACAAACCAAACGTTCTTTTTTATCAAAAGTCATTTGCAGCCTCCTATTAGTAGTTAGCAACCGATTATCCGCACCTGTCGCTTTCGCTCCAGGCTCTGTTTTTAAATTTTGATAATCCACTGTTAGTATTATACCCACAAAAAAATAACCCCGCCATAAAAAATGACGGGGTTATTTAATATATTTAAGCTACTTTTATAGGCTATTTTTTGTCAGACTTTTTGGCTGCGGTTTTCTTTACGGGCTTTTCAGCTTTTTCTGATTCACCTGCATCATCTTTTTTAGCCGGTTTTTTGGCGGTTTTCTTTGCGGGCTTTGCCTCTTCAGCCTTTTTAGGTTCTACTTCAGAAATTTTGGCAGATTCGAGAATCTTGTCTATGCATTTGATTTCACGAATTTCAAGGGCGGCCTGCGTAAGCGAACCGTCGCGATGCATCTGCTCTCTGAGTTTTTCCGGGCGGGTCTGTCTGTACATCGCGGCCTGAGCGATGTAGCCATTGATTTCTTCTTCGCTGGCCTGAATGTCGAGTTTCTTTGCAACGGCATCCATAACAAAAAAGCTCTTGAGCTGTTCTTTTGCCTGCTCTTCGCTCGAAGCCTTAAGTTCATCCATTTGCTCGGCTACTTCTTCAGGCTTTAAGCCCTGCATAAGCAGTCTTGTGTATTGTCTCTGCAGAAGCAGTTTCGACTGGTCAGCAACAATATTGCCTGGCAATTCAAAATCAACTTTGCCGAGCAGATACCCGCGAACTGATTGCCTCATTGCTTCTTTTTGCTGTCTTTCGACGTTTGCCTTGTTTCTTTCTCTTATGATTTTCGTAAGTTCAGCCTTGTCAGCAACGCCGAATCTCTTAAAGAAAGCTTCATCCATTTCAGCGGGAACAAGCTCTTTGACATCGTTGATTTTGATTTCGATATCGACTTTTTTGCCGCGATATTTTTCATCGTAATATGTCGAGGCAACTTCCGTTGTTGTGGTTTTAGTGTCGCCTGCCTTTGCGCCGATTAAGAGTTTGTCGAGGTCTTCAACTGAAACCTTGCCTACAAAGCCGCGAGCGCGAGCGTAAATTTCTGTGTTATCAACTTTTTCCTCTTCGCCGCCTTCGGGCTTGAGAACGACATCAGCGATAATCTGGTCTTCAGCGGCAACTTTGCCATCCTTTGGCTTATACATACCGAGCCTTTTTTGAATGTCAACGATTTCACTATCAACCTGAGCATCGCTAACTTCGAGCTTTGGCTTTTCCGCCGGCACGCCTTCGAGGCTGGGCAGTTCAAACTCGGGCCTTACCTCAATTTCAAACTCGAACTTCATCGCGCCTTCTTTCGGCATTTCGATTTTGTCCGGGTCAATATCAGGGTCGCCGAGCGATTCAATTTTATTGTCTTTCAGAGCCGCCTCGCTTGCCTCCATCAGAAGCTTAACTTTTGCCTGCTCGCCGACTTCCTTGCCAAACCGCTTTTCAAGCAGCCTTCTCGGTGCCCTTCCTTTTCTAAAGCCGGGAACAATGGAATCCCTTCTAAGCTCTTCGTATTGTACGTCAAGCATCTTGCCTATCTTTTCGGCGGGAATTTCAATGCTGACCTTCTTTTTGCAGGGGCCAACCTCTTCAATTTTAACGACATTTTCAATCGTCTTTTCTTGTTCTTTTTCTTCTGCTTCCGTTTTTGCTGTTTTCTTTTTTGCAGCCATTTTAAAGCTCCTAAGTTTTTGTAAAATATAAAGTTATAAAAAAGGCTTCGGGGTCGTATGTCCCAAAGCCTTTTATGGTTTTTGACACATCAGCGACCTGCGCCAGACTATGGTTTAGTCGATTACTCACTGATATAAAGAAATTAAAAATCAAAAATTAAAATGCAAAATTTAAGGAATCCGCCTTCGGCGGATGCTTAATTATCGCAGGCCAAATCACTTATATTTGGTCATAAAAGCGGGTGATGAGGCTCGAACTCACGACATTCACGTTGGCAACGTGACGCTCTACCACTGAGCTACACCCGCGTAAAGCTCTGGTAGTATAAACAGATTTTGCTGTGTTTCAAGAGGTTTCTTAACTTTTTGCAGTTTTACTCAAATAAGCATTGCTTTTGCGACAGAATCAGCTTTTTCCCCGCCGAAAAGCCGTTCAACAAGCTTAATCGCGAATTCTAACGCTGTGCCTGGGCCTTGAGAGGTAATGCAGTTGCCGTCAACGACTACTCGCTGATTTGCAGCCTCTTTATTTTTGAGTTTTTCAGCCATAGTCGGGAAGCAGGTGGCTTTTTTGCCTGCCAATAAGCCATGATGTTCAAAAACGACCGCCGGCGATGCGCAAATCGCGGCATATAATCTGCCGGAGTCTTTTTGCTTTTTCAGCATTTCGGCAAGTTCTCTGCTGTCTCGCAGATGTTCAGCACCTGGCATTCCGCCGGGCAGAGCAATCAGGTCGTAGGTTTTGCCCAGACAATCTGCAATCAGACAGTCAGCGGTGATTTTTACTTTTCGGCTGGTGGTTATCTGGATTTTGTCAACGGAGGCGATGGTGATTTCGGCGCCTGCCCTGCCGAGACAATCGATTATTGCGATGGCTTCGAGTTCTTCGGAGCCATCTGCAACGGCCACAAGTATTTTTGGGGACATATCACACCTCTCAAAAAATTATATTCCATTCGATACTATTTATTAGTATCCTAACATCTTGTGGAACTATTTTCAATGGAGTTAAAAAATGCTGAACAAAATTTTCAAACTGGCAGAGAGGCAGACAAATTTAAAGACTGAGGCTATTGCGGGAACGACAACGTTTTTGACGATGGCATATATTATTTTCGTCAACCCTGCGATTCTTGCTGACGCGGGAATGGATAAAGCCGCACTTATCGCAGTTACCTGTCTTACGACGGCAATCGCAACGATAATCACCGGCTTGTTCGCAAACGCTCCGATAGCGATGGCGCCGGGTATGGGGCTTAACGCGTTTTTCGCCTATTCACTGGTAATCACACAGAAAATAAGCTGGCAGACTGCGTTGGGCGTTGTGTTTTTATCCGGCGTGTTCTTCCTGATTTTAACCCTGATTGGTTTGCGAAAAAAGCTCGTCGAGGCAATTGATTCTTCGCTTGTCTCGGCTGTCTCGGTCGGCATAGGCCTGTTCATCACTTTTATCGGATTAAAGAATCTCGGCATTATAATCGCCAGCCCTGCAACATTGGTTCAGGCAAGCAATTTAAACTCAACTATTATGATTGGTCTGGCCGGACTGATTGTAATGCTCTTTCTCGAAATGAAAAAAGTCAAAGGCTCGCTGCTAATCGGAATAATTTTCTCAACTGTACTTGCCATTATTTTAAGCAGATTTTTGCCGCAGCAGGACAAAATAATCGTACCCCAATCTCTTTTGTCGGCTGATATAAGCATTGCTGCGATTGCATTAAAACTCGATATTTTAGGCGCCTTCAAATGGAGCCTGTTCGGCAGTATATTTACACTGATGTTTATGGATATGTTCGACAGCATCGGCACGCTTGTTGCCTGCTGCAGCGAAGCGAAAATGATTGACAAGAACGGCAAAATTCAGCAGCTCGACAAACTGCTCACAATTGACGCAGGAGCGACAATGCTCGGCGCGGTTCTCGGCACTTCGACAACAACAGCGTATATCGAATCAGCGGCGGGAATCGAGCAAGGCGGCAGAAGCGGCCTTACCGCAATCGCAACAGGGGTATTATTTTTAACCGCTATTCTTTTTTCGCCTTTGATTGGAATTGTGCCAAGCTACGCGACCGCCCCGGCGCTGATTATGGTCGGTTTGTTTATGATAAAAGAAGTTAAAAAAATCAATTTTTCGCAGATAGAAAGCGCATTTCCAGCGTTTATAATAATCGTAATGATTGCGCTTAGTTACAGCATCAGCACAGGCCTTGCGTTTGGATTTATCTCGTTCACGCTGCTGAAAATTCTGGCTGGAAAAATCAAAGATATAAAAATCGCGATGTGGATTATAACCGCGTTGTCGATACTTTATTTTGTGCTGCCTGTATTGGCGGCTTCTACTCGTCTTTGAAACTCTTCAATATAGTAAAAATCATATCCTTTAACACCAAAAAAAGATTGTTTTTTAGTTTAAAAATGCAGTTTTTCTCTATATTTCTAAACTTTTCTAAAAAATTCTCAATAATTCTTTAGCGTTTTTCAGCCGATATGCTATATTATAGATGAGCGGGTAAGACCTGTGGTGTGCCTTAGGCGTTCCCTTCCAGCGGTTGGCTAAGCCTAAGGGAGATCGGCATTACAGGGGCCGCTTTTTTTATGCGCTCAAATATTCCGCAAATACTCGGTCTCGTAAGCAATCCTATGCCTGAAAATATTGTACCATTCAAAATCGCTGTATTCATATTTTCTTGCTATTCCCCAACAGAATAAATCAACCGCCTGCAACCCCGTACTTTCCATCGAATTAAGATGCTCAACATTTAAAGCAGTATTTAATGGAAGCAACGCCTCTATCTGATTCTTCAGATACAAATTAAAATCCTGAATCTCATTTTTGTTTTTACTCCTGTCAACTATAAGCCGAACATTCGTAAATGTTTGCCTCAATGGTAATTTTTCAATCAGGAATCTTGCCAAAAAATTGTATAACTTGTTTTGACCTTTGGCTGTATGCAAATGACCTTCTACTCTGCTCTTATTAAGAACCACAGAATATAACTGCCAGTCCTGCTCTTTTATTTGCCTGAAGAAATACTTTTTTGTTTCGATGCTTGTGTTTGTACCTTTAATCTCGGCAAGCCATTTTGTCCTGTTTTTAGTACGATTGATTTTGTTTTTTAATGTTCTTCTGACAGCAGTCTTAAAAGCAACTGAAATCTTATCACTCTTACAAACCAAAAGTGTAATGACAAATTTTTTGTTGTTTTCTGTTTGGTAAAATCGAATCCGAGATCGCCGGATTCATCGAGGTAGATAAACATTATATTTCCTTGGCTGTATTTCCTCTTAAAGGTTTTTAATAAATGCCCCTGCCGCAAATGAGATGAGGATTAGATAATCGAGGTCGCTAAGGCCGTAGTGTTCGTGGTCGAGCGAGTTATCGGCGTAAAGCACGCCGAAACACTGCTGTTCGCAAATAACGGGTGTGATTATCGCGGAATTGATTTTGTCGCCTTCATACTGCATCGGCAATCGCGGGACGAGAATATAATGCTGATTCTTCACCGCTTCGTTAATTCTCGGCTCAAGATATAAATCCTCCAGCCTGATAGTCAAACCGCCGACCTTTCTGCCTTTTGCAATTTCCATATCACCGGCAGAATTTTTTCGCAGCGCAACCCAGCAATGAAGCGTCCTGAACTGACGAAACAATAAATCGAGAAGCGTGGTTGTAAGCTCTTCGGTATTTTTGCATTTGCAGATAGCCGAGGCAGCGGAAGAAAAATCCTTAGCCCTCTTGGACTGCATTCTTATAAGCGGCGATTCTGTGCCTTCCAGATGACGAATGACAATCTGCGGGTCGTGCAGGGTCGCGTGCAGGGTGTCTTCAAGGCTTGCTGTCTCATTTGGTATGTCTGAATCGTCTATGTGGACTTCTATTTGAAAGTCGGAAATTGCTATTATGTCGCCGTTCTTAATTTCAGTCTTATGAATAGCCAGCTTGTTCAGATATGTTTTATTTGCCGAGTCGAGGTCTTCGACAACCCACTTGCCATCGGTGGTTGTGTAAAGAACGGTATGCTGACGCGAAACCGCCCTGTCCGGGAGAAAAACCTGACTGCCGATTTGTCTGCCGATGTAAATCGGACCGCGAGTGAATCGCGCCTCATTTATAAGATTGTCCCCGCGTTTTACAACCAGTCGCATTTTAGGCCTCCGTGAAAAATTGCGACAAAACAAGCTCTATAATTGTCTATTGTAATACCGTCCGACAAGATTGTCAAGTTTTTAAGTGGAAAAGATTTTAGACATTTGGAAAATTACATTTATCGCAGATTCTGTTATAATGACTGAATGGAAATGAAAAAAATTGAAATACTTGAAGATACCGTAGCCAATGAGCTTTTGCCTTTTGTTAGAACGCCGTCCCGCTATATCGGCGGCGAAGTTAATCAAATTAAAAAAGACCTAAACCGCTGCGATTTAAAAGCAGCCCTGTGTTTTCCCGATGCCTATGAAATCGGCACAAGCCATACCGGCCTTGCGCTCGTTTATGCCGCTCTTAACAGCATCGAGAACATCGCCGCCGAGCGTGTCTTTCTGCCCTGGCTCGATGCGCAGGAAATAATGAAGCAAAAAAACATCCCGCTCTACACGCTTGAGTCAAAGGCCGCTGTTAAGGATTTTGACGTTCTCGGTTTCAGTCTTACCAATGAAATGTGCTGGACGGGCGTGCTGAACACTCTTGATTTGGCGGGTATTCCGCTGCGGAGTAAAGACCGAAATGAAAATTATCCGCTTATACTCGGCGGAGCTGGTATGGCCAACTGCTGCGAACCGGCGGCGGAATTTTTCGATATGTTCCTGCTCGGACAGGCCGAGGAAGCTGTTATCGAACTTGCGAAATTTATTATTGAGCAGAAAAAAAATAATATCGCAAAAAAACAACTGCTCATAAACGTCGCAAAGGAATTTAATTTTATTTATGTCCCCTCGCTTTATAAATTTGAATATGCCGGAGAGAAGATAAAATCATTTACTCCGATTGAACCCGGCCTGCCTACAAAATTCACTGATGCCTTTATTGACGACCTTGACACTTCTATAGTCGCCGACAAGCCGATAGTGCCTTTTATGGAAGCAGTTCACGAAAGAATAAGTATCGAGGTAATGCGCGGCTGTCCGGGGCGATGTAATTTCTGTCAGGCAAGTTTTTGCCGCAGACCTGTCCGCTTCAGAAGTCCGCAGAGGATTTTGGAAATCGCAAAGGCCGCGTATAAGGCAACCGGTTTTGATACAATCGGGCTGTTGAGTCTTTCGACTGCTGATTATCCGTATCTTGAGGAAGTCATCACTTCTCTTAAAGAATATTTTGAGCCGCTGCACGTTGGGATTTCTCTGCCGAGCCTGCGGGTCGATACGCAATTGAGACTGCTGCCCAAACTCGCTACAAGCGTTCGCAAAAGCGGCCTGACCATTGCTGTCGAAGCGGCAAGCGAACGACTCCGCCAGATAATCAACAAACCCATTACAAACGAAAATCTTTTCGCCGCTATTGAAGAAGCGTATAAGCAGGGCTTTGAAAGCGTGAAACTTTATTTTATGGCGGGTCTGCCCGGCGAAACTGAAGATGATATAAAAGAAATTGTAAAACTCTGCTACAATCTGGCCGGTCTGCGAAGAAAAGTCTGCGGCAAACTCGCGTCCATCAGCGCCGCGATAAGCTGGTTCGTGCCGAAAGCTCACACACCGTTCGGCTGGAACGGCCAGCAAAGTGAAGCGTATTTTAGAAACGCAAAAGATATTATTATTTCAGAAAAGAATCGGCTTGGCGCAAGGTGCATCAATTTCAAATTCCACGACATCCGCAGAAGCGTTCTGGAATCCGCCATCGGCAGAGCAGACCGCAGAATGGCTGATGTGCTGGAATACGTTTATAAAAACGGCGCAAGGTTTGATTTGTGGGATGAGTGCTTTAATTTGGATTTATGGCAGAACGCTTTCAAACAATTCGGCCTTGACCTGCACAGAACAGCCGAAAGAAAATTTGACCACGATGAAATCCTGCCATGGCAACACCTTGGCGGACCAGATAAAGATTACCTGCTAAAACATCTACAGAAGACAGAATAGCCACAGAGGGCACAGAGAACGCAGAGAAATAATTTTCAATTTGGCCTATCAGAGCCACGACAGTAATGGAGCGGTCATCAATTCACCATTTAAAATTAAAAATTCGTAATACTTTAGCCAAGTGCTAAATACAACTTGTCATTCCCGCGAAAGCGGGAATCCAGTATAAAATAGCTTCCGCCATAGGCGGTTTCCTATTTTTTTACATTTGGCTAAAATGTTACAAAGTTTTTAATGAACCGCGTGGGCTAAGAGCCCACCCTACGAAACTTTTACACCTGTCGCTTTCGCTCCAGGCTCTGGTTTTGCAATTATTAAAATTGCCTTAACATTTATCACGATTGGCCTAATCGCCGAACGGCATCAAGGTTTTCCCAATATTGAGCCAGAGCTTTTGTTCCTTTTTGTGTAATTTGATAGTTGGTATTCGGCATTTTGCCATTGAATGATTTTTTGACTTTGACATAATCTGCGGATTCAAGTTTCTCTATGTGCCGAGACAAATTGCCTCTTGTCAAATTAAGTGTCGTCAGCAGGAAATTAAAATCCGCCTGTTCGATTCCAGCCAGAATCATCATAATTCTCAATCTTGCCGGCTCATGAATAATTTTGTCAAGCTCCATTAGCCGCCTCTCCTTCAAGACGTGCAATGCCTTTTAACTTTTTCAACGCATAGCGACTGTAAATGTGGCCGATTGTAAAAGTCAAAACCCCATATCCGAATGTCGGCAAAAACATATTCAAGCCAGTAAAATTTCCTGTAAATAATATCGGCACACCTGCAACAATCAATATCGCATGAATAGCATAAAGTATCGGCCAAAGAAGTAATATTGGACTCACTTTCGGCCTTTGCCAGAAATACAAAAAGGTCATAAATGGAACTAAATAAATCGCCGATATCGGCTGCATATATTTAATTGGGAGATTATACTTTCCACCCAAAAACACAGACCCCATAACACAACTGCCAAATATTATTGCAACAACATAACCTAACCATTTCTTTTTCTTCATTAATTCAGGTTCTGGTATCGAGGCGATTCCTTCCTGGCCGTATATTCGTCGGTCTATCCACCTCCAGATTTTTACGCCGCCAAACTTTGGAATGCCGACAATAAACAGGAGTATCAATACGGCAATTAACACAACAGTACAAACGCATGATAATATCGGATGACCTGTCTTAGACGCTATTCCTGCCAAAAGCGACAATCCTCCGAT
Source organism: Phycisphaerae bacterium (assembly GCA_041661665.1). Classification (GTDB taxonomy): domain Bacteria; phylum Planctomycetota; class Phycisphaerae; order Sedimentisphaerales; family UBA12454; genus GWC2-45-44. The sequence continues at coordinate 68,130 of JBAZTW010000003.1, read as the reverse complement.
GGCCACAATAAAAAGTAGGTTTATCGCCATAAATGCAAGATTAGTCAACGTTCGATTTTGTGCATACTTGCGTGTCCATTTTGGAATTTCTTTGAGTTTTTCCGTATCCTGCGGCGTTTGATTCTGCTGGGTATTCATAATTTTGCTCCTTTTAAATTCTAATTTCTTGCCCTGATATATAATATAATAACACAAACTTGTTTGCAATGCAAACAAAAAAATAGAAAAATTTTTAACCCACGATTTTTATTTCTGGATTTATGATTTTTGGCAACACTACGGTCTTTTCATATTAGAAACCATTGACAATGCATAACATATTGAATACAAAGGTGTTATGGCTGTTTTTGAGAACAAAATAACATTATGAAATTATATTGACATAAATAATTTTACCGTCTATTATGGACTCCAAGTCCATAATAGACGATAAATATATTATGTATTATAAAAGAACACTCTATAATAGATGGCTTGAAATATCAGAACAATTTCCTGTGCTGCTGCTGACCGGCCCCAGGCAGATAGGAAAAACCACGTTTCTTAAACATATTTCGGAACAGGGGCGTACCTATGTAACTCTTGATGACCCTGATAAACGGCTGCTGGCAAAAGAAGACCCTGCTACGTTTTTTAGAAGATACCAGCCGCCTATTTTAATTGATGAAATACAATACGCGCCAGGTTTGTTGTCATACATCAAAATGGAAGTTGATTCCAATCACAAAGCAGGACAATTTTGGCTTACAGGTTCTCAGCAGTTTCAAATGATGCGCGGCATTACCGAAACTCTTGCAGGCAGAGTGGCTATTATAAATATGCTTGGTTTTTCCGGGAACGAACGACATCGGGAAAATATTGAAGAGCTGCCTTTTTTGCCGATGCGGGAACTTCTCGAAAACAGACTAACAAAAATTAAAAATGTGGAATCAAAAAATATTTATGATGAAATCTGGCAGGGCAGTTTTCCCGCTCTGGTAACCAGCAAAGTGAAAGACTGGGAAGTATTTTACAGTTCTTATCTTAGAACTTATCTCGAAAGAGATGTCCGCGATCTTGCACAGGTTGGCGATGAAGGCGCTTTTCTGACATTTCTAAGGGCATGTGCCGCCAGAACCGCACAAATTTTAAACCTCACTGAGCTGGCACGAGATGCGGATATTTCAGTCAAAACCGCAAAAAACTGGCTATCCATATTACAGGCAAGTTTTCAGGTGTTTTTATTACAGCCTTATCACAGTAATTTGACAAAAAGATTAGTCAAAAGGCCTAAATTATACTTCCTGGATACAGGGTTGTGCTCGTATCTGACAGAATGGACAACATCCAAAGCATTATCTGTGGGAGCAATGTCGGGGGCAATACTTGAAACTTACGCTCTCGCTGAAATACTCAAAAGCTGGTGGCATCAGTGCAAAATGCCTTCCATTTATTACTACCGCGACAAAGACGGCGTAGAAATGGATTTCCTTATAACGCAAAATCAAAAGTTTTATCCGCTGGAAGTTAAAAAATCCGCAAGCCCGAAAAAAAAGTGGATAAGCGCATTTTCAACAGTTAGTCGATTAGGGCAAATAGACGGCGGCGGAGTCCTCTGTCTGTGCAAAGAGTTACTGCCTATGGGCAAAAATATATACGCCATTCCGATAAATATAATTTAGCAGTCTGAAAAAATAAAAGCTATGTCAGGAAGTTTTTTTGCTTAACATCAGCGATTGAATCGCTTCCTTAATAAGCAGCAGACTCCGCAGCAGAAAAACAATTCCGCAAACACCTACAAAAACAGCCGAAGCGTAAGTACAGTTTCGCTAAAACGTTAGATGTTGTTCCTACCGCCATGAACTTGAGCCCCAAAATAGCCGGCAGCCAGTAGAAACAGCTTCGCCGCCGGACAATACGCAAAGAAACTTTGACAGATTATTTGACTGCTACGACTTCTTTAATTTCCGGGACGCGCTCTTTCATAAGTCTTTCAACACCCATTTTCAGCGTCATCGCAGCGCCGGGACAACCTCTGCAGGCTCCCTGAAGCCGAACCTTAACTACATTGTCGGCAGTGAGTTCAATAAAATCAATATCGCCGCCGTCGTTTTGGAGCATCGGACGGATACCATTTATAACCTCAATCACTTTGTCTTTTATACTGTTTTCGTCATTTTTATGACAGCCGCAACTTTCACACATTTTCAAAACTCCTGAAAAGTTATCATTTAATACCGGCATTATATACGATTTAGAAAAAATCGGAAAGTTTAAATTCCCTTGCAAAAAGGCCTGATTCGGTGTAAAAACATATTGGTGTTTTACTACCAAACCGGATACATAATAACTGTTTATTTAGGAGCTTTTGTAAAATGGCAAAGATTTATTATGAAGCAGATGCACCAATCGGCGCACTGAAAGGCAAAAAAGTAGCGGTCATCGGCTATGGCAGTCAGGGACACGCTCACAGTCAGAACCTTAGAGACAGCGGAATCGAAGTAGCGGTTGCTGAACTCCCAGGCACTGACAATTTCAAAATCGCACAGTCGCACGGCTTTACACCCGGCGATATCAAGACTGCGATGAACGGAGCAACGCTCATTATTATTACACTGCCTGATGAGATGCAGGGCAAAATTTACGCAACTCAGATTGCTCCGAATCTCAAGAGCGGGCAAACACTGGGATTCTGTCATGGATTTAATATCCATTTCAAATACATTGTTCCGCCAAAGGATGTCAACATTGTTATGATTGCGCCAAAAGGCCCCGGCCATTTGGTTCGCAGCGAATATGAAAAAGGCGGCGGAGTTCCGTGCATCGTAGCTGTCGAGCAGAACGCAACCGGCAACGCAAAGGAAATCGCACTTGCCTGGGGCAACGGCGTAGGCGGCGCAAGAGCGGGCATTATCGAAACAACATACAAAGAGGAAACCGAAACCGACTTGTTCGGCGAGCAGGTAGTTCTGTGCGGCGGTTTGACTTCTTTGATAAAGGCCGGCTTCGAGACGCTTGTCAACGCGGGCTATCAGCCGGAGATTGCTTATTTTGAATGCATGCACGAAGTTAAGCTGATTGTTGACCTGATGTATCAGGGCGGGATGAGCTATATGCGGTACAGCATTTCAAACACCGCTGAATACGGCGACCTGACAAGAGGGTCGAGAATCATTACCGACCAGACCAAGGCAGAGATGAAAAAGATTCTCGCTGAAATAACCAGCGGCCAATTCGCGAAAGAATGGGTTGCTGAATATCAGGGCGGAATGAAGAAATTCAACGAGCTTTACAATAAAGACCACGATTGTCAGCTCGAAGTGGTCGGCAGAAAACTTCGCAAAATGATGAAGTGGATTAACGCTAAAGAAGCTTAATCGGCTTTAGTAAAATAAAAAATTGGCGGTTTATTTGAAAGGAACTGGCGTGAAGGCTAATGTTTCCATAACTTTTGTCGTTTCGATGCTCGCAGCGGCATTTTTCGCAGGCTGCGGAATTGAAGAACCTCTCGAAAGAGTTGCAAAGGAACCGAAACCTTATACAAACAGACTGCCCGATGCGTATAAAAATATGGAACTCAAGCAGACTACCAGCGCCGAGGTTCTGGAAAACATAAAGCTGCATAAAAAAGAGCTTATAAGCCAAAGCGAAAGCGTCGTAGCCTGCTGGGACGAAAAGAAAAAGACTTACCAGTTCTGGGTTACAATGGCAGCGTTCGATGAAGAGGATTCCACGGTAGCCCGCAAGTATTTTCTGGCGGTCGATGAAAAGCCCTGGCATCTGCATAATGAAGGCCAGAAAATGAGGTTCGATTGTCAGATGATTCTTGATGAGAAGACTCTGGCCGAGCCATACGCGAGCGAAAACGAAAAGCGAATCGCCATAGTCAAGAAAATGCTCGACATAACTCGCGATGATTTTCTGGAAGTAAGAAAAGACAGCAAGGTTGTCGATACCGGCGCAATGATGACCAACCAGACTATTGAGAGAATTCTTTATGTTCTCAGCCAGTCGCCTCAGCTTGCTACAAGATTAGTCGAAGAAGGCGGAATGGATTTCGACCATTCGACTCTCGATGCCGGCAGGGTAAGACTGATTCTCTGCAAGAATGTCGCCATACTCAAAATAAGAATAGGCAGCGTCAAAAGGTTATGGAAAATGGAATAATTTCTGTCTGACGAAATAGATTCACAAAATATAAATGCCGCAGTTCCTCGCAAAAGGCCTGCGGCATTTTTGTTGGTCTATTAGAAAACTCTAACAAAATGATAAAGGCACAGATTGACATTGTAATTATTAATTTCCGCGTGGGCTAAGAGCCCACCCTACAACTGTTAAAAAGGAAGCGGGCAGACACACAGGCTGCCCCTACAACACCCTGCGCTATCGCTTGGGCTCTGAATGCTTTAACAATTATTTTTAATCCCAGGGATGTTCTTTGAGTGATTTTAAAATCGCCTCTGCGCATTCGAGGGCGGCAAGGCCTTCTTCAGCGGTTACTTCAGGCCGAAGAGAATTATCGAGAATGGAATTTAAAAATGATTCCTGCTCAACTCGCAGCGGTTCTCTGTCGTCAATATCGAGCTGCTCGATGTGAAGCAAATCAGGCCAATTCACGCCGGTAAAATCAAAGTCGCCCTGTGCCTGCTTTTCCTTGACCCATTTTACAGCGTCAATATTGCCATCAGTTTTTATGATGACTCCCTCTTTTTTGAAAAAATCAAGACTCAAATACGCCTGCCTGCTGAACACTCTTATTTTGCGGACGGTCTTGAGGGCAAGCCTCGATGCGGTTACATTGGCAATACAGCCATTGGCAAAAACAATTCTCGCATTACAGATATCTTCATAATCGCCGATTACATTTACGCCGGCGGCGTCAACTTTTACAATTTTGCTCTGGGCAAGCGCAAGGATAATGTCGATATCGTGAATCATCATATCCAAAACAACGCCGATGTCTGTGGAGCGAAATGAATATGGGCTTATTCGAGTTGCCTCGATAAATTTAGCCTCAATCTTCAAACGCTGCATCGCCTGCACAACCGGATTGCATCTTTCGGAGTGTCCCACGGCAACGATTGTGTTATACTCTTTTGCCAAAGCGACAATTTTTCGTCCTTCCTGGGAACTGGCGGCAAGAGGCTTTTCGATAAGTACGGGAATTCTATTGCTGATTAAAACTTCAGCCAGGGCAAGATGGCTTTTTGTCGGAGCGGAAATTGTTACCGCATCAACTTTGCCGACTAAATCCCTGACATCGGAAAAATATTCGCATTTGTATTCTTTGGCGAGTTTTTTGCCTTTGTCCTGCTGAACATCAGCTATCGCGACAAGCCTGCTCTGTGGAAGTTTATACAGAACCTTTGCGTGGATATTTCCCATTTTTCCTGCGCCGATAATCGCTGTGCGAAGCTGTTTGTTTTGTTGGGGCATTTTTTATAGAACCTTTACAATTAAAACTGACCGCTCCATTACCCATTCGACAAACTCATGGCAGGCTGTCGCGGCTCTGATAACACCCTGCGCTTTCGCTTGGGCTCTGAACCCCGGCAAAGTATTGCCGGGGCTAACCACGAACCTATGATTTTTTATTCTTTTCTTCTTGATGCTTCAAGAAATCTGCCAAACCTGTGCTTGTTGCTGTTAAGAATCGACTGGCACATCACTCTGACATTCTCATCGATGCCGGGTTTTTCAATAAGAGCCTGCACATTTTTCAGCAGAGGCGTTTTTGTTCTGAATAGTATTTTGTAAGCTTCCATAATAGCAGCCTGCTGCTGTTCGTTCAAACCTGCGCGATTGAGGCCTCTTTCGTTCACACCTCTTACCTCCGGCGGATAGTGCCCGCTTACTATAACAAAAGGCGGAACATCGTGATTGAGACCTGAAAACGCGGCGGCATAAGACCATTTGCCTACGGTGGTGAACTGATGTATCTGGACAGTACCGCTGAGCCAGGCTCCTGTTTCGATTTTACAGTGTCCGCTGATTTGCGTATTATTGCTAAGCACGACCTTGTCTTCAACGATACAGTCGTGGCCGATGTGCGCGCTGACCATAATTAAATTATTGTTTCCGACTGTCGTGGAGGTGTCGTGGTAAATACTCGGATGAATCGTAACAAACTCGCGAATCATATTGTCGTTTCCGATTTCAAGTCCGCCGCATTTTGTGTCGGGTCTTGCGCCGAGCATTTGCGGATTTCTGCCGATGACGCAGTTCGGATAAAAAACGTTCATTTTGCCGGCTTTTACGCCTTTGCCGATTATAACATTCGCATCGAGAATACAACCGTCTCCGATTTCCGCATCTTCATCTATAAAACAGTTAGGACCAATTGTAACATCGCTGCCTATTTTTGCGCTTTTTTCTATTACTGCCGTCGAATGTATCTTACTCATTATTCTTTTCCTGAAAATAGTAACCGCGTGGGCTAAGAGCCCACCCTACAAAACTCTGACTGCGGGCAGACACACAGGTCTGCCCCTACGAATTAAATTTTAAATTTTTTACACCGCATCATCGTCAACGAGCATAAACATTATCTGCGCCTCTGCGGCCAAAATGCCTGACACTAACGCCTGACATTTACAAATCGCCATTTTACTTCTTACCCTTACCGTTTCAGCAGTAAGCACAAGCTGGTCGCCGGGCACGACGGCTTTTCTGATTTTTACGCCATCCATTCCGAGCAGAACGGCAAGTTTGCCGGTAAGTTCCAGCTTCTGCGCAAAAAGCAGACCGGAGACCTGAGCCATCGCCTCAAGAATCAGCACGCCCGGCATTATCGGCGTACCAGGGAAATGTCCCTGAAAAAACAGCTCATTGAACGTAACATTTTTAATTCCCTTGATGGATTTGTCGCCGTCGATTTCGATTACTTTGTCAACGAGCAGAAACGGATAGCGATGCGGCAGAATTTTTTGAATTCTGCGAATGTCGAGCAGCGCATCTGTCCCTGATTTGCTTATTCTGTCGCGATGCTCAGCTACTTCGAGTAATTTTGCGGCAAGTTTCTGATTCAGGTTGTGGCCGCTCTTATACGCCACAATCCTGCCGAAAATTTTTCTGCCGACAAGACTTAGGTCGCCTATCAGGTCAACTATTTTATGCCTTACACATTCATCTGGAAACCGGTAACTATTTTTAATCGGCCCGTCAGAACTTATAACTAATATCTCTTTGGGGCTTAGATGCGTGCCGATGCCGTGAGACTGGAACTGCCGAGCCTCTGCCTCAAGCAAAAACGTCCTGGCCGGTGCAAGATTATCTTCAAAGTAATCCGTACTCAGCGTGCAGGTAAGCTGCTGCCTGCCTATGCCGGTATGCTTTGTGTAATCCATATCATAAGTAATCTCAAGAGCCTGACCATCGCAGGGCAGCGCGTAAATCGAAGCGCCGGCCTCATTGATAATCACAGGCTCGGTTATTGTAAATTCTTTTCGAGGTTTTTGCTGCTCGGTATATCCGCATTTTTTCAGAGCCTTGAAATACTCAAGACTTCCGCCGTCAAAGCCGGGCATCTCCGGCCCGCTGACTTCGATAGTAAGATTATCAATCTCCAGCGCGCTGACCGCGGCCATACAATGTTCGGTCGTCTCAATGGCAACATCGCCTCTGCGAAGAGCCGAGCGGCGCATTCGCTCGGTGATATTTTTGATGCTCGCTTCTATACGAACCGGCGGGTCAATATCTGTGCGTATGAAAACAATACCGGTATCGGCATCAGCGGGAGCAAACCTGACTTTACTGTCAGCCCCGCTAAACATACCTTTGCCGGCAAGTTTTGCCTCTTCAGCTATTGTTCGCTGCGGCTTCAAGAATCTCTATCCTTTTAACAAGCTGTTTAAGCTCTTTATTCATTTCAGGCAGTTTTCGCTTTAAAATCACCTGCTTTGCAAAATCTTTAATATCTATCGCCGGCGACCCGAGCATCTGCTTACCCGCGGGAATATCGTTCATAACGCCCGCCTGTGCGCCTATTTGAGCCCCATCGCCAATGGTCCTATGGTCGGCGATTCCGACCTGACCGGCAAGAACAACGCCATTGCCGAGTTTGGTGCTGCCGGCGATGCCTGCCTGTGAAATAATCAGACAGCATTTGCCGATTACAACGTTATGAGCGATTTGAACAAGATTATCAATCTTTGTCCCGGCTCCGATTATTGTATTGCCGAATTTCGCCCTGTCAACGCAGGCATTTGCGCCGATTTCGACGCAGTCCTCTATCACCACTCCGCCAGTGTGAGGAATTAACTGATGGCCGCCGTCAAAGAAATAATATCCGAAGCCCATCGCTCCAACTACGCTATTAGCGGAAATTATACAATTATTACCAATTTTACAGTTGTGATAAATTACAACATTATCATCAATTCTGCAGTCATTGCCTATAATGGAATTTTCGCCGATTTTACAGCCTGCACTGATAATCGTTCTTTCGCCGATTATGGCGCCCTGCCTTACACAGACAAACTCGCCTATTGACGCTGTCGGCGAAACGACTGCTCCCTGCTCGACAATCGCGCTTTTGTGTATGCCCGGCTGCGGAGCCGAGAGTTTCGGCGCAAATTCCTTCAAAACCGCAATCAGCGCCTTTTCAACATTTTTGACAACAAGCAAAGGAATGCACGTTTCTATTTTTTTGGAAACGATAACCGCCCCTGCTTTACAATCAACGATGTTCTCTAAAAGTTTTTCATCGGACACAAAAGTAATGCTGTCCGGCGTTGCGGATTCAAACGGCGCCGCCCTGCAAATTTCACCTTTGCCGCTGCCGACAAGTTCAGCGCCCGCTATTTTCGCAAGCTGACTGACTGTATATTTTCTTTGTAATGTTTCAGTTGCCATTTGTTAAAACTCATCGGCCTAAAGGCCGATTCCACAATTTTGATTTTTAATTTTTTTTATTGCGGGTTGGCCTTATCCATAGCGGTCAAAGCTTCTGCGGTGAAGTCAAATTCCGGATTAAAATAAAGCAGTTTATGCGTTTTTGTTGTAAGGACTAATTCCGTAGGACTTTGCGCGGAATCAGATGATTCAGGCCTGCTGAGGTAATTGTCATCTCTGCTAAGAACTATATCGAGGCCTTTTTCCTTGGCTAAAACCGTAATCACCTCAAGAATTTTGCGATAGATTTTTTCTTTGCCCTGCATTTCCATCGCTGTAATTTCCTGCTGATAAAATTCCTTTTGCGCCTCAAACTCCGACTGTTTGAGCATTAAAGCCTTTAGCATTGTCATATAATCAGCGCTGTCCTGTTTGCGCTTGCTCAAAGCAGTTTTGTCAGCTTCGATTGTATCCTCAAGTTTTTTTAGTTCGTTGAATTTTTTATCGCCTTCAGCGGAGAGACTCTTCTCGATTGTCTGTTTCATCAGGCATTTCTCAAAAACTTCCTTGACGCTCACAATACCAATCTTTACCGGCAATACTGGCTTATCTTTGGCAGCCTGAGAATACTGCAAACCTGTTAGTATTACCGCCGGCGCAAGAATAACCATCGCAACAAAACTTGTTTTCTTCATAATTAACCTTCCATAATTTTAATTTTTAATTTTTTTAGAACAGGCTTCCAACCGAGAAGCTGAACATCTGCGTATCGTCCTCGCCGTTTTTCATAACCGGCAGACCAAGTTCAAATCTCATCGGCACAGGCCCGAACCACTGCGGTATCATAATCTGCACGCCGATACCGACCGAAGCCCTGATTCCGCCTGTCTCAATCATAGCGGTATCGACAAACAGAAGCCCCGCCAGCGTCTCGCCTACCATCGGCATTACAACTTCACTGCTGGCTGTTGCGAGCCATTTGCTGCCTATCGGGTCTTTGTCCGACCCGGAACGAGGGCTTATGCCGCGATAATCGAAACCGCGGATGCTGCCGTTGCCTCCTGCGTAAAATTTTTCAAACACCGGAGCGTTGCCCACAATTGTACCAGCATACAGCTTTGTTTCCAAAACAGTTTTTCTTCTGGCAAGGTCTTCGCGAAGCGTTTTATACCAGCGATACGTTCCCTCAAGAATACCAAAATTATGGTCAAGCGTAACCTGCTCGTAAGTCAATTCATAACTCTTGCCTTTCGTCGGACTATACCGGTTGTCGGTGGTATTTCTTCCAAAGCCTATTTTTATACCAGCAAGAAGATTGCTCCCCTTTACATCCGTTACCTCTTTCGGAGCGTCATTGTCAACGTTTGCGACGGTAACATCCTCAAATCTGAATGCCAGAATTCTGTAATACCCCTTCTTCAGCCTTTTAGTAAAACCGATATATCCTTTGAGCCTTTCTTCATCATAGCTTTCTCTGGCTCGCTGCCAACTTGAAGCTGACAGTGTCATCGATATCGGCTTATCTTTTAAATACGGCTCTGTCCATGTAATTGAATATCTGCTCACCTGCGTGCCTGGTTCGGCGGCGATTCTCAACCGCTGGCCTGCGCCTTTGAAGGAATCCTCGGAGAAAAATTTTCGCCAGCTTTTCGGCCATTTTTTGTAATCGAAATTTCTCTGCTCATATATCACCTGGCCAATCAGACCATCCGAACTGCTGACGCCTGCGCCAAACATTACCGAGCCTGTTTTGCCTTCGGTAACTCTGACTTCTGCGTTTTTCTCGCCGGGGACGTTATGGTCGACAGGCGTAATCGTCGCTGTCTGGGTATAAACATTGCTCTTGATATCTTTTTCAAGCTCGCCTTCGCCGTCGCCTCGAGCTATATGGGCGTTATACCATTCGCCTGGCTTAAATTCCTTTTCATCAAGTACGCGTCTTACGACCTTGTCCTGCACGCCGCGGTTGCCGGATATATTGACTTGTCCTATTCGAAAACGCTCGCCCTGCTCTATCTCAAAACGGGCGATTACTTTGTCATTAGTATCGGTGAACCTTCTTTTGGATTCAGCTTTGACATTCACAAAGCCGGTCTGCCTGTAAGCCTTTAGTATTTCATCTTTATCGTAATCAGCCTTTTCATTACTGTAAAATTTCCCTTCCTTGAGCCTGAACGTACTGGTCAGGTTGGCATCGCTGAAAAACTCATTGCCTACAAGCTCTATTTTCTCAACGTCATACTGCCTGCCTTCTTCTATGGTGAACAGAATTTCGGCGCCTTTTTTATTTTTTACAAAATTCCATGTGGCGCCGACCTTTGTATCGAGATAGCCTCTTCTGTCATACGCCTTCTGAAGATTTACTATATCGTCGTCGATAACCTGCTGTTTGAAATAGTTCTGAAAAATGCCAAACTGTTTGGGCTTGCTTTTAACCACAGGTTTAAGTTCTTTGCTCTTTATCGCCGAGTTGCCCTTAAATTTAAGCTTTTTGATTTTTACTTTCTGACTGCATTCGATATTATAATTCAGCACACCCTGGCCGATTTGCGAATCATCGTAATCAACCTTTACAAACGGGTAGCCTTTCTTCTTATAATACTCGGTAAGTTTTTCGGCGCCTGTCCGAGCGGTAAATTTATCAAAATAATCGCCTCTGGCGAATCCGACTTCATCGAGCAGTTTTTTGTCGCTGTAGTTTTTGTCGCCGCTGAAAGTTATCTTGCGAATTACATTTTTCTCTTTCACAACGAAAGTAAGTTCCACTTTCTCGCCGGCAGCGGCAACGCTGTAATACGCCAGTTCGACGCCGCGCAACGCGGCAATTCTGCTCACATCTTCCTGCACCGTGCCAATATCAAACGCCTCTCCCGCCCTGCTTCTAACTGTCGAAACTATCTTTGCGTAGCTCACATAGACATTACCTGCGGTTTGCACACTGTTAATGATTTTCCCCTGATATTCAGCAGCATCGACATTCGGGTCTTGCGCATAACAATAACGGCTTATAACAAGCATTATTGCCAAAACGGAAAAACGCGGCACCACTCCGTTTTTTAAACAGAACTCGAAAATCCGCATAAAATCCCTTTCCTGCTAATATAATACACCTGTCGCTATCGCTCCAGGCTCTGATTTTTTACTTTTTTAAAACGGTTCCTGCGATCTGGCGCGATTGTTAAATCGCGTGCACATACCATTAAAGCTCAATTCTACTGTATCGGTCGGGCCGTTACGCTGCTTGGCGATAATCACTTCGGCGTTATTGGTATTCTCGTAATCGGTCTCGCCCTTATGATAATAATCTTCACGATGCAGAAGCATTACAACATCCGCATCCTGCTCAATACTGCCGCTTTCACGCAAATCGCTCATTCGAGGCTTGTGGCCTTCTCTGCCTTCCGGCGAACGATTCAACTGACTCAAAACAATTACGGGCACTTCCAGTTCCCTGGCTAATGCCTTTAAATATCTGCTCATCTCGCTGACTTCCTGCTGTCGGCTTTCAACCCTGCCTCCGGCACTCATAAGCTGAAGATAATCGACAAATATACATCTTATTCCATATTGAGCCTTGAGCCTGCGAGCCTTGCCTCGAAGTTCCAGCGGAGTTATGCCGGGGCTGTCGTCAACATAAATAGGCTTATCGCTCAATTCGCTTGCCGCCTGAACGAGTTCCTGATACTGCTCATCATTGAGCATTCCCTTGCGCACTAACTGCGAATCCATCATCGCCCTGCTGCAAAGCATTCTCTCTGCCAGTTGCTGTTTGCTCATTTCAAGAGAAAAAATCACGACAGGCATATTATTATCAGCGCCGATATGTTCGGCCATATTCATCGCGAAACTGGTTTTGCCCATACTCGGCCTGCCGGCAATTACAATCATTTCGCCGCTCTGAAGGCCGCACGTCAAATCGTCAAGCTCCGTAAAGCCTGTCGGAAGACCTGTAACATGATGGCCTTCGCGTTTATCAATCGCCTCAAAAGCCTGCGTAAGCAAATCCTTAATTGAAATCGCCGCGCCGCTGATTTTCTTTTCGGTTACCTGGAATATCTTCTGCTCTGCGCGGTCGAGCTTTTCGCTCACATCGCCGCCTGCGTCAAACGCTTCGGTCATTACTTCGCCTGCTGCGGCAATAAGCTCACGCAGCATCTGCTTTTCCTGCACAATGTTGACGTACTGCTCGATATTCGCGCTGGAAGGCACAGACTCGGCTATTTTCATCAGATACTCAGGCCCGCCGACCTCGTCAATTTGACTTCGCTTTTTGAGTTCATCCCGCAAAAGCACAAGGTCAAACTTTTCCGGGGTATCCATCTTTTCCCATAGATGGACAATGGCATCGAACATCATCTGATGCTCCAGACGATAAAAAGAGTCCGCCTTTATCTTCTGAATTACCAGACCAATGCACTCCGGGTCGAGTATCATCGACCCAAGTACCGCCGCCTCAGCCTCAAGCGATTCAGGCATCGTTCTGCCTGAAATCACCTCGGAGTTCATCGAAGAACCGCCCGACTGGCTTACAGCAGCGTTCCTATTCCGCGTTTGTCTGTCCGGCTGAGTCATCAGCAGCTTCAGCAATCTGTCCTTCCGGGACTACTGTTACTTTTACCGTTGCGGTTACATCCGCAGCAAATTTAATCCGTACGCTAAACTGCCCGGCCTCCTTAATATGCTCATCGAGACGAATAAACTTATCCGCAATCTCAAAGCCCTGCTGCCTGAGATTTTCTGCAATCTGATTTTCGGTAATCGAACCAAACAGATGACCCTGTTCGTTCACCTTGGCGGCAATAACGGCCTCTGCCCCTTCGACCTTCTCGGCAATCTTCTTCAGACGTTCCAGAGCTACATTCCTCTGCTCGGTGCGTTTGGCTTTTTCTTCTGCCATTGCCTTTATTTTGCTTTCGCTGGGAACAACCGCAACCCGCTGCGGCAAAAGATAATTACGCGCATAGCCTTCTTTAACTTCGACTACGTCGCCATACCAGCCGAGATTTTCAACATCTTCACAAAGTAAAACCTTCATACTAATATCTCCAATAACCTTTTGGATTCTCTTATGATTTTTAAATAAAATCCGCTGTTAGCTCGTGAACGGCAGAAAACCGATGTAACGTGCGCGCTTGATTGCCAGTCTGACTTTACGCTGGCAGCTTGCACAATTTCCGCTGCGCTTGCGGGAAAATATCTTCCCGCGATGCGTAAGCAGCTTGCTCAAAATCTCAAGGTCCTTGTAGTCAACATACTCTGTTTTTGACCGGCAGAACCTGCATTGCGTCTGTTCACGAACAGTTTCTTTGCGTTTTTTCCGCTTGTTCACGTCTGTTTTGCTCTTTTTAAAGCCTTGCGCTCTCACTGAAAACTACTCCTAAAAAATTTACAATCTTTTATATTTCTTATTTAGCCGCTATTTAAAACGGAATATCATCGCCGCCGGTTTGTGGCGGTTCGGCTGAACCATAATCTTCCGAAGGCGCCTGCGATTCGCTGCCGGCAGAACTGCTGTGCTCGCCGCCGTGTTCACCAGCTCCGCCTGTGCCGAGAAACTGGAACGTTTCTGCCGTAACATACAGCTTGCTTTTTTTTACGCCGTCTTTGCCTGTCCAGCTGTCATAAGTAAGCCTGCCTTCGACCAATAGCGGTTTGCCCTTTTTGCAATACTTATTTATCGTCTCGGCGGGCTTGCCAAACGACCTGCAGTCAACAAAGCAAACTTCCTGCTTCATTTGCCCGTCCTGCCCCTTCCATTGCCGGTTAACCGCAAGTCCGAAATTCACCACTGCCGTCTGGCTGGGCAAATACGACAACTGCGGGTCCCGAGTAAGGTTGCCTGCCAATATAACTTTATTAAAATTCGCCATTTTGCCCTCTGATAAAATAGTTTTTAGCTCTTAGTCGTAAGTAAAGACTCAATGCTCATAACTAAAATTATTTTTCCAGTTCTTCCGCGACTTCCGGCGGAATTACTTCGATATCGCTAATAGGCGAGGCTGCCACTACCGCTGCGGGCGGCGGTGGCGGAACGATGCCCTTCTCAAACATCTGGAAAGGAGTATCCTTTTCCATATCTTCCTTTGTAATATGGTCGCCGCGAAGTATCAGCGCCCGTACAATCCGCTCGGAAAGCTGAAAATCTCTTTCAATCACAGAAATCTTTTCTGTAATGCAGTTGAAATAAACAAGGATATAAGTGCCTCTCTTTTTGTTTTCAATCTCATAAGCCAAAGGCCTCTCATCCCATTTGCGCATACTCAGGATTTCAACTTCGCTGCGGTCGAGTATCTTCTTAATATGGTCATTGATGCCCTGCCAGTCGGCGATTGCCTCGGCTGAATCAACAAGAATCATAGCCTCATACAACCTTTTTGTTACTGTTTCCAAATTTCTATCTCCTAAATAAAATCTTTAGTTTTTATCTTTTAAACTTTCTTTACCTTCGCCGTTTTCGCTCGGCGTTATCTTTTTATTAAATCTGTTCATCGCGACAGCGATACCTTCCGTAAGCCAGGTCATCGCGGCTTTCGTCGCTTCCATAATGGCCTTATCTATTAGTTCTCTTTCTGCTTTATCAGGCCGAGACAAAACATAATCGCGTCCTGCAAACTCGCCTTTGCTGCCGATTCCAATACGCAGCCTGCCGAACTGGTCTGTCCCCAGCTTTTCGACAATATCAGCAAGACCGTTATGCCCGCCTGCCGAGCCGCCGGAACGAATCCGGAGCGTTCCAGGCTCAAGAGCCAAATCATCAGTAAGCACCAGCACATCGCCTGGAGCGATTTTATAAAAATTACAAACCGCCGACACCGATTGGCCGCTGTTATTCATAAACAGCATTGGCTTTAACAATATTAACTTTTTACTGCCGATATTTATCTGGCCGAAAGAAGCTCCGAACTTTTCTCTGTCCATCTCAACTTTCAGCCCGTCAGCAAGCAGGTCGAGCGCGTCAAACCCGACATTATGCCGAGTTCTGCGATATTCTTCACCCGGATTACCGAGCCCTGCAACTAATCGTATATCATCCATTTAAACACTTCACGAACGCCACATCGAATCCGTTATTTCTTTTCTTCGGATTCTGCATCTTCGCCTTCCTTAGGCTTGCGCTCAGTAAGAACTTCAGGACTTGTCGGCTCTTCACCTGTCGGAACCGCTTCTTCGACCGGAGCAGCCGCAGGGATATGGCAGGCAATCAGCAATGTTTCCGGATTAGTCATAAGTTTAACGCCTGCCGGCAGAACAACATCCTTGGCGAAAATAGATTCATCGACCTTAAGAGCTTTTACGGACACATCTATCGATGCCGGTATAGCCACAACCGCGCACTCAACTTCAAGCTTGTCGAGGTGTTCTTCGAGAATGCCGCCTTCCTGTTTGCCAGCCGGTACACCCTTATAGTTGATAGGCACTTCAACCTTCACTTTTTCGCTCAGGTCAACCCTGAGAAAATCAGCGTGAATGATTGTACTGCCAAGATAATCGTGCTGAACGCTCTTTATCAGCAGCTTTTCTGTTTTGCCGTCAATTTCAACGTCGAAAAGCCTGCTGCCGTGATGAAGGCCTTCGGCAAACGCGTGCTGGTCGATTACAATCGCCGTCGGCTGTTCCTTGTGACCATAAACTATGGCCGGAATCTTCTTCTGTGCCCGCAGCTTCCTGGCGTCTTTTGTGCCAATTTCTTTTCTTGTTTCAGCTTTTAATAATATCTCTTTTACTGCCATTTTTTACCTCTTCTAAAGTTCACTTGTGCAGGAACGCAAAATCCCGCGTCTATACTTTCATTTAATGAAACATTGCGCTTATTGATTCGTTTCTGTGAATACGTTTTATTGCTTCGCCAAGAATCTCAGAAACTGTTAAAACTTTGAGATTCTTTATTTTGCCTGCTTTGTCATCCAGCGGAACTGTATCGGTAACAACTATCTCATCAATCGGAGCTTCATTGATTCTTTCAACCGCAGGTCCGCAAAATATTCCGTGCGTCGCGCCGACAAATACCTTCTTTGCGCCGCGTTCCTTTACGATTTTTGCCGCTGTGGCGATAGTTCCCGCCGTCGAAATAATATCATCGCACATAATAACATTTCGGCCTTCTACCGAGCCTATCATCTCGCACGCCTCGACAAGATTTGCGCTGACTCTTCTCTTGTGAATTATCGCCAAATCGCCGTTAAGGCTGCGAACATATCTCGCTGCCCGCTTGATATTGCCTACATCGGGCGAAACTATTGTAAGGTTATCAATTTTCTTATCCCTGAAGTGCTTCGTCAGCACAGGCTCGGCAAAAAGATGGTCAACCGGAATATCAAAAAATCCCTGAAGCTGAGCCGCGTGTAAATCCATCGCCAAAACTCTGTCCGCCCCTGCAGTCGCTATAAGGTTAGACATCAGTTTGGCCGTTATAGGCACTCTGCCTTCGTCTTTTCTGTCCTGACGGGCATAGCCGAAATATGGTATGACCGCTGTTACCCTTGAAGCGCTTGCGCGTTTGAGGCAGTCGAGAAAAATCAAAAGCTCAATGATATTTTCATCAACAGGCTCGCATCCCGACTGAACAACAAAACAGTCTTTGCCGCGAACATCGTCTTCGCATTTGATAATTTTTTCGCCGTCCGGAAAACGCTCAATCTTGGCGCCGCCTATCGGCACGCCGAGATATTTGCATATCCGAGCCGTCAGCTCGGTATTGCTCGAGCCGCCGAAAACTTTTATATTATCACTCAAAAACATTTTTCGCTTCCTTTGTCATTGCGAGGCCTGCTATGCAGGCCGCGGCAATCTCATTTTTTTATGTCGCTTGCGTTCACAACCGAGCCGGCTTTCAGATTATACCCTGCCGGAACCTCTATCGGCGCAACAATTATCGTTCCCGGCCCGATATAAACATTATCACCGATTTGGCTCTTATGAATTGTCTTGCCATCATAATTGGCCGTTATCGCACCTGCTCCGATATTTACATTTTTGCCGATTACCGCATCGCCGATAAAACTGTGATGCCTTGCCCGAACGCCATCGCCGAGCGTGGAATTTTTCACTTCGGTAAAAACGCCCAGAACAACATCGTCTTTCAGAATAGCGCCTTCGCGCAAATAAGCGAAAGGCCCGACTCTGCAATTACTTCCTATTTTAATCTGCCCGTGGATATATGTGAACGGCTCAATTACCGTATCCTGCCCGATTTCCGCGCGAGCGTCAATCCAGGTATTCGGCGGGTCAACAATCGTTACGCCGGACTTCATCAGTCTGTCCTGAATCCTGCGCTGCATAATTTTGCCCGCTTCGCTGAGCTGCTGACGATTATTAACGCCAATCGCGTCTTCAGCCGCAACTGCCGTTACCGCGACAACCTTATGCCCCGCCGCTATAATCAGGTGCAGCGCATCGGTCAGATAATATTCATTCTTAACGTTGTTCGGCGTAATTTTGCCGAGCGCCTCGAACAGCGTTTTATTTTTGAAACAATAATAACTCGGATTTACTTCTTTTATGTTCTTCTGCTGCGGATTGCAGTCGCCGTCTTCAATAATGCCCTGAATGTTGCCGTAACCGTCGCGAATAATCCTGCCGTAGCCTTTTGGGTCATCAAGAATCGCCGTCGCCAGAGTCGCCGCCGCTGATTCCTGACCGTGCTTTTCAATCAGCGTTTCGATTATCTCAGAACGAATCAATGGCATATCGCCGCAGATAATCAGCGTATCGCCATCGAAGTTGGCCAAATGTTCTTTGCAGCACATAACCGCGTGCCCTGTGCCTTTTCTTTCTGTCTGCTCAATCCAGATAATGTTTTTATCATCGCTGAATCGCTCGATTACCTGCTCTTTTCCGTAGCCAACGATTACATATGTCTTTTCAACGCCGGCTTTTCGGCAGGCATCAAGAACATAAGCCAGCATAGGCCTGCCGCATACTTCGTGCAGAACCTTCGGCAGCTTCGTATTCATTCTGCTGCTCACGCCAGCCGCTAAAATTATCGCTACTTTTTCAGCCATACAAAAACAATTTCGCCAAAGGCGAATCCACAATTTTTATTTTTAATTTTTGATATTTTATTTTTTTATACTACCCGGTCTGGACTCGAACCAGAAATAGAGGTACCAAAAACCTCTGTGTTGCCAATTACACCACCGGGTAAAATCATTGAAAATAGAAGATTTAAGATTGCAGATTGAAGATTAAATCCTGGCAGACATTAAGAGATACAAAAATCTTCAATGTTCAATTTACAATTTTCAATTCTTTTAGCTTTCACGGTGTCCGTTTTCGAGTTCGGACGGATTGTCCTGCCGGAGGCCTGAGCTGACTATGCCGTGATGCTGTCAACCCATAACACGCCCCGTTTGGCACGGAACTTTGGTGGTACTATACAAGGACTCTATCGGCAAAGCAAGACTTTTTTCTTAAAAAAAACCTCATTTTCAGTACTGATACGCCCCCTGCCGCACAAAACCGCGATATTTTCGCTGATTAGCGGGTTTTGGTCATTTTAATCCCCGTTTTCGCGGGGACAAGCTTTGGTAATTCGGATTTGTTTAAGATTTAGGATTTTGGGTTCTTTATGTGATTTGTCCTGATTATGTGTCTCCAATCGTTGTTTTTTGCGATTCTTCTGTTATCATTATAAATATGTTCGATATTTTTGAATTCTTCAAAGGCAGACTTCTGGCAACTCGGCTGATACTCCTGGCCTGCGCAGGCGGACTCGTTGCTATCGGCGTAATGATGATTTACGCATCCGGCAACCCCGTAAATTCAGAAATGCAGCAGTTCGCAGGCTATTCGAGCTTGTGGAAAAAGCAATGTCTCTTCGCAGCCGTCGGTTTTCTCGGCTTTATAATAATAAATTCATTCAGCTACAAAAAACTCGGCTCAATGAGCTTCGTCCTTTACTGGGCGACTATCGCCATGCTTTTCTGGCTCGTGCTGGATCAATTCATAGATATGCCCTTCGTCAACGTCAAGCACGGCTCGCGATGCTGGATTGTTATCGGTTCGATACAGTTTCAGCCTTCGGAGTTTTTCAAGTTCGCTTACATCATCGCGCTGGCCTGGCATCTGCGGTATCGAAGCAATTACCGAAATTTCACTTCGCTTATCCCGCCATTTGTCCTGACGCTGTTTCCGATGCTCCTGATATATCGTGAGCCTGATTTGGGTACGGTTATGCTGATGATGCCGGTGCTGCTGTCGATGCTGTTTATCGCCGGCGCGAAAGTCAAACATCTGCTTGTGATAATTCTGCTGGCAGTGATTGCCTTTCCGATTCTCTGGCTCGGTATCGAAGACTATCAACGAATGAGAGTTAGCTCGGTATTATTGCAGAATAAAATTGACGGCAGTCCAAGCTGGCTCAGAACCAAAGTTGAAAAACATCCCGCACTTGCAAAATTGCTCGGCGTAAATACCGAACGACTGCGAAACTGGGATATCGGCGCAGGCTATCAGCTTATGCGTTCCAAACTTGCAATCGCCTCGGGCGGATTCGCAGGTCAGGGCTACCGCGCAGGCCCATTTATAAAATATAAATTCCTGCCTGACAGACATAATGATTTTATTTTCGCGCTGGTTTGCCATCAGTGGGGATTCGCGGGCGCTGTATTGCTGTTGTGTTTATATGCGATGCTGATTGCCTGCTCGATTGACATTGCCTCATCGAGTTTCGACACGTTTGGCAGTTACATCGCCGCAGGCTTCGCCGTGCTTTTCGCAATCCAGATTTTGATTAATATCAGTATGACGATTGGCCTGATACCTATTACAGGTTTGACTCTCCCATTCATCAGCTATGGCGGCTCAAGCATTATGACAAACATTATGTCCATCGGCCTAATCAATAACATCGGCAGAAGCAGATAACACAGGCTTCGTCATTTTTGTTTTCCCTTTTTCAGAAAAAAACAGGGACAATCACTTAAGGCATATACCGTTTTGCTTCATCAGTCATATACATAGTCTGACAATTTGGACAATGAAAATAATACTCAAACCAATACTTTCTACGACTTTTATCCCTATTTTTACGTGTGAATTTCTTAACCACAGGAGTTGAGCACTTTCTGCATGGTTGACCCTCATAAGTTATTTTAACATCAGAAGCTGAATAGTTTTTATATGGTTGATTGTCGTGATTGACTTTAATTGCATTGGACTTCTTGTAACCTTCATCAGCAGGCAAATCTTTTTGTTCCCAAGCTATTGTGGAAAGAATGTCACATCTTTCATTTAGAGGATTTCCATCATGTCCTTTTACCCAATTGAATTCGACTTCGTGAATGTCACATAAAGCCAGTAATCTTGTCCATAAATCTATATTGGCAATTTCTTTCTGTTTATGTTTACGAAGCTGCCAATTATTATCTCGCCAAAGCTTAACTCTTCCTTTGGCCATGGAATTGACCAAGTATTTTGAGTCACTATACAAAGTAACTTTACAAGCTTCTTTGAGCATCTCCAATCCCTTAATAGCAGCATACATCTCCATTCTATTGTTTGTCGTATGATTAAAACCACCACTTATTTCTTTACGTGTATCACAATATATCAATATTAAGCCATAGCCGCCAATACCTGGGTTGGGACGACAAGCACCATCAGTGTAAATTTCAACATGTTTTAGTTTATTGGTCATATCTTTTCGCTCCAAATCCATGGTGGAAAAAGTCTCACGTTCTGTTAAATCTATCAAATTTATGATTGCTGGAATGTTAATATTTATTTTTACACGCCAACGAACCCAAATCGGCACATATCCTATACTATGCGCATGGAGAAGTTTTTCAAGCGACCATTTTTTATTACTGCTGTCAATTTCTATTGCGTACTTAATTCCATCGGGGCTTTTAATGATTATATCAATATATCCTTTATGATTGTTTGTTTTTCTTGTTAGGCCAAGAAAGACTTCTTTCTCGTACTCAAACCCCTGGCTATGGGCAAAACTATCTATAGATAAAACAATAAGCAATGTTCCTGGCCCTTTTGGACCGCGTCTAAACAAACTCCAATCAATTGTCTTTAAATAATCCTTAAGCAAATTAATCATTTTTGTCATTTTTATTTCTGCACTTTTATCTGTCTATAGCGTAGTTCGAGATTCTTTACTTTTTTGCATCCTCTTCATTTTTTGTCTGTCAATTAAATTTCCAACATAAAGGTTTGGATCACCTGCATCTGGTCCTATTGTCCCTAAGTCTTCTGGTGTTACTTCATCTGACGGCCAAAGTGGATGACATGGCAAACCTAACAACTTACTTTTCTCTATAGTTTCAAAAAAGTTATTGTCAACTTTTTTTCCTAAGCGACCTTTTAGCACATAGCCATATGTGCCACTTATAATATCTGCTATTTGTATTTGAGGCACAACATTAGAATCGCACAACTTAAAGCCATGCACCTTTAAAGGGTATTTCATTTTTCTTTGGTCATATCCAACTATAATTTCTGGTTCATCCTTGGCCATTAAACAGGTAAGTATTTCTTGTTGATGCTCAATTGGTTTAGATTGGTCATGAACTATGTTAAATTCGCAGCCCAATTGTTCTCCCCATGCAATACAATCATTCACGAACGCAGGAACAGCTGGATCTAAATCAACAACACTACACCTAGTAATTACTTCATCAATAATACACTGGGTAGCTAATATAAGCTCAATCATTTCTTTGAAGAGCTTACTATTACATGTTAAGCTCAGATTATTAACACTTTTATAGAACTCTGTAATGGAACTGGCATCTTTATTTCGTATCATGCAAACAAATTTATCCAAAAAACTTTTAAAGTTATCTTGTCCACAAAAAGTCGGAATGCACATATAAAAAATATTTGCCATTCCAATATTAGCACCATTTTTATACAGGTCAAATCCAGTTTCGTAACATAAGTTCTCTATAAGCAAATCAACGACCTTTGTGACAACCATGTAGCCCTTATGGATTACACTTATATTTATTTTATCTGATGAAATTAAATCTGATTGGCAAAATTGCAAGATCCGTGCCTTACCAGAACAACTTTTACTGAAACTTGCAAAATGGACTTCCTGTCCTTTTTTGGGATTTAAGATTTCTAATGCACGTTGTGTTTCTGCATAGCTTAAATTAACAGATGCTAAAACAAACACTGGCTGGTCAGGGTCAAGTAAATTTTGTCCTGTATTTCCTGTTTCATCAAATGCGATTAAAGGTATTGCCATCTCATAGTTCCTTGCTTAACACAATTCGATGTTGAAAAAATACGTAAAAATTAAAAATAGTAAAAATAGGAACAGCCACCTATTTTTAAATTTTGCTTTGCCTGCCCTGTGAGATGTCGCTTCGACTATCTCATCGGGGTCATTTTTATTTTTGATATTTAATTTTTAATTTTCTTTGTCAACCCCGCACTAAAATTAAAAAAACAGGGAATACCGCTCATTAACATTCGCGGCTCTGAATGTGGGCAGACACATAGGTTTGCCCCTACGAAACCCCTTGCGCTGTCGCTTGGGCTCTGATTGTAGGTGACGGAATCGACTGGATTATGCGAAAAACGCCTTCGGTATTGGCACAATCAGTATCACGCATTTTGCCGTCCGGCGCTTCCAATTTCAACCCGTGACAAAATGTCACAACTTCGCTTCCTTCTTCTTTTAGCCGTTGTTTTAACTTTCTCCAATACGCTCCGGCATCGGGGCTCTCTGTCAATGCCTCACATACATCAACAACCGAAAACCACCATTCATTCTTTTGGATTGTTTTTCGTATCTCTTTACCTTTGAAAACCGCTATTTTTGTCGTTTCCATAAATCAAGCTCCTTGTATTCTCAAACTCTAAATCCTTTCGGTACATTCTCTACCATACCTATCTTTTTGTCAACCGCAAAACAGTTATCAGAAACTCGGTTATCAGTTATCGGCAATAAAATCCGCTAAATCAGTGTTTCAGTTTCTTTGTGCCTATGTGCCTTTGCTCCTTTGTGCCTTTTTTACAGCAGTCCGAAATCATTCGGCTTTTTCAAAACCACCCACGCCCGCCAGTCTTTTTTATAAATTCTCCGGGGCGGAATTGTCTCCACATTTTTTAATTTTACTAACGTCGCGTATTCGCTGTCAGCCTTTAGCTGCCAGTATTCATCATCGCCGCAGATTCGGTCGTTGTATTCAGCTTTAAGTTTTGCGACAGCCTGCGGCGTAAGATTGCTGAATTGCTTTACCGCCGCCGCCTGCGCTTTGGCAACAACCATTCCAGCGGATTCTTTAAAGAACAACACATCACCAACCGAGACGCAATCGAATGGCGGGCATCTACCCTTTGTAAGTCTCGACTCGATTGTTTTGCTGCCGTCGAGTATCTTATCAAGATACTGCTTTTTCAAAATAACAAGATGCGAATTTGCCATACCGCCTATCTATTAACGACTATTTTCAGTTGTACCGTCTGCCCATCAGTTTTTGTGCCTGACAGCAACTGTTTTTCAGTATCCATCTCAAACGGAATGCCAAACACCCTGTTTCGGCATTTTATACATTTGCCTTGCTTGTCAAAAACAAAATCTGCCCATGCAGGTTTGCCGTTATTATTTTTCTCGTTTGGATTTTTGCGAAGATAATTATAAACATACCGATTATCTTTTTGCCAGGATGGCTTGCCGAGCGATGCGGCAACTTCATTCACATCAGGCAAATGTATCTGACTGACATTTAGATTTAACGACAAACGCCGATTCCTCACGTCTATTTTCGCGTCCCCTAACGACCTTGCCAAAGCAGCAACAACATTTTTTGGCAGTATCGCAAAGAATCGTTCATCTATCAAAAGCTTATTTAATTTCCCGTCGGTAAACACAAATCGCAATTTGATATTGTAATCGCCCTGCTCATCTTTTCCAGCCTGATACTGTTTTTCGAGAACATAATCATAATACAATTCACTCGTTGTTTGTTCTTTCGCTGCCGGTTCGGATTTAAAAATGCGAACAACATCATCGGGATACAACATCGGCTTACTGGCGGAAATGGAGAATTGATTGCTGTCTTCAAGAATGTAATACTTGTCGAAATTCATCAATTGGCTTTTTGTTTCCTGCAATCGAAAATAATAACAGCCAGATAAAAACATCATCCCAACCGCACACAAAAACAAAATAATAATTCGACTAAGTTTCATATATAAAATTCTGCTATGCCCCTATGTTTTTTGTGATGAAAATTATTTACATCCGCCTTTGGCATTATAATGTTCTATCAGTTCTTTAACAGAATAGCCGTCAATAGTCATTCCATCAATTTCAGATTTTTCAATCCTGACATTTTTAAGATTACATTCTTTAAAAATAGTATCGTTGAGGTCGCACTGCTCAAAAACAAGCCCCTTCTGTTTTTTCGTACCTCTTATTTCGTCCGGCAGGCCGATATGCCTGAATATAGTGCCGCCCATTTGCGCAGCGGAAAAAGAAACATTACCGAAATTTATATTGTGAAAAACCGATTCAGAGAGATTCACGTTTTCAAATTTTGACTTGGATAAATTTGCATCCATAAAACATGAGCCGCTGATATTCATATTTTCAAATTTTTCCTGCATAATTTTTCTCCGCAAAACAATTTTTTTCTGTGTTCTCTGCCTGTCGCGGCGAAGTCGAAGACGAAGCCGGATGGCTACTTAACCGCAATTACCGCGATTTCCACCAGCGCATTTTTCGGCAGGCTTTTAATCGCGATAGTAACTCTTGCCGGATAAGGCTCAGTAAAATAACTTGCGTAAACTTCATTCATTTTCGCGAAATTATCCATATCCGTCAGATAGACGGTCGATGAAACAATTTTTGTCAAATCGCTTCCCGCCGCAGCCAGAACAGCTTTGATATTTTCGATTACCCGTTTGGTTTGTACATCAACCCCGCCTTCGACCAATTGGCCGGTTTTCGGGTCGAGCGGAATTTGTCCCGCCAGAAAGATAAACACTCCAGCGTCAATCGCCTGTGAATATGGTCCTACTGCTGCCGGTGCATTTTGCGTATTAATTTTTTTCATAATCGAGCATCCTTTTTTTTGTTTTCGTTCCGCCGGGCGCGCTGAAGTTTCCGATTTTGCCGTCAGCACGGACAACTCTATGGCAGGGGATTATTAAAGGCAATTTATTTTTTGCAAGAACGCTGCCGACTGCGCGGGCTGCGTTTGGAAAGCCAGCTTTTTTTGCGAGCTGGGAATATGACAATGTTTGGCCGGGCGGAATTTTCATACAGGTTTTCAGAACTTTTTGGGTAAATTCGGACCCCTCAAAACAAAGCAACCCAGAAAAGTGTTTTGCAAAATCTATTAAATCCCCGTTATCAGTATCATAATATGCTTTTATCGCCTTTTGCAATGCCGAGCAAAGCACATTAGATTCTTTTACCCCATCTTGCGTACCAACCAGTATGTATTTTTTAGCTTTTAAATACGAAGCTTGAGGCAAAACAGTCCTCTTGAGACCATTTTCATCAGCCAAAAGTCCGAAAAAACCGGCTTTTGTTTTGAAAATTACATATTTCAGCCCTTTTCGCATCGCTTCAGACTATAATTAAGGAAATAACAAAAGCAAGTTTTTTACATTTCAATAATAACGACAGCGATAATCCTTTTAATCCTATCTTTAAATGTGGACAAAATATCTTGACAGAGCCGCCCTCTGCCAGTAAGGTATTGAGTTCTCAAATTTTGAGTTTCAACGTGAATTAGCCGCAGAGCAAACAGAGAGCTTGTTTTCAGGCAATATCTGTGGTTCTCGGCGGTAAAAAATAAAACTTAACCGTATTTGGAGTGTCTTTAGTGGCAAATGATTTAGCTCGTAGTTTGATAAATGCAGGCGTGCATTTTGGTCATGCCGCAAGTCGGTGGAATCCCAAAATGAAGCCGTACATTTTCAGCAAGCGCGGAATGATTCACATCATCAATATCCGCGAAACTCTAAAGGGCATTTTAATTGCCCAGAAACTTCTTGCTGATACCGTCTCAAGCGGCAGAGATGTCGTCTTTGTCGGGACAAAGCGGCAGGCATGCAAGGCGATTAAATCCGCCGCCGAGTCAACCGGTATGCACTATGTTATTACCAGATGGCTGGGCGGAACGCTCACCAACTTCAGAACCGTGCACTCAAGAATTCAGCGTCTTGAAGAGCTTGAGGCAATGTCAAACGATGGCTCAATCGAATCCGAAAGCAAAAAGAGAGCCTCGACTCTCAAACGCGAACTTCGAAAAATGAAATCAAACCTCGACGGCATCCGCAAGCTCAACCAGGTACCTGGCGTGATTGTGGTTGTTGACGCTCGCAAGGAAATGCTTGCCCTCAAAGAAGCCAAGAAAATGGGTGTTATGACCATCGGCATCATCGACACAGATTCCGACCCGGACCTCGTTGATGTTGCGATACCGGCAAACGATGATTCGGTAAAGACTATCGACCTGATTATAGGCCAGCTTGCCGCGGCGGTCGCTGAGGCCAAGACTATATATAAGCCCGCGTCAAAAGACGATGATTCACGCAAACCAAGAACTCGCAGGCGTTCATTAGTCAGAGCCGAAGATGCCGGCGCACCGGCAGGCACTGATGAGAACGCAGCCGGAGCGTAAAATAGCCGCAAATGAACACGAAACTCTGTGTTCTCTGTGAAAGTTAAATTTGAAAAATATGTAGCCCCCAGTTCTACTGGGGGTTTTCTTAAATAGGAGTAAAAAAATGGCAGAAATTTCAGCCGCAGCAGTTATGAAGCTCCGCAAAATGAGCGGACAGGGAATGATGGATTGCAAAAAGGCTCTCGAAGAGACAAATGGAAACCTCGAAGAAGCTATGACCCTGCTTAGAAAGAAGGGTATGGCAACTCTCGCAAAAAGAGCCGACAGAGATACAACCGAAGGTAAAGTTCTTTGCGTTACCGGCGACAATGGCAAAACAGCTTCGATGGCGACACTTTGCTGTGAGACTGATTTTGTCACAAATAGCGATGATTTCATCTCCACAGGTGAGGCTTTAAATAACTATATCATTGCTTGTCCTTCTGATAACAGCGTTGAAGAATTGTTAAAAACAGAGGATACTGGAGGAAAAAGTTTATCTCAGCTTATCACCGAAACAGTAAGTAAGATCGGCGAAAAAATAGAAATTGGCGATTACGCCAGATTCAAACTCACCTCGCCCGGTCTGATTTCGACTTATGTTCACTTTAATGGCAAAATCGGCGTTATGCTCGAAATCGAAACATCGACCCAGGCGGTCGCTGACAATGCGGCTTTTGCCCTGATCGCGAAGGATATTTGTATGCACATTGCTGCTATAAATCCTTTGGCATTAGATTCTTCCGGCATTCCGGCTGAAGTTATTGAAAAGGAAAAGGCTATTGCCGCTGACCAGATGAAAGATAAGCCCGCGAATATGATAGAGAAAATAGTTGAAGGCAAAATGAAGAAATTTTATGCCGAAAATTGTCTGCTTTCGCAGGGTTTTGTCAAGGACGACAAGGTTTCAGTTGAAAAAGTTCTCGCCGACTCTGCAAAGACGGCGGGTGGAACTGCTAAAATAAAAAGATTTGTACGTTTGGCTATTGGCTAATATAATAAGCACTCCCACTCTTGCTTTCGCAAGAAAGCGCGGGAGTGCTTTTTTTATGTCTATTATGTTTGTAAGGCGACAGGGATGAGCGAATTAAAATACAAACGGGTGCTGCTCAAAATCAGCGGCGAAAGTTTTTGCAAAGCCGGGGGTTTCGGCATCGACGGCGAACAGCTCGAATCCGTGGCCGACAGAATCATACAGGTTCATAAACTCGGCGTGCAAATCGCTATCGTTATCGGAGGAGGCAACTTCCTTCGAGGCGAAACTTTCAGCAAAAAAAGTCATATCCCAAGACACACCGCCGATTATATGGGAATGCTTGCGACGGTTATCAATGCCTGTGCTCTACAGGAAACTCTCGAAAAACTCGGTCAGCCGACAAGAGTTCTCAGTGCGATAGATGTCTCGGCCATTTGCGAGCCATTCATCAGGAGAAAAGCAATCAAGCATCTCGAAGAAGGCAGAGTCGCGATACTCGCTGGCGGCACCGGCAATCCGTTTTTCTCGACCGATACCTGCGCAGCTTTGCGGGCAAGCGAACTCGATGCGGATCTGATTATAAAGGCGACGAAGGTTGACGGCGTTTATGATGATGACCCGAACAAAAATCCAAACGCCAAATTATTCGAGAAAATTTCATATCGCGATGTTTTAAATAAAAATCTGCGCGTGATGGACCAGGCCGCGATAAGTCTTTGCAGTGAAAATAATATACCGATTATTGTTTTAAATATCTTCCAGAAGGGAAATATTATAAAAGCCCTGAAGGGCGAAAAAATCGGAACAATAGTATCCTAAAATCAGAGCCGCGACAGTGATGGAGCGGTAATCAGAGCCTGGAGCGACAGCGACAGGTGTAAAAACTTAATTTTGATTTTGTATCTTTGATTTTTTATTTTATTTTGACAGGAAATATTATGCCAACGCAAAAAATTATAGTTGAACACAAAGGGTTAATGGAAAAAGCTCTTGAGCATTTGGCAGGTGAGTTTAAGGGCGTTAGAACCGGCAGAGCATCGACCGGTCTTGTCGAAAATCTCAGAGTTGAATACTACGGCACGCCTACGCCATTGAAACAGTTGGCCACGCTCTCAATACAGGACGGCACCACGATATTGATAAAGCCTTTCGACCCGGCATCAATCAAGGGAATTGAAAAAGCAATCCAGGCCAGCGACCTTTCCATCAATCCGATGAGCGACGGCAAAGTCATTCGGCTGAGTATTCCCCCGCTTAGCCAGGAGCGAAGAAAACAGCTTGCCGCACAGGCTAAACAGCTCGGCGAACAATCGAAGGTAACTCTCCGCAACATACGCAGGGACGCGATTAAGAAACTTGAAGACGCCGAAAAAGCAAAGACCGCTACCGAAGACGATAAGGAAAAAGGCAAAAAAACGATGGACGACCTGACCAAGGAGTACACCGATAAAATAGAATCGGCCATTAAACATAAGTCCGATGAAATAATGAAAGACTGAAAAAAAGTTATCAGTTATCAGAAGCTCAGTTATCAGTAAAAACAATTCCGCCGCAAACGGCTCAAAGAATTAACAACTAACTTCGGAGAAGTTTATGCAAACCGAAAACAATCCTGTTAAAAAGAAATTGTCCGTAAAAAAAATTCTTCTGTCCGCGCTGATTTTTTTGTGCGTTTTGCTTGCGATTCCATTCTTCGGTATACCTGTTTATGTATCCAGCAGGGGCGGGAATAACTTTATTCTTCAGAAAATCAACGGCGCAATAGACGGCAAAGTCGCTATTCGCTCGATTTCAATGGGCTGGTTTTCCGGCATTAAAGCGAATAAGCTCGATTTTACCAACACCGCTGGCTCGACCAAACTGACCGCAGAACAAATCGCCGCGTACCCGGATTATATTTCGCTGCTCGGCGGAAAAGTCGCCATAGATAAAGCTATTATAGACAAACCATATTTATCGCTTACCATTGGCATAGAAACGCCAAAGAAGAAACAGAGTACTGTCGTCATTTCGCAGCAGACCAAAAAAACTCCCTCCGTTCCGATGATTCCGCTTGACCGAATGAACCTTACAATAAATCAGGGTAATGTAAAAATTATCGCACCCGACGCCAAGCAAATTATGCAGACGCTCGAACTGAAAGACATAAACAGCAAAATCGCGATGAGGCCGCTCGGCAACACAAGTGATTTTAATGTCGCGATGACCGTCGCCGGCGCAAATGATATTACGAATATCGCTGTGGCAGGCGATATGACCCCGAAAAAGGAATGGTCGCTAACGGGCGCTTACGGCAACCTGGCTGTCGATGTCAACGACCTTGAACTTGCGACCCTGTCTCCGCTCTTCAAAGCGATGAATGTCAATGTCGCCGCTGCGGGCAGACTCAGCGCAAATGTGAACGCTGAAATAAAAAAAGGACAATTCGAAAATCTCGAAGGCAAAGTTCACGCGACAAATCTCGATGTCTCCGGCGATTTCCTCAAAGGCGACAGACTGCAAAGCACAAAGTTCGCCACCGATGTAAAATTAAGTACAACTGAAAAGTCCATCAACATCAGCCGACTCAAAATAGAAGCTGACGGCCTCACCGCCGAAGCGAAGGGAACTGTGCCGAGAACTTTCGACGGTCTTGGTAAATTTTTACAGTCCGATTCGACCGACACCATGCAGGCTCAGTTCGACTGCGACCTTGCCAAAACGCTCAAACAGGTAAAAACTATTGCCAAATTCAAACAGGATTTCGATATCAACTATGGCAGACTCAGCGGAAATATCAATACCGAAGGACAGAGCGGCAAAAGAATTCTGGCTGGCAAAATAAAACTCTGGGCGCTGGAAGGCAGATTTCCCATCAAACAAATTATACTTTCAAAACCCGTCGAAATTGATGCGAAACTCGTTTCACAAAATAAGCAGATAATTTTTGAAAAGTTAAACGTCGATTCTTCTTTTGTAAAAGCCAACCTCACCGGCACAACCGACAATATGAATTACACCGCCGATGTTGACCTCGAAAGACTTCAGGCTGATATGGGGCAGTTCATCGAAATAAAACCGAAACTGTCAGGCTCAGCCCAGTTAATCGGTAAAGGCTCGTTTGTCAAAAAAGTTTTCGCTTCCACAGGCAGCGCATCAGCGACTAATGTCGTAATAAAAATGACGAATGGAAAAATTATTTCCGAACCCGCCGCAAAGGCCGGATTCGATTTCAGCGCAGACTTCGATAAACAACTGCTCACAGCGAAAACCGCTGATATTTCCGCCGATGCCGGTAAAATTAACATCACAAACCTTTCAATGCCATTCGGCAAAAATACCGTTGCCGCCACAAAACTCCACGCAACCTTTTCAACACAGATTGAAAAACTTATGTCTCTGGCGACCGCTTTTGGAGCGGCTGATTCTAATACGCAATTTGCAGGCCTTGCCAAAGGTGATTTGGCATTTGCCAAAACCGGCGATGTAATTGAAGCCTCGACTAAACAAACAGACATTACGAATCTGAAAATTTCCTCGCCCGGTAAAGAGCCTTTCACTCAGCCTAATATGACAATCGCATTCACAGGAAAATTTGACACCGTCAAAAAGATTTATAACATACCGACGCTGAATGTAACCAGCCCGCAGATAAAACTCTCCGGCAATCTCTCAAATGCGGAGCTCGGCGCCAACACAAAAACCGAAGGCAGCCTGAAAGCCGAGTACGACCTTGCCGCCGTCAGTTCGATTGTTTCGCCTTTTATGCCGCAGGGCTTTACAGCGGCAGGCAAACGAAATGACTCACTGTGGTTTTCAAGCACCTATCCAAAAAAAGAACCGCAGCAATTCAAAGCGAACCTGAGCGCAAAAACAACTTTCGGTTTCGATAAGGCCGAGTATATGGGATTCAACATCAGCAAAAGCGACTTCGATGTCAAAATCGACAAAGGTATTATGACTGTCGCGCCGTTCACCTCAACCGTCAACACCGGCAAACTCAACTTCGGCGGCTCTGCGAATTTCTCCGACAAACCAACCCTGCTCAAAACGCCCGGCCAGATGAAAATTTTTGAAAATATTCAAATCAACCAGCAGACATCCGATATTATTTTAGGTTATATGAATCCGATATTCGCCCGTGCAACCAATGTGAGCGGCACATTAAGTTTCGACTGTGAAAAACTCGTCTTCCCTCTTGAAAAAGGCTACGACAAAACCATCGCCATCATCGGAACTCTCTCCATCACAAATATGCGGCTTGGCTCGCCGCTGCTTAATACGATAGTTCAACTTACAGGCGGCTCGACGGAACCGATTATTACTCTCCAGCCGACAAAATTCACCGTCGCCGACGGCATAATCAGTTACGACAATATGCAAATGGACATCGGCAAATACCCTGTCAATTTCGCAGGCAGAATCGGCCTGGACAAATCAATGAAAATGACTGTTACTGTGCCGTATAAAGACCAGAGAATGCCCATCCCGCTCAAGGGGTCGGTTGACAAGCCAGAACTTGATTTAGACCTTAACAGCCTTTTAAAAAATCCTCAGATACAGCAGGAAATAGAAAACCAGGCTAAAAAACTCCTGGAGGGGTTGCTGAAAAAATAAAGGAGCTGACAATGTTAAATGAACTATTATCAGTGCCGACCAATATCAGCAGGTTCACGCGCTTTGTGGTTTTTCAAATT
The DNA here is from genome assembly GCA_041661665.1 of Phycisphaerae bacterium. Lineage (GTDB taxonomy): Bacteria > Planctomycetota > Phycisphaerae > Sedimentisphaerales > UBA12454 > GWC2-45-44. The sequence continues at coordinate 35,086 of JBAZTW010000003.1, read as the reverse complement.
CACCTCTGGCCGCGGTGCGTAAAACTGCTGTGGAAGAACAGAGCCGACCGCCAGGCTTCGATACTGTCGTACAATACCATATTCGGAATCGTGCCGCTGGCTATCGTAATGCTGCTGATTTTCCAATCGCTGGGCACATTTGATGACCTCGGCAAACAGATGAGAAATTTCTTCTACGAGCAGACTTTCATCAAAAACGTTCAGTACCCGGTTGACCCAAACACATCAACCGCAAAAATTACACTCTCGGAAAAAGTCGAGGAATTCACAAGCGGCTTTTACAGCAATATCAATAAAGGCTCTATTACCATTGTCAGCAGTGTGCTTATTATCTGGGTTGCAATCGCGCTGCTGATTACCATAGAAAGTTCCTTTAATACTATATGGGGCGTGGTTCGCGGACGAAATCTGCTCCAGCGAATAGCTTATTACTGGACATTCCTGACTCTCGGCTCCTTTCTGCTCGGCGTAGCTGTTTATATTAATACAAAATACAGCATCGCTGCATATCTGGGGAAAAATATCTTCAGCTTTCTCGGGCCGGTAGTTCCTTTTGTCGTGCCTTTCGTTGTTGCGTTCATCGGATTGTTCGCTCTCTATATGCTGATGCCCAACGCCAAAGTTAATCCAAAAGCCGCGTTATGGGGCGCGTTTGTGGCCGCCTGCATTTTTCTCGTCGCCAAGTGGGCATTCGGTCTCTATATGATAAAACTCATTCCATACAGCGTCGTCTACGGCGTGCTCGGCCTTATCCCGCTGGGTGTTTTGTGGATTTATTTCACCTGGCTGATTGTGCTTTTCGGCTTGCAGCTTACGTTCACAACCCAATATCTGAAAACCATTGAAGATGCCGAGCGTGCCGCCGAGCAAATTAAACAGAAGTTTTTCATCGCCTCTGATTTACACGTAATAAATATAGTTAATTTGATTTTTAAGGAATTTGAGAAAAAGAATTCTCCTGTTCCCGCCGAATTCATCAGCAGTTATCTTTGCCTGCCCGCCGAATTCGCGGATAAAATTCTCGGCCATCTTACCGCAGCGAAAATAATTTTACGAACATCTGAACCTTCAGTCGGCTTTGCCCCTTCCACTGTCGCTGAAAATATGACGCTTGCCGATATTTATGATGCTGTCGCCGATGCGAGTTTCGCAAGACCTTCCGACCAGTCCGCAGTGATTACTCAACTGTCCGCAGACCGGAGGCAAAAACTTTCACAATATACTATCCGCTCCGTTATCGGTAATTAAATTTCGTGGTTAGCCCCGGCAAAGTGTTGCCGGGATTCGTGTCATTTCGAGCGCAGCCGAGAAATCTCTTCAGAAAAGTTTTTATTCCAACCAATACAAAATAGGTAACTGCCCTATTTTCCCCGGAAGTTGGACATTGAATGTTCAACGTTCTTTACTTCCCTATTTCCTTGCTTCCTTACTTCTTATTTCCCAAACGCCCGCATCGCTGCGTTGTGAACGGCGGTTTGGAGTGCGATTTTTAAATCTCCCGTTTTGCATAATCCCGCGATGAAACCTGCCAGCAGGTAATCGCCACAGCCGACGGTATTGCAGACATCGAACTTTTTGCCGCAGTATTCGGTGGAGATAATTAAATCCTTACCTATGAGCATCGCTCCTTTTTCGCCTCTGCTGACCAAAACAAATTCCGTTTTATTCAGAAATTTCCTGGCGGCATCGGCGAGCGTATCTTTTTGGTTTTCAATTTTCCTGCCGACAAGTTCACCAAGTTCCTCGACATTCGGCTTAATCATAAACAATCCGCCCATAGAAACGATTTTCTTAAACTCGATGCCTGAACTATCGACGATAATTTTCGCCTGCCTGCGTTTTGCAGTTTCGAGCAGTGATATGGTTTGTTTTAAAAGTTTGCCGCCAGACAGAGCGCCCGCGAAAACGCAAATGCTGTCTTTGGTAATAACCGTTTTCAAATTCCTGTTCAAATCCGATAATGACTTTGCGTTGGCAAGAGTGTTTTTGCTGCGAAGGTGTATATTCCTTTTTTTGGCGGCATCGACGATAGTTATATTTTCTCTTGTCGCGCCTTTTGCTTTTATGAATTTAATCCGCACAAATTTTTTCAAAGCCGTGACGGCCTGTTGCATTTTGTCCCAGTCATTTTCGCCCCACAGACCTGCCGCGATACTCGGAATTTTCATCTGCGCAAGAGACCTGTTTATATTGAGAGCTTTGCCCGCTGGAATAATTTTCTGTGAGGAGATTATTTTATGCTCACCCCATTCGACGCCCGCAACTTCGATTGTTTTATCCCACGCGGGACTTAAACCGATGGTTATAATTTTAGTCTGCAATCTCTATGTCCTTTGCCTGTCGCGGCGAAGTCGAAGACGAAGCCGGATGGTTATTGTTTTTTCGCCAATTCCTGAAGTATCTCTTTTTTGTTTCTGATTTCGTCAGCCATTTTGCTGTTTGGAAATTCCCTGATAATGGTTTGTCCGGTCTCAAGAGCCTTGTCCCACTGCTTATCGCTGACAGCGAGCGAGAATTGAACGCCCATATTATGCAGCTTGTTTTTGAATATCTCGCTTGCCGCTTCCTGCAGAGCCAGCCCTTCGCTGGGCGTAAGATAAAGGTCAAGCTCATGTAAAACCTCAAGACTCCGGTCAATATCGGATTTCTTAACCGCGGTATCCCATTCGTCGAGCAGCTCTCTTTTTCTTTTCTCTTTTTTCTCAAAAAGTTTTTCGCTCATATCGCCGGCTTTTTCAGAATCGGGATATTTTTTAATGAGCCTTTCTATCTGTGTCTCGGCGTTTGCCCACTGACGCTGTTCGAGAAGCCTGTCGATATAATTAATTACCTGGCTTACTCTGTCCTGCTCGGTAGCGTCGCGATATCGGTCTGCGGTAAGTCTTAAATCTGCCGCTAATTGTTTATATTCCGGCCGCCTTTCAATGTTGTCAATCATCGCGTAGGTCGCCTCGAAATCCTGCTGATGAAGTCTTTCAATCACGCTTGCCCGCAGCAGCTGCCTGTCGGTATCGCGATAACAGATAGTCTTTGCCGCTTCGGACAGTCGAACTTCCTGCGAAATTTGTTCGAGCAGATTTTTGTTTGCCGTCAGCGACTCGCTGAGTTGTTCTATTTTCTCCTGCTGCCGGTTGAGATTTTTAATCGTTTCCGCCAGCACTTGCAGTATCCCAAAAATACCCACAGCCGCGGCGAAATAGGCCGCCATAATAAAACTGCCTCTTAGCGTTGTAAGCCATTGGCTCAAAGGCCAAAGAACAATACCCACAATCGCCATTCCTATAAATAAAAACTGCCACTGCTCAAGCTGTTTTGGTCTCATTTCAGGCTCTCCATAAATTCTGCTGTCGATATTTTAACCGGCCTTATAATACCGCCCAGACTGTTTTTTCGCAAGCATAACCTTGCGTTTTTGGGTATTGCGCGGCAGGCTCGGTAATCTGCCAATTATAGAGATTTACTGCGGTTCTACGAGCCAGGAGGCTGAAAAGATTTTTAAATCGGAGAAATTAACATTACCGTCGCCGGAGAGGTCGGCGCCGCCGCAGGCGCCGCAATTTGTTTTTTGCCATTGAGCGGCGAATAAAGCGAAGTCATCGAAATTGACCTTGTTATCGCCGGAGAGGTCTGCGCCATAACCGAGGTAAAAAGAAAATACGGCGTTTCCGCCCGGTAATCCGTCTCCTGACGGGAATAACGGCGAGCCGGATGATAGTTCGCCATCGATTGCATACCCTGAACTCGGCGTCAAAATGCCATCGGTAACTGTAACGGTATAAGTTTGCCCCTGCATTAGGGGCTGTGGGAATGTCAGAGTAAGCATATAATTGCTCATAGAAAAGGCGCTTGAGAAACTTTGTGCCCCGGTGAGGCTTCCGGTTACCGCTATATTGGAGTTGCTGTATGTAATTGGTTCGCTGAACTGTATGGTGATATGGTCAAGGACTGCCGAGTGAATAGTCTGGTTGGGCAGCGGCGCGGTATCGATAATTTTTGCGGGGCCTTTTACATAGGAAACGGATGATGTGGTGCCTCGCAATATCCATGTGTTCTTATCGAACTGCACCGATGTTACGGGAGAGGCTGTTTTGATCAGGTACCACTGGGAGACTGCGTTATTCCAAACGGGGGTTGTCGAAGCTGAATTAATGGTTATGTCGATTGGCATTTTGAAATTTGGATAGCCGTAGGAGGCCTGCTGGTATTGATTTATATATAACCTCATCCAGTTTTGCGAACCGATTTGCTGCTGCTCCCAGCCGAATCTGTAATAAGGAGCGCCGCCGTTATAAACCCATTCATCGAAGAACCACTGTAAATCGCCGCCATAAACGCTTTCCGCTGAAGCTCTGAAATCTTCGGTCGTCGCGCTGTCGCCCTCGTATGCAGACCTGTATGTAGCGAGAATGTCAAAAAAATTAGCGTCGCCGACAACGTGCCGAAGCATATGAAGCACCCAGGCGGCCTTGTTATAGACGGTAGTTCCATCAAAAACCGCACCGAAATCGGAGATGTCATAAACATAGACGGTTCCGCCGTAAGAGCCCGGCCTTCGAGACTGCATTCTGCTGAAATACAAGGAATAACTTCCGCCCGGTCTTTTTTCTTCATATACGGCTTCCGAATATGTGGCAAAACCTTCGTTGAGCCAGATATCGTGCCAGGTTTTGCAGGTAATCATATCGCCCCACCACTGATGTGAAAGTTCGTGTGCGTTGAGCCATGAGGCATAGGCGCCCTGACTTGTGAGGGTCTGGTTTTCCATTCCGCCGCTCCACTGGAACTGGGTTATGCCGTATTTTTCGTTGATGAAAGGATATTCGCCATAAGCGCTGCTGAAGGTTTGTATTTGCGTTACTAAGTCGGCTGTTATGCCGCGGACGTAGGATTCGCTTTCGGGATAAGCGTACATTTCCACAGGCATTGTACCCGCGGCGTGATTGTAATTATAAGTCCAGTGAACATAATTTGTGCCGGTCAAAGAAACAAGGTAGGTGGCGATAGGATACGATTCGTGCCAGCGGTAGCGTGTTTTCCCGCCTGCGACTGAATCTGTGCCCTGCAAAAGGCCGTTTGAAGTAACAATCATCCAGCTCGGCACTGTAACCCACATATCCATTGTAAATTTATCATCGAGAACATCCTTGCAGGGCCACCATGTGTGTGCGAACCAGGGTTCACTGAGCGTTGCGAAAATTGCATTGCCGTTGTGTGTGGTCCAGTCGAAAGAAGAAAAACCGAGGTTTTGCGGTATGCCGTGATAGGTAACGGTTACAGTAAAGATTTCATTTATATCATAGGGCCTGTTGAGAGTGATTTCGATAGTGTGTCCCGGATGCGTATAGGAAGCGACATCGCCTGTAACGCTATCGACGGTCATATTGTCGCGAAGGTCGAGAGTGAATGTAGCCAGACCGTTAATAAGACTTTTCACTGTGAGTGCGTTTGTGCCGCTGACAATTTCCGTAGTGGGATTTATATCAAGGTTTAAGGAACAGTTAAGAATGTCGGTATAAGAATTCGATTCGCGGTAAATGTCCCTCGCCTGCTGGGAACCCTGAGCCATAAGTGCGGCGAGAGTGGATTTCAAATGGCCGCAGTATATATCTTTGCCTTCTCCGTTACAAGGCTGGGAAACTGTCGGTTCATTAGGCTCTGAAGGAAATTGACCGGCATTTGATGTGCTTAGTATCAGCAGTAAAAAAACAGAGATACACAATATCTGATTGCATTTCTTCATCACGCTCACTCCTTATCGCTGAATTAAGAAAACAGCTCGGCAAGCTGTCTTGGCTCTTTTACCGAGAGCCTCTACGCGCTGTTGAAAACCTCAACAGGCACGCCCGAGGAGCATCAAGTTGTGCGTTAGTAGTCTCTTAAATCGGGATTTCCAATATTTATTAAACGCTGGACTACGCAGCCAACATAACTTCGCTATTTTATCAAAATCTATTTCGAATTGCAACCAATAAAACACTTAACATTGTACATCCGCAATATAATGTTTATTTTAATCAACATTGGCTTTTACCTCATATCCATATATCTGAGTTTTTCGTCTTTTCGTGCTATCGAGTGTCTTTTTTTTGCAACATTGCGGCAAAACTTGCGCAATTTGCAATATCTCTCATCACAAAAAACCCGCCTTTGGCAACTTCAAAACCCCTCTTTTGGCACAAAACTGAGAGGTCAAACTTTGTCAATGGCTGATGGTATATCCTTTGCACATAAAAACTCATCAAGGATATTGTCTACTCGCAGGGAGGGAAGAAAAAGATTTTTGCTTCTGGAAGGGTGTGTACAATGGATATTTCTACTTTTGAAATTAGACTCAACGAACTGCTTAACGAAATCAACGATTTGCCTGCCGAGCGGAGTAAAAAATTGCTTTCTCTTGCCAAACAGGCAAAAATTTACAATGAAAAGCTGCAAAAAAGCGGTGAAACCCTTCACGATTCGCTTGACCATCTTCGCCTTACCGTCAAATATCTGCTCTTCGATTTGGAAGCAACCCGCAGAGAAAACCAATACCTTCGCAAAATGCTCGAAAAAGGCGAAGAGTAATACCGATTAGCTTTTCATTAGATTTACTCAATTCTATTGACATTTGCCGAAAATGGTGTATATTGCTCCGCTTCTGCAAAAATGATTAGAACAATCCTCAGATTAACTAACCTTTTTTTCGAGTTTTTTATGTATTCAAATTATATTCGTAATGTAGCGATAATTGCCCACGTTGACCACGGCAAGACGACTTTGGTTGACAGATTATTGTATCAATCGGGGCAGTTTCGCACTGAAGACCTTGATAAACTCGCCGGTGGCGAAAACAACCTCATTATGGACTCCAACCCGCTTGAGCGTGAACGAGGCATAACGATTTTGAGCAAAAATTGCGCCGTCAACTACACTGATGACAACGGTGACGATTACAAAATTAACATTATTGACACGCCCGGCCACGCTGATTTCGGCGGCGAAGTGGAACGTGTTCTGAAAATGGCTGACGGGGTTATGCTTTTGGTTGACGCGTTTGAAGGGCCTATGCCGCAGACAAGATTTGTGCTTACCAAGGCGATGGAACATAAGCTTAGGCCGATAGTTGTGATAAATAAGGTTGACCGTCCGAATAGTCGGCCGCACGAGGTTGTAAATGAAGTTTTCGATTTGCTTGTGCAGCTCGGTGCCGATGACAAGGCTCTTGATTTTCCCTGTATTTACGCATCGGGCAGAGAAGGCTGGGCCTCGGATGACCCGGACAAGAAAACCGACAATCTGAAAATTGTGTTCGATACTATTATTAAAAACATTCCGGCTCCAAAGGTTGACCCGGACGCACCGCTTCAGATGCTTGTTACAAGTCTGGAGTATTCGGATTATGTCGGCAGAATCGCCATCGGCAAAGTTTTTGCAGGTCAAATCGCTGAAGACCAGCGCGTTACAGTTATTGATTCAAACGGCGAACATACCCAACAGAAGGTTATGCATATTCATCAGTTTGACGGCCTGAGCAGAAGGCGCGTTACTGAAGTTCTTGCCGGCGATATCTGCGCGGTGTCGGGGCTTGACCCTGTTGACATCGGCAATACAATCGCCTGCCCGGATAATCCGACGCAGCTTTCGATTATCGCTGTTGATGAGCCGACGATGTCGATGACTTTCCGTGTCAACGATGGCCCATTTGCAGGCTTAGACGGCAAATACCTCACCAGCAGACAAATCGGCATAAGACTTGATAAAGAGCTTCAGTCTAATGTTGCTTTGCGGGTTTCACCAGGTCAGACGCCGGAAGAGTTTAATGTTTCCGGCAGAGGACTGATGCACCTTGGCATACTTCTCGAAAATATGCGCCGTGAAGGTTTTGAGCTTTGTGTTGGAAAACCAAGTGTAATTTTAAAAATTGTGGACGGCCAAAAACATGAGCCTATAGAATTGCTTGCCGTTGACTGTCCCACTGATTGTCAGGGTTCTGTGATGAGTCTGCTTGGCGACCGCCGAAGCGAGATATTAAAAATAGACGCCAAAAGCGGCGCGAATGATTTTGTGCATATGGAATTTATTATTCCGTCGCGCGGCCTGTTCGGTCTGCACGCAAGAATGCTCAACGCTACGCAGGGCAGAGCGATTATGCACCATTCGTTTGAAAAATATGACCTGATGCGAGGCAGTATCCCGCAGCGCAAGGCAGGCGTTATGGTTGCTACCACAACCGGCCAGGTTACAGCTTACGCTTTAGACGCGCTGTATGACAGGGGCATATTCTTTGTTTCGCCGGGCGACAGGGTTTATGATGGCCAGGTCGTCGGTGAACACTGTAAGGAAATCGACATCCCCGTAAATGTTGTCAAATTAAAACAGCTTACAAATATGCGTTCCTCCGGCAAGGATGATGCCGCTAAAGTAAGACCCGCCCGCATAATGAGCCTTGAGATTGCGATGGAATATATTCAGGAAGATGAGTATGTCGAAATTTGTCCAAATTCAATTCGTATTCGCAAAAAATTCCTGAAAGAAGAAGACAGACGCAGAGCAGCAAGAAAAACAACAGGATAAAACAGCAATTCAGTTATCGGTTATCAGAAAAAAAGAATATAGTACAAAGAACGTAAAACCCAGAAGAACGTCGAACATTCAACATCTAACGCCCAACGTTGAATGAGGAAAGAAGAAATTTTTAATTTTAAATTCTTAGTTTTGAGTTATGGAATCGGCCTTCGGCGTATTTTTTTAACAGCCCAAATGGCCATTATTTATTCACATTTTAATGGTTGCACGAAAATATTTAAAACCACCTTGAAACAAAAGTATCCAGTCAATACTCCCATCTTTTTCCTGTTGGTCAAACCAATAAATAAATAAATTATCTACTTTATTACCTACAAAACCTTTATGCTCAATAACAATTTTTTCCACCTCCACTTCAGTTAAAGGTTCAGTGCTAATGGATATCTCTATCTCCGGTGAAAGTACAAATTTGAAGTGTTTAAAGTACAAACACCGAATGATTTTTTTTATAACCCTGCAAATACGATCTGATTCTAAAGGAAGTGCATATGGGATTAGTTCGTCGGGAATTGGTTTGCCATCAAAATCCTTAAGCGGATTTAATTTGTGATATTGCTGAATAACATCCATGCCATCAGAAAGTTTTTGGCGTAATGCTGGGCTACGTGAAAATGTTGAATTTTCTACCTTTTCCTTCCAGAGACGACCGCAGTCTGAATCTGGCGAAGCTCCCGCAGCAATATATATTCGGAAGTATTCTTCATCTTGCGAATAGCTGGCATTGCATGGTTTACAAGTCCAGGCTGTAATTGTATTCTTCGGACGAGGTTTAGAGAATAAATTTTTTGGGGGAACGTGTTCTCTGGTCAAATACTCTTCTTTCCCACATAGTACACAAATACCTTTATGTTTTTGCTCTGTTTTCTTAGACAACGCTACCCATCTTTTTTTAAACTTTTTCTGCCAACAAAAATTCAGATCACTATAATCATGTCACTTACAATGATTTCCTTTCCATGTACACTTGATAATTCTTCCGGTATTGTCAGCCTCTATATAAGTATTACACCAATGTTCGACTGTTTTCCCACCATATGTAATAGCACTATGCGTATATGGGTTGATATTGGTGACCATTGGCTTGGTATAACTTGAACTTTGAGAATAAACATATACTTTGTTGCCATTGGGTGCAACAAAGGATGATTCAGGATATCCCCAGCTTGCAATTAAATTATTAACATCAACTCCTATCCAACTATTTAGCTTTGCCTCATATTTTGATACTTTTTTTAACCTCATTAATTTACCTTGGCTCTTTAAAGTTTTTTTGTAAAATTTCTTTTCGGCCTTAAGAGTTTGTTTCGTAGTTTCTCTGCAAAGCATACCTCTGGAAATATCCCTGATTTGGGCTTTACTACCGTCAATTTTACTGGCGATAGTCCCTGTGCTATAAGTCGGAGTTGTTTGAGTAATTATAATTCTGGCTACGGGGATTTCTATATCACTTTTGGCTGTTAATTCCCCATTTGTCCTGAAAATATCTAACATTACTTTAGTCTTCACCATGCTATTGTTTGCGTCTATAACGACCTCGCCAGTAGCGGTTACATCAAGAACACGAGCCTCTATAAGTTTTTTTGAGGTTTTGGGTTTCGAGTCGAACAGAAAACCACAAAGGAATGGCACACAAAGAATAGGAATAAACACCTGCAATAGTTTCTTCATATCAATATCTCCTGTAAAATGGATTAAACAACTTCTGATTATATATCTTTTCTACTAACACTCAATGAAAAAACTGTTTTTTAATATACGAATTTATGTGGTAAAATAGCATGAAAATTAATCGACAAAAGAAATACCTCTCAACATTTTTTGAGATAAATGATTTTGTCATCACCTTTGGTGTAGAAGTCTTTCAGTACAGCTTCTTTTTTGTAGCCGAGCTTTTCATAAAACTTTTGCGTGGCCAGATATTTCGCCATTCCCGATGTTTCAACGACAATCAACCTTCCATTATCCTTCTTTATAAGGTCAGTGGCGAAGTCCATAAGTTTTGTGCCGAGGCCCTTGGCCTGCGATTTCGGGTTCACGACAATCCAGAAAACATCAAACGTGCCGATAGTGCAGGCGGTCGGGCCGAAACAGACCCAGCCGATTGTCTCGTTGTTTTCGACGGCGGAATATGAACGATATTCTCCGTCTTTTCCACAAATAAGCGAATCGTCAAGAACTTCCTCGGCGATAACAATTTCGCCATCACGAAAGAATTTAGTATCTTTCAGCATCCTCATAATGGCAGGCTTGTCTTTTTGCTGGGTCTGGTGAATCGTTATTTCATTAGTTTTCATAATTCCGGATTTTTCAATAATGTTTCAACAAATTTTTTGTAGTTTATTCCGCCTGCCTCAATCGCCGCGGCAAAACCCGCATCAGGCGAAATATCAGGGTTGGGATTTACCTCAATAACAAATGGATGATTTTTTTCGTCTAACCGAAAATCGACTCGAACATAATCTTTGCAGCCTAAAGCATTAAATGCGCCAATCGCATATTGCATGACAAGCGCGGCAACTTTGGCGGGCAGCTTTGCCGGCAAAATTCGAGGCGTATTATTATACTCAAACGAATCGGCGTACCATTTGGCGGCGTAATCAACTATTTTTGGTTTGCCTTTTTTAAATGCACCGAAATCAATCTCCGCAATAGGCATAACTTTTATTTTTCTGCCGCACTGCAAAACAGAAACGTTTAATTCCCGATTCGGTATGAATTGCTCAACGATCGCAGGCTGGCGAAACTGCTTGTGAATTTTTTCTATTACGGCGGACATTTTTTTGCTGCCGAGCGATACGATAGAATCGGCGGTTATGCCCTCGCTGGCATCGGAGAAAGCTGGTTTGACAATATAATAACCTTTTGTAAGATTTTTAACGGAAATTTTCTGCCCAACCTCAACCATTGCGCCATCAGGAGCTGGAACGCCTGCGGCTTTTAAAATCGCTTTTGTCTGTCCCTTGTTTTGCGCGAGGAGCAGAGCGGGGGTATCGCTGCCGGTAAATTTTCTGCCGAAGCCGCGGCAAATCGCAGGCACCAAACAGGCGTGTTTAATATCCGCGGGCAATTCCTCAACGAGATTAAAAACAATTTTTTGCTTATTTGCTGCGAGAATTTTCGGAAGCTGCTCAATCTTCTTAATACTTTTGATGGTGTATTTTATTTTAAGTTCCACCAGAGCTTTACAAACCGCGTTCACTTCCTCTTTCAGGCCGGCGTTACTTTCGGCGAAAGCGTGTGAAGCATAATCGTTATGGATAATCAATATATTCATATAGCAGCCGCGTGGGCTAAGAGCCCACCCTACAAAAACTTTTTGACCCTTTTTAAAGCGCTATCTATTATTGTTTTTACCAGGTTTTTATAACTCATACCTTCTCTTGTTGCAATCATCGGCAAATCAGAATGTGTCGGATGCATACCGGGCAGAGGGTTAATTTCGATAAAACACGGTTCGCCCGCTGAATCGCAGCGGATATCAATCCTGCCGGTATCCCGACATTCCAAAACCTTGTAAGCCTCAAGAGCCAGAGCGGCGATTTTATCGACCAGCGGCTTTTCATCAAACCGCACATAGTCTATCAACTGCTCGCATCGTTCCTTGGCATCATAAGAATAGATATTTCCATCGGTTTGCGTTCTCATTACGATTTCCATCGTGCCAAGCACATAGGCATCGCTGCCCGTGCCGAGTATCGCGGTGGTAAATTCACGGCCTGGCAGAAATTCTTCAACTAAAACAGGCTGCCTGAACTGCTCAAGCAGATTTTCGCAGACGGTTTTAAGCTGTTTTGGGTTTTCAATTTTGCTTTTTTCATCAACGCCCTTGCCTGTGCCTTCGGCGATTGGTTTTGCGAAAAGCGGATACCGCAGTGAAATGCCGGCAATGTCTTTCGCAGATTCCACAACAGCAAATCTCGGTGTCGCAAGACCTGCCGACTGCAAAATGCGTTTGGTCATCGCTTTATCAAGCGTAAGCGCGCAAACTAATGGGTCAGACATTGTATAAGGTATGTTATACGCCTCCAGCATCGCGGGAACCTGTGCTTCTCTGTTTCTGCCGGTAAGGCCTTCGGCGATATTGAAAACCAAATCCCATTTTTCGCCGGCGGCCAATTTTTCGCACAGCGAAAACACATTGCCGATTCGGGCGGTCTCATAGCCGAGACTCTGTATGGTGGATTCGATAAACGAAATGGTTTCTTCAGAATCAAACTCGGCTACGGCCTGCTCGCTATAGCCGAGTTTTTCATAATCTTTTCTTAAATCATAAGTGAGACCTACAATCATATTAGAAGTTGAACTCTTCCTGAATCATTGAAGCGTTCTTCTTTCTGATGATTGTTTTTCGCCTTTGATAGCGTTTGGTATTCTCCGGCACGATGACCGAGCTTCTTCCGCTTGCCAAATCCCATACCGACCGGGCGGGAGTTTCAACAACCGGAATTTCCGCCGGTCTGCCGAGAGATGGTTCGGGATAGTTAATCATCATACCTTCAAAGTTTCTCAATACGGTATGTGTCGGGCTCGTGGAAACGATATAATTCGGCAAAACGGGGATTTTCCCGCCGCCGTGGGGAGCATCGACGACAAAAGTCGGAATCGCTATGCCGCTTAATCTGCCGCGGAGATACTCCATAATCTCAATGCCTCTGCTCAAAGGCGTTCTGAAATGCTCAACACCCTTAACAAGGTCGCACTGGAACAGATAGTAAGGTCTAACTCTCATTCTAACTAAGCCCCTGCAAAGCTGCTCGAAAATCTGCGGGGTATCATTGATGCCTCGCAGCAGAACAGACTGGTTGCCAAGCGGTATTCCGGCATCAGCCAGTTTCGCGCAAGCCTCGACCGCTTGGGCGGTAAGCTCGTTGGGATGGTTAAAGTGGGTATTTATCCAGACCGGATGATACTTTTTGAGTATATTTACCAGCTCATCGGTAATTCTCTGCGGAAGGACGACAGGCGTTCTTGTGCCGATTCGGATAATCTGGACGCTTGGAATGCTTCTTAAAGTCTCTAATATCCGCTCGATAGCATCGGTATTCATCGTCAGCGGGTCGCCGCCGGAGATAATCACATCGTGAATTTCCGGGTGGGTAATCAGATATTCATATACCTGTTTAAGCCGCAGCGGTGAAATTGTGCTTTCTCTTGTGCCTGCGACTCTTTTTCTTGTACAGTGCCTGCAATACATCGAGCAGGTTGTGGTCGCAATCAGAAGCGCGCGGTCGGGATAACGGTGAACAAGTCCCGGCACGGGCATATCTTCGTTTTCTTCCAGCGGGTCTTCGCTAAGACAGGCCGGGTCCTGAAGTTCGCTGATTTGAGGTATGCTCATCGCGAAAACAGGGTCAGACATATCAAGTTTGCGTATTAAAGAAGCATAATAAGGCGTAATAGCCATCGGATACTTCTTAATTACAGCGGGAATGAAATCGTTATTCTTGAGGTTTGGGAAAAGCTCGTAAAGGCCGGATAAATCCCGGATTCGCTTGCTTATTTGCCATTTCCAATCATCAAAACAATTGACGCTTCTTTGGCTTGTGTCAGAGAGCTGCCCAGAATCAGTGGGATTCTGAGCGGTAATAGGCGGAGGTTCGTCTGCCTGGTCAATGTTCGCAGACAAGCTGCACAACTCATACATACAGGGTTCCTTAAAGTAAATTCCGACTGCGGCTCTGCCAAAGCCGGCTGGGCGGCGCAGTCTCTATAAGATTGACGGTATATCTATGTACGAAGAGAAGTTCAATAGAAAAGTATCAAATTTTTGTAAATTTTTTAAAAATTTTAATCAAGACCTCTGAAAAGCCGGAGATTAGCGGAAGTCTGATGTCTGATTTCTGACATCTATGTTTTGAGCTTTTTAAAACTCAAAACGCCGCTGATAATGGTAATTGAAATGGTAATAAGATAAACGGCAGATGTGAACCAGTAGCCCCAGGCGGCGGTTTGAACGTGAGCCATTTTGACCATAACCGTGCCGACGGCGAAGGCCTGCACTAACATTTTCAGTTTGCCGCTCAAGGTAGCAGGGAATACTATGCCGTGTGACTCGCTCCATTGCCGAATAATCGTAACCATCGCTTCTCTGGCAATTATAACGCCAACGAAAGCCCACTGGATAATCGCAAGGGTCGGCTTGCTGAGATTGAAAAGTTTCGGTTCGCCGATAATTGCGAAAACGACAAATGCTCCGCAAATCAGCACTTTATCAGCCAAAGGGTCAACAATTCTGCCGAATTTGCTGGCAGCGTTGAATTTCCGAGCTAAATAGCCATCGGCTAAATCGGTAAAAGCAGCGACAAGAAAAATCGCAAACGCCGTATCGAGATAAAGCCAGTTCGGCCAGTGCGGCTCGGCCCTGTTCGGCGACAGATAGACCATAACTAAAAATATCACCGACAGAACTAATCTGCCGAAAGTCAACATATTGGGCATTTGTTTTACCATCTCGATTTTGAGTCTAATCAAAAACAGAATAAAAGCAATCCTGATTTTTAAGGCCAAGGCGATAGAAAATCAGCATATCACACATTGTCTCATCTTTTTATCCGCAAACAAACTGTAATTTACCAATTTATTTGACTGCCGCCGACAATTATGGTAAGTATAGCCGGTTTTAGGATATTCTGGCAGTAAAACAATGAATATCGAGGACTTACGAAAGAAAATAGACCAGATTGACGCAAGGCTCGTAGAGCTGCTTAACGAGCGTGCGCAGGTGGTTGTTGAAGTAGGCAAGGCTAAAGGCGATGGTCCGATTTATGCGCCTGACCGGGAAAAAAAAGTTCTCGCTCGAATCGCCGAACTGAACAAAGGCCCCCTGCCCGACAGAACGCTTGCTGCGATTTGGCGGGAAATGATGAGCGGCTCGTTCTTTCTTGAAAGACCTTTGCGAATTGGATTTTTAGGGCCGAAAGGCAGCTTTTCTCATACCGCAGCAATACGAAAATTCGGTCAGAGCGTTGAATACGAAGCTGTGCTTGATATTCGCGGGATATTTGAAGAGGTCGGCAAGGGACATTGCGACCTCGGCGTTGTGCCGATAGAAAACTCAACCGGCGGCGAAGTCGTTGAAACGCTTGATGCCTTTGTTGATACATCCGCGCTTATCTGCGCGGAAGTCTATATGCCTGTCCATCATAATCTGCTGGCTAACTGCAAGCTTCAGGAAGTTGAGAAGGTTTATTCCAAGCCTGAGGTTTTTGTTCAGTGCCGAAAATGGCTGGGCGCGACTTTTAAGGAAGCCAATACGATACCTGTCGCCTCTACCGCCAAAGCGGCGCAAATGGCGGCGGAAGAAAAATTCGCCGCGGCAATCGGCTCGGACATAGCCGCTGAACTGTACGGATTGCAGATTGTATGCGAGAACATAGAAGATATCGCGAACAACGTAACGCGGTTTTTGGTTATCAGCAGGGAAGATGCAAAACCCAGCGGCGACGACAAAACATCGATATTGTTCAGCACCGCTCACAAGGCGGGCGCGTTGGCCGATGTGCTGGACGTTTTTAAGAAAAAGGAAGTGAACCTTACTAATATAGAGTCCAGGCCGAGCAAGAAAAGGCAATGGGAGTATTATTTCTTTGTCGATTGTCAGGGACATCGCAGGGAAGAAAAAATCCTTGCCTGTCTTGAAGAAGTAAAGCAGCATTGTTTGCAGCTTTCGGTGCTTGGAAGCTATCCCAGGAATAACACGCTGTTGGAGTAATACAAAACAGCGTAAATTCGACTTCGGCGAGTTCAGCCGAGCTGTGTCTAAAAAATTTTGGAGTTTTAAAGGATGAGAAAGCCATTTATCGGCGGAAACTGGAAGATGAATACCGACAGCAAAGGCGCTGTCGAATTAGCAAAGGGTGTTGCGCTGAAATGCGCAGACCTGCTTGACAAAGTTGATGTTTCTGTTTGTCCGCCTTTCGTTTATCTTGCGGCTGTGAAAAACGCCATCGGTTCGGCAAAGCTCGGCTTAGGCGCCCAGGATGTTTATTTTGAAGCAAAAGGCGCTTTCACCGGCGAAGTAAGCTGTTCGATGCTCAAAGATGTCGGCTGTAAAGATGTACTCATCGGCCACTCTGAGAGAAGACACGTTATCGGCGAGAGCAACGAACTCATCAACAAAAAGATGATTGCAGCTATTGACGCGGGTTTGCTGCCGATTTTCTGCGTTGGCGAACTCATTGAAGAACGCAAAGCCGGCAAAACCGACAGCGTTGTAAAAGAGCAGATACAAAAGGGTATGGCTGGCATAACCGTTGAAAAAGCAAAGGCGATTACCATTGCTTACGAGCCGGTATGGGCTATCGGAACGGGCTTAACCGCCACTCCGCAGCAGGCACAGGATGTCCATTTAATGATTCGACAGCTTATCGCCGGTATGTATAATAAGGACTTTGCCGCCCAAATCAGAATCCAGTACGGCGGGTCGGCAAATGCCGGCAATGCCGCTGTTCTGATGTCGCAGCCCGATGTCGATGGCCTGCTGGTAGGCGGAGCAAGTTTGAAAGCTGACGACTTCGCAGCAATGATAAAGGCTGCAGCGGAAGCGAAAAAGTAAAAAAACAGAGCCTGGAGCGAACTTGTCTCGTCGTAGTTTTAACGAAGACGGAAGCGACAGGTGCAAAAACTATAATAAATATAAAACTTTTTCAGAGGTATTTAGTATGATGAATTTTGCTTTAGCGGCTGTGCCGTTAGTAATGAAACTGGTTATTGGCATCTGGACACTGGCGGCACTAATTCTGGTGCTTGTCGTCCTGATTCAAAAGGGCAAAGGCGGCGGGCTGTCAGCGGCCTTTGGCGGCATCGGCAGCTCTCTGCTTGGAACAAAGACCGGCGATTTTCTTACCTGGGTTACAATCAGTATCGTCGGCGTATGGCTGCTGCTTAGTGTTGCCGCGGCAAAGTGGTTCAAACCGACAGCAAGCGAATTTCTGCAGAACGCTCCAATTTCAGCGCCGGCGACACAAACACAACCTACTCAGCCAGCCGAAACACAGCAGCCGGCGGCAGCGGAAACAAACGCTCCGACCGCTAAATAATGAAAGCAGCCAAATATGTTAAATAGTATGACAGGTTTTGCCCGTGTTTGCCGGGAAGTTCACGGTATCAGCTATGCCGTAGAAATACGTTCCGTCAATAACAGGTATTTCAAGCCGAATATAAAATTGCCCGAAGCTGCCGCTTTTCTTGAACAGGAAATCGAAAGGCTCCTTCGCGACAATATATATCGCGGGTCGGTCAACTATTTTCTCAGATATAAAAACGTAAGCGGCGAGCCGATGTATGAAATCGATTCAGCCGCCCTGAAAAGCTATGTCGAAAAACTCAATAACGTCAGTCGGCCTCAAAGCGGCATCGACTGCACTATCAATCTTGCGGATTTACTTTTGCTGCCGGGAGTTGTAAGGCCTCAGGAGCCGGAAAACGAAAAAGCGGACAATCTGAAAAAAGCTGTTTTTGAAGTTACCGCCCTTGCGCTGGAGCAGATGAAAAAAATGCGTCTTCAGGAAGGCTCCGCTCTGGCTGACGACCTTTTTCAGCAGTGTACACAGATAGGCGGCCTGCTTGAGGACGTAAAAACAAGAAAATTAGTCGTTGTTCAGGAATATAGAGACAGGCTTTCGGCAAGAGTTAAAGACCTGCTGCAAAGCGCAAGGCTCGAACTTGACAACGATACGCTGGCAAGAGAAGTCGCGCTGTTTGCCGACAGAAGCGATATAAGCGAGGAAATTATTCGGCTTAGCTCTCACATCGAGCAGTTTGTCGCCAGTTGCAAACAGGGCGAGCATACCGGACGAAAGCTGGATTTCATCACACAGGAAATGCTTCGCGAAGCAAACACTATCGCGAGCAAGGCATCGGATGCGAAAATTTGTCTCGACGTTGTTCAAATAAAATCCTGCATCGAAAGAATCAAAGAACAGGTGCAGAACATAGAGTAATCGGAGCGGAAATTGACAGGCCAACTGGTTGTTATAAGCGGCCCAAGCGGAGTGGGCAAAAGCACTATTTGCGGCGAGATTCTTAAGCGGCTCGACGATGCCTATCTAAGCATTTCGACCACAAGCAGAGAAAAAAGAGTCGACGAACAGGAAGCCAAAGAATATAACTTCGTCTCCAGGGATGAATTTAAAAGACAAATTACCGCGGGCAATTTTATCGAATATGCCGAGGTATTCGGCAATTTTTACGGCACGCCGAAAGATAAAACGCTATCTGCCCTTGAACAGGGCAAAATTGTTATTCTTGAAATTGATGTGCAGGGCGCAAAACAGATTAAGGAACACTATCCAGATGTGAAGCTGATTTTTATTTTGCCGCCGAGACATACCGAACTGCAAAGAAGAATAAACGGCCGCGGCAGAGATGAGGAAAAAGAAATTGAAAAAAGGCTTGCCGGGGCGGGCATTGAAATTGCCGCCGCCTGGCAGCATTATAAGTATATGGTGATTAACGACGACCTTGAACAGGCGGTTAATGAAATAATAGACATAATTAAAAGATAGTCGGAGATTAAAAAGATGATTAATGAATTAAAGAACAAAAAAATTGTTGAGAAAGTCGGCGGCGCTTTCAAGCTTTCCGCTCTTATTCAAAAAAGAATGGTCGAGCTTTTGGATGGGTCAAGACCCCTGATAGAAAACACCGAAGGCAAAACGATGATGGAAATTGTAGTCGAAGAAATTATGCAGGACAAAATCGCTCCCGATTACACTGCCCAGCCCGATAAAATAGAGATACCGAAATTATAGGCGATAACACAATGGCTAAAAACGCATCAGCAATCAGCGGTTTAAAAATCCTGCTCGGCGTAAGCGGCGGAGTGGCTGTCTATAAGGCGGTTGACCTGGCAAGCAAACTGACCGGCGCAGGAGCGATTATTGATGTTGTTATGACCGAGGCTGCCTGTAAATTTGTTCTGCCGAAAAGTTTTGAAGCGGTAACAGGCAGGCCTGTTTTTACAAGTATGTGGGAAAGCCCGGCTGGTTTTGAAATCGGCCACATAAGTCTTGCCGAGACCTGTGATGTTGTCGTTGTCGCTCCTGCCACGGCGAACATTATCGGCAAAATAGCAAACGGCATCTGCGATGACCTGCTCAGCACGACGCTTTGTGCCTGCTGGCAAAAAAAGGTTTTATTCGCTCCTGCTATGAATGAAAAAATGTGGCTCAATCCTGCCGTGCAGTGGAATGTCAAAACTCTCGGTGAAATGGGCTTCGAGCTAATCGGCCCCGAAAAAGGCCGACTCGCCTGCGGAACAGATGGGATAGGCAGAATGTCGGAAACGCCGGACATCATCACAAGAATCGAAAAAATGGCAAAAAAATAATTTGATTTTTCCTCTGTGAACTCTGTGTTCTCTGTGGCTCAAAAAAATCGTGAAATCCGTATCCAAAAAACATTTCTTAATTACAGCAGGCGGGACAAGGGAATACATCGACCCTGTCCGATTCATTTCAAACGCAAGCAGCGGAAAGATGGGCTTTGAACTTGCCCGTGCCGCCCTCAAATCAGGCCACAGGGCAACACTGATAACAACGGTTAAGAAGCCAGAGGTCAGAAGTCAGAAGTCAGAAGTCAAAATTGTGGAAGTTGAAACTGCCGAACAAATGTTCAAGGCGGTAAAAAAGCATTTCAAAAAGTGTGATTGTTTAATTATGGCCGCGGCTGTTTCTGATTACACGCCGATAAAAATTTCAAAAAGAAAAATAAAAAAAGAAAATAAAAACCTGACAATCAAATTAAAACCGACAACTGATATTTTAAAATGGGCAGGTAAAAACAAAAAGCTTGGCCAAATAGTTGTCGGCTTTGCGCTGGAAGCTCAAAATTTGCGTAAAAATGCCGAGAAAAAACTCAAGGATAAAAACCTTGACATCATAATCGCAAATTCGCCTGCTGCAATCGGGACAGAAAAATCGAAAATAGAAATCAAACAAGCCGCCCAAAACTGGCTCAAACTGCCTTTAGACAGCAAATCCGCCAATGCGGCTAAAATCATCAAATTGATTGAAAAATCCGCGTCTGTTTAATCTTTTATTCCCAAATCTTCTTTGGTCATAATGCTTTCAAATTTATAGCCAGCAGTTGTAATGTTTTCCGCTGCACCTTGTTTTCTGTCAATCACGGCGACAATCTTTTTCACTTTTGCACCTGCTTCGGTAACAATCTTTGCCGCTTCGAGAACCTGACCGCCGGTGGTGGCAATATCTTCGACAAGCAGAACAACATCGTCTTTTTGCAAAATACCTTCAACCATCTTGCTCGTGCCGTAATCTTTTTTGCTGTTGCGAACGATAATCCATTTTTTATTTGCGGCCATCGCTGTCACCGCCGCAAGAGCCACTCCGCCCAGCTCGGCGCCTGCAATCAAAGTTACATCATTGCCGACGTGCTTTGCGAATTCCTCGCCGAGAGCCTTCAAAATGTCAGGCTGAGTCTCAAATAAATACTTGTCCATATAATACTTACTTTTTTTACCGCTTCTAAGAGTGAAGTCACCTTCCAAATATGATGTTTCCTTAACTCTTTTTATAAGTTCCTGTTTTGTCATCTAAAATTTCCTATTAGACTTTAAGTTCCGTTTTCTTATTTATTTGTCCGCGATATTTTCTAATCGCGGGTTTTACAACTTCTGCGATAAAATCATTAACCTGCTCCGGCGACCTGCCTACATAATCCGCAGGATTCAAAACCTTTTTAAAATCAACCTTTGCAAATGCCGCATCGTTTTTTAGCCTCTCTATTAAATCGTTCGATTTGCCGAATTTTTTAACCTGTTCAGCGGCAGCGTGCGAATGCACCCGAATTTTTTCGTGAAGCTGCTGACGATTTCCACCTGCTTTTACCGCTGCCATAAGAATATTTTCCGTCGCCATAAAAGGCAGCTCGGATTTTATTCTCGCCTCTATAACTTTAGGATAAACCACCAGTCCGCCGGCGACATTTATCAAAATCTCAAGAATGCCATCTGCCGCCAAAAACGCTTCCGGTATCACAAGCCTGCGATTTGCAGAGTCGTCTAAAGTTCTTTCAAGCCACTGTTCCGCCGCTGTCATTTGAGGACTGCTCGATATGCTAATCAAAAATCTTGAAAGCGCCGTCGCTCGTTCGCATCTCATCGGATTGCGTTTATACGCCATCGCGCTTGAGCCGATTTGCGACTTCTCAAAAGGCTCTTCAATTTCCTTCAGATTCGCCAGCAGTCGCACATCATTGCAAAGCTTATGTGCCGATTGTGCAATTCCCGCCAGCGTATTAATTACCATCGAATCAATTTTTCGCGAATATGTCTGGCCGGTAACAGGACAAATTTTATCAAACTCAAACGCCTTTGAAACCATTTTATCAAGCTGCTTGACTTTTTTATGATTCCCGCCGAACAACTCCAAAAATGATGCCTGCGTTCCTGTCGTGCCTTTAACGCCTCTGAAAGGCATCGTCTCGATTCTGTATTCGATATCCGCCAGGTCAGTCAGAAAATCATTACACCACAGCGTCGCGCGTTTGCCGACAGTCGTCAACTGTGCAGGCTGAAAATGCGTAAAGCCCAGCGCCGGCAGTTTGCGATACGTTTTTGCAAACCCGCTCAGCAAATCAATCAGACTCGCCAGCTTGCCCGCGATAATCCCCATCGCCTGCCGCATAATTATCAAATCCGCGTTATCGCCGACATAGCAGCTCGTCGCGCCGAGATGAATTATCGGCGCCGCCTTCGGTGCAACGTCGCCGAATGTATGAATATGCGCCATCACATCGTGCCGAAATTTTTTCTCGTACTCGGCGGCCTTATCAAAATTGATATCATCCAAATGCTGTGCCATCTGCGCAATTTGAGTTTGCTTAATATCCAGCCCGAGTTTTTTTTCCGCCTTGGCAAGCTCCAGCCAAAGTCTCCGCCACAGCGAAAATTTCGTCTGATTGCCGAACAATTCAGACATTTCCTTTGACGCATTCCTTTGTACTAAAGGAGAATTGTAAATATTATTATTTTTCATTTTTGATTTTCCTGTCTCTTTCTTTCAGGAGTTCCTCGATTTCATTTATATCATCACCTGATAATTCCACATCCGCTGCCGGTGCGGTTTCGCCGATTTGTCCTGCTCTGCGAGCACCGACTATTGCCGCCGTTACCTCTTTATTTCGCAGCGTCCAGCCGATTGCCAATTGAGCGACCGTTATATGATTGCGTTTTGCGATATCCGTCAATCTGTTGATAACCTTAATATTGGCATCAAGCAGGGGCGGTTTAAAATTCGAGTCAATATGCCTTACATCATCAGCAGGCAGTGCCGCGATTTTCTCAGGCGTAAATTTTCCGCTCAGCAGTCCCTTTTGCAGCGGACTATAAACAATCACGCCGATATTATTTTTGCCGCAAAACGGCAGAATCTCATTTTCAATATCGCGCCGAAACATACTGTAAGGCGGCTGAAGCGAAGTAAGCGGATGAATCTTCATAACGCGCTCCATCTGTTCAACCGTAAAATTAGACACGCCAAGATAGCGAACCTTGCCCGCCTTTACGCATCTGGCCATCGCCTCGAAACCTTCTTCAATATCTTCATCCGGCTGGTTCCAGTGCATCTGATAAAGGTCGATTATCTCAACGCCGAGCCTTTTTAGCGATGCATCACATTCAGCCAAAATGCTTTTTGCCTTCAGGCAGCTTATCTTCTCTCTCTTGTCGTTCCACACAAGCCCGCATTTTGTGGCGATAATCGGCTTTTGGCCGGTTCGTTTTAAAACCTTTCCGATAATATCTTCACTATGTCCGCAACCGTAAATCGGAGCGGTATCGAGCCAATTCACGCCCGCATCGAGCGATTCGACAATAGCTTTCATAGAATCGTTATCATCCTGCCGACCCCAGCCGAACTGCCACGGCCCACCGATAGCCCAGGTACCCAGCCCGACTCTTGTAATTTCGAGCCGCGAATTGCCAAGTTTTGATTTTTTCATTTTTTATGCCTCAATTTGGACGATTTAGTTTATCATAGCGGCAAGGTTTAGAAAAGCGTTTTTTAGGACAAAGATTTGGCACAAAACCGCGAAAAATCATATATAATCGCCTGTGGCGTTCTCAAGCCGGAAATGCAAAAGACCGCACAAAAATTAGGCATAGAGGCCGATTTCAAATTTCTCGAATCTACTCTGCACGACACACCGGAAAAGCTCAAAATCGAGCTTCAGCAGGCGATAGATGCCGTCTCGCCCGAACAATACGACAGAATCATACTCGGCTACGGTATCTGCGGCCAGGGCACAGACGGCATAACCGCCGGCAAATTGCCGCTGATTATTCCGCAAATGCACGACTGCATATCGCTGTTTCTCGGTTCGGCTGCTATATATAAGGAACAGTTTGAAAAATGTCCCGGCACATATTACTTCACCACGGGCTGGCTCGACAAAGGTTCCGGCCCCGACGACTTGCGAAGGTGGCTTATGCAATCCTCTCCGGGACACAGTGAACAGGAAATTACCACGCTTATAGAAGAATTCTTCTCCGGCTGGCAAAAAAATTATACAAGAGCGGTTTTTGTCAATACCGGTTCCGAAAGAGCCGATGAATGTCGAAAGCTTGCCCAGGCAACCGCGGAAAAATACGGCTGGAAATACGAAGAAATGGCCGGCAGCACAAAATTTTTCGAAAAACTGCTCCTCGCTGAAAAAACCGACGATGAAATTCTCATAGTACCGTCAGGCTTCAAAATTATTTTCAACGCTGTAAGCGGCAAACTTGAAGCCTTGCCAATAACCATATAATCTGTTATAACGATTTCGTAGGGTGGGCTCTTAGCCCACGCGGTTACCAAAAAATAGTTCCTCTGTGAACTCTGTGTCCTCTGTGGCTATTTTTCAGGTTTATTAGGGACAAATAATGGAAATATCGGAGATTAAGGCGAGTATTGAAGACCTGCGGGCCCGGATAGCAAAAATCCGGGACTGGCTTTGACGTTCCCGCAAAACAGCAGGAACGAAAGAGCCTCGAAGACCAGCTCGCCAAACCAGGTTTCTGGGACAATCAGGAGACTGCTAAATCCGTTGTTTCAAAGATGAGCGCATTAAAAATGTTAATTGAGCCGGTGCTTGAGATTGACAAAAAAGCCGCCGACATCCACGAACTTTTCGCAATGGCCGTTTCGGAAAACGATGAGCAGATTCTCGCCGACATAGAAAAAGAACTCCCCGCTGTTCAAAAGCAATGCACACGGGTTGAACTCTCCGGCACACTCAGCGGCCCAGACGACACAAGAAACTGCTTTATGAGCATTCACGCCGGCGCAGGCGGAACTGAAAGCTGCGACTGGGTAAGTATGCTCCTGAGAATGTACACTCGATATTTTCAGCAGAATAATTTCAGTTATGAGGAAATGGACTTAACGCCCGGCGAAGAAGCGGGACTGCGTTCCATCACCTTAAAAGTCAGCGGGCCGTTTGCATTCGGCAAAATTTCCTGCGAAACAGGCGTTCACAGACTTGTGCGAATCAGTCCTTTCGACGCGAACAAACGCAGGCATACAACTTTTGCCGCCGTCGATGTAATGCCGGAATATGATGATATAGACGTTGATATTGAAATCGACGAAAAAGATTTGCGAATTGATTTTTACCGCGCAGGCGGCGCAGGCGGCCAGCACGTCAATAAAACAAGCTCCGCTGTCCGCATTACGCATTTTCCGACCGGCATAGTTACCCAGTGCCAGAACGACCGCAGCCAGCACCGCAACAAGGCTGAAGCAATGAAAATGCTCAAAGGTAAATTGTATATGATTGAGCAGCAGAAACGCGACAGCGAAGTTGCCAAACTTTACGGCAGCAAAGGCGAAATCGCCTGGGGCAACCAAATTCGCAGCTACGTTCTTCAGCCTTATCAGTTAGTTAAAGACCATCGCACGGATTTTCAGACCGGCAACGTAAACGCCGTCCTCGATGGAGATATAGAAGATTTTATCGAAAGCTATCTGCATTACAGAGCAGAAAAAAAACATAAAAAAAGCTGACGGTCAATAGTTCGTAAAAATGGCTATTGACTATTTGCTACTGGCTATTAATTTAGGAGTTATTATGGCAAAAGAAATAATAAAGATTGATGTTAAAGCGCAAAACGCCGACGCGGCCAAAATAAAGGCTGATGTTTTGGCTATTGGCGTTTTCAGCGATGTAAAAAATTCAGCAATACTCGACGGTCTCGATAAAAAGCTGAATGGCGCGATAAGCAGGCTGAAAAAAATCGGCGACTTCAAAGCCGCCATCGGCAGCAGCGCATTTGTTTACGCAAACGGCAAAATCGCTGCCGAGCGAGTTTTGCTTATCGGCTTCGGCGAACAGAAAAAGGTCTCGATGGATATTTTCCGTCAGGCCGCTGCCAAAGCCGCGTTTGAGGCTGTCAATGTGAAAGCCAAAAAACTTGCCATTCTTCTGCACTATGAAGAAAAGGACGCCGATTTTGAAAAACTCGGCCAGACTATTACAGAAGGCATCCACTTCGGCGGATACAGATATAATGAATTTGTCTCACAAAAACCCGATGAAGCTGTTACGAGTCTTTCGGCAACCATAGTCAGCGACAGACAGCCTGTTATAAACAAAATCAGCAAAGGCGTTTCCGTCGGACAAATTATCGGTCAGGCTCAAAACTTCGCAAGAACGCTCTGCAATCGTCCCGGCAGCGTATTATATCCCGCCGAACTTGCCGCTATTGCGAAAAAAGTTTCTGCCGCGACTAAAGGCCTTAGCTGCACAGTTTTTGACGACAAACAATTAGCCGCCAAAAAAATGGGCGGAATCCTCGGCGTCGGTCAGGGTTCGGTTCACAAGCCGAGAATGGTAATCATCAAATACGCACCGCGCGGCGCGAAAAATAAAGAGTCGATAGCTCTTGTCGGCAAAGCCATCACTTTCGACACAGGCGGAATAAGCCTCAAGCCCGCCTCGGATATGCACGAAATGAAATACGATATGACCGGCGGAGCGGCCGTTCTGATGACAATGCAGATTATCGCGAAATTGAAACTGCCAGTCGCCGTTTTCGGAATAATCTGCGCCGCCGAAAATAAACCCGATGGCGGCAGTTATCTGCCGGGCGACATTTTAACCACTTACAGCGGCAAAACTGTTGAAGTCTTAAACACCGATGCCGAAGGCAGGCTTGTGCTTTGTGACGGCCTTGAACAGGCAAAAGTTTTAAAATGCAAAACAACTATCGACTTGGCCACACTCACAGGCGCCTGCGTCGTCGCGCTGGGCAAACACAAGGCCGGCCTTTTCAGCAACGATGAAAAACTCGCCGAAAAAATTAAATCTGCCGCAAAGGAAACCAGCGAACCTGTCTGGCAGTTGCCTTACGAACAGGTTTACACCGATGAAATGAAAGGCACAATCTCAGATTTGAAAAATGCGGCCTCACGATGGGGCGGTTCCTGCACTGCCGCCGGTTTTCTCGGCGAATTCGCAAAAGATATTGCATGGGCACATCTCGACATTGCTCCGACAATGGACGCTTCCGAGCCGATGAAAAAATATACCCAGCCCGGCTCAATCGGTTTTGGCGTTAGACTGCTTACAGAATTTTTGAGAAATATCAAATAACAAGGTGACTAAATGGCAAAAACAAAAATAAATCAGGCGAAAATCGAAAAAGCGGTAAAAGAAATCCTCCTTGCGCTCGGCGAAAACCCGAACAGGGAAGGTTTAAAGCTCACGCCAAAGCGCGTAGCAAAGATGTATGCTGAGCTGCTTTCCGGCCCAAGCGAAAATCCAAAGGAATTTGTCAAAAGCATTTTCAAGGAAAAATGCGATGAGGTCGTCCTGCTCCGCGATATTCCCTTCTCCAGTATTTGCGAACATCACCTTATGCCCTTCATAGGCAAAGCTCACATCGCGTATCTCCCCGGCGATTTTGTAATCGGCGTCAGCAAACTGGCTCGAATCGTCGATTCTTTCGCAAAACGCCTTCAGGTACAGGAACGTCTTACTTCGCAAATCGCTGATTTTCTCATAGACACTCTTAATCCGCAGGGTGTCGCTGTCGTCCTTGAAGCCTCGCACAGTTGTATGACGATTCGCGGAATTAAAAAACCAGGCTCGGTTATGATAACAAGCGCCATTCGCGGAATCTTCAAAAGAGACCCTCGCAGCAGAGCTGAAGTTATGAGCCTTATACACAATGTATAAACTTGCAAGACAAATAAGGTTCGCTATTAATCCATTCGCCGAGTCTATGGAAATAGGCGAAAATTCATACTGCGCAAAACCAACGACAAACGTTCTCGGATTATATCTTGCGCTCTGGGTGCAACTCGAAAGCAAAATAAATCCCAACACTGGTTTTGTTGTCAATGTCGTTGATATTGACAGAGTCGTCAGGGACGAGGGCGTGAAAATTTTCGATAATTTTATAAAACAAAAATTCTCAGCCAAACAGGAAATAACTTTTGAACACGTCGTCTGTCTGTTGAGCAAAACCTGGTCTGTGCTTGAAAATAAATTTCTGCCGGCAAAAATAAGTAATCTCACTCTCGAAATAATGCCTGCAAGAAAGCTCGCCATAAGGGAAAGGAATGGAAATATGCTCTACTTTTCTGAAAAATTTGAATTCGCAGCAAGTCATACTCTCTGGAACAAAAAATTCACCAATACCGAAAATGATGCTGTCTTCGGCAAATGCGCCAACCGCACAGGCCATGGCCACAATTACATCGTCGAAGTAACCGTAAAATCTCAACAGAGCCTGGAGCGAAAGCGACAGGAGAATTCCGCCATAAAGGCCGGCGAATTTGAAGCCATTGTTAAAAAAGAGTTCATCAGTATCGTTGACCATAAAAACCTCAATACCGATGTCCCCCACTTTGCAAAAGCTAACCCCACCGTCGAAAACATCTCCGAATTTGCGTTCAATTGTCTCAACGGCAAATTTTCCGACTGCACCCTCGACAGCGTAACAATCTGGGAAAGCGACAGAACATTTTGCACCTGCACATCAGCGATAAATAATATGGAGAGTTGAATATGAAAAATAAAATTATTTTGATTTTAATATTAATCCTGTCGGGGCTGACCGCCATCTGGGGTATTTCCAGCAGGGCAATGGAAAATCACGAATGTTTTGTTTCAGTTACCGCACGAAAAATGCTTCAGAATAACGATTGGGTTCTGCCCCAATGTAATGGACAGCTTAGACTTGAAAAAACGCCGCTTTCTTACTGGCTCGTAGCCGGCCTGGGAAAAATAACAGGCAAAATAGACGACTTTACCGCAAGATTTCCAAGCGCATTATCCGCGTTTTTATCCGCGATGGCTATTTTATATTTTGTCAAACAATGGCTGTCTCCACGGATTGCGATAATATCCGCTCTGGTATGGGCGACATCTTTTGGCTATATCAATTACGCTCATAACGCAAGACCGGAAATGCTTCTTACCTTTTTCATAACTTTATGCTTTCTTACTTTCTACTCTGCTGTCATCGAACAATCCCGAAAAAAACAAATTATTCAAATGCTTGTTTTCTGGATAAGTTTTGGTCTGGCAATGCTTGCTAAAGGCCCAATCCCGCTTCCATTAGTTTCAATTCCGCTGTTTTTATATATTGTCATATTCAGGCAATGGAAAATAATACCCAAACTCCTGCCAATCGCAGGCGTAATTATCTTTCTTGCTATCGTATTGCCCTGGCCGCTTGCTATCGGCCATAGAGTGAACTGGGATTTAGTCGTATGGAAACATAACTTTTATGACCGTTTGTTCGGCAAATACGCCGTCGGTAATTACCCGTTTTATTTATACATACTTTATACCTTTGCGTTTGCTGCCCCATGGGTTGCTTTTGCTCCCGTTGCCTTAATATCGCCCTTTTACAAAATCTGGGAAAAAAAACAAAAAGTTATGCTCTTTCTCTGGCTTTGTTTTGCAGCAGACTTAATCTTTTTGACCATCTCAGCAGGCAAACGCAAACATTATATGCTGCCTGTCGTGCCTGTTCTGGCCGTCTTAATTGGAATTGTTTTGGAAGATATGGTTTTCATCAGAAAAGCTTTTACTGAAAAATTTGCCAAAAATTTTCTCATTTACCATATAATAATTATTACCCTCGCCATAATCGCAGGTATGATTTACTTTGCCGTCAAATACTCTCAACTTCTTCCTGAAGCGATGATTCTTGGCATAACAGCAATTATAATAATAGCGGGAATTTCGGCGGCATTTGCAAAAAACAAAAAAACTCTCGGCTGCGGATTAATCTTTGGAGGGTATTCTCTGCTTGTAATATGCTTTATCAGTCTGTCAATCCCATTTGATGATAACAATTATACCAAAAAATTCGGCCTTGAACTATCAAAAAGAATACCATCAACAGATAAACTGGTGGCGTATAACCACGTTTCAAACAGAGTGGTTCATTATTTCGCAAAAGACATCCCCGAAGTGAACGACATAAATATAATTTATCAGGATTATGATAAAGGCGCCTGGATTCTTGCCACTGAGAACGATTTAAAAGAACTCCAATCAGATAACCGGTTCAATATGGTTTATTATAATGATAAGGCCGAGGCGCAATTGGAGGTAAATATCGCAGGCGCTTTGTTCCGAAAATCACAATAACATATGAAGTCGTTTAGCCGTCGCCGTTCAGGCGACGATATTTAGCCCCCGAATTTATTCGGGGGTTATGTCATTGCAAGCGAAGCGAAGCAATCTCGTCTAAAAAATATTTGGAAAATTCGACTAAGGCAAAAAAATGGTTGATAACAAAAGAATATCAAAGTTAAACTTCTCCGGCAGGGATATGTTTATTCTGTGCCTGATTGCTGCTTGCGGACTGTTCAGTGTTTGGTCGTATTTCAATCTGGACCAGCGTATTTTCACATTATTATCCAAAACGCCTGTCAACTGGGACGACAATTTTCTGGCGCAGGCTATTGCCTGGCTGGGAAAAACATGGCTGCCGATATGGCTGCTGCTCGTCTGGTTTATATCAACAAAAAAACAGCAGCCGGTTCTTGTTGCATTTCTCGCGATGATTATGGTTTTTGTAATTGTAACGCCTCTGAAATACAGCGTAAAAAGACCCCGTCCGCGAGATGTTATTAACGCCGCTCAAACAGCGGAAAAACAATCTGATTTAACAGGAGTATCGTTCCCTTCCGGCGACACCGCTTCGATTTTTGCCGTAGCGACAGCGGCAGCGTTCTTTGTGTCCTGGCGATGGACGACTTTGTTCCTGGCCGCATCTGCCGCAGTAGCCCTGCTGAGAGTAACTAAAATGGCGCACTATCCATCCGATGTTTTTGCCGGTGCCGGGATTGGCATTTTTGCCGGCTGGCTCGCGATGCAATTGGACGGCAGATGGCAGCGATTAAAACTCCCTCAATTCAATTTGACTCGTGGTCTCGCAATTATAGCGGCAATCATAATCCCGCTTGTAGCTTGCCTGTCAGATGGGCTTGACAAGTTATTATTTTTCCTCGAAACTTATGCCCCGTTGGCTTTATTCGTTTTTCTTGCTTCAAAAATAATCAATCGGCGACGCTTTCAGAGCCCAAGCGATAGCGCAGGGAGTATTTAATCCATGAATTTATTCAGGGTTAGAAAGGAATTAAAAATGAAAACATTCAAAAAACAACTTTTACTGATACTTGTCGCGTTGGCCATACTGGCATTGGTTGGCTGCGATGATGGTGAAGGCCCTATGCAAACAGCAGGCAAAAAGGTGGACACTGCCGCCGAAAAGACCGTTGACACCACTAAAAGCGTCGCTGAAACAACCGGCCACGCTGTTAAAGGCGCAGCAGAAGTAACCGGCGATGCTGTCAAAGGCGCAGCCGAGGCAACCGGCGATGCCGTCAAAGGCGCAGCCGAAAAGACAGGCGACGCAGTGAACAACACTATCAATTAGCCGACGGCGCTTTCAGAGCCCAAGCGACAGCGCAGGGAGCATTCAGACACAGAATTTATTCGGGGGCGATTCTTGTGTTTTTTGCCTTATTAAATGCCTTGACAATTTGTAAGCCGTTTTCTACCATACCGCTGAATTTTGAAAGGGAAAAAATGGCAAAAACAGTGTTGCAAACTCAGATTCCAAATACAAAGCCAAAGCACGGAAAAGTCCGCGACATTTACGACCTCGGCGACAAACTCCTCATCGCGGCTTCCGACAGAATCAGCGCTTTTGATGTAATTATGACTAACGGAATTCCCTATAAAGGCGTAATTCTGACACAAATTTCAAAATTTTGGTTCGATTTTTTATCAAAAGATGTCGAAAACCATCTGATTTCTGACAAAACTTCCGATTTTCCTGCGCCTTTTAATCAATATCCCGACCAATTGGCTGGCAGAACTATGCTCGTAAAAAAAACGCAGGTTCTTCCTATTGAATGCGTTGTAAGAGGCTATCTCGCAGGCAGCGGATGGAAGGAATATCAAAAAACTCAAACCGTTTGCGGCCATAAACTCCCTGCCGGTCTGAAACAATGCGAAAAATTATCAGAGCCGATTTTTACGCCCTCAACCAAAGAAGAACTCGGAAAACACGATGAAAATATCGACTTCGACAGGTGCGTTCAAATTATCGGGCGAAAAAACGCCGAGTATCTCCGCGATAAAAGCATCGCGATTTTCAAAAAGGCCTCTACTTATGCCCAGACAAAGGGAATTATTTTAGCTGACACCAAATTTGAATGGGGCGTAATAGGCGACAAAATTATTTTGATAGACGAAGTTCTTACTCCTGATTCGTCCCGGTTCTGGCCTGCGGATAAATATGCCGCTGGTCGCGACCAGGAAAGCTACGACAAACAATTTGTCCGCAACTATCTCGAAGAAATAAATTTTGATAAGAGCGGCAAAGGTATTGTTCTGCCCGATGATATTTGCCAAAAGACCGGCGCAAAATACGTTGAGGCTTACGAACAGCTTACCGGAAAGAAATTTATTCCGCCCATATAAAGACTGTAAATAGCGGTTGTCTAAAAAAATGTAATTTCATTTTCTTTGTGCCTTAGTGCCTTTGTGGCTATTTTTCTCTATGAACTCTATGGCTAATAAAAATATCGTTCTTATCGGAATGCCCGCTGTGGGCAAAAGCACCATCGGCGTTGTTCTTGCCAAAAGGCTCGGCAGATACTTTCTCGATACCGATGTTTTTATTCAGGCAATCCTCGGCAGAACGCTTCAGGAAATCATCGACAGCGACGGCCTTGAGAGATTTTGCAAAATCGAAGCCGAGCATATCTGCTGCATTGATAAAACCACCTGCGTAATCGCAACAGGCGGAAGCGCAGTCTATAGTGAATCAGCGATGAAGCATCTGAAAAAAATCGGCATAATTATTTATCTCAAGCTGCCATTGGAAATGATAAAGCAAAGACTCACCGATTTGAATCCCGTTAGAGACAAGGTATCAGAAATGCCTGACGGCTGTCAAAAACAGTCTATCTCTAACGGGATGAACGTCCGCGGCGTTGTAATCAGCAAGGGCCAGACGCTCGATGATTTATATATTCGCCGAACGCCGCTCTATGAAAAATGGGCTGATATTACTATCGACTGCCAAAACCTCACCCACGAACAGGTGGTTGAAAAAATTACCGCCCTTATAACTTAAAAACTCTAATTTTTTATCCGTGTTAATCCGTATTAATCCGCGTCTAAAAAAATAATATCTCTGTGGCTATCTTTTTCTTACTGTTTCACCGCTGACTTTGCAAACTGATAATCTTTTTCAAAGACCTGTGTAAAGTCATAGACATCTTTAAATTCCTCGATTGTATCCTGCGGTCTTGCGTGCATCCATTTATGCTCGACCATAAGATAAACGATACTGCCGAAATCGTAAGTTGAATTTATGCCGAGCTGATTGAGAACAACCTTTGCCATTCTGCCCCATTTTTGCGTAGCCAGTTCCGCCAGGCCGAAGCAAAGTTCTCTGCCGGTAATGTGATGAGGGCCCTGGTTTTCAGCTCCATCGCTATACTGCTTCTGGACGGTGCGACCGAGACCTTCGTGTATGAATTCAAAAGCCCGCAATGAATATCTGCCGTCAAGCCGAGCGATTTCTTCAATACTTTTTTTAATATTCTCCGCCATTATAGTTTCCACGCCTTTGCGAATGCCTTAAAGCTGCGGTCGTAGGTTTTTTCCGCATCGGGCGGAAAGCAGCAGCCGGGCAATTGCTTGGAAGACAGGTGATACTGCAGGCACTGACAGCAGATACCTTTATTTTCGCAGCCCGAATACGAACAGGTGCAAACGCTCAAATTCTTACTTTTTTTGCATTCCATATATTGTTCTCTTTCAACTTTGCTATACCAATCAGCATAAATATCAAATATCAAAATGCAAAAATTAAAAATAAATTCCAACCGTCAAATAACAAATCTCAAACAAAATCCAGCTCAGCCTATAAACCTTAATGCTGTAATCGAAAATTTGAAATCTCATTGTTTTTATGGATTCTGGGGTTTATTGTCCGAAATTTCATAAATTTTTATTTTTAATATGTAATTTTGCATTTTAATTTTTGATTTTTGATTTTACTACCTTATTTCTGTCATTATGGCGGGTTCAAGGCCAAAATCTGCGAATATGCAGGAATTGGCAGTTTTGCCCGATTTTTATAAGTACATTATAATAAAGCCTTTGCGTTTTGGGCGATTCTATTATATCCTCTGGCATATCTTTTGCAATATGATAGGCTTAATGTAAATTAATACAAATGTAAGAAGAACTATTTTTAGGAGATTAGGCAATGAAAATAAGACCATTAGCTGACAAGGTAATTGTCGAACGTATCGAGGCTGAAATGAAAACAGCCGGCGGTATCGTTCTGCCGGATTCAGCTAAAGAAAAACCACAGCGCGGCAAGGTGCTCAGCGTAGGCGAAGGCAAATTGCTCGACGATGGCTCAAAAGGCGCGATGCAGGTTAAAAAGGGTGATGAAGTCCTCTTTACAAGCTATGCCGGGGCGGAAGTAAAACTCGATGGCAAAGAATACCTGATTATGGATGAATCAGACATTATGGCAGTAATCGAAAAGTAGAAAATACAAATTTTGTAGGGTGGGCTCTTAGCCCACGCGGTTTTTATTAAACATAAGTATAGGAGTTTAAAAAATGGCAGCAAAAAAAATTGCTTTTAATACCGAGGCACGCGAAGCCATCCGTCAGGGCGTAAGAAAACTCGCCGCTGCGGTGAAGGTTACGCTCGGCCCGTGCGGCAGAAATGTAATACTTGAAAAATCTTTCGGCTCGCCAACCATTACAAAAGACGGCGTTAGCGTAGCGAAAGAAATTGAGCTCGAAGATTCATACGAGAATATGGGCGCTCAAATGGTTAAGGAAGTCGCAAGCAAGACGAGCAACGTCGCCGGCGATGGTACTACCACTGCGACAATTCTTGCTGAGTCGATTTTCGAGGAAGGTTTGAAAAACATTACCGCAGGCGCAAACGCGATGCAGGTAAAACGCGGAATTGATATGGCTGCTGAAAAAATCATCGATGAACTAAAAAAAAT
>JBAZTW010000002.1:0-145578 GCA_041661665.1 Phycisphaerae bacterium | reverse complement strand
AGCCACAGAGTTCACCCATTCGACTTGGTTCGACTGCGCTCACCACAGGACGCTCATGGCAGGCAGAGGACACCGAGATTTTTTTAATTAAACTGTCAGAGTACAGCAGAGGCAGTGAACAATCAAGACTAAAGAATACCTCTAAAAATTCATTTTGTCGGCAGAAATGCCATTAATTCTGGATATGAAATTCAGGCCAAAAACAGGGGGTAAAACTTGCGCGCGACTCGAAAATAAAGGACTTATGTCAAAAACGCAAGTGAATTTCGATAAAAACGCGCAAGAAATGTTACAAAAACCTTACATAAAGTTACAAAATTCGGACATAAAGTTACAAAAAAATGACAAAATCTTGTAACTTTTTGTAAAATTTTACAAAAAAACGTAAAATTTTGATGAGCTTTCGTCAAGTTTTGAACGATTTTTAAACGCTGATGGCACTGATTTCGCGGATTTTTTAGACGGGATAATAGGATTGGCAGGATAGTTTTTTTCTTGATTGTCAATAGGGGATGTCTTATAATATCGCTGTCATCTTTGGAGCAGGAAGAAAATGAAAAGCTGTTTGAGGATTTTCCGGTCGTGAACAATTCAACGGAGTTTCTATATAAATTATTCAGACAGGATAAGGAAGTGGAAAACATAATTGAAAATTGAAGAATGCAACTTTGCTCAGGACAGCTTCGCCGGATTTCTCCGCTGCGCGTCGAAATGACAGCGGAATAGCTGATGCCGATGGAATCTTATTTTTTCAGACAGGATAACTCGCCGCGATGCGCGTCGCAGCGGGCAGGATTGACGGGATAAAAGGCACAAAGAACGGAAACGCTGATTACACTGATTACGCAGATGGCGAAGAAAGTAAAAAATAATAACACTTTTTTTGGAAGGAAAGAGGAAATGAAAAAGTTAATTACAATTTGTTTGGTGGTTGTGTGTGTGATGACGGCAGCAAGCGGTGCAACATTTACGCTGTCAGACAGCGCTTTAATGAGTTTGGATTATAAATATCCCGGCACTCCTACAACAGTGGTCAGTGTTACGGATGCAGCGGGGCCGGGCGTCCGATTCGATATCCTCTATCCCGACCCTCGTAATGCTCACGGAGAGAATCCAACTTTGTATTTGACATCTTCGATATATGGAGGCAACGGCTCACTGACAGGAATTGATATAAGTTCTTTCGATGCTTTTGCATTGAAATTTACCCTGATTTCTGCCGAGGGAGTTTCATCAACCAATGCGGCAGGGCCAATCATTGTCGGTGCCATGATTAACCAGTCCGGTTCCGCTTATGCATATCATCCCGAGGTCATTGCGATTAACAGCTCATACGACCCGATGAGTGCAACTTCGGTTACTCCGACAGAAGCCAGTCAAATTAACCTTGTTGGTTTTGTTTGCAACATTCCTTATTGGTGGTACGACGATTCACCAAGTCCGTGGGATTCTGCCGGGGCAAGGATTAGTATTCTTGTTGAATCTGCCCCAAATGCTGTCAGTGTCCCAGAGCCCGCAACGCTTTTGCTGCTTGGGTTGGGCGGATTGGCGTCTCGCCGCGTGTGCGCCCATCGCAGCAGGTGAGAAGAAAAAAGTAACGTCGAATGAGGAATCGGCTGACCGATGTGATTTTAAAAAATATAAGAATTAAAAGCAATTATAGTTTTTTTGTCTCTGAAATTATTTTGGTTGAGGCTTTCAATGACCTATGGATACGAATTAAATGATGGAATACGAATTATTAGTGAGAGTTTCAGCGAGAAGTACAGAGGGTGGAATGTTTGCATTAATGAGGAATCTGATCTTTGGAATCAGCCTTCACGCCAACTAATAAAGGCTCTGAATGAAGCCAAGAAGCTTTTACCTTATGCAAAAGAACTTATGGAAATAGATATGAGATTATATAAATTTGAAGATTTTCGTGTTGACCCTAATACAGCAGGACAGGTCAAAGAAGTCCTTTCCAATCTTAAAAATGTCGAAAACAACCCATTTGCCAATGAAGCCACAAAGAAATTTGTACGAGATATTTTAGAGCAATATGATCAATATCAAACAAGGAAAGGATTGCAAAGAAACACCCTGTCTACCATTAGAAGAAAAGTAATTGCAAGAGATAAAAATACTTGTCGATATTGCGGCAAACAACTTGACAAAAAGGAAATCCATATTGACCATATAATTCCTTATACACTTGGAGGGCGAACGGAATTAGATAACCTTGTGGTTGCTTGTGTTAAGTGTAATCTCAAGAAAAGTGGTCGTACTTTAGAGGAATTAAATATGAAAATTATAAACAGAATTTAAACCTTAATCTTGGGACACTGAAATGGATTAAATCGAGACTTGAAAACAGTTTCGCCAATGGCGGATAGAAGTAAAAAAAATAAAATCTCAGATTTGAAATTTGAAAAAAGCATTTGAAAGAGAATAAGAATTTAAAAAGATCTCTCCACTGCGTCCTGCTTTGCAGGACTTCGGTCGAGATGACAGAGACGCACGGCTGTACGTCTGTACCGGATGAGATTGCCACGGCATGCGGCCTCGCAAAGACAACCACAGACGGCCAACCATGTCATTGATTATCACGCCCTTTCAGGGCTTAGGGATTTTTGCGGTCTTTTTACCCAGGGCGTTGCCCTGGGCTGATATATTATGCCCTTTCAGGGCAGGTAAACGGAAGTTGAAATCGCAGATTTGAAAGGGGAGTAGATTTTTTAATCTTCAGCTCTGACGATTGGTAAATCGAGCCAGAAAGTAGAACCTTCGCCGAGGGCGCTTTCCAGGCCGATTTTACCGCTGAGCAGTTGTGCCAGTTCATCGCTAATGGCAAGTCCCAAACCTGTGCCTGCCTGGATTCTTGTCAATGAGCCGTCAATCTGGCGAAATTTTTCAAATATTTTTTCCCTGTCCTCCTCGGCGATTCCCGGTCCGGTATCGGCAACGGAAATTCTTATTGTATGTTCATCTGAAATAGCGGCCTTGATTTCGACTTTGCCGTTTTCAGGCGTGAATTTGACAGCGTTGCTTAGAAGATTGTAAAGAATCTGCTGAACTTTGCCGGCATCGGTTTTTATCAGGGGGATATTTTCATCGACGGTTAGACGGACTTTGATTTTCTCTTTTTCCGACAGCGGAGAAAAGAACGCAACCAAACCCCTGCAAAGTTCGGGAATGCTTGTCTTTTCTATATGCATCTCTATTTTACCCGCTTCAGCCTTGGCCAGTTCGAGCAGGTCGGTAATCATTTTGAGAAGGTTTTTTCCGCTGCTGATGATATTCTCCGCGTAGCGTTTGCTCTTGGCGATGTCGTCGGCGGGTTTTTCACGAAGGATTTCCGCAAAACCAAGAATCGCGTTCAGAGGCGTGCGGAATTCATGGCTCATATTAGCCAGGAATTCACCTTTAAGTTTGTTCGCCTTGAAAAGTTCTATATTTCTATCGGAAAGTTCTGTGATTTTCGCGTCAAGCTGTTTATTGGCCTGACGAAGTTTTTCCTGTCCTTCGACAAGACTGTCAAGCATCGCATTGAGCGCATCGCCGAGCTTTTCAAATTCGTCCCGTGTTTTAATGCCGCTTCTGACTTCAAGGTTGCCGTCTGAAACATTGGTAACAATCGCGCGAAGCTGTCTTATTGGGCTGAGAATCACCCGCTGAGCAATTATATAAAACGCGACAATAGCACCGGCTCCTGCGAGCAGGCCGGCAGCAAGGATACATACACGATTTAAAAGCAGAGTTCTGCTTGTGCCTCTGCCGGGCATTTGTACGAGTACAACGCCTAAAGGCTCGGCAAGATTGAAAACAGGGGCAGGTTCCTCGGAACTGTGGCATGCCAAACATTTCTTGTTGACCCTGACTAAATTGATATACGTTGTTTCTGTAGCGTCATTTATTTTTTCCGCCCATGCTATTTCGACGGCATCGTCCTGCTGTTTAAGAAGCTCGAGCGCCCGGTTTTGTCTTTTTGATAACTGCAGTTTCCATATTTGCTCCGACTGGTCGAATCTTAGCCATTTTACTCTGCTGGACTTGGTCTCTTTTTTTGCTCCGGTTTCGTCGAGCATAACGGGCATTTTTTCACTTTGTGTACCAAGCCTGAAGTGCTTTTCATAAACAGTGTTGACAACGGCTCTGCCGGAGTCAAGAACAGCTTTTTCGGCAAGTTTGCCCATCCAGAAATACGGAATCAGCAGGGCAAGGGCAAGAACAAGCACGATAGCTATGCCAAAAAGAAGTCTGCACTTGCCGGCCAGAGAAACCGGACGAGGATGAAAAAATAAAAGAATTTGTCTTAATATGTTTTTTATTCGTGCTAACATAAGATTCTTCGCTTCGCTCAGAATGACAAGGCAACCGCGTGGGCTTCCGCCGTCGCCAAGGCTATGGCGGACGGGAAGAGCCCACCCTACATTTTTTTATGACCACGCGCTGAATGTGGGCAGACACACAGGTCTGCCCCTACATAAATTTTTACAGATGGTGCGTCTGCACTCTGAGACTCAGTTCTTCAAGCTGCTTGAGGTCAACATCGCTCGGCGCATCGGTAAGGAAGCATTGACCTTTTTGAGTTTTCGGAAACGCGATAACATCGCGGATATTGTCCGTTTTTGTCAGAAGCATAACAAGCCTGTCGAGCCCGAAAGCGATTCCGCCGTGTGGCGGGGCTCCGAATTTCAAAGCCTTGAGGAAGAACCCGAATCTGTCTTCGGCCTGCTGCCTTGAGATATTCAGCAAATCAAAAACCTTGGCCTGCATTTGCGGCTGATGAATACGCACGCTGCCTCCGCCCATTTCCGAGCCGTTGACGACGATATCGTAGGCCTGCGACCTGATATTTCCTGGGTCGGTTTCGAGTTTGCCGATATCTTCAGCAACGGGCGCTGTGAACGGATGGTGCAGCGAATCGTAACGCTTCTCATCAGCATTCCAGTCGAATAGCGGGAAATCAACAACCCAGACAAATTTATAATCGTTCTCATCAATGAGACCAAGCTCTTTGCCAAGTCTTATTCTCAATGGGGCAAGAGCCTTATTGGCTGCTGCCATAGTATCAGCGACAAACAACAGCAAATCATTCGGCTTTGCCGAAAATCTTTCAATTATCTGTTTTCGCTGCTCCGGCGTGAAAAATTTCGAGATGCTGCTCGACAAGTCAGGCTGCTTTGTCTGTTCATCAATGACAACTTTAAACCAGGCTAATCCCTTTGCGCCATAATCGCTTGCGAGGCCGGTGAATGTTTTTTCTATATCGCTTCTTGAAAATTTTCCGCCGCCGACGGCACAGAGGCCTTTGATAACTCCGCCTCTTGCCACAGTGTCGGTGAAAACTTTGAACTGGCTTTGTTTTGCGATGTCTGAAATTTCCTTCAGCTTCATCTCGAACCGCAAATCAGGCCTGTCAATGCCATAATCGTCCATCGACTGTTTATAACTCATTCTCATAATCGGAGTTTTGACTTCGATGCCGAGAATTTCTTTCCATATTTTCGCAATCAAACGCTCGTTGACATCAATCACATCGTCCATATCGACGAAGCTCATCTCGACGTCGAGCTGAGTAAATTCCGCCTGGCGATCGGCTCTTGGGTCTTCATCTCTAAAGCAGCGGACGACCTGAAAATATCTGTCAACGCCGCCGACCATTAAAACCTGCTTGAACAACTGGGGCGACTGCGGCAGGGCGTAGAATGACCCCGGACACAATCTGCTCGGCACAAGAAAGTCTCTTGCGCCCTCAGGCGTACTCTTGCCGAGGAACGGCGTTTCAATTTCCAAAAAACCTTCGCTGTCAAAATAATCACGAGCCAGCTTCGCGACCCTGTGCCTGATTTTCAGCCTGTTCTGCATCGCAGGCCTTCGGATGTCGATATATCTGTATTTAAGCCTTATGTCCTCTGCGACATTTTCGGCGCCATCCAGCTCAAACGGCGGAGTTTCGGCTGTGTTAAGTATTTCGAGACTATCAATAAGAATTTCAATTTGGCCGGTCGGCAGTTTTGGATTTTCCAAACCTTCGCCCCTGAGTCGGACGCTTCCGCTTGCGGCTATAACCCATTCACATCGCAACTGTCGCGACAATTTGTGCATATCAGGCTGCGACTGAGGGTTAAAAACAAGCTGTGTAAGCCCGCATCGGTCGCGCAAATCAATAAAGACAAGATTCCCGTGGTCGCGATAAGAATGCACCCAACCGCATAAGTTCACTCTCGTACCATTATCCGCTGCACGCAGTTGTCCGCAATTATGTGTTCTTTTGAGCATAGAATTTCTCTGAAAAATGAAAATCAAAATCTGTCGATTTTGGTTTTAATGTTTGATGGTTATTATCCGAGCAGTTCATCAATTGCGTCAGTTATGTTTGTTTTGCTTACTAAGCCGACCCATTTTTTTGCTATCTGGCCGCCGTTGAATAAAATTATAGTTGGAATGGCATTAATGCCGAACTCAATCGCCGCTTCGTGATGCTCGTCGGTGTTGAGTTTGCATATTTTCGCCTTGCCTGCGTATTCCTCTGCTATTTCTTCTATGACGGGGGCGAGCATTTTGCACGGCCCGCACCACGGCGCCCAAAAGTCAACCAGCACAGGCTCGGCGCTGTTATGCACGAAATCATCAAATTGAGCATCGGTGAGTTCTGTTACATTTGCCGCCATATTTAAATCCTTTCTATTACTGAACATAATCCACTTGCAATGTGCGGATTCTATTTAAACGTCTGCCGGAAGTCAAACTAAATCAGATAATTCCATCATCTTTGCCGACAGCAGGGTCGTTTATAACTTCTTGATTGCCAGGCTCTAACGCAATATCCGGCGATATTTGCGGCTTATATTCTTCTATGGGTACAGCCCCCTCTCTTGCTTTGCAAGAAGCAGAGGGGGAGGATTGTTTGTCGGAAATTTCTTCGATTGCTACCTCATTAACGGACGGATTTTCCGGCTGTTCCTGCTGATAATCTTCAATTTGGCTCAATATAGCGTTTTTGACGGTCTGCTCGGCAGGGGCATCGGTCAAAGCCCGCAGGTAAATCGGCATACCCAGATGAGCCTGCTCGGCAGTGATGAGTTTTTCCCTTACCAATTCGAGAATCGCAAGAAACATACCGACCATTACCAGTCTATTCTTTTTCTCCGAAAACAGCCTGACAAAATTCGTCGGGCCTTCGGTTTGCAGACGGTGCAGTATCTCAATCTGATAAAGGTCAATCGGCGTATCATCCGTAATATGACGAATGTCCATCATTCCGCCGGTGGCCTTCATTATCGTATCAAATGCGCTTAGCAAATCCCAGATGTTGAGCTGGTCGAGGTCAAGTTCCGGCTCAGCGTTCGGCTTGAGGCTTGTGATGATATTATCGCTTCGCGGAAACTTTTGCTCCTGGCACTCGGCGGAAGACTTGAGCATATTGGCTGCGTCCTTGAATTTCTTATATTCAAGCAACTGGCGGATAAGCTCTGTTCGCGGGTCGCCGCTGTCGTCTTCGGCAAGAGCATCGACCTCATCAGCCGGCAGAAGCATAGCGGACTTCATCTCAATCAATGTTGCGGCCATTACAAGAAACTCACCGGCCAAATCAATATCGAGTATTTTGAGCATTTCAACATAGCGAATATACTCTTCGGTAATCTTCGCCAGCGGAATATCATATATATCGACCTCTTCTTTGCGTACAAGATACAGCAGCAAATCGAGAGGCCCCGAAAAAACGTCAAGATTTATTCTATATTCAGACAAATGGTGTTCTTTCTATTGTTATTCCAGGCCGACAGCTTTTCTTGCCCGGGTTAAAGTTTTTCGCGCGACAGTTCTGGCTTTTTCCGCACCATCGGCCAGCACTTTTCGCACATAATCCATATTCTGTTCAAGCTCGGCTCGCTTTTGCCTGTACGGCTTGAAATATTCAATCAAAAGCTCCACGAGCCTTTTCTTCGCGTCGCCATAACCCATTCCGCCATTGCGATACTTTGCGTCCCATTCCTTTATTTCGCCTGCCGAGGCGACTAATTTAA
The DNA here is from genome assembly GCA_041661665.1 of Phycisphaerae bacterium. Classification (GTDB taxonomy): domain Bacteria; phylum Planctomycetota; class Phycisphaerae; order Sedimentisphaerales; family UBA12454; genus GWC2-45-44. The sequence goes on along the minus strand of JBAZTW010000002.1, from coordinate 137,566 downwards.
GCAGCGCGAATATGTTGCACTTGTCCGGGTCTTTCGGCTGTTCAACCGGCGTAGAATCGGTAACCATTCGCATTACCTTTTTCTTCACCGATGCCTCAGGCTCGAAAATCTCGATGGTGTTGTCGTAGCTCTTGCTCATTTTTCGGCCATCAATGCCGGGCACAATCGCAACCGAATCAATAATATAATCTTTGGGCAAAACAAAAGTCTCACCATAAATGTTATTGAAATAATCAGCAATATCCCGCGTAACTTCTATATGCTGTTTCTGGTCTGCTCCGACCGGCACAAGATTACTGTCGAAAATCAAAATATCAGCGGCCTGCAAAACCGGATAAGCGAACAGGCCGTGGTTTGCGCTCAATCCCTGCGCGATTTTATCTTTATAACTTACGCATCGCTGCAAAAGCCCCATTGGCGTAATACACGACAGAATCCAGCACAGCTCGGTAACCTCAGGCACATCGGACTGACACCAGAAAACTGTTTTATTTGTATCCAGACCAAGCGCAAGATAATCCATCGCGACAGCGAACTTGCATTTTCTCAAATCTTCAGGTTTCGGCCCGCTTGTCATTGCGTGATAATCAGCGATAAAATAAAAACCGTCATTCTCGGCCTGAAGCTGCAAATGCTGCCTCATCGCGCCGAAATAATTGCCTATGTGCAGCCTTCCCGACGGCTGAATGCCAGATAAAATTCTCAAAATTATCTCCAATAAAAAAGGAAATAAGGAAGTAAGGAAATAAAGAAATAAGGACAGCCGGCCAAAGGCCGAGAAATTCCTTACACCCTTACCTCTTTACATCCTTGCTTCTTTACTTCTTATTTCTTATACGCCTTTTCAGGGTCGTAGACTTTTTCAGCGATAAACTCCAGCCCGTTCCCGCCGGATTTGACTGCCCTGTAAAAGCAGGATTGGTAGCCGACGTGGCATTGGCCGGCATCAACCTGTACCTTCAAAATCAGGCAGTCCTGGTCGCAGTCAACGAGTATTTGTTTAATTTTCTGAACGTGGCCGCTTTCTTCGCCTTTTTTCCAGAGTTTTTTCCTGCTTCTGCTGTAAAAAACCGCGTTTCCGCTCTTTAATGTCAATTCCAGAGCCTCGGCGTTCATAAACGCGACCATAAGTATCTGGCCGGTTTTTGCGTCCTGCGATATAGCCGGGAGCAGCCCATCGTCGCCGAATTTCGGCTTAAATTCACTGCCCAGCTCAATTTCTTTGTTTGCTGACAACTTTTATCTCCATAATTTATATTCTTGCTGCCTAATCTTTTACACGTTATTATGTCCAAATTCAAGTATTTTTACAAAATTGAATGGATTTAAGGGAAAACCTTTTGGCTGATACCATCAAAAAAAATAAGCATATTGGTCACATTATAAGGATAGCCGTTGCTGTCGGCGCGCTGTATTTCGCTTTCAGGGGCGAGAGCATAAGGGGCATCGTGAAGATTTTCGGCAATTTGAACATTTTTGTTTTTCTTGCGGCTCTGGCTCTCTATATCCTCGGTCAGTTTATTTTTGTTTTTCGCTGGCTGACGCTGCTGCGTGTGCAGGGCATATCCATCAACTATTTTGCTGCGCTTAGGCTTCATTTCCTCGGCCTGTTTTATAATAACTGCCTGCCCGGCGCTGTCGGCGGCGATGTTTTACGGGCTTGGTATGTAACCAAACACACTGAAAAAAAAATTGAGGCTGCGCTTAGCGTTTTTGTTGACCGTGTCGTCGGGCTTTTCTGCACGATTGCTATGGCTTTTTTGTCCTATTGGCTGATTCCCGCCGAAGGCAGCGGCGCCGAACTTAAACTTGGCACGGATTTCCATATAGCGTCTCTGGCGGAAAAATTACTGATAGTTATCGCGGCGTTCATATTGCTTGGCGTCGCCTTTGTTGCGATTATGTATTATAATCGCAGGCTGCGACCTATTTTCCTCAAATATGCTTTTATACTTTCACTGAAATGGATGTTCTGGGCCGGACGACTAATCAAGGCAGTAAAACTTTACTGCACCAAACCATTTGCTCTGCTCTTTGCGGTGCTTCTGAGCTTTGTATGTCAGGCGATGCCGATTTATGGTTTATATCTTATTGGCCGAAATCTCGGCATCGAAGCGCACATAAAATATTATTATGTTTTCTTCCCACTTAGCTGGATAATCGGCATTATTCCGATAAGTGTCGGCGGGGCGGGTGTGGTGGAATTGGGCTTAAAGGGCTTGTTTGGCAAGGTTGCCGAGGTTACGGCAAGTCAGGGGTTGATATTGGCACTGGCTCAAAGGCTTACCTGGCTGCTAACGTCTATCCCCGGCGTTATTATTCATATCACCGGCAGACACCTGCCGGATGAGCTGAATAGCGAACCAAAAAATTCGTAACATTTTAGCCGAATGCAGAAAAAAAGGAAACCGCCTTCCATCCTTCGCTAAAGCTACGGAGGACAGGACGGCGGAAGCTATTTTACGCTGGATTCCCGCCTTAGTTCGACAAGCTCACCACGGGTCGCGGGAATGACAAGTCGTATTTGGCACTTGGCTAAAGTATTACAAAAATCTTTAATCGCTATTTGCTCGTATCGGGCAATATCTTATAGACAGCGATTTGCGGTTCGCCGCTGCTGAAAATCTGAATCAGTTTACATCTGCCGATTGCATCGACACGCTGCCCATAAAAAGGTGCGCCGAGTATATCAATTTTATCGAATTTCCATAATTTGTAAAAATATTCGTGCCGCAATGCTCCTGAACGAGCATCCCATGCGATATATGTAATATTGTGTTTATCACAGCTTTTGATGAATGAACTAAAATCATTTCCATCCTCTCCGGTAACTTTACTGGTATGCAGGAATCGCTCATCAGGCAGCCCGCAGTAAAAAGGCATAAATCCCGCCATCGTAGTTGCCATATTTTCGTTGTCTTTGGCGTTTTGTGCAAACCACTTTGCGAGTCGCTGGAAGTTGATGCCTTTCTGGCCGTTGCTCATTGTAATGCCTGTGCCGATGGCATTGGAGATGATGGCGAGCACAAGAAAAGCAGGGACGATGAGCCATTGTGTTGAAAAAGATTTGCGAGCGAGAATCTGAATTATGAAAAAGCCCACGCAGACGAGGATAATGGAACTAACCGTAAGTTTGAAAAGCGGCGGACAGGCTTGATTTACCGCCGTCAGCGTGTCGCAGAGCGCGTATGCCCATACAGCAAATATCAATGCGCCGAAAAATTGAATAGCGGATATAACGACAGAATTATTGACTGTTTTTTTAAGGTATTGCCATAATCGGCTTACGCCAAACGCCGCGATAATAAGAACGACCCACGCCATTGGCACGCAAAACCGGTCGAGCCGCCATGGGTAGAAAGCGTGAATGAGTATGTATGGAACAGCTATGATGAGCATCGCGATAACAGGCCTAATCTTGTCTTTGATGGCAAGCACGATGCCCGTTGTGAATGTAACCGCCAGAAGAATAGATGCCAGCCAGAATATAAGCGCATTCGCATCGACATCGCTTCTGACTTGTCCGCCGACGATATTAACAATCGGGGCGGTAAGGAAAGAGCAGACATTGCGGACATATAACTGCATATCCGCAAGGATGGCGAAATGATGGTCTTTGGCCATAACGTCGAGATTTGCGCTGCCGCTGCCTTTTGTTTTCATTTGTATTAAGACTATGAGCATACAAAGAGCAAAGGGAATCGAGGCAAGCAGACTCGCTGTGATAGTGCGAAACCATTTGCGATTCTGCATTATATCGACAATCGCGACAGCCGGAATGGCCGCGGCCATATCCCACCGCGCAATCGAAGCAAGCATAGCGAAAAAATATGCCCATCGAATATGTGAACGAACACAGGCGACCGCGGCCGCTCCCAGCGCGATAAGAGTCATTTCCGCCAGCGGGTCGGCGGTCTGACGAATTACCCATGGAATAGTGCCTGCAAGAATCGCTGCCCATAATGCGGCGTTGCCCATCATTGGCCGAGCGATGAGATATATCAATATCATCGAAAGCGGCAGGAGCATTGCATTGTAAATATCGGCGCCGATGATATAACGGTCGGCTCGGCTAAGCATCGCGCCGGCAGAAGCGGAGATTATGGAATAAACCGGGCCTCGCTGCATAGTGTCGGGCAATTTAAAGGCAAGCCATGATTTGCCAGTGCCGTAAAATGAGACAAAATCTGAACTGGGACAGGCGAAATGATTAAAAAATGTACAGGAGTAAAGCAAGCCTATGCCAGCAAGCAGCAATATTGAGGCGATGTGGACACGACGATGATGAATTTCGAGTGTAACAGCATCAAACTGTGGTTTCTTCATCTCGCTGGTTTTATGCTGGCGGCTTCGTTTGATAAACTTTACTTTTCGATTCATAGAGTCTCAAAATATATCTATACCTATTTATTTATGGTAGTATTTTTATCATAGAATGTTGATTTCTGCAAGAAACTCATTTAATCAAAAAACAATTTTATTTTGTAAGATAATCCTTTATCAGCGAAAAGACCTCATCACGATACTGCTGCGATTCATTAAATAATTCGTGCCGGGCGTTTTCAATCAATTCCACTTCGCAATCATGAAATTTCGACATAATAAGAGGCACATTATATTTCCAGTCAACGATATTATCTTTCGTACCCTGAATAACCAATATCGGTCTGTTCAATTCTTTATTCAGAGCCGCGACAGCCTGCCCTGAGCCTGTCGAATGGGTAATGGAGCGGTTTTTCTCGTTCTTCCCCTCAATTCTTTTATCCCACTCAAACATCGCACCAACCCACTTTAGCGAAAAACTCTTTGCGCTGAGCGGGTCATGATATTGCAAAAAATTCAAAAAATCCTTGTCGGAAGAAATATTGCGAAAAACTCTTGGCAGGTTATCGCAAAAATGTCGGCATATCGAAAAACCTATTTTTGACAATAACCACCAATCGCTTCGTTCTAATGGAGCGGCTAAAATTACCTTATCAAAATAATCTTCTCTATCGGATAATATGTAATCCAATATTATTGCTGCGCCTGTGCTGTGGCCTATTAAATGGTATGGGGCTTTTACATAAGGCCGAATCGCATTCACAAAATCCGCCAGGCAGTCGTTATACTGTGAAAAATTGTCTATAGCTGTCCTCTCGCCGCTCGACAGGCCATGGCCGGGCAGGTCGAAAACCGCAACCGCAAAATCAGCTTCTGTAAGAGATTTAATAAGTTTGCTTAACAACCCGCAGTGCATTGTATATCCGTGAACAATTATCGCCGTCGCCTTGTATTCTTTTGGTTTGAATATATGCCCGCAGAGTGTAAATTCTCCGCTCTTAAACGTACCGAACAAATGTTCCGTCGCCAAGTCTAAACCATAAAACTGGAAATACTCCATCACCGCTTGTGAGTGAGTATTATTCGTATCCAAAGGCTGCAACTCTTTTTTTAATTTCTCAATATCCATCGCTGCACTGTAAATCAAACATCAAAAATAAAAAATAAAAATTACATATAAAAAATCAAAAACACCTAATTTTCACGTTGGGCGCTGGACGTTTAATTTTTGACGTTTTCATCTCTGTGTTCTCTGTGAACTCTGTGGCTAACATTTTTTCATCTTCGCATATATCAGCGTTGCGATACTGCCTATTGTACCGATAACAAACAACGCAGGGCAAACAATAATTGCCAGTATAAAAAACACAGCCTCATCTCCGCCTTTTCCGTGAAAGAACATTGCATAAACAAGATTATGCAGAACCACGCAGATAGGAATGCCCGCAGCCGAGCCTCCGGTCAATATGAAAAATATCTTTTGCATCCTCGGCTCTTTAAGTTTTATTGCCAACACAACCAATACTATTCCCAGCAGGGCAAAGATGATACCGAGGCCGGCAAGTACAAAGAAAGGCAGTTTGCCTCCCTGGCCTAAAATCAAAAAAACCAGCACAGCGAAAATTACGACCAAAGTTGAAAAAATAATATTTCTTACTTTTTTCATTTTTTCACCCTTCATTAATCTTTTGTTAATCCGTTTAATCCGCGATTCCAGTTCTTTGTGCCTTATCGCCTTTGTGGCTAACTTTACTGTTTCGCATTAGCTCTGACCTTTTCGAGGAGTGATATAATATTCTTCTGCTCAGCCTGATTAAATCCAGTCATCATTCCTTTCACCTGTTGAGCGTATAGCGGTTCTGCCTTAGCGAAAAGTTTTTTGCCGTTCGCTGTTAGTTTTATAATATTGGTTCTTCTGTCATTTGAAACGCTAGTTCGGATTACGAGATTGGCTTTTTCCATTCTGTCGATAAGCGTGGTGATATTCGCGCGATTGACGAGCATCATTTCGCCTAATTGTGCCTGACTTAGCCCTTCGTTGTTCTCCGCCTGATAATGCAGAAGCATTAAGACATTGAACTGGACATCGGTCAGGCCGAGAGTCTTGAAGAAAGAATCAGCCTGTTTTTTGAGCAGCGTCGCTGTGAAATATATATTCAGCACCGCCTCATGTTCCAAAAGGTCAAAACCTTTTTTCAACTTTAGTTCCTGTTTTAGTGTCATAAAATAATCCCTAAAAAAATGTTTTATTATTCATAATACAGAGCCGCGACAGCTTGTCCCGCCACAGCTTTTAGCGATGGCGGATTATGGAGCGATCATTTTATCATTTTCAAAATAGCCTTGTTTCTGAAATAAACTTCTGCCATATAAACAGCAATGCAACCAAGAGCAACCACTAACATTCCAAAATGGGGCAAAACGCTTGGTTTCACATACAAAAAAGACAGTTCTTTTGCATTCATATGCTCATTCGCAACGAATAATAACAATAATAACTCTGTAATAATAATGGCAACAAAATAGACCATATCACATATTCGCTTTTTTAATTTTAAACTATAGGCGCTGTGATATAGAATTATTCCGGGCAGTAAACACAATGAGAAAAGAAGGCTATAAACCGCAAACCATAAATCTTTGGTGTGAAGATTAACAAAGTATTCTCCAGCACCAGCCAAAGACATAACAACAGCAGCTATAACATAAAGTCTGAGGCTGTATAAAAATATTGTTTTTGGCTGTTTTAAAATCTGTCCGAATATATCTCTCCAATTAGCTGCGTTAAATTCATCTTTACACCCTGATTCTTTCAGGCGTTTTTTATTTCTAAAAATTACCTCTGCAAAATAAATGGCAATGCCGCTGAAAAATGAAAAATAAAGGAACGCTCTGCAGAAATTGTCCCCTCCATCCTCACTAGGTATAGAACCTCCATAAGTAAAAAGTGCTATTACGGAAATAAATCCGACAAAATAAAGTATATCAGGGATATAATATTTTAGTCGCAAAGCATAACAGAAATGATAAAGGAGTATCGCTGGAAGAAGATATAGCAAAGCAAAAAGAGCCATCCCAACGCCATCAAGAGATGGGCCGCCAGTTGCGGCTGCTATCAATCCACCAACAATTGCAGATCTGATAATTCCGAGCAGCATTGCCAAAAAACCAAACAAAATTTTCTTAATCATAACAAATCCCTTATTTTATTATTTTTCATAAACAATTGTTAATATATAAACTATATACATAACAATATGTTGTCAACAAAAAAATAAATTTTTTAAAAATAATTCTGCCGACCCGCCATCGGTCTGTCGAAATTATTGTTCTTAATAAAAAGAGCCTTTTCATATATAATGGCTTGTAGATAGCAGCCAATGGTCAGTGGACAATAATTTGGTCTTTTTATGAAAAAATACGGACATCCAAAGTCAGCGAGATTATGTGCCAAGGCCGATTTTAAGGCGGTCTTGGAACGTAAATTGTTTGCCCGTAATGGGTTAATGACTTTGTACGCAAAGCCAAACGCTGATAAAAAAACAAGATTCGGGGTGTCTGTAAGCTCAAAAATAGCCTCGGCAGTCGGCAGGAACAGGCTAAAAAGGCTCTCTAAGGAGGCGTTTCGGCTTAGCAGGGACGATGTGAGGGGAAATTTTGACTACCTGATAATTTTTTCTCCGCTGTTGAGCAAGAGTAAGTCTTGTGATATAAATAAATTAGGTCTCAAAGATGTACGGGACTCTTTTTTGGAACTTTTAGGGCAGGTTTATAAACGAATTGAAAAATGAAGACAAAACCGCGTGGGCTAAGAGCCCACCCTACAAAAACTATTTTATGTTTCACCACAGAGACACAGAGAAATAAATTATTGAAGATTGAAAAATGAAGAATGAAGAATTGAAATTTAAAAAGATTTCTCCGCTGCGTCCTGCTTCGCCAAGGCTATGCAGGACTTCGGTCGAAATGACAGTGGTCAGTCGAAATGACAGCGGGGCGGTTAGTGAGTTTTTAATAATGGTCATACGGTTTTATCAGGTTTCGCTCGGTCGGTTTCTGGGCGGGCAGTGCAGGTTTGTGCCAACGTGCAGTCAGTATGCGATTGAAGCGATAAAAGAATTTGGCGTATTGAAGGGCGGATATATGGCGGCTAAGCGAATAGTGAAATGCCATCCGTTTGGCGGCAAAGGTTACGACCCCGTAGAAGTAAAATCCGAATCGCTAAATCCTAAATCCGAAACAAATTCAAAACTCGAATTTTCACCTGCCGCGACGGGCGCGAAGCACGGCGGGAAGGCTCAAAACGAGAAATTCGCAGGTTTTGGCAATTGATGATGAAGACAAAGTCAAAATTGATGTCGATAGGGGCGGCGGCGAAAGAGGCAGGGGTCTCGACGCAGTCGCTTGCGTATTATATAATGGTCGGACTTGTGAAGCCGACCGTTGTGAGCGATACGAACAGAAGGCTGTTCGACGGCAAGGCAGTTGACAGAATTAAGTTAGTAAAAAAAGTGAACAAGTCGGGTTATCCGCTTCGGGCGATACGCGAATTGTTTCTTGATGGCAAATAGGAATAGCCACGAATGTATCCGCTGTCGCTGAAGCTATGGCGGGACAGGCACGAATAAACACAAAAAAGGAATGCTTAAATGAGTGATTATGAACGCATACAAAACAGACGGAATATGATTGTCGGCGCATTTGTGATTATAGGCACCATTGTTTTTGTTTATATGGTTTTTTTGTTTCGCGATATGCCTATTGCGATGACTAAAATTACTTCATATACCGTCAAGGCTAAATTTGAATACGCACCGGGGATACAGACGGACACGCCGGTAAGATACTGCGGTTATAATATCGGCAGGGTAACTTATGTTTCGCCGCCTGTGCTGGAGTCGAACGGCAAAGGGCAGTTCGTTAATCGCATTACGGTTACTATGGCGATACAGAAAAAATACGCGGATATTCCGTCTAATGTCGAGGTGGAGCTTGCCCGCAAGGGGCTTTCGAGCAGTTATATAGAGTTCGCCTCTAAGCCGATGACGCAGAATGAGCTTGACGCTCTGAATCCGAAATACCTGGAGCAGGATATGGTTCTCCACGGCACGAACAGTGGAAGCGAATTTTTGCCCAAAGAGATGCAGGATAAATTCAATATTCTGTTTGAGAAGGTGAGTCTGCTTTTAGATAACGTAAATACGGTGGTCGGCGATAAGGAAAATCAGCAGAATCTGAAAAATTCTCTTGCCAATCTGTCCAAGGCGACGGGAGAATCAATCTCGACGCTGCAGCAGATTAGAGAGTTCTCGGCTGCGGGCAAGACGACAATGGTAACAGTCAATGAAGAACTTGGCGAGACGCTGATTGAGATGCAAAGGCTGCTTTATAAAATCAACAGCGGCGAAGGCACGGTCGGCAAACTTATTAACGACGACAGGCTTTATGAAAACCTGCTTAACAGCAGCGAAGAGCTGAAAGATGCCCTGGCGGGTATGAAAAAGACATTTAATAAGACAAGCGAAAAAGGCATAAAAGTAAGCGTATTCTAACTTTGAAAATAAAAAATTAAAATTGGGAATTTGTTTTATGCGGTTTACAAAAATGCATGGTCTGGGCAATGACTATGTTTATATAAATTGTTTTGAGCAGACGGTAAATGACCCTGTGTCGCTGGCGAAGGTTATCAGCGACCGTCATACAGGGGTAGGCTCTGACGGTCTGATTCTGATTTGTCCATCGGAAAAGGCAAATGTCCGAATGCGGATGTTTAACGCTGACGGTTCGGAATCGCAGATGTGCGGCAACGGCATTCGATGCGTCGCAAAATTCTCTTATGAGCATAAGCTTGGCGGCAGTGGTTCTGCATCCTCTATGGAAATTGAAACCGGCAGGGGAGTTTTGACTGTCGGTCTTGAGGTTGGCAGGAATAACAAAGTTGAAAGAGTCCGCGTTAATATGGGGCAGCCGATTTTGCAGCCTTCGAAAATCCCTGTTTTGCTCGACGGCGAAAGCATAGTGAATATGGCGATTGACGTTCGCAATGAGCGAATGCTGATGACGTGCGTTTCGATGGGAAATCCGCACGCGGTATTTTTTACAGACGACCTTTCGTCGATAAATTTGGAAAAGACAGGCCCTGCGATAGAAAATCACGAACTTTTTCCGCAGCGTGTTAACGCTCATTTTGTGCGGGTGGATTCACGCGGCCAATTCAGTATGATTACGTGGGAACGCGGCAGCGGGATAACTATGGCCTGCGGCACAGGCGCGTGCGCCTGCTGTGTGGCGGCGGTTTTAACCGAGCGATGCGACAGGAAAGTAAAAGCCAATCTGCCCGGCGGCCAGCTTGAGCTGGAATGGTCGGCGGAAGACAACTGCGTTTATATGACAGGCCCGGCTGCGGAAGTTTTCAGCGGCGACTGGCCGATGATTTAATCTTGAGAGTGTGCGGTTTTGCGTTTATAATTTGGTCAGACCAGTTTTAAAGGATTAAAAAATGGCAAGATACATAATTTTACTGTTTATAACAGCCTGTTTGATAAGCGGATGCGCAAAAAGGCAGCATTTCGAGCCTAAGCCTATATGCCTGACGGGTATGGATGCAAATTCTGTTATGCTGGAGGCGGAGAAGGCTCTGATTAGAATGGATTTTGTTATAGAAAAATTTGATGTTGATAGCGGTATTGTGCGGACAAAGCCTTTGGCGGGCGGGCAGTTCCTTGAAGTGTGGAGGCAGGATAACCGCGGCGGGTATAACAGCGGGATGGCGAATTTGCACAGTATTCAGCGGACAGCGGAACTGAGGTTTTCAGAAAACAACGGGCAGATGTGCATAAATTGTAATGTGAAACTTGAGAGGCTGTCAATTCCTGAAAAAGAAATAGACAGTTCGGCGAGAGCATACGCTATGTTCTCGGAGAGCAGAGAAGGAAATCAGACATTGAGACTCAACGAGGAACAGAAAAGTAAAATGGACTGGGTGAATCTCGGACGGGATAACAGTCTGGAGGCGTATATCCTTAAAAAAGTTGAAAAAAGACTGAACAATCCCAAGAAGGGTAAAAAATAATGAAAGTTTTGGTTTGCGGCGGGGCGGGATATATTGGCAGCAATATGACGGCAATGCTCGCAGAGGCAGGGCATCAGCCGACGGTTTTTGATAATTTAAGTTCCGGCCACAGAGAAGCAGTCAGAGATGCTGAGTTTGTTAAAGGGGATTTGGCTGATTTCGATTTGCTTAAAAAAGTTTTGACGGATAAAAAAATAGATGCGGTAATGCATTTTGCCGCGTTTATTGAGGTTGGCGAGTCGGTAAAAGAGCCTTTGAAATTTTATCGCAATAATTTGTGCAATACGCATAACTTGCTCAGTGCGATGGAGAAATGCGGGGTCGGCAAGTTTGTTTTTTCCAGCACAGCGGCAGTTTACGGCATTCCCGCTCAAACACCTATTACCGAAGAACTGCAAAAAAAAGCCATCAATCCTTATGGCGAGACAAAGTGGGCTGTTGAAAGGATGTGCCATTTTCAGAGTTTGACGGGGAGGCTTAATTATGCGGCGTTGAGATATTTTAACGCTGCCGGCGCTGGCGGAGACGGAACGCTTGGCGAAGACCATAAGCCTGAAAGCCATCTTATTCCGCTCATAATCGCAGCGGCAATGGGCAAAAGGGAAGATATAAAAGTTTTTGGCGACGATTACCCGACTGAAGATGGGACGTGCGTAAGGGATTATATTCATATTGAGGATTTGTGTTCAGCGCATTTGCTTGCGCTTGAAAAACTTCAAAGCGGCAGCGAGCAGATTTATAATCTCGGCAATGGAAAGGGGTATTCTGTTAGGCAGGTAATCGAGACTGTTAAAAAGGTGTCAGGAACCGATTTTAAGGTAACGATAGTACCGCGAAGAAATGGAGACCCTGCGGTTTTGACGGCTGATGCGACGAAGGCGAAAAAGGAGTTGGGCTGGAAAGTTAAATTTCCGGAACTTGAAAAAATAGTTGAAACAGCGTGGAAATGGCACAGCAAAAACCCGAACGGCTACAGCCGATGACAAGATTTAATTATGGACAAGATAAAAAACGACGTATTAAAATTTCTCGATAAATATCAGATGGACTATCTGAGCGTCGATATTGAGACGAATATAAAGGCGTTTCTCGATGAAATGCGAAAGGGACTTGACGGGCAAAAGAGCAGCCTTGAAATGATACCGACCTATATCGAAGTCGGCTCGGATGTTCCGGCCAACAAGCCTGTTATAGTTATAGATGCCGGTGGAACAAATTTTCGAGTTGCTGTCGTTCGCTTTGATGAGCAAAAACAGCCCGTCGTGGAAAATATTAAAAAGTATCAAATGCCCGGCGTACAGCGGCAGGTGAGTAGGGATGAATTTTTTAGAGCAATGGCGGATTATGTTAAGGATGTTGCTGGAACATCGGAGAATATCGGTTTTTGTTTTTCATACCCGTCGGAAATTTTACCCAATAGAGACGGTAAACTTATTCGTCTAACAAAAGAGGTCAAAGCCAAAGATGTTGCAGGGCAGTTAATCGGTGAAAATCTTAATCGTGCTATGGCTGAGATGAAATCAGGCGGCGATAAGCATATCGTAATTTTGAACGATACAGTGGCGACGCTTCTGGCCGGCGTGGGATATAACAACAGAATATTCAGCGGTTATCTTGGTTTCATTCTCGGCACGGGGACAAACTGCTGTTATGTGGAAAAGAACAGCAATATCAAAAAACAAAAAGGCCCCGATTTGCTTCGAGGGCAGATTATTAATGCGGAGTCGGCGAATTTTTCGCGTTGTCAAAGAGGGACGATTGATAAGGAATTTGACAAGACTACGGCTAATCCCGGAGAACATATATTCGAGAAAATGATTTCAGGCGCATATTTGGGGGCGATATGTTTTGCGACAATTCAAAAGGCCTGCGATGACGGTTTGTTTTCGAGCGATGCGGCTAAAGCGATTTCGCAAATGCGGGGGCTTGAAACTAAGCAGCTAAATGATTTTATGTTTTATCCGTATGATGAAAATCCTTTGGCAATAGCATGCAAAAACGGAGACAACGATGATGCGGTTAAGATGTATTATCTGGCGGACAGAATGATTGAGCGAGCGGCAAAGCTGGCGGCGATAAATCTTTCAGCAATGGCGATTAAATCCGGTTGTGATACTCGCCCGGATAAACCTATGTGTATTGTTGCGGAAGGCACGACGTTTTATCAGATGAAAGGATTGAAAAGCAGGATTGAATTCTACCTCAAGCAGTATCTTGAAAATGAGGTTGGGATTTACTGGGAAATTATCAGCGTTGATAATGCCACGCTAATCGGTGCCGCAATTGCGGGACTGACGAACTAAACACATAAAGCCGATGACGGGACTTGAACCCATAACCCCGGCTTTACGAAAGCCGTGCTCTACCATTGAGCTACATCGGCACAAAATAAGGAAATAAAGATGTAAAGAAATAAGGATTTACCGCTATAGTACTGTCGCGGCTCTGTAAAATCCTTGATTCCTTACCTCTTTGCCTCCTTTGTCCTGAATATAACCAGTCGGCCAATTATTGTAAAGCAAAAGTTCCATCCGCCAACTGTTTATTAGTGTTTAAAGTGCCGTTTGCCGGTGAAGACCATAGCGATGCCGTGTTTGTCAGCGGCGGCGATGATTTCATCGTCTTTCTTAGAGCCGCCCGGCTGGATTATGCAGGCAACGCCGTGCTGTGCGGCATTTTCGATATTGTCCGGGAATGGGAAGAAAGCATCCGAGCCCATGGCAGAGCCTTTTGCTTCGCTGCCTGCGCCTTTGAAGGCGAGCAGACCTGATTCGACACGATTCATTTGGCCGGCTCCAACGCCGATGAGTTTTTTATTTTTGACAAGCGTGATAGTGTTGCTCTTGACGTGCTTTGCGCAGAGCCAGGCGATTCTCAAATCCTCAAGCTGTTTTTTGTCGGGCTTTACTTTTGTGGGATATGTGAGATTTTGCGGCTCCCAGCCTGCGAGGTCTCTTTGCTGGAGCAGCATTCCGCCGATAATACAGCGGATGTCAAATTCGCCGCAGTCAATTTTCATACGGTCGATTGCGCCTGTTTCCATAAGTCTTACTCGTTTGCCCCAGGGTTTTAGATTGCGTATAATTTCCAGAGCCTCTGCGGAGAATTCAGGGGCGATAATGACCTCAGCGAAAAATCCAGCCGCTCCCTTTGCTTTGCCGAAGAGCGAATAAGATTCCATAATTGTAGTGGCAAGAGCTTTATCAACGTTTCTGTTCAGTGCAATGATGCCGCCGAATGCGCTTGTTACGTCGGTTTCATAGGCTTTTTGATAGGCCTTGTGAATGTCATCGTCAACGGCGCAGCCGCAGGGGTTCAGATGTTTGACGACAACGGCGGCAGGCTCTGAAAATTCCTTGACTAATTCAAAGGCGGCATTGGCATCGAGCAGATTGTTGAAGCTGATTTGAGTTTCGTCTTCCATAAGTTTTGCGGAGGACACACTCATTTCAGAATTTGCTGGAAGTTTATAAAATGCTCCGCTCTGGTGCGGATTTTCGCCGTAGCGAAGTTCCATCGTTTTGGCAAGCGATATTGTCATTCGCTCAGGATAGCTTACGCCTGCCTGTTTATTGAGGTATTTTGAGATGGCTGAATCGTAGGATGCCGTCATACCGAAGGCGATTCTGGCAAAGTCAGTTCGTGTTGCTTCACTCACCGAGCCTTTGTTTGCTTTCATCTCTGCGATTACCTTTTCATATTGGGTGGAGTTTGTAACGACGGTTACAAATTTATGATTTTTCGCAGCCGAGCGAACCATACTTGGTCCGCCGATGTCGATATTTTCTATGGCATCCGCAAATTTGCAATCGGGCTTTGCGATGGTCTGTTCAAACGGATAAAGGTTTATGCAGACAAGGTCAATCGGCTCGATGGCGTGTTTTTTCATCGCGGCCTGATGTTCGGCGTTGTCGCGGATACTGAGCAGTCCGCCGTGGATTTTGGGGTGGAGAGTTTTTACTCTGCCATCCATCATTTCGGGGAAGCCGGTAACTGAATCGACGCTTACGACGTTTATGCCGGCCTGTGCGAGGGCTTTCGCGGTTCCACCGGTACTGATAATTTTAACGCCCATTGCTGAAAGGCTCTTTGCAAAGTCAACGATGCCGGTTTTGTCTGATACGCTGATTAAGGCGGTGCTGATTTTCACATCCATTTGAATCGTCTTTCTTCCCTGATATATTTTTATTTTGCAGCCGGGGCGATACAGGAAATGTTTTTGCCGTCCATTATATAAATCTTCGCGTCAGCGGTATTGGCGGCATAAGCGGTTACTGGAGCGAAATTTATTATACAAATCTTTTTGGCCTGCCGGTTATCCATCGCGACGCAGTTGTTATTTTTGTCCATAATATATGCGGTGCTGCCGTTTTCTGCGAGCAGGTCTGTGCCATCTGGCAAGAGCCAAAGCTGTTTTCCGCTGTCGGCATCTATGGCGTAAACACCTTTATTTTCGGCGTACTGATAAACGGTCGTCTGTGTTGCTCTTGGCTGGGTTGTAAGAGCAGAGCCGGCGTGGAATGGGAAGTTCCATACCATTTTTCCGCTGTTGGGATCTATTTTGTAAAGGTTAGTGTCTTTGCTGGCTGCGTATATATAGTTTGACGCTGAAGCGAGCGGAGCAACAATTCCACCGACGGCGTTAAACTGCCAAATCCGTTTCGGCGATGAGGCTTCCATACATATTACATTTCCACCGGCTGTGGCGAAAATGACGGAGGTTTCGGTTGCCGAAATGCTGGTAATGCCTGAGAAATTATCAGCGGTAACTTTGAAAAGTTCATGCCCGCTGTTAGCATCGAGGATGTGCAATCTTTTGTCCATACCCGGCAAATAGAGGTATTTTTCGTTAGCGGCTACGGCAGCAGAAACAGGCATAGGCAAAATAATTCTGGAAATTTCAGTCCTTTGCAGAATGTCAAAAGCGATAAGTTTATTTTCGGCGACAATATAAGCTGTGTTTTTATAAGATGAAGGAGCCGAGGCCGGCATTTTCGGCAGGGCGACGGTTGCGGAAAAACTTAGTTTGCCGGTGTTTCTGTCGAGACAGAATAAATAATTTGTGCCTGTTAATATATAGATATAATCGCCGAGAATGTCTATTCTCTGAATGTTCTCTCCAGCATCCAGAGCGACAGCGGTTTGCCAGACGGTCGAAAGACCGGCCTGATTTAGAAGTTTTTCGCTGATACCTCCGCCGTAAACAGTCGCAGAAAATATAACAACAAATAAACAAATAAAACTAAAGTTCTTCAACGTATAGCTCCTATTTTTTAAAAATCAAAGATAAAAAATCAAAAATGAGGATTCGGCCATTGGCCGAAGCTATTATTCAACTGAATCTACAAAATCGCAGAGATTGCAGTCAAACTGCCGCTCAAACTGTCTCATTTTTTCGATTCTCTCAATGTCATCGTTAATGCGATTTGCCAGTTTGAAAATATACGGTTTTCCATCAAGGCGATTTTTCAAATCATTGTACATCGGGTCCCAATCGCCGCCATAGAGCTGACTTTTAAGTATAATCAGCATTCTGTGTTCAGCCGAGAGAGTTTTGACGAAATCGCTTATCGCATTTTTGCGTTCTTTTTCGTCAATTTTGCCGGTTTTTTCGGTAATTTTAGCCATACTGGCACCTCGCTGCGGGGGCATAGTACAGGCAAAACAACCACTTTTAAAGAAAATCAGAGGCTGGTTTTTGCCTGGTAAAGTATCAAATCCTTTACCTTTCTGCTCGGCAGATTCAACGCACCAAATGCAGCCGCTGCGCTTGAACGCAACTCGGTATCTATCGTTGTTGACTGAACAATCAAGTATATCTGATTAACCTGCTCGTCCCGCAGCAGATTGGCGTTGACCTTTGCTGAGACTGCAAGAGAATCAAAAGCAGCAATTTTAACGTCGGTTTGATTGCTGTCCATAATCGCCATATCCGCGATTGCCCTTTGAGCATCCGGGCTGGAAAGATAAGCGAGTATCTGAGCGGCAAAAATTTTAATTTCATTTCTCGAATCTTTTGTGGCAGAGACAAGCTGCGAAAGGGCGGCTGAAAGGTCTATGACCTGATTTTTTGTCTGAGCAAGTTTGAGCATCGCATCGCAGGCTCTAATTGCGTAAGTATCAGCGGTGTCTTTCTGCCATTTTTCATCGGCAGGGGCTGAAATCGCTTCAGCAAGATTTTTGACAACTAATGAGCTTTCCTTAAACGGCTCGGCAGGCCCCGCCAGAGAAATAGCGATAGCAGCGCTGAATCTGACGGCTCTGTCGTCAAAGGTCAGGGCATCAATCAGAGGCTGGGAAGTTTTCAGTCTGTACATAAGTGATTTTTCGCCGGCGTTGCGAACGAGCGACTCAACCACACCCAGGGCAATAACGGCATCCTTATCCTTAACCGCGCGGGCAAGAGCGCTGTGCAGATATTCGGCTCCTGCGGTTGTGGCGTAAGTCATCGCATTAGCGTGGCCCTGGCCGAAATATTTTGGATAAACCTTACTTATGCCTTCGGCACGAAAGAACGCCGCAATCCACAGCGAAATAGCCTCACCGAAGTCTGGATTTGCCTGTAAAGAAAGCTCGCAGCAGCGCATAGTCATCATTTCGCTGAAATAAGTTCTGCTGATTGCTTCTTTTACCAGGCCGTTTGATTCTTTGCTCCAGAACCATATATTGGCAAAATTGACATCTGATGCCGGCATCAGAGAATCGGCTTTATAGTAATAATTTTCGGCGGTCTGGAAGAAAAGCTCCGCCGCTGTTTTAGCTGATGCGGAAGAATCAATCTGGCCGATGCTTTCAAGAGCAAGCTGGCGAAGCTGCTGTGAAGAATCTTTTTCCGCGATGTATTTCAGATAGCCAAGCGATTCTGGATAGCCGATTTTGCCCATAGCTTTTATTATTTCGGCTTTGACAATCAGATTGTCCATCGCAAG
Organism: Phycisphaerae bacterium; assembly: GCA_041661665.1. Taxonomy (GTDB): domain Bacteria; phylum Planctomycetota; class Phycisphaerae; order Sedimentisphaerales; family UBA12454; genus GWC2-45-44. The sequence goes on along the minus strand of JBAZTW010000002.1, from coordinate 119,242 downwards.
GGCGGCGGCAAGAGGTCTAATTGCGGATTTTCCGACTTCAGGCAGGGCGGTCGTAATGTTTGGGAACTCGGCCTTGCGATTCTGGTCAGCCATTGCGTCAACCATATATGGGATGGCGTATTCACCGGCGTTGCGAAGTCTTTCGATGGCGGTGTATTTGCCTCGAACAGTGCCGCTGAGCCTTTTGACTTCCTCAACGATAATTTCAGAATCAGTGCGTCTTGCGAATCGGCCTTGCTCTATGATGCCGAGGATTTTTTCCGCAAGGGGCGCAAGCTGCGGGTTGTTTGCGTGAACCTTTACAACAATGGCGTAGCCGCGGGGATTTTCTTCGCTGAGCCGAAGCAGTTCAACCGGGTTGGCGTTGCTGTCGATAATTTTCTGGGCAAAGCCGGCGGCAAGGTCGAATCGACCAATGACCGTATAATGCAGGAAGTCGTTCCAGTCATCCCGCAGTTGTTCGGCAAAAACTGCCGTACTCAGAAATACACAACCTAATAAGACCAAAATTTTACAATTCTTCATAGACCCGCTCCGCAAAGCCAGCGTTAATTAAAAAATACGCCAAGTCATTATAGGTTATAAGGCTTAACTGTCAACAAAAAAGCCTTATTTATGGCAAAATAAGCGATTTATCCAAGAAAAGAAGCTGATTAAATGCTCAGTCCTGAAACATCCGCGCCTTTTTCAACGAGCTTGTTGTAATAAACGTCAAAACGCTCGTTGAGCGCCTTTATGGACTTGGCGAGAGCATCAACTTCCTGCTTTAGCGATGTAGCTTCTTTGCCCATAGCATCGGCAAGGGGTACATCTTTCATCTTGGCCATAACCTTGTCCACATCCGCCTTTTTAGCTGTAATGGCCTCTTTGTATTTTGTTGCCATTGCTTTCAACTGCTCAACATCCATTTTTTGAGCATCAGCCTGTACTTCACTAAGGGGCTTGTTTTCATCGGCCTTGTTGGTACAGCCTGCGAAACCAATAGCGATACAAACAGCGGCACAAACAAACAGTCCAATTCCAATCCTTTTCATAGTGTTTCTCCAAAAAAAAGTAATTTACATTTGAAGGATATAACTGATAGATAATTATAATTGGTTTAAGGTGTGTTTTGCAAGGCTAAATTCCGATAAATTTCTTAAGATTACCGATTTTCTATTCTATTAAATAAAGATGAATGAGCGTACACAGTTGCTCAGGATGAAAAGTCGAATGTTGTATTAGTGTCTAAATAGAAGCTTAAAAGCCAAGATTTTGCATTACCATCAACGTCCTATAATATATGTTATGTTTCATTCAGGTTTGTTCTACGCTCAATAAAGGCATATCACACGGCGAAGCTAATTTCTATTGGCTATTGACTACCGGCTATTGGCTGCTGTATAAACTAACCCACGATGACACATTTAAGCGTAAATTTGAATAAGATAGCTCTCGTTCGCAATTCCCGTTCGCTGGGTATTCCAAGCGTGGTTAATGCTGCCGCGACCTGTATTTCCGCTGGCGCTTATGGCATTACCGTCCACCCCCGGCCTGATGAGCGGCACATAAGATATTCCGATGTTCACGAACTGAAGAATGTCGTAAGCCGGGTTGAGTTTAATATCGAAGGCAATCCATTTACAGGCAAATATATGGACTTAATGCCCCAAATACGTCCGACACAGGCCACTTTGGTTCCTGATATGCCAGGTCAGAATACCTCTGACCACGGCTGGGATTTGAACGATAAAAACTGCGAAAGACTCCTGCCGGTCATCGAAAAACTGAAATCGCTGGGCATAAGGGTAAGTCTCTTTGTGAACCCTGTAATTGAGATGGTCGAAAAGGCCAAAAAAATTGGTGCAGACCGTATAGAACTTTATACCGAGCCTTTTGCGGCTGCTTTTGCCCAGAAAAAAGACCTCGAATCCCTGACTGCGGATTATGCCGCGGCAGCTAAAAAAGCCGCCGAAATCGGCCTCGGCGTGAATGCCGGCCACGATTTGAACCTTGACAATCTCGGCTATTTCTGTAAAAAGGTAAGGCCGGTAATGGAAGTTTCCATAGGGCACGCTCTTATCGCTGATGCGCTCGATATGGGTCTGGCAAACGCCGTCAAGGCATACTGTAAAATACTGAAAGAAAATTCGTAAGGAGTTTGTAAAATGTTCACCGGAGCAATGGTAGCTCTCATAACGCCGTTTGATAACGGCCAGGTCGATTTCAATACGCTTGATGAATTAGTCGAATTTCAAATAAAAAGCGGCATTGATGGTATTGTCCCCTGCGGCACAACCGGCGAATCGCCGACACTTAGCCACACCGAACACAAACAGGTAATCGAACGGGTTGTAAAAGTCGCTAACGGCAAAGTTCCTGTAATCGCGGGAACAGGCTCAAACAGCACCGCTGAGGCGATTGAATTGACCGCATTTGCGCGTAAGGCCGGAGCGGACGCTTCATTGCAGGTTACGCCCTACTACAACAAGCCGACACAGGAAGGTTTTTATCAGCACTTCGCAGCGATAGCCGAGGAAGTGGATTTGCCGATAATTCTTTACAATATCCCCGGCAGATGCGGAGCCGGTATGACTGCTGCGACAATAGCCAGACTTGCTCAAATTGAAAATATCGTCGCGGTTAAAGAGGCGACCGGCCAATTGGACGTTTCAAGCGATATAGCAAATTCCTGCGATATTACGATTCTGTCGGGCGACGACTCGCTCACCCTGCCGATTTGCTCGGTTGGCGGCAAGGGCGTTATCAGTGTCGTTGCTAACATCGTGCCAACCGATGTAAAGGCGATGATGGATTTGATTTTAGAGGGTGATTTTGTATCAGCAAGAAAATGGCATAACAAGCTGTTCAAGCTTTCGCGGACGATGCTAAGTATGGCCACAAACCCGATACCGGTAAAGGCTGCCATCGCCCTGCTTGGTATGGCTTCGGAAGAAATGCGGCTGCCGATGACACCGCTGACCGCCGGCCAGAAAGAAGAACTTAAAAAACTGCTGGCTGATTACGGTCTGAAAGTTTAAGGATGCCTCTAAAAATTGACAATCAAACATAATAGACGTTGTTTTTGACCGGTCGCTTACGCTCGCGGCTCTGAATTTACGCATTTTTAGAGGTTGCCTTAAGGATACCCTTACCGCAATAGCTGCCGCCCTGCCGCAGTCAGGCATATCAGGCTGCTTGGCTTGTCTGCTTGATAGATTGACTGTTTCGGATTGTGAAAAATCCAATTTTTTTCACAAAAGTCCGAAAAAATAGTTGCAATCAGATAGAAAGTAATCTATAATTACCACTTGGAGGCGGAGAGAATACATATCATGCCGTTTGAATTCTCTCCTCTAAATTAAATCTGTGATGTTAGTGTATGTACACTAATTAATAACCATAAACTATTTTTGGAAGGGAGAACATGAAAAACGTATTGTGGAGTTTAGTTTTTGTATCAGTGTTTGGCAGTTCCGCATTTGCCGCAGGGAAGCTTGTCGCGGTTGCCGATGACTGGATGCTTACGTCCAGCTCACAGGATTATCAGCATTTCGCCGTAAGTTCGCTTAACTGGCTCACGGCCGATTCTTCCAACAAATCAATTCTTTTTGACAAAGCCTACTATGATCGTCAGCTAACTGGCTCAAATTTACTGCAATCGCTTCAAAGTGCCGGTTATACCGTCACCATTTCTGACCCCCAGAACTGGATATCATCAGACTTGAGCAGTTATTCTGCTGTCGTTTGGCTCTGGGCAGGTGCGGGCTTAGGTTCCAAAATGCGTGATTATGCAAATTCGGGCGGCAATGTTATGTATGTGGGAGGTTGGAGTTGGGGAGCCTCAGAAGCGAGTATTCTGCTCAACTCATATAATATTTCGATGACTGATGCTTATGTAGGCATAGGCAGCGCATCTGTAACGAGCTTCTCAAGTCATCCCTGTGTTGCCGGTGTAAACAGGTTGTATGCAATGGACCCTTCTGTACTGAGTCCTATGTCTGGTTTTGCTGGTGAGATAGTCGCAAAAGATTCAAGATTCAATTATATTTTCGCGGTACCGGAGCCTGCGACGCTGGGACTACTTTTTATAGGTGGTATGATGCTTAGAAGACGCGGCTAAAAACGGTCATGATATATTTATATTATGGGCGGGGTTATAACCCCGCCCTTTTTTGTGATTTATGGCCGAGGCTTGAGTCTAAAAATATTAACATAGCGGTATTGGTTTGCCTTAATAGTTGTTATATACTCATACGGGCCGATACTCTTTGGTTCGCGAAGCATAGCTATGTTTTTATCTAAATTCGTCTGATGGTAGCTGGCATCCCTACTCAATCCTTCGCGTGATGCCCAGACGACATAAGTGATGTTTGCATCGTAGCAGGCCTTTACAAAATTCACAGGGTTATCGGAAGTGGGCAGGTAAACAAGATTGTCGGCGTATTTAGGCGCATATATCTGTACCACATGTGACAAAAAAAGCCCCATTTTTTCGCCGGGTTTAGCATTTGCAACGTACCAATTCCCCAGAAGTTTGAACTCTATATCTCTTTGGCCGTTACCAAGCGTGGGAGCGAGTATAAATTGATTCGATGCGATAATAAGCCCCAATACCGCAAGAATAACCACCTGAGAAAATATGTTTTTAATTTTATAAATATAAGTACGTCCGGCAAGCAAAAGTAACACGACCACAATTGCAACATACGGCATTGAAACGGATACGGCGCTGGCAGGAGTTAATTTCGGCAACGATAGAGGAAGGCTGATCAGCCATATAATAGTAATTGTCAAAATAATTGCCTGTAAGAGGAATATAATCGGCTTAGGGATACGCCTGTTTTTATTCAGCAGGTTCCAGATGTTTTGCAAGCCGAACCAACACAGTAAAAGTGCGACCCAGGAAATCGGCATATAGTATCGCGAATACTGAACAGGAAATTTTAAATGAATCGCAAAATATGATATCAGAAATATGAGCAAAGCGAGCACTTCCCATCGGCGTTTGAATAGTCCATAAATCGAACCAAAAGCAAACCCCATAATCGCAAAAAATTTACTCAATCCCCAAACCATATTTATGTCTTCGCTGTTATCGCTGAAAAAAGGTATCAGCAGAGGTTGAAATCCTGTTTCCCATAACACGCCTAAATTCATAAAAAAACCAGTTCTGCTTTCTTCCGGTTGCGCATACAATTTGGCATACTCTTTTCCATAAACAGTTAAATACGATTCTGCATGCGGGGTCATCAAAATACCGACCATCCAAATTGCCACGGGTGTCGCCGCCAATGCTGAATAGAGGAAAATTCGGAATCGTTCCTGTTTTGTTTTGCTGTTTATCATATCGATTATAAAAGCCGCAAGAATAAGAGCTGCGCCTTCGTAACGAGTCATCGTTGCGATTGATGCAAAAAGATAACTCCACCGGGAATTTTTCAGAATAAAATAGAAAGTCAAAAGTATAAAAAATAAAAATGTAGTTTCTACTATCGGTTCAGTCAGCAGATAAATAACCATTGGATTGAGTATTGCAATTATTGCAATCCACAAGCCCGATTTACCTACGAACTTTCTACAGATGAGCCACAGCAGGATAAGATTGAACGGATGCAATATCGCATTCAGCAGCCAACCGGCTGTCAAGCCGGGATGTTGGCCGCCGATGATCCAGGAAAGAAGAACTTGCAAAATCCCAAGAACCGGAACACGCTTAAAACTTGATGGGATGTGAAAAGATAAAAGCTGCCGGCCGGTAGAGAAAAAGGCAGGAAAATCCGAATTGGGGACAGCCGTATGACCGAAATAAAGAATTGAGTGGTAAACGCCAAAGGCAAAAAGAACGACAATGGTTAAAATACCGAAGTATTTTTCACGTTGCGCTATAATTTCAGGAGAAACTATCTGAATAGAGTTTTCATTCGCTGGCTTTTTATGCCTTCGGCGAATTTTAATTCCTTTTTGCACAGCCATTATTAACCCTTTTGATTTTCAAGTATTGGCGACTGCCAAAATATCACTTGTTCTATTTAATGGAACATGCCTGCGATAATTATCCGCAGTTATTTCCCTGAGGCTATCGCAGTTTAATAAACAATAGTTTAAGGATGCGAAAAATTTTAAATAGTCTGAAAAATCAACGCCTCTTTCCTGCAATAGGTATATTCCGATTTCAAAAATGATAGCAGGCTTGAACTTTCCAATAATTTTCTGTGCTCCTTTTAAAACCTCCAATTCGTGTCCATCGGTATCTATTTTGATAAAGTCCAGCTTCTCGATGTTGTTCTGTTCACAGAAATCATCGAGAGATATCGCCCCTATCCCCTGGGCAGGCTTTACGGTTCCTCCGTGAATCAAGTGCTTGCCGCTATCGTCAGAACCTCCTACTTTCCAACTTGCATACGCCTTTATATTAGCTTCACCCGACGTTTCCGAGGAGACAAAACTTTGAATTGCAACAATTCTATTCGCAAGTTCAGGATTTAGTGCAAGATTTCTTTTCAGCTTTGCGAAGGCATAAAAAGTAGGCTCAAATGCATATACTCTTCCCAATGGGGACTGTTTGGCAAATTGCAGAGCCATGGCCCCTATATTCGCCCCCACATCAAAAATTATTGCATTCTCAGACAAAGAGAGACGTTTATTATTAGAAACATGTTTTTGGAAATGGCCCAATAAAAAAATGGATAAATCGACACATTCCGATAAATCAATTTCATAAGTAATTCCATTCCTAGTGATAATACGTTTGTCTTTGCGATATATTAGATGTATCAGACAATAAAGTATCCGGGCAAAAAACAGCTTAATTCGTGTTATGGCCAATCTATCAATCAATCCAATCATAGGACTTCCAACTTTCTTAAATATTGTTTTTTTATTCTTTTATACATGTCTATATCGTTAAATTAACCTCTGTTGTGTCTTTTCTCAATCTCAATAGTCTGAAACATCCCCAAAATATTGTTAGCCGGTGAAAGCAGCCATTCCAATCCCGCCACTAACCCATAGCAACAACCCGGAAGCAGTTGACGCAAAGTAAGCCCTCCGCTAATCAAATACCGCAGCGGCGTATGAAACGAAATTTTCAAAATCTGCAATTCAGGAAATTCATTTTCAAAAATTTTTCTGTCGCGATTAAAAATTATCCATGGAACAGCGCCATTGGCACTGGAAAGCGGGCCAGTCGATTCCATTTGCCAGCCGGCTTTTTCATCAAACGCCTCGTGATGAAAATTTTTGTATATGAAACGCCCCCATAAAGTATTGGCAGGCTCAATCATAACTATTTTGCCGCCGGGTCTGAGACATCGGCAGGCTTCTCTGAAAAACAGCCTCGGATTTGGAATATGATGCAGCACATCGAACATAAAAAACGCATCAACGCTTCCATTCTCAAATGGCATTTGCTCTGCTGAAAAGGACATATCAACGCCGGGCACTTTTATTACATCAGAGGTAATTGCGTTTGGGATAATTTCTTTTATAAAGCCGCCGCCGCTGCCAAGTTCGACAAGGCGTTTATTTTCAGGATTGCCGAACGCTTTTTTGAATCGGCTGTAAAAATCGACATATATGTTTTTAAGAAACCGCTTTTGCTGAATAATCTGACAATGCCGAATCGTTGTTTCAGGCATATCAAGTTCAGCCGAATCCTTATGCTTTGCAATTTTTAAAAACTTCAATATTTACCCAGCCATTTAATTTTTTTAAACGCAATCCAGCTCATTTTCAGCAGCAGCCAACCGTGTCTAAATCTGCTGATGTTTGTTTCGCCATAAGTTCTGGCCTTATAATTAACCGGAACTTCGACAACTTTCAGGTTCTGCCTGACAGCGCCGAAAATCAAATCGAAATCGCCAAACGGGTCAAACTCGCCGAAATACGAACGATTTGCTGCGATAAGCTCGTAATTTTTTCGGCTAATCATTTTCGTTCCGCAGAGGGTATCTTTGAATTTCTGACCAAGCAGCCAGGTGAACAGCATACTGAAAAATTTGTTGCCGAGCAGGTTCAGAAATCTCATCGCCTGCTTTTCCATTGGATAAACAAGCCGAGAGCCGTTGATATACTCTCCTTTGCCATCGCAGATTGCCTTGAAAAATTTCGGCAAATCCTCCGGCGGAGCGGTTAAGTCGGCATCCTGAATCACAAGCACATCGCCGGCGGCTGCGGCAAATCCTTTGCGAACGGCATCGCCTTTGCCGATTCCATCGCCCTGATGAATCAGTTTGATTTTTCTTTCGGGGTGGTAAGCGATTTGTTTTTCTATTTCCTCAACAGTGCCGTCGCTGCTGCTGCCATCGACAAAAATTATTTCGGTTTCTCTGCCCATCGGCGGAATTCGCAATATCGCATCGGCGATGTTGCCCTTTTCGTTTCTGCAGGGAACAATAACCGAAACTGAAAGTTCGTTTTGCGGTTTTTGCGGCGGAATAGGTCTGGCTATTATCAGATTGATGAGGTTAAAACATCTAAAGCCCGGCAGCAGCGTTAGAAAATAATTGAAAATTGACGTAATCGGCCAAATTCGCTTTGGCAGCAGCATAAATGAATTCTGCCTTATGGATTCAAAGCCCGCCAAATCGAGCAAATTCACTATATCGTTTTGCGAAAGCCAGTTTTGATACTCATAAGGCCTTCTTATTTTAAGCAGCGAGCCAAGCTCAAGGGCAAACTCCCACAGATAATTATAATACGCGATGATAATCCGCGTATCCGGAGTCGCGGCTGGGCGGATATTTTCAAAAACTTTCTGCACATCGTGCCAGCCGCCAAGCGAATTACAGATAATCACATAATCAAATTTTTCATCGATTGTGAACTGATGCGGGTCGGCAACCTGAAAATTCAAATGACCAAACTGTTCTTTGGCAACGGCGATTTTTGCGGCATCGGCATCAATGCCAAGACCATAAGATGGATTAACCCCTGCCAGCAATTCACCGGTTTCGCAGCCGATTTGCAAAACTCTGCTGTTCGGCCTTATGACGAATTTGTGAATTTTCTCAATCCACCGATAGTAATAGGAATTTTTTTTTCGCCACTTGAGAATATTCTTTTTGTCTTCGTTCATCAGTATTATTCCTATTTGTCGAAGAATACTCTTAAAATGTCGTTATAGGTTATCAGCACAAACAGTCCGCCAATGAGGGCAAGGCCGATATAAACAAGCCATTCCTGTATCTTTGTGTGCACTGGCGAGCCTTTTATTTTTTCGATAATCAGCATCAAAACCAGTCCGCCGTCAAGTATCGGCAGCGGCAGAAAATTCATTACCGCAAGACAGGCGCTGATAATACCCATAAAGTTAAGATAATGAATATACTCCTTACTTTCGATAATCTTCGAACTGGCGGAAATCATACCGACCGGACCCATCAGGCTCTTGGGACTTATATCGCCGACAATCAACCCTTTTATCGTCATATAAGTCTGTGCGATAAATTCAACTGTTTTTCGAGTTCCCATTTTCATAGCATCAACAGCGCCGTCAGCACGATAGAGTTTCCTGAGCGGCTTGAACGGCAATTCATACGCTGTAATCGGACTTACGGCTAAAATATCGCCATATTGCCCCACAGCATAATCCATTTGTTTTTCATCCAATGTACTTCTGTAAATGATTTTAACTGTTTTGCCCCTGTTTTTTTCAAGGGCTGCGGCGATATCAAAAAAGTTTTTCACTCCTTCGCCCGCAAAGGAAACAATCTCCGCCCCTCTGGGCAAACTGCCAATCTGCGATGTGTTGGCATCAGCGACAGCCGCGACGATTGGATTATCAATATCAAGGCCTACACCTATTCCTATGACCGCCCTGCCGTCTTTGCCGATTTTCGGAACTACCGTTGCTTCAATAAGTTCGCTGTTTCTAAGCACTGTGAGTTTTAAATCCTGCTCGGCATATGTAATTGTCGCCTGACGCAGTTCCTGATACGTGGGATTGGCGATATCGGCGACACGGACAATAATATCGCCCTTCTGCAGTATTTGATTGACATCCGCCGATTCGACAGAAATAATTTTGGAAATCCTTTTAAGGTTTTGGTTGCCATTGGCCGATTCTACGGAAATAATTTTAAGTCTCGGAATAATCCCGCCGATATGCGAAGGTATAAATTCTCCGCCATCCTGATATTCTATACATGCATTAAATTCAAGCCTGTCTGTGAAAACTACAGGCTTATTTTGTCCCGGCCTTTGGAATGACAACTCAACTGTCGGCTCAAAAACTTGCTGTATTTTTTCAGTATATTGCCAGGGCTGTTCAATTTTCTCGCCATCAACAGTTGTCAGGATATCGCCGGCTTTTAAGCCTGTCGCGGCCAAAAATGCTTCAGGGGTTTCAATCTTTGCCATTTCAAGCGTGAACGATGGTAATATGCCAAAGCCTCTGAAACCGGCTCCCGGCAGCTCTTTTGCAATTATATTAACATCTTCTATTTTGCCGTCTGCCCGCTTTACAGTCATATTGACAGGCTCGCCTTTGCCTGACAGAGCCGCTGCCATAGCGACAGTAGTAAAATCTATATTGTTTTTTCCATCAACCGAAATTATCTCATCGCCCGGCATCAATCCGGCCTTCTCGGCTGGATAGCCCGGTATTGTACCGCCTACAATCGCCGGCGGCATATTTATACCTCTGGTGAAAACAACGACAAAAAAAGCTATCGCAAGAATGACGTTAAATATCACGCCGGCAGAACCGACCATTATTCTTTTCCAAATAGGCCTGTTCAAAAATGAGCGTGGGTTATCGCTTGGCTTGTCTGCGCCGACATCTTCCTGGCCGAGCAGTTTTACAAACCCTCCCAGCGGGAAAATTCTCAATTGATATTCCGTTTCGCCTGCTTTGCAGTTCATCGGCAGTTTTAAGCACAAAAGCCCTTCGCCGTCCGGGTCATTGTCCTTGAGCAATATAGTTGGCAGGATTCTGAACCGCAGAAATTTCTCGCATCGTTTAACGCCTATGACAACCGGACCAAATCCTATCGCGAATGCCTCGACGCAAATATCCGACAGTTTACCAGCAATAAAATGGCCAAACTCATGAACAAATATCACCACACCCAGCCCGACAAAAGACAGAATGATACTGGCGCTCTTTTCAACGTTTTTGGAAATGAAATATATCACGATTCCAATCAGCGCCGCCAAAAACAGCAGATTAGTCATATTTTTTGATTTTACATTACCTTGTTCAGACATTTCTTTACCTCATTTCTTGCCCAATTGTCGGCTGAAAGCAGTTCTTCCAGCGTCGCGTTCATTTTCACATTATGTTTATCGAGACAACGCTCAATAAGTTCGACGATATTAACAAATTTTATATTTCCCGCCAGAAATTCTTCTACGGCAGCCTCATTTGCGGCGTTAAACACCGCTGCGGCAGTCCCGCCGGCCTTTGCGACCTGATAACCAATCTTTAGAGCCTTGAAAACTTCCATATCGGGTTTTTCAAAGGTCAACTTGCCGATTTCTTCCAATTTCAGGTGCTTTGTTATGCCTTTCACCCTGTGCGGGAAGGTCAGGGCGTATTGAATCGGCAGACACATATCAGGCGGGGACATCTGCGCTATCACCGAGCCGTCAACAAACTCCACCATAGAATGAATTATCGACTCAGGATGGACAATCACTTCGATTTTTTCCACAGGAACATCAAATAGCCATTTGGCTTCGATTATTTCCAGAGCCTTATTCATCATCGTGGCAGAATCGATAGTGATTTTTTTGCCCATATTCCAGGTCGGATGCGCAAGAGCCTGCTGGAGCGTGGCGTTTTCAATTTGTTCCGCCGTTGCTCCTCTAAAAGGCCCGCCGCTGGCAGTAAGAATAATCCTGCTGACTTCCTTTGCGTCCCCTGCCTGCAAAGCCTGAAAAACTGCCGAATGTTCGCTGTCAACCGGCAGAATTTTAGCGTTGTTTTCCGCAGCAACTTTTGTGAGCAGTTCACCCGCAATGACAAGCGGCTCCTTGTTGGCGACAGCCAAAACTTTTCCGGTCTTTGCCGTGGCCAAAAGCGCCTCAAGCCCGGCCGAGCCGACAACCGCAGCGATTATAACATTAGTATTCTTATCAGCCGCCGCTGCCAAAAGGCCGGCGTTGCCGGTAAGTATTTCGACATTTGTCCTGCCGAGCAATTTTTTGAATTCGTCGATTTTCGCTGGGTTGGTCAAAATGACTGTTTGCGGCTTGAACTTTTTTACCTGCTCTGTCAGCAGTCTTATATTATTATGTGCGCTAAGGGCAACTGCTTTATATTCATCGCCAAGAGCCTCAATAACCCGCAGGGCGTTTGTCCCTATCGAACCTGTCGAACCAAATATCGCTATATTCTTTTTCATTTACTTCCGTCTATTGATATCCCTGAAATTTCTCGGCGTAACGCCGACGACCTCTTTAAATGTTCTTGTAAAATAACTCTGATTATTATATCCCGCCTCAAAACACACCTCCGTGCAGTTTTTATTGGTGGATATTAAAAGTTCCTTTGCGTATTCGATTCTCGCGTTGGTCATATAATCGACTATCGTAAAGCCGGTCTGCTCTTTAAACACATGGCTTAATCTTGAAACGCTTAAATGAGTCGCTTTGGCAACATCGCTAAGTGTAATCGGCTCGCAGTAATGCGTCATAATATAATCAATCGCCGGTTTAATCTGCGAAACTCTTCTGCTGTCCTGTGTGGAATAAACCTGCTCAATAAAATCGTTGAGGGCGTTTCCAATCCACGCGCATAAATCCTGCTGATTGTCAATCAGCATCACTTTATTTATATAGTCAAGATTTTTTTCGAGCAGGAAATTTATATCAACTCCGCCTTCGACTGCGCTTCTGCTGAGGATACTGAGCAATTCAAGCATTCTGGCCTTGAGTACCGCCAAATCGCCGGGGTCGTTTAGCATAATACATGCCAGAATCATATTGAGAATTTCTCTTGCTCCGAGCCGGTCGCCGATTTTGACCTTGTCCATCAATTTTTTTTCAGCTTCAAGCGGATACTGGCCTGCCCTGCTTTTTTCTTTTTCTTTCCTTATAAGTTCGCCGATTTCGGACTGCTGCTGACTTCGCTGTCTTCGCCACTGAATTATATGCGGGTCAAGGCCGGTGATTTCGTAAAGAGCGACAAATAAAAATTCCGCCGCTTCGTGAACTTTCCTGCCCGACACAACTGGGAGTTTTTCAATCGCACTAACTAACTTATCCCTGTTGATTCTGATGCCTTTGACGCGTTTATTTATTTCGTCAATAGTAATATCGTCCGGCTTATCCCAGAGGCACTTGCCGAAGAACACGCCGCCAAGCGGCTCGTCTTTATCCATCGCCGGTACGCATGCCAGAACGATGCCGGCATGGCATACACTTATGTATGGCTGGCCGGTTTCAAAAGCCATTTTTACACTTCGCAGCCTGTCCTGTCTGCATCGTTTAAGGCCTGCCGGGCTGCTGCGGATTATTTTACAGAACGCCGGATGACAGTCTTTATTGCAAAGTGAGAGAATCTCCCTGCCTGCCGCATCAGTCGTCTCCAGCCTCATATTAAAATTGCTGTGGAAAGCGGTTTCTATTTTCGCAAAATTTTGTTTTGTGAACGGTGGTTTTTCCATATTTTATATACGTCGGCAAATTATAGCATATAAAATTAAAATTGACACTATTTTGCTAAAAATTGCATAACTTATTTAAAGAAAAGACGTTGCGAATGAATAAACGACAATCTGTGTTTATTCTCTGTTTGCCGCTATCGCTGCCTGGCCTAACGAGATTCCGCCATCGTTTGCCGGCACAAGCCGATTATAAAAAACCTCAAACCCGTTTGCCTCCAAAAGCTCAATCAGCCGAGCAAGCAAAAATCTGTTGCAAAATACCCCCCCGCTCACCGCAACGATGTTTATACCGGTCTGTTCTTTTGCGGATTTGGCCAGAGTGAGAAAAAATTGCGCGATGGTGTTATGGAATTTCGCGGAAATTGTGCCCACATTAGAATATGCTTCAGCCCTGTCATTTCGAGTGGAGGCGACTTTGTCGCCGGAATCGAGAAATCTATTTAAAACAGATTTCTCCGCTTCATTCGTCCCGATTTTCGGGACGAATTCCGGTCGAAATGACAACTTTTTTGTATCTGTTAAAATTTCTTCGAGCATTTTCCCTATTTGAATTTCGCCATTTATCAGTTCAAACGTATAATAATCTTTGATGTTTTTGTCCGCGGCGGCTTCAAGTGCCATCGGCAATTCAGCTTCAAAATTATTTTTGCCGCCAAGTCCGCAAACTGCCGCGACAGCGTCAAACAATCTGCCCAAGCTCGATGTCTGGACGGTATTGATATTTTTTTCCAACTGCGTTTTTATAATATTTATTTTTTCGCCGTCCGATTCAATGGATTCCAGAATATCCTGTGGAATAGTTAAATTGTATTTTGCCGCCAGTCCCAACAGAGGCCTGATTGCCTGCTTTGCGGCCGAATCGCCGCCGCCAAGAGGATAATACGCCAAATGCCCAAAACGCTTAAACTCCGTTAATGAAGCGATAAGACATTCGCATCCCCAGACAGCCCCATCCGTGCCGAAGCCTGTGCCATCAGCGACAAGGCCGATTACACTGTCGGCTATATTATGCTCGGCAATCACCGATGCGATATGCGCCCAATGATGCTGAATTTCGATGAGTTTTTTGCCCTTTGAGATTTTTCTTGTGTATTGGCTTGTAAAATAGTTTGGGTGCAGGTCGCAGGCGAAGACTTCCGGCTCAATATCAAGCAGTTTTTTTAAATGCCCAATGGAGTCTATCCAGTGTTTATAAACATTGGAATCAGCTAAATCGCCTATATGCTCGCTGACGGCAAAACGATTTTGCTTCGCAAGGCAGAAAGTATTTTTCAAATCCGCCCCCGCGGCAAATATGTCATTGCGAGGAGTTCCGCTTCGGGACGACGCGGCAATCTCTTTGTCATTCCCGCGCAGGCGGGAATCTATCCCTTTCAAAACAAATGTCTGCGGAACAAAACCCCTCGACCGGCGAAGGGGCACAGGTTCGTTTTTGACAATATGCACAACCGAATCGTCAACCTGCCTGTAAATTTCCCTGTCGTGAATCAAAAAAACATCAGCAATATCAGCTAATTTTTCAAAAGCCTGCTGGTCTTTGCAAATCAGCGGTTCATCGGAAACATTGCCGCTGGTCATAATCAGGCAATCAAATTTTTTCTCGGCAAAAAGCAAATAATGCAAAGGCGTATAAGGCAGCATAAAACCGAACGTGTTCACGCCCGCCGCGACGGATGCCGCGATTGTGTTCGGCGTTTTTTTAGGCAATAGCACAATCGGCGACTGAATGCTCTTAAGAACTTTCTCTGAAATCTCATCCACACAGGCGAACTTACGAATTATATCGACGCTCCCTGCCATAATCGCAAACGGTTTATAATCTCGCATTTTGCGGGTTCTTAGCAATTTGACCGCATCATCATTTTCAGCGTCGCAGGCTAAATGGTATCCGCCAAGCCCTTTGATTGCCGCTATTTTGCCGGCAGCCAATAATTCCGCCGTTTTTCTAATCGCCGAATCGGAGTCAGCTTCAATTGTGCTGCCTTTATTATCGCATAGCTTTATCTTAGGCCCGCAAACCGCGCAGGCGACAGGCTGGGCGTGGAATCGTCTGTCCGCGGGATTGCCATATTGCCCATTGCATTTGTCGCACAGTTTGAATGCGGACATTGTTGTGTTCGGTCTGTCGTATGGTATGGTTTTGATTATCGAATAGCGAGGGCCGCAGTTTGTGCAGTTGATAAATGGATAGCGATAGCGAAAATCATTCTTGTCAAAAAGCTCGCGCAGACAATCTTTGCAGATAGCCATATCAGGCGTAATTTCCGCCCTTGCCGCCCCTGCGGTTTGACTTTGCTTAATCTCGAAAGTGTTTTCGCTTTTTAAGGCAATATCTGAAATTTCCATCGAGATAATTTTCAGCAGCGGCAAATCGCTTTTTTCCGCCAGTTTTAATCTTGAGATAAATTCATCGATGTTTTTCTTTTCGCCCTGGACTTCAATTGCCGCCCCCTCGCTGTGATTATAGACTATGCCTGTCAGGCCAAGCTCCTTCGCCAGTTTATAAACGTATGGCCGAAACCCGATGCCCTGCACCTGTCCGCATAATTGTATTTTTTTTCTCATATATTTTTTTTCTTCGTGTCTTCGTGCCTTTGTGGCTATTCAATTCTATGCGGCAGATTTTCCAGCGGGCATTTTTCGCATTTTGCCTGTGGTCTGCAAAATTCTTTTCCAGCCCGAACAATTAAAGCGTGGAATTCATTAAAAAGTTTAACATCCGTTTCGAGATTATCCTCAAATAAACTCTTAAGCTGCTCATAATCGCATTCCGGCTCGATAAGCTGATGGCGGACAGCGATTCTGTATGTATAAGCATCAACCACAAACACAGGCCGCTCGAATGCGTACAGCAGAATCGAATCAGCCGTTTCTCTGCCTATGCCGTTGATACTAAGCAGTTCTTCTCTAAATACCGCCGTGCTTAATTTTTCCAGACCCTCTGTTGAGCCGCCCCGCTGCTCAAAAAACCAGTTGAGAAAATTTTTCAGTCGCTTCGCCTTGATGTTGTAATAGCCTGCCGGCCTAATCAGCCCTGCCAAAGTGTCGTGGTCGAGGCCGTGGAGCTTTTCTATAGTCATAAGGCCCGCGTTTTTGAGATTGTTCAGCGCCTTTTCGACGTTTTGCCAATTGGTATTCTGGGTGAGGATTGCTCCTGCGATGATTTCGTCTTTCGTTTCGCCCGGCCACCAGTGCTGACAGCCAAACCGCTCAAACAGCAGAGCGTATATCTCTTTTAATTTTTGTCCGGTTATATTCATTGCAGAAATTATACGAATTTTGGACTTAGAGGCAATAGAATTCGGGGTTCTGGCGGCCAAAAGTCGTGTTTAAAATAATCATTTGTCTTTTTCGCTGGTTTTTGTGTATAATTAAATAGATTCTTTAAAGCAAATAGAAAACGGAGATGTTATGGCAGCTAAATCAATTATAAATAACGGCGGGAAATATGCCGGCAAGTTTGTTGCTACGCGCTCGTTTAATCATAAAGATGTTGTCGCTTCAGGCAAAGACCCCGGCGGCGTAAGACAAAAAGCAATTGATAAAGGCTGTAAATCGCCTGTCGTATTTTTTATACCCAGAAAAAACGCTATACACATTTACTAAAGCCTGCCAATGCCAATAGACTCTTATCCATTCAGAGTTTCTGCGGAGTGCCCTTTTAATAAGCCGTTAGTCCCAGTGGTGTTGCATAATCCCGCAAATGACTTCAGCTATGAAACATGGGGACTTATTGATACAGGAGCCGATATGACCTGCATTCCTGAGTACATTGCCAAGGCTCTGTATCACGATGTAAGAAGTCATAAGGCCAAAAAAGATATGAGTTCGGGGATTGGCGGCGAAGTCAAAGTCTATATGCATACCTTTTCTTTAGATGTTTTGTACTCGGATTCAAACGGAAAAGTGGACCCAAACAGGTTCGCAATAAGGGTTCCCAAAAAAGAATTTGCGGTTGTTCCTAATTTGCATATGGTTATTTTGGGCGAGAAAGATTTTTTAAAGGATTATGTTTTGACTATCAACTACCCTAATAAAAATTTCTCCCTCAGAAAACCAAAATCAAAAACAGTTTCGTAGAGCGGGGCTATTAGCCCACGCTGGTTATAAAAAAATCCGTGTTAATTCGTGTCTAAAAAAACGTTTTCTTTTGCGTTTTTTAATTCTTTCGGTTAAACTCCCACAGCAATGGCAAAGCGAAAATCAGATGGAACTGACAAGCCCTCAAGGAAGAGCAAGGCTGCCGAGCAAAACAGCTACTATGCACGGACTGCAAGGCCTATCTATGGCCTTTGGTTCATTCTGCCTTTTATAATCCTTTATGAAGTTCTGGTTCTAATGGTCAATCCGCAACTGCTCAGCGCCCCGGCAAGCAATGTTCGCGGAGCGGTTGTTTCGTTTGTATGGGTGCAGAATTTTCTCCAATCCCTCGGAATGACCACAAAAAACGCCTGGTTTTTCGCACCGGCGGTTGTGATTTTAACGCTTATAACGCTCCAGATGACGTGCAGACAGAGCTGGAAGGTCAAGCTAACCGATTTTGCGGTAATGGCCGGCGAATGTATTGTTCTGGCTATACCCCTAATCGTACTTGCGCTGGTTCTTAACAGGGCGCCAAGACCTCAATCTGCCGCGGGCGTTTTCAATGAAATAACAGCGTGCAGTTCCATCGCTCCTCTGCAAACCGACCAGCCAAGCAACAGCAGCAACCAAACCACCGCAGGTCTCCACCGCCGAAGCGTAAAAATGGATATACTCACGGGCATCGGAGCGGGCATTTATGAAGAACTTATTTTCAGATTAGTGTTGATAAGTCTTTCAATGACGTTTTTCGAGTTGGTTCTTGGTATGCCAAAGTTAAACTCAATTATCGCATCGGTAATTATCTCATCTGTCCTTTTCAGCCTTCATCACCACTTTGTATTCCTGAACGGCCAGTTCGCAAACGCTGAAATTTTCAGAATAATGCCCTTCGCTTTTCGGACAATCGCGGGGGTATTTTTCGCGATTATCTTCGCGGTTCGGGGCTTTGGAATCGCCGCAGGAACACATGCTTTTTACGATATAATCGCCACTTTACTCAACGCCTGGCTGTTTGAGCATTGCTGAAAGGCAAAAAAAATCGCAAAAGCAAACCGATTATTAAAAAATTATCACTTTTTTTGTAAATCCTTATTCCAGCAGCTTTAAACACTTGTGTTATAATCGTCCTATAATAGCCCAAAACCGCATTATCAGTACTGAAAACGCACTTGTATTGAATCGTGTTTTTTGATATAATACACCCATAAGAAGCAGCAGCTAACTTGAGTCTTATATGGGTTTTGCAATGGAACTACCAAACACAAATGTTATTGTAAGCGAATTGACCTTCACCCTTTACCAAAGGCCTCTTCATCCGGAGCTTTTCACTATTCACGAAAAGCGAACGATAAAGACAGACAAATATGAGGCTTTGATTTGGGTAACCGGCGGTTCGCACGTTGTCAGTGTATTCGCAAACGAACTTTGCCTTTCAGAGTTAATCAGCACACCAACCCAACTGCTGCCCCGCCGAGGCCTGATTGAAAGATTCAGATTCTCCGGCCAAAGAAGCCATAAGTGCACATTGGCCAAAGGCCTTAGCTATATGACTGATTTTCAGGTTGAAAAGATGAGTCCTAATCTCTATCGTCAAAGCCACAGCGACCTTGAGAGATTCGCCCGCAATCGAGGCATATTTGTTAAGTTCCCAAAACTCGCTATCGGCGGTCTTGAGCCTTTCAGCTATATAGACTTCGAAGCGAGAAAAGATGAACTGCACATCCACGCTTTCCACGCGTATCCCGACCAGGTTACGATTATCAAAACACAAAGCCTGTTCGATATGCATTAAACAGCAAACTTACTTAGCTATCAGCAAATCCTCCGCAGCTATGGGCAGACTCGCCAAGTGAAATGTTTTCTAAAGGTGTAAAAGTATATACCCCTGCAATTACCGCATATTTTATCAGGCAGCGGCGCCAACGCCCAATTGCAGGCTTGTCTTGCTGCTGGTTACAGGTCTTTGCTGCGGCAGTTCTCGCGTGAGCCAATTGCCGTTTTTGGCTGTAAGGATAGACCAGGGCGTAATCCACCACAGGCTGGCCATCCAGAACAGGCCATAAGCATGAGCCCAGAGCAAGTCCGAGTCTTTTAACCGAATGGCATAAAAAACCGCAGGCGCTGTAGAAGCTATGACCGTTCCGAACATAAGCTGCGACAGATATGTCTGCGAATCAAAAAACATTATGGCTATAAACATTCCGACCAGAGCTTTTGGAAAAATCAGGCTTATGCACGACATTATAAAATTGATTCTCGCCCCGATAGTAGAACCGGTACGGAATTTTTTGAAGATAAATTTTCCCATTGCCAGCGTTTCGCGAACATTGCTTCTGGCCCATCGCAAAAGCATTTTGCAGAGCTGAAGATAGTCGGTAGGCACATTGGTATATACAATGGAATTGGATTGAAATCTGACAGCCCAGCCGCAATCGAGAATCATATTGGTTAAGGCTCTGTCTTCGCCGATACCCGCCTTTGTCCCCATAAAGGTCTGATTGACCCATTCTTTGAGATTTTTTATCACGACATCTTTGCGATACGCTGAAAGAGCGCCGGGAGTGCAGAAAACAGTGTCCACCATACTCTGACTTGCACGCAAAAAGTCAAAACTATAGGCAAAAATAACATCGAGCATCTTTGGTATAATGCCTTCGGAGGCATTTAAAACCCTCACGTTGCCGGCAACTGCGCCAACGGTCTTGTCTTTTACAAACGGACTGACAAGATTCCTGATTGTATCGGGTTCAATTGTTGAATCGCTGTCGATTGTAACAATTATCCTGCCGCTGCTTCGCATAACGCCTTCATAAATAGCCTCTCTCTTGCCTTTGTTCACAGGCTGTTTAAAACTCTCAATTCTGCCCGGCATCGAACTGCACGCGGCTTCTATCCATTTGAATGTGTCATCTTTACTGCCGTCGTCAATGGCAATTATCTGAAGTTTATCAGCCGGATAATCGCTTGCAACAACTGTTTCAAGAGTCTCTAACACCTGCCTGCCTTCGTTATAAGCGGGAACAATCACTGTGCATTTAGGCAGTTCCTTATCAGAACAGCCTGGAACAGCCTTATATCTGGCTACCAGCACAATTCTCCAGATAAACACGCCCAAATTCAAAAACAAAAGGAACTTCAGCGTATATACATAAAACAGACCAAGTTTGTGCGACCGCATTGTCTCTATAGTAGATTTAAAATTGTCTCCGCTCATCAGCCCGCTGTAAACAATTATGCCGATTGCGAAAACTATCAGACATTTTGCGCTCAGGTCATCGAACAGCGGAGACTCCAACTGCTCGCGCAACTGTTTGCGCTGCGATGAAACTATCTCCGACAGCTTGTTTCCAAGCCGAGCGGTAAATGTACGAATACCGACCTTATTAACATCCAACATAAGAAAAATTTCCTTCGCGCCCGCCGAGGATACTGGAATCAGGCGTGTTCCAAAGGGTTTGAAAGTTGCGGTTCTACACGACACCGCAACATCTATATAACCCTCTATTATGCACAAAAAAAGTTTAAATGTCAACAAAATTTATGTTTTCGGTGTCATATTGCCGACAATAGTTAGTTAAACAAAAACACAAACGCTGTTTTTGCTTTAAAAATGGCGTTTTTATCACTCCCGACTTTTTAGAACCGTTGTGAACGCAGCATCAAACGTCCTGATATTCCCGCATTCAAGCTGAACAATAAGCCCTTCTGTCGGCTCGATACCGATGCAGTTGCCTGTAAATTTTTCGCCTTTATGCTCAATGGCAATTTTTTTTCCCAGCAGCATATTTCGGTTTTGCCATTTTTCGGTTATGCCCGCGGGATTATCCAACGCGGCCGTCAAATAATGCTCAAGACTTGTCAGCAGTTCAGCGGCAATTTTATTTCTGTCGCAAACATTGCCGATTTGAATATCAATGCTTGTAGCGATATCTCGCAGTTCGCCGTTAAAATCTTCCCGCGTCTGATGGCAGTTTATCCCAATGCCAATCACATAAAATTTTTGCCCTGCCCTGACGATGCCGTCAATCAAAATCCCTGCGACTTTTTTGCCTGCCAGAAAGATATCGTTCGGCCATTTAATTTTGGAATCCGCGCAACCGCATTTGCTGATTGTCTCTGCGGCGGCAACGGCTGACGCTATCGCGATGATGCCCGACGATATACCGGTATCGCGAAGAAGGATTGAACAGAGAATGCTTTTGCCGGTTTGACTTAGCCATTTGGCGGCTCTTCTTCCTCTTCCCGCGGTCTGCTGCTCTGCCAAAACAACGAAACCGTCATTTTTTTCGCCGCCGATTGCGTATTGTGCGGCAATATCATTCGTACTTGATGTGCTTTTATAAACAATTATCTCTCTGCCGATTCGCACGGTTTTAAGATTTGATTTTATTAAATCAGCATCAAGCAATTTAGAAGTTCCAATATATCTGAAAAAACTGGATTTAAAAAATGAAAATTGAAGATTGAAAAATGAAGATTTGTGGCTTCGGCTGTGCCGAGACTATTTTAAAATTAAAAATCTTCAATCTACAATCTTCATTCTTCAATTTATATCACTGCGGCTGTCTTTTCCCTTAGAGGTTCTTAGAATTCTCTATCCAGGCCTATATCGACAGAAACTGCGCTGTGTGTTATCGCTCCGATGGATATTCTATCCACGCCGCACAGGGCAATCTGTCTTACGTTATTTAAGGTAATTCCGCCGCTGGCTTCGAGGAGCGGCTTATCGCCGCACATTTTATTTCTCATAGCGACAGCATACTTATACTGCCACTGCCCCATATTATCCAAAAGCACAACATCTATGCCGGGGATTTTGAGAACATAATTCAACTGGTCGTCAACGTGGTCAACCTCAACGCAGATAAATTTTACGGTTTTTATTTTTTTCGCTTTGGCAACAAGCTCCTTCAGTCTTGAGCTTAAATTTTTCCCCATTTGAGCGACGTGATTATCCTTAAACATCACCGCCTCGCTGAGATTATATCGGTGGTTATGCCCTTTGCCGCAGCGGACTGCATATTTATCAAGTTCCCGCCAGCCCGGCATCGTCTTGCGGGTATCATAAATTTTCGCCTTGGTTCCGCGAACTGCGTGCACATATTTATAAGTCATCGTTGCGACACCGCAAAGCCTCTGAAGAAAATTCAGCACAACCCGCTCCGCCGAAAGCATAGAACGCATAGGCCCTTCTATAACCGCAAGTTTGTCTGCGACATTGGCTCGCTGACCATCGCGTTTAAAAACTTTCAGCTTAAGCCGAGGGTCATACCGCTTAAGCACTTCCTTCGCGACGAGCATTCCGCCGACGACAATTTCTTCACGCGTTATGATATACGCCTTGCCCTTCGCGTTTGCCGGTATCGTAAGCTCTGATGATGGGTCGCCCCCGCCATAATCTTCTTCAACAGCCATATCAATCAGTTTGGCAACCTTTTCCATATTCAAACTTTTCATTTTGCATTCCTTATCTGCGGCAGCTCTTTTAAATCTTTCAACTGGTCTCTAAGAAAAGCCGCCTTTTCAAAGTCAAGTTTTTCAGCCGCCGCGAGCATTTCTTCTTCTATCTGCGCAACAATCTCGGCTGCATCATATTCTCTATCATCAAGATTCACCGCCTCGCGGGCAATCTGGCGAGCCTTCAATTTTTCCGCCAGACCATGATAAATCTGCTTTTTCACTGTTTCGGGCGTGATATTATTATCTTTATTATATTGGAATTGTATTTTACGCCGTCTGGCTGTTTCGTCAATTGCTTTTTGCATCGCCTCGGTTACTTTATCAGCATAAAAAATAACCGCAGCATCGACATTTCGAGCCGCCCTGCCGATAGTCTGAACCAGCGATGTCTCACTTCGCAGAAATCCCTGCTTGTCCGCATCGAGAATCGCGACAAGCGAAACCTCAGGCAAATCCAGACCTTCACGAAGCAGATTTATGCCTACCAGCACATCAAAGTCGCCGTTTCGCAAAGCCCTGAGTATCTCGACCCGTTCAAGCGTCTTAATCTCGCTGTGCAAATATCGGCAGCGAAAACCCTTCTTCGTTATATAAGAAGATAAATCCTCTGCAAGCCTTTTGGTCAGAGTCGTAACCAAAACACGCTGATTTGCACTGACCCGTTTTTCAATTTCTCCAAGCAGATGAGGCACCTGATTCGATGCCGGCTCGACAAAAATCTCAGGGTCGAGCAAACCCGTCGGCCTTACAACCTGCTCAATAACCGCATCACCGCTTAGATTCAGTTCAAACTCCGCAGGCGTTGCCGAAACAAATATCACCTTTTTCCAGTTCTCCTGAAACTCCTCGAATCGCAATGGCCTGTTATCAAGCGCACTGGGCAGTCGAAAACCGTGTTCAACCAAAACAGTCTTTCTGCTCTTGTCGCCCGCGTGCATCGCGCGAATCTGCGGAATGCTTACGTGCGATTCATCAATAAACAAAAGAAAATCGTCGCCGAAGTAATCTATCAAAGTATAAGGCCTCGTCCCCGGCGCAAGACCGCTCAAATGCCTTGAATAATTTTCAATCCCGCTGCAAAAGCCGACTTCCTTGAGCATTTCAATATCGTACATCGTCCTTGCCTGAAGTCTTTGCGCTTCTAAAAGTTTGCCTTCCTGCCGCAGCATCATCATTTGATGAGCCAATTCTTCCTTTATGCTCTCCGTCGCGGCTTCAATCCTGTCCGCGGGCATTACATAATGACCTGCCGGATAGACGAAAAGCCGCTGGTCAGATGACAAAATTTCTCCGCTGGTCGGATTTATATAATTTATTTTCTCGATTTCATCGCCGAAGAACTCAAGCCGAACAGCAAACGATTCATAGCTCGGCCAAAGCTCGACAACATCGCCCCGCACGCGAAATGTCCCACGTTTAAAATCAATATCGTTGCGGGTGTATTGAATATCAGCTAATTTTCCAAGCAGCTCGTTTCGCTCGACAGAATCGCCGACGCAGACAGCCAGAACGCTTGCTTTATAATCCTCCGGCGAACCTAATCCGAAAATGCACGAAACCGAAGCGACAATAATTACGTCTTTTCTGCCTGTCAGACTGGCTGTAGCCGCCAGCCTTAACCTGTCGAGTTCATCGTTTCGCGATGCATCCTTTTCGATATAAATATCGCGCTGCGGAATATACGCCTCAGGCTGGTAATAATCGTAGTAGCTGACAAAATATTCGACCGCGTTGTTGGGGAAAAGCTCCTTGAATTCCTCATAAAGCTGGGCGGCAAGGGTCTTATTATGGCTGACAACCAGCGCAGGCCTTTTGTATTGAGCGATGACATTAGCCATCGTAAAGGTCTTTCCGCTGCCTGTAACGCCACGCAGCGTCTGATACTGCCTGCCGGAGCGCAGATTACCAACAAGTTGCTCAATCGCCTTCGGCTGGTCACCCTTGGGTTTAAAATCACTTATTAACTTAAATTCCGTCATAATCGGGGATTCTAACCATATATCCCCCATATTTCACGAATTATTTTGTTTAGCCCCCGCGCTTAATTTCTGCAAAGAAATTGCGGGGGTCATTTCTTTTCGTAGTTAGCCCGCCGATTTATTCGACGGGTTCGTAAGGGTGGCATTCTTACACGACAATGCTTTTACTATCTAGCCAATTAAAAAACTTTTGAAAATTTTGGATAGTTTCATTTTGCAATGTTGCTTTTGTTATTGTCGTAGCGGGTTGTTTTACTTGCTCAAGGAAAAGTCTTGCAAGCAATTCTTTCTTTCCTAATAGTTTGGCATTCTCTGAGTTAGTAAGTTTTTCATCAATATTAGGAATATCAGTTTTAGCAAGAACATGTTTTAGAAAATCTTTATTTGTGAATAAATCCTCGATTCCGTTTTGCTCAAGTTGCAAAATCTTTTCATCTATTTCTTCGGGCTTAAGATAAGGAAAAAAAGTCGTCTTTAGTTTATTATATACGTTCTGCTTTTTATCATGCATAACTCTAAAGTCATGTCCCCAACCTAACAATATACTAACCACATGCTTTATATTATCCGCACCCGCCGCAGGAATAAAATTATATTCTTTTTTATTACCAAGAAGTATTTTGAACGCTTCTATATAGAACTTATCTGTAATGCCTTCTAAAACAACATTGAGCTTGCCATTGCAAAAATCAACACGCACAAGCCCCATAGCAGTAACAATTGGGGAGAGAGTTTCCAATGCTTGCCTTTTACCTGAGGCAAATTGCGAAATAGTTCCAATCTTAGATCCCTTTTTATCGTGATAAACCAGTCTTAATCTGCTTATCTTATCATCAACATCTATTAATAATGAATGATGTGTTGAATATATTATTTGCATTCCCTGTGATACTAAATCTTCAATAACCCTTTTAACGTCCATTTGCGCTGTTTCATGGAGTCCTTGACCAGGTTCATCAATTAATAAAATACAATTATTTTTTTTATTTTCCAAATGATGCGATTTAAGCCTAAGATAAAATGAGTTAAACCACTTAAACCCTTGACTTTTTTGCGCCAAATAGAGAGATTCGCCAACATTTCTATTTATAAAAAATTGAATTTCAGTGCCATCGATCGTCCATTGGAATTTGTAAGACGTATCCTGCTCATCTGTTAATTGTTGCGACCAATATTCATTAAAGTTTATAGCTAAGCTTGCAAAGGCACTATCTAATCTATTTTTTCTTTGAAGCTTATCCAAATTAACAACCGTGGCAAAACTAATACCTAATATCTTTTCTAAATCTTTGACTGCTTGATTATTAGAAATGCTTCCAACTTGTATTGAATCTGGCAGAATATCCTTAAATGTATCGTAATATATAAACTCAGGTATTAAACTAATTACTGTTGTTACGAAAGTTTTAGCTAAAACGTCAACTTGCTTATTAAATGCATTTTCCTTTTCTTCGTCGGTGCCATTAGGGTTTTTTTCTATCACTAATTTGGCCACATCTTTTTTGGTAGAACTGTCTTTTTTCAATAAATCAATGACATTCAAATGCAGTCCATTATCAAATATAAATCCTTTACTTTCGGCATCTCGGAAAAATACAAAGTTCTTCAGATCATTAGTTACTGCACGGAATCTTACATCCTTTTCACATATCGTACCAATATCACTTTTCGAAAGTTCAAATTCACATTCAACACGGGGGGGCATATCACTACGTAAAGAGTATTTTTTAAATTCTGGAGTCATACCATTAGAAAAATAATTCAATGCTTGCAGAATTGCTGTTTTACCAGCTTCGTTTTGACCTGCAAATATGGTAATGTTGTCATCTGAAAGATAACAATTGCCACTATCAATGATAGACTTAACACCATTAATTTTGAATCTTTTTAGCTTCATGCTTCTACCACCTTACCTCAACCACTAATTTTATTATATTTCATTATTCACCAAATGATATGCAGTTTGAAATGGTCCCACAACGAACCGTAAGGACTGCCTCCAACCTGCAATTACAATCCAAAGTAATTAAAAGACATTATCAATCTTGAGCAGGACAATAGCAATCCAAAAATAAAAAAAATCCCTTCCCACCCTCACAGAAAAATAGCCCCGTCAACTCCACAATTTTAATATCCAAACTATCCTGTTATCCCGTCTAAAAAAACCTGCGAAATCAGCGGTTCCAATTCTTTGTGCCTATGTGCCTTTGCTACTTTGTGCCTTCATGTTAAAAGACGAATTGTTTAGTCGTCAATTTCACCCTCTAAAAATCATTCAAAACTTGCAAAAATCTGTGAAATCCGTGTAATCTGTGGTTAAAGTCGTTCGAAATTTGACTTTTTTTGAAGAAATTTGCGAAATTTTTCCATTTTCTTGCGCTTTTTCTACGGGTCTTTAATATCCAGAAGCGGTTTTTAACTTGTAAACAAACTTTTTTACCAAAACTCCTCTTAAAAAGGTGGCTGAAAATGCGCAAGTTTTTATTTTTTTAAAAAAAATTGGCCGGCGGTTTTTTAAAACCGCCGACCGCATCTTCTTCCTATACCCAAGAACCGGGCTTCACTGTATTTTTACCAGCGACATCAGGGATTCCGGGGACCAGGCTCCTGATGTCGCAGGCGTTTATTTAAATATCAAAAATCAAAGATTAAAAATCAAAATCAAGGTTTCGGCCTCATCATTCGACAAGCTCATGACAGGCGGCCGAGACTATTTTAAAAACCGCTGTTTTCCAAAAAATCTCTTTCGCAATATAAAAATACCCGATGCAAGCAGAATCATAGTTCCAGGTTCCGGCACAGGATTATCCGGAGGCTTCGGGCCATCCGGCGGCGATGGCGGTGAAGGCGGCGGTGAAATTGACGGCAAGTCTCCGCCGAACAAATCATTTCGAGGCGTAAGACTTTCCGGCCCCTGAGAAATCGCGCCATCCATACTGGGCAGCTCATAAGCGTCCCTTTCAAAAACTGCGATAATAATTTTCGGCCCATCAACCGACATTGTTGTCCGGTTAGTTGTCGGGTCGCTCACATCGCCAAGCCAATACACAAACTTATAGCCTTTTTTCGGAACAGTATTGAGCGTTACCTTTTCATTTACGCCAAACGTGTGTACGCCAGGGCCGGGTTGTATTTCGCCTGCCCCCGCAGGACTTTCCTGCATAAGCACCGCATAGTTGCCACCCGCAAAACCCGTCGTACAGACAGCGAGCGTCAGGCAAATTGTAAAAGTCAAATATTTCATTTTTCCCCCATTAGTAATCATTGCAATTATTTCTTTCGTTTGATTCTTAATGCCATAATTGCCGGAACGAGCAGCGCTATTGTCGCAGGCTCAGGTACAAGAGATGGCGTAGGTAATGCACCCATACCGCTCAGACCGCCGCCGCTGACCGTGCCAAAGCCCATCGTCGGCGAATAATCGGAACTAAACAAAAGCACCGTAGAATGCTGACCGGGATTAAGCGCCGAATAGATAAACATATACCCAGCGCTTTGCGGGAAATTAAATGCCAGCGGATTTACGCCGCCCAATGTGCCGTAAGTCGAATCAGTGCCGACAGCATTTATGCCGCTGCCGATGGGAATCCCAACCGAGAAGAAATCGACCGCGACATTCGATGCGGGCGAATTGCTGAAAATCTGATATGCGTATATGTAGTCGCTGCCGCCAGAAATATCATTGCCGGTGTATTGACCGGGAGCAAAAACCGCATATTCCACATTTGCATTTAGAACGCTTGTGCCATTCGACAAGTTGAATGTCGTTGTGCCGGAATACGCTGGAATGCCGATTAGCGAGGCATTTGCACAAACGCAAAACAAAACTGATAGAGCAATTACAACCGATTTAAAATTCTTCATAACAACCACCCCATAAAAAAAATCGAAATTCTAATATCTAAATCCTAAACAAATCCGAATTAAACAAAACTCAAAACTGGATTCCCGCCTTCGCGGGAATGACATAAATCTGTCAGTGCGCATAGTATCTCTATATCGCAATAGGTTATTACCCCAATTTTAGATGTTCAGACCCGTCATTTTTATAACGGGACACCCCAATAAATAATCTGTGCAGAAAAATCCGCAGTTGTTTAAACTAAGAAAATGATGTTACTTCCCAACCCCAATTAAGACTCGTTTGTACTTACCCTATTAAAGCAAATAATCGCCCAAAAGTCAAGAAAATTTTGTCTATTTTAACATAATTTTCTATTAGTCTCATAAAATCACTCATACTATACTACGTTCATCGTTTTTTTAAGTTCGTCGAGAATCATTTTTTTTGCGGTATCGAGCGGGCCATTGAGATTTACGCCTGCCGCGACCCTGTGTCCGCCGCCGCCGAATTTTTGGGCGATTTGGCGAACATCAATTGAGCCGTTGCTTCGCAGCGAACATCTGAATCCGCCGTCCTTTAATTCCACGAATAGAGCCGCCGCCTCGATAGTATTTATCTTTTGGCATTCGTTGACGAATTCCTCGGTATCGCTTCCAATCGCCCCTGCCGCGTCGAAATCAGCCCGCATAATGAATTGCAACGCGATTTTACCATCGCAGTACAATTCGAGAGTTTCGAGCATTTTGCCGAGGAGTTTAAGCCTGGCGGGCGAATAATTCTGAAACATTTTATGATAAACATCCGAAACCTTAACTCCCAGCCCAATCAGTTCAGCGGCGTTATTCATTACTCTGCTGTCGGTGTTGTCAAATCTGAACCAGCCTGTATCGGTTGAAATCGCAACAAACAAAGCCTCCGCAATGGCCGGCGTGATTTTCCAGCCTGCGTATTTGAAAAGGTCGAATACTATTTCGCCTGTCGCCGCGGCGGCTGGGTCGATAATCTCAACATCGCCAAGTCCGTCGCCGCTGAGATGATGGTCTACCACAAGCACGGGAATCTTCGACTTTTTGAGCCATTTATCAAATTCCGTCAACTGAATATAACTATTGGTATCGACAATTATAATGAGGTCAAACCGCTCGGTTTTTAAATCTTCGATTTTTATATCGTTGCCAAGGACAGGCACAGGCTCATCGAATATGGATTGATACCATTTCGCCGGCAGAGAAAGCAAAATCGGCTGCGCCTTTTTGCCTAATTGAGCCGCCAAATCGTAAAAACTTTTCATACAGCCGACAGCATCGCCGTCCGGCCGGGTGTGAGAGGTAATCAGCCAGCTATGAGACTTATTTATTAAATCAATCGCTTTTTTAAAACCGTCAGTTGTTGTCATTAAATTCCTTTTTATAAGTTCAGCATTCAGAGCCCAAGCGACAGCGCAGGGAGAACACCCGTCGCTTTCGCTCCAGGCTCTGTTGTCTTTGAATTTCCATAGGCCATCATTTTGCCCTGTTCATCTCTAACATATTTTATCGCCTTTTCAAGTTTTTCTTTATCCCACAAATACCGTGTGCTTCCGTGTACAGTCCAAAATTTCAACCTGTTAATACCAGATGCTCGCAATGCTCTGGTTGAATAAGATTTAAAAGTGGACATTATCTTTTCAGGCTTTTCCGCGGCCGAAACAACAATATGAATATGATTGCTTCTGACATGAATCGCATAGGCAAACCAGCCTCTAAAACTACATTGGCTAAGAATGGCATTAAGCACGATGTTCCTATCATTTTCGGCAAGTAAAACCGCATCATTTTTCAGAAATTTGCGATCCTGTCTTTCAAAACTCTCCGTTCGCGGCAAAAAATCGTCTCCATACTTGTTATGTTCCTTATCAACACTGCCGCGAATATCGCCGTGCAACCACACGCCATAGGTCGTAAAAGTTATCAAATACGCCAATGGATAATCCATATATAACTTTCTCTCAAATTGTGAATCGTTCAGCAGGGAGAATTTCACCTGTCGCTTTCGCTCCAGGCTCTGTTGGCGGCAATAGCACAATCCTGTTTAATTTGTTCCTTCAGTTTTTCTTCCGTTTCAAAACGTCTCTGGCCGCGGATAAAATCAACGAAATCGAGCGCTAAAAATTTATCGTAAAGATTTTCGCCGCCGCCGTCAAGCAAATGCGCCTCAATCAGCAGCGGATGGTCAGAAATAAACGTCTTTGCCCTGCCAAGACTAAAAACGGCAGGAATTTTCTGCTGGGCCATACAAAGTTTTTCAACACTATCTGCCACCGAAACAAAACCGGCGTAGACACCCTCTGCGGGTATTATCTGGTCGTGCGGCTCGATGTTTGCGGTCGGAAAGCCGAGTTCCGTTCCTTTGCCTCTGCCCTTTACAACCTTTCCCATCAATCTGTAAGGCCTGCCCAGAGCCATCGCGGCCTGCGAGGCGTTGCCGCTCTGGAGCATAAGACGAATAAGCGTGCTTGAAACTTTTGTGGGGCCTGTACCGAAATCTATTTCCACATCGTCAACGATAACAACATCGAACCCCCGCTCTCTGCCAAGCGTCGCGAGAACCCCGGCGTTGCCGCTGCGACCATAGCCAAAATGGAAATTGCCTCCCTCAATGACAGCTTTAGGAGCGATTGTTTTAACTAAAAAATCGTTCACAAAATTTTCCGGCGAAAGCGACAAAAGTTTATAACTGTCCCTTACGACGAGCAGGTAATCAACGCCAGTTTTTTCGAGCAAAGCCTGCTTCAGCGGCAAAGGCGTTAAAACCTGCATAGCTTTTTCGGGATGCAGAATCGCCGCCGGATGCGGCTCAAAAGTCATCGCGGCAATAGGGCATTTGCCAAACTTTTTTGCGGTCTGATGCGCAGAGGCAATTATTTTCGTATGCCCCAAATGCACACCGTCAAAGTTGCCGATTGTCAGGCAGCAGCCTTTGGCTTTGGTCGGGATATTTTCAAATTTTTCTATAATCTGCATAAAAGAAAATCAAAACACAAAACTATGGCGGATTCTACCAAAAAAGACGAAAATATGAAGTATATTTATCAAATTATATTTTTTTTGAATTCAGGATAAAATTTAACAAAAATTCGTTTGAGCCTGAAAACAAACAGATTATAATGGCAGGTTGATGGTTTTACGAAACCCTGACAATCCGTTGTTCACAATCAATACCCCGCCCTGCAGGGAGACTGTCCACGCACGAATAGCGGCAATGGGCAAAGAGCTTGCGCCTCGGCAGTTTCAGCAGGCTTATGGACGAATTTTCGATTTATTTGAATTAAAGGGCAGTATTTTCGCAGAGGAGATTGAAGCGATTGCCGACGAGATTTTGGCTCAGCCGCAAATCGGCTGGGATTTGGTTTCGCTTAAAACGACAATCGGGCCAAAGGTTCTGCCGGCGGCGATGGTTGTTCTAATTTCGCCTGAGGGCAAAAGAACAACCGCTGAAGCGGCGGGCAGCAGTTCGACCGACGCTATATGCCAGGCAATCACAGAAGCCACCGGCATAAGGATATTTCTGAAGGATTTTAATTTCAGTATGATAAGCAGCGGGACAAACGCACTGGGACAGGCGAGCATTACCGCTGAATACCACAATCGACAGGTTAGAACAAAGGCCTGCTCGATTGATATGCTCGAAGCGACTGCAAAAGCTTATCTTATGGCAATAAATATCGTACTCGATAGAATAGACAGGCAATTAGAATGACTTATTTAGCGATACCAATTTCGGCAAAAGATTTAAACGCCTGCAAAGAGCAGATTAAAACAGCCTGCGCAGCGGGAGCGGAGGCTCTCGAACTGCGTACAGACTACATAGAAAGTCTGGACGCTGATAAATTAGCCGAAGTGGTTTGTGCTGCTAAACAAACAAAGCTGCCCGTCATAGTTACCTGCCGAGACCCAAAAGAGGGTGGGCAAAACAATTTATCTCCCGCCGTTAGAATGGAAATCCTTGTCAAAGCCGTAAAACTCGGCGTGGGTTTTATCGACTGCGAATATGAAAATTTCAAACACGGCTATTTTGGCGGCATAATCAAAAAAACTTTAGCAGAAAACAGCAAAACCAAACTAATAATTTCCGCTCATAATTTCAAAAACAAATTTGAGAACTTAAGCCAGATATACGAACAGATTTTCACCCTCTGCCCTGCCGCCATCGCCAAGACCGCATATCAGGCCAATCATATAAACGATTGTTTTGAGGCGTTTGACATTCTCCAAAAACACGGCAAAAAAACAATTGCTATATGTATGGGACAGGCCGGCGTTGTCAGCAGGATAATAGCGAAAAAACTCGATGCGTTTATGACATTCGCGAGCATTGAGGACAACGCCGCCACAGCGCCTGGACAATTGACAATCGAGCAAATGAAATCATATCGCTTCGATATTATAAACAGCGAAACTGAATTCTTCGGTATAATAGCCGACCCGGTGGCTCATTCAATCAGCCCTGCCGTTCACAACGCCTGCTTTGCGGCGGAAAAAATGAACAGGGTTTATCTGCCGCTCCTCGTTTCCGGCGGTCAAAATGATTTTAACGAATTTATGGACAATATCACATCGAGGCCATACCTTGATTTTAAGGGCTTGAGCATAACGCTTCCGCACAAGACCAGCGCATTGGAATACGCCAGAGAAAAAGGCGAACACATCGAGCCTTTGGCGGTAAAAATCGGCGCTGTCAATACTATGACAATAGGCATAAATGAAAGAATCAACGCTTTCAACACTGACTACGCAGGGGCAATGGACGCATTGACAAACGCAATGGGCATAACAAGAAAACAACTGCATAATAAAGCTGTCGCCGTAGTCGGCGCAGGCGGAGCGGCAAGAGCAATTATCGCAGGACTCGTCGATGTCGGAGCAAAGGTCATAATTTATAATCGAACAATCTCAAGAGCACACAATCTCGCGCTCGAATTCGGCTGCCATAGCGAAGGATTAGAAGGCATTAAAAATTTAGATGCCGAAATCGTTGTCAACTGTACAAGTATCGGAATGTATCCTGAAATTAACGCAAGTCCCGTGCCGGCTGAATGTCTGAAATCATCGATGACAGTTTTCGATACGGTTTATAATCCGATGGAAACGCTGTTATTAAAGCAGGCGAAACAGGCAAACGCAAGAACTATAAGCGGTGTTGAGATGTTTATCGGTCAGGCCGGCGAACAATTTAAGCATTTCACGCACACTGATTGCCCGATGGAAATTTTGCGAAAAGCAACACTTGAAAAGCTCAGCAGAAAATAAAAAAAACATCACATATTTTTGCGGATAACAACCGCGGCACAGGCGTTTTGAGTGAAAGTGCCGACAGTAACCGTGAGTATAATCTGCACGCTTTTGACTTTTCCGCCGCTTACTTCCCTGTCAAATACGGCTGAACCTATATTATCGCACAAAACATACGATGTGCCGCCTTTAATGAGATATAATTTCCTCTGGCTTGAGTCAAAACTATATGTAATATCAGAGCCATCAGAGGTGTGCATTGAACATTGATTATTCGGCTCAGTAGTTTGAACATCTCTTGCGCAGCGTAAATCGGCGGTTATTCTCGATATTGCCTGATTGGCTTTTATAACTGCCTCGGATATATCCCTGTTGGCTTCGTAATTCATCACGCTTGCGTTAAGAGCGATGCCAACAGCGACCATAATTATCGCGAGAATTGAAATACTCATCATCAATTCGATGAGCGTGAAAGCTGGTTTTTTTATATTATTTTTCATTCTATACATCTAATCCATTTTGCCTGCGAAATTTCCGAACCGTTATATAATATCTTTACAGTTATCCTGACAAAATCGCTGGAATTATCCGCAACAATCTGCTGAAAGTTTGTCGCGTTTACATAATCAACCGTAACGACCTGGCTGTAAGCTGAAAAATTTGCCAGCGGTCTTCGCTGGCCGTCGATTGGCGGATTAAACGTATCGCCGTCAAAACCATAAATACTGACCTGATTCGGGTCGTTTACCGGCATCAATGCGGTAAGTTCACGGATTTGTTCGATGAGAAATTCAGCGGTTGAAAGCTCCCCTGCCTGTGAGGTTTGCAGGCTAAAGGCAGCGTTTGAGCCTACGATGGCCGCTATCGCTATGCCAAGCAGAACAACGGCAACCAAAATCTCAATAAGCGTAAATCCGTTATTTTTGATTTTTTGTAACATTTTAGCCAAATGTAAAAAAAACAGCGTGGGCTAAAGCCCACCCTACAAAACTCAAAACTTTTAATGTCGTCCCGATGCTATGGCAGACATCTTGAAAATCGGCAGTATGACCGCCATCGCTATAAAGCCGACTAAAAAACCCATTACGATAATCATCAAAGGTTCAATCATCGCGGTAACGATTTTAATCGTGGCTTTGAGCTGCCTCTGATAAAATTCGCTCACATCCTCAAGCACCTGGCCAAGCGTACCCGAATCTTCGCCGGAGCGAATCATTTGAATCGCCGAAATCGGCAGCAGCGGTTTGGCTGAAAAACTCTGAGCGATTCTCTTGCCCTGCTTTACAGAGTTATACACATCGCGCCACATTTTTTTGTAGTGAACATTTCCGCTGACCTCGGCGGTTATTTCAAGAGTTTCAAGAATCGGCACGCCTGCATTGGTAAGAATACCCATCGCGCCGAGCGAACGGGTAATATAAAGACTATTGCACAGCGTCTTCATTACCGGCACAACGAGTTTGATTTTGTCTATCCAGAATCGCCCCGTGGGCGTTTTGATATAAGCGCATAAACCAAAAACAGCAACCGCTACGCCGATGAGAACATAGAGCCAATTACCCCTCAAAAATCCGCTGATAGCCATAATTATAATAGTCGGCTTTGGCAGCATCGCTTCTTTGCCTGCGAACAGCGCCGTAAAACGAGGCAGAACAAACACAAGCAAAAATGTCGTACAGGTAACGGCCATAACGGCTATTATGCCCGGATAAATCATCGCGCCGACGACCTGCGAGCGCGTCTGAATTTCCTGGTCGAGATATTCGGTAATTTTTCTTAACATCAGACTAAGCGAGCCGCTCAGCTCCGCTGCGGCAATCATATTGATATACAGTCTGCCGAAAACTTTGGGATAACGAGCCAGAGCCTGTGAAAAACTCTCGCCGGATTCGATTCTGCTCTTTAAATCGAGAATGATTTTTCTAAATTTTTTGTTTTCAATCTGAAGTCCTATTGCCTCTATCGCTTCAGGCAGAGCGATACCAGCCTTAACCATAACAGATAACTGGTTGGTGAAGTTCAGAACATCCTTAAGGCCCGGCCCCAATTCAAGGCTGAATTCCGAAAGACGTTTGAGGGATGTCTGCTGTCGATTGTTTGCCGGCCGGCTTTGCTGTACCAACGGTCTTTCAGCAGTCATTACCGCAGTCATTGTTTAACCCCATCATTATTTAACATTGAAAATTTTCAATCTTCAGTTTTAATTCTTACTGTCCCTGCATATTTTTTAAAAAAGTTGTTTTATTATCCGGCGAAAGCGTTTTTTCCATCTTTGGCGGATTTGTCGAGCTGTCAATAGCGTCATCTTTGCCGATAAAGCCCTTAAAATACATCTCGGCAATACTGTTGTCCATTTCCTGCATACCGATTTTGCGAGAGGTCGCGATGATATTCGGTATTTCATAAATTCTGTTTTCTCTGATGCAGTTTCTCACAGCGGAATTGCAGAGCAGAATCTCAACAGCAGGAACCATACCGCTTTGGTCTATGCGTTTAAAAAGCGTTTGAGATATAACCGCGTGCAAAGTGTTCGCCAGCATAGTTCTTATCTGGTTCTGCTGAGCGGCTGGATAAATATCTATTATGCGTTCCACGGTTTGCGTGGCGTTTATCGTATGAAGCGTACTGAGAACGAGGTGGCCTGTCTCCGCGGCGGTTACGGTTGCACCGGTAGTTTCAAGGTCTCTCATTTCGCCGACTAATATCAATTCCGGGTCCTGACGGAGAGCGTGTTTGAGGCCGGAGGCGAAATCCAAACAATCCGAACCAATCTCCCGCTGCTCTATCATTGACATATTATTTTCGAAGACATATTCGACCGGGTCTTCGAGCGTAATTATTCTTGAGCTTACGGTGGAGTTCACCATATTTATCATTGCCGCCAGCGTTGTGCTTTTGCCGCTGCCGGTATGCCCCGTAACCAAAACAAGACCTCTGGGCAGCCTGGCAAGCTCTTCAACGATTTTCGGCAGATGCAGTTCGCTTAACTGCGGTATCTGGTTTGGAATAAGCCTGAACGACAGCGCAATCGTATCGCGTTGATAATGAGCGTTGACTCTGAATCTGCTGCCATCGCTGATGGTTGTTGAAAAATCATAATCGCGTCTTTTTTCAAAGTTCTCAAATTTTTCTACGCTGACCATATCGAGCAGCATTTGTTTTACCTGCTGCAAACTTACAGGTGCAGACTCCACAGGGACAAGTTCTGTATTTATTCTCATCATAGGCGGCATACCGACGTTTATATGCAAATCGCTGGCTCCTGCGGCAACTGCCCCGGCAAGAAGCTGCTTTATCTGCGACTTTTCATCGATTGAATCCATCACCGCCGCATTATGTTTAAATCCATCATTCATATTATCTACCAACCATTGGCTATTTACTATTAGTTTATTATCGGTCTGATTTTATACCGACTTATGCTGATATGCTTCCGTAACACGAAGAACTTCATCTATTGTCGTTATGCCGTCACGAACTTTTTGCATACCATCCTGATATAACGAGCCTTTATTCTTTTTTTCAAAGGCCGCTTTTAAACTATCCATAGAGCAGTTTTCATTTATTATAGCCTTAAACTCTTCATCAATAACAAGCAGCTCATAAATGCCTATTCTGCCGATGTAGCCGCTTTTGCGGCAGTTATCGCAGCCTTTGCCGCGATATAATGCTTCCGGCTCAACGCCCATTTTCGCCGCACATCTGCGAAGGTTATCTGACGGCCTGTACCGTTCTTTGCAGTTGGGGCAAATTTTTCTGACAAGTCTCTGCGCCAAAACCGCATTAAGAGCTGCCGAAATCAGATAAGGCTCAACGCCGATATTTACCAATCTTGTAATCGAACCCGGCGCATCGTTGGTATGCAGCGTTGACAGCACCAGATGGCCGGTCAGCGCCGCCTGAACCGCGATACGCGCGGTTTCACAGTCTCGGATTTCACCAACCATTATAATATCAGGGTCCTGCCTGAGCAGACTTCTAAGCGCGGCAGCGAATGTCATCCCAATGCGGTCGTTAACATTAACCTGATTAGCGAACTGGAGTTCATATTCGACCGGGTCTTCAACCGTGGATATATTAAGGCTCTTGCCGTCCATAAGGCCCAGCGATGAATAAAGCGTCGTGCTTTTTCCGCTTCCGGTAGGGCCTGTAACGAGCAATATTCCGTTTGGCCTGTGTATTTGCTCGATGAATTCTGTTTTCATTGCTTCGGCCATTCCGGAATTGTCTAAGCCTCTCAGAATCGACCTGCTGTCGAGAACTCTGATAACGACCTTTTCGCCATACGTTGTCGGCAGAGAAGAAACTCGCAAATCAATTCCTCTCCCACCGACAACAACAGCTATTTTTCCATCCTGCGGCAGTCTTCGTTCAGAAATATCAAGATTGCTCATAATTTTCAGTCGCGACACAATCGCAGCATGCATTTGTGCCGGAGGCAGCATTTCCTCAAACAAAACTCCGTCTATTCTGTAACGGATTTTTGTTTCCTTGCCCTTAGGCTCGATATGAATATCGCTTGCGCCCTGTCTTATGGCGTGGCTGATTAAATAATTCACGAATTTTATTACCGGAGACTCACCGGCCATTTTTTCGAGGTCTTCGGTCTGTTCCTGGGTTTTTTCTACAACTTCCACTTCGGATATATCAGCGAGAAATTCCTCGACGCGGTAATCGGCTCTTTTGCCGCTCAGCACATTGATTGCATTATCTATATCTTCCGCGCTGCACACTATAACGTTCACATCCAGACCTGTGCGTACTTTGACCTCGTCGATAGCGAAAACATTTTCCGGTTCTGCCGTGGCGATGGTAAAAAGATTGTCCTCGATGGTCATTGGCACAATTCTATTGCCTGCCATAAACCCGGCATCAAGTTTTTCAAACGCCCGACGGTCGATTTGCTCGGGTTTTATATGCCTGAATTCAAATCCGTATATGTGCGCTTTTGCGGCAAAAATATCCTCTTTATCAACATATCCGAGCCGCAGCAGAATTTGGGAGGTGTCTTCGCCGGTGTTTTTAAACTGCTCCCCTCTTACGTTTGCTAATTCGTCATTAGTGAGTCTTCCGATAGCAACGAGCGCATCGGCTACATCTCTTACGCAGCCGCCGGCGGTATTTTTTGTTTCGTCCTGCGGCGAATAAATCGTGGTAAGCCCTGCCACTTTTCCAGAGGAATTCAGCGTTATTGACTGGCCTCTGCCATCGTCAAAATACATTCCTGTTGAGTCCAATATTTTTTTTATTTTATTTATCATTCTCTGTCTGAAGATACAAAGTTATGGTATGGCCTGCGGATTGCAGTCTTGCGAAATCGTCGCCTATTTCCACAACCTCAAAGCCGTTTATCTTATCGCCCTTATACAAAAGCATATCATCAATCATACAGCAATTGCCGTATTTCGATTTAAGAATGCTCAAAAGCTCCATTTTCGGGGCATTGGCGGTCGATTCTGTCATTCCACTTTTATTCGCACCGACAGGAGCGGACATAATCGCCGCTGCCCAGTTAAGACCGAACGGGTCTGCTTTAAGCTGCTCAGGCCTGACCTGTTCGAAATCAGCGAACTCATAAAACCTTTTTACAACTTCATCAACCTGGCTGACATTTTCCTTGTTCATACCGGTGAGCTGCGATATAGCCGACTCAATCTGGAGCTGCTGCTCATTAACCGCCGCAGTCGCTTTCGCCGGCGTGTTTTTTTTGTGCATTACCCATACGCCTGCAAAAACAATCGCTATTGCGCCGATGAGGATAAACGTCGTCTGTCTGACGTTTTTCTCCTGCACCTGCGGCTGGATTATTTCGCTTTGTTTGGAATCTTCCGATTCCGTTCGACCGTTTAATTCGTTAAGTAGTGTCATTTTTATCTACTGCTTTATGTACTGAAAAATACGCTTATTGTCATATCCGCATTAAGCTGACCGGGTTTAGTCGCATCCTTTTTCAGCTCAAGCTCTCTAACTCTGATAATTCTCTGCAATTTTTCCACTTCGATTAGAAAGTTGTAAAACGCCTGAAAATTTCCGCTGAGTTCCATTTCCAAAGGCTGTTCGATATAGCCGTTGCAGTCTTTCGATTTCATCGCGGTAATTTTGCCGCAGTCGAGCCCCTGTTTTTGCGCTATCAGCGTAATGCTTTCAAGGACTTTGTGTATTTCGCTTTCGGGCGGCAGTTTATCCTGAAAGAACTTTACCGCCTCTGCAAGTTTTGAAAGCTGCCTGCCGGCATCGTCGGCGGCGCCGCTTAACTTCTCAAGTTCATTAAGTTTCGCCTGTTTGGCATTTATCCCGCTTCGCTGATTAGCTATCTCCGCATTGGCTGGTTTTATCATATAGACGTATGAAAACCACGCCAGGGCGACAAGCGTTATAAATAAAACAAATTTTCTAAAACTACTGTTCATTATCCCTTATGCCTTATAACTTTTTTACACTTTGATAATTGCGAATTTTTTCAACTTCATCATTGCCTGCCGTAAAACTCCTGCGAATCTGAGCTGTCAGCTTAAACTCTCTATAACTGCCGCCCCCAACCGTGTCTTTCTGT
This sequence comes from Phycisphaerae bacterium, assembly GCA_041661665.1. Classification (GTDB taxonomy): domain Bacteria; phylum Planctomycetota; class Phycisphaerae; order Sedimentisphaerales; family UBA12454; genus GWC2-45-44. The sequence continues at coordinate 78,461 of JBAZTW010000002.1, read as the reverse complement.
TTCGACTGCACAAGACTAACGTTTTCCAGCATATTCGATTTACTCAGATTTGCGATATAATCGGCAACGCCGATGTCGCTGGCGGCAAGGCCTTCAATTTCAAGCTCCGTGATAACATCCTGCACAGGCGACTTTTGCACCGCTGCCGCCTTGGCAGCGTCGTATTGGCTGAGTTTCTGATTAGATGAAGCTTTTTGCACAATCTTAATCTTCGACAGAGATACACTGTCCGGCAGAAAATTTGTAAGCATCGCGACAATCAGACTTCTCGGCACAGGCTCGATAAGTTCGGCGGTAAGCAGCGCGGTTTTCATCATTTCCTGCTTTTTAACCTGAAGCTGCTCAAGCTGTTTTACTGCCTGCTGTACAATAGCCATTCTCGCGTCAACCGCTTTTGTCTCATTTTTGACCGCATGCTGGCGAACTTTGATAATGCCGAAAGACCCTGTTATTCCAGCCACTATCAGAGCCAGAAGCGCAAGGTAAAAGAAGTTCGCTCTTCGCGATTCTTTTCGCTGAATATAATCATCAGGTACAAAATCTATCTGTGCCATATTAAACCCTCCAGCCCCCAGCCCTTCTCGGCGGATAGGCTCAGACCAAATGCCGTTGTCCAGTCATCTTTTGCGCCCCTTGCGTCAATGCCGCGTTTGAACAGGTCGTTATTATCTATGGCTCGAAGCACATCGCCGATATGTGCGACAGTCGTATGCTTTTTCGCAACGGCCAGAACGCACTGTACAAGCCCATGGCCTGCCCCATCATTGGCAAACAGCAGAATTCTTTCTATTGTCGATGTCCTGTCTGTATTCTGAAAATATCTGATGCAGACATCGATTTGGCCGGTAAGTTTTTCCGGCCCCATACTCTGATTAAGAGAATTTATTCCGAACGGTATCGTCCTTGCGAAGAGAATACTCCGGCCTCTGCATATAACAACGCTGCAATCAGCCTGAGAAGCGTTTATCAGCATAACAACCGCATCAGCGTCGGCTTTTCTTCTGCCAAAAAAATTCACATAGCTGTTCACAAGAATAATCGGCCAAACGCTTATAGCCTTTACATTGAGCCGAGCTTTTTCAAAAATCGCCAGATGTCTTTCGACTTTAAATTTTTCAGCCGCCAGAATCAGTATATCCTTTTCCTCCGCAGGCCCTCGATTATCATCCAGGACAATATGCCTGACCATAGCTCCATTATCCGCAAACGGCAGCAATTTTTTAGCTTCCGCATCCAGAGCCAATCCGGCATCCTGTCCGGGATTCAGCCTCTTTTTTATCTCTTTGCTGAAAACATCAACAGACGGCATTACCGTTACAACATCTTTTGACTTGAACGGAGCTGCCGAGTAAATGCTCTTTACCGCCTCAATGATGCACCGCTGCCACTGTCCGCTGTACGGCTCGATTCCGTCCGGCAAAACCTCGCTGCCGCCTGCAATCAGCGTTACCCTGCCATCAGACAGGCCGAGCTGCGCCATCCGCACGGTTTTAGCGGTAATTTCCACTCCGATTGGAAAAGCCTTTTGTGAGAAAAATTTAAACACTGCGTCTCAATTCATATTCCCATAACACATATTTATCGTCAAACATTGCATCTCAATTCACAACTTTCTAAAACACATACTATTATCTATAGGCGCGGGGAAATTTCCGCCTGATAAAATATAAGTAATAGAACGAAAATCGCAAATTTATGGATGTGCGTCCGAAAAAATATGCCTCTCCTCTAGATAGAGACAGACCCGCGTGTCTGCCCTTATAGGCCGATTTTACTCAGCCTTCAATTTCCGCTTCATAAGCTCTTCAATAGCCTCTAATACGCCTTTGCCGCAGAATAATATCTGATAAACCGACTCTGTGATAGGCATATCTATATTGCGTTTTTTGGCTAATTCCACAATGGATTTGCACGTTGCCGCACCTTCAACAACGCTTGCTGTGGCAGCGAGAGCCTCTTTGACACTTTGACCTTTTCCAATTCTCTGGCCAAAGGTTCTGTTCCTGCCCATCGGCGAAATACATGTTGTAACCAAATCTCCCAATCCGCTTAAACCTGCAAAGGTCTGTTCCTTTGCGCCAAGCGCAAGGCCGAGCCTTGTAATCTCCGCAAGTCCTCTGCACAGCAGCGCAGCCTTTGCGTTATCGCCGACTTTAATGCCGTCAACAATGCCCGCCGCGATAGCAATTACATTTTTCATCGCCCCTGCCAACTCAACGCCGACAATATCGGTATTACGATAAATCCTGAAATAAGGCATTGTGAAAATATCCTGAACAATTTTGGCAAGCTCTTCATCTTCGCACGCTGCCGTCGCCGTAGCGGGCAGTTTTCTCACAAGCTCATCAGCAATCGTAGGCCCGCTCAATGCGACAACTTTTATATCGCCGCCGAGAACATCGGCAAGTATCTGACTTGGCCGCAGCAATGTGCCGTTTTCAACGCCTTTGGTTACAGATACTATCGGCACAGCGGGATTAAAATGATTTTTAAGCCGGGCAAATACACTTCGCATATATTGACAAGGTACCGCCGAGACGATTAAATCAGCGTCTTTTAGAATTTCTGAATCTCGCGATTCAAACGCAAGTTCATCGGGGAGTTTATAGCCGGGCAGGAATTTAAAATTTTCTCTTTTCTTTTCAATCTCGCCGAGTTGTTTCGCATCATAGCCCCACATACGAACCGCATAATGCTTTTGACAGAGCATCATCGCACAAACACTGCCCATTGCCCCATCGCCAATAATTGATATATTTTTCATAGTCGGCAATTAAACCAGATTTGAATCTTTTTTCAATGAAAAACAAAGTTGTTAAAACATCTGAAAAAACAAAAAAATTGAAAACTTGCGCGTTTTCGGACACTTTTTTTGAGTGATTTTGGGGGATAAACTCGTTTTTTAGGCTAAAAATACATTCTGGACATTATAGACCCTTGCCAAAAGCGCAAGAAAATGAAAAATTTCGTAAAGTTTTGACAAATTTTAAATAGTTTTAACCACGGATTGCACGGATTTTACGGATTTTTTGCAAGTTTTGGTGAGTTTTGAGTGGTTTTTGCAGGGCGGAATTAAAGACCAAACAATTCTGGAATAGGGGATAGAATTGAAGATTGAAGAATGAAGAATTGAGGAATCGGCCTGATGGCCGATGAGATTTAATGACCCCGCGTTACCCTTGGGGCTCTGTTTGTGGGCAGACACATAGGTCTTGCCCCTACGAAACACCCTACGCTCTGATGCGGTTGGAATGATGAACCCCCTGGCAGGCCAGGGGGCTAAATACAATGGATTCCCGCCTTGGTTCGACTGCGCTCCCCCAAAGTGGTCTTCGAGGAATGACAGTGGGCAGACACATAGGTCTGCCCCTACGAAACACCCTGCGTTCTGATGCGATTGGAATGATGAACCCCCTGGCAGGCCAGGGGGCTAAATACAATGGATTCCCGCCTTGGTTCGACTGCGCTCCCCCAAAGGGGTCTTCGAGGAATGACAGTGGGCAGACACATAGGTCTGCCCCTACGAAACACCCTGCGCTGTCGCTTGGGCTCTGATTTTTTATTACCCCCGGCATCCGCCATCGCCATTATACTTCGCAAGGCTACGAAGAAACCGGCTTCTGAAAAACCTACAGCGCCGTTATTATCCAAATCAGCCAACAATGCCCAGTCATAAGGCGGCATAGAAGCTTCAGCAGTTCCGTCGAAAACGCACTCACCCAAGGCCGACGCGTCAATTTCATCTTTATCTGCCCAAGCCAAAAAGTAAAAATATTGCCGGCAGGGAATACCTACTTATAATCAATCAAGTTAAACAATTCGTTTGCCATCTCAGCGTTCAGTGTTTTTAAGATTTTATATTCTTCAATGGCTAAACCTTTGCTGCCGGTTGTTAAATACGCCGCTCCAAGATTATAGTGCGCCTCGGCTAAATCAGGCCTGATTCTTACAGCCTGCTTATAGGCCTCTATCGCATCCTGCCAACGACCGAGGTTGCCGCAGGCATTGCCAACATTATTGTACGCCTCGGCCAAATCCGGCTTGATTCTGATAGCCTGTTTACAGGATTCTATCTCATCCTGATAGCGGCCAAGTTTGCCGTAGGCAGCTCCAAGATTGCTGTACGCAATATAATTATCCTTCGTTACTTTAATCGCATGGGTAAAAAGGCTGACGCTGTTCTTCCAATGGCTTACCTGCAGGCTGGCGCATATTCCGAGTGTTGTCAGTACTATTACCATCGATAGGCCGAGAACGATTTTTCGCAGCGGCCATCTCAAAAAAAGCTCCGGCAGCCCCCACGCAATCATTATAAAAAGACCTATATACGAGATGTAGGTGTATCGGTCGGCATACGCCTGGCCGCCAACCTGAACAAGGCCTATGACTGGTATAAGCGTTCCGGCAAACCAGAACCAGCCAACCGGCAAATACTTTTGTTTCCGTCCAAAGCGAATCACGAGAAAAGATATACCAACCAATAGCACGGCACAAAGCACAACCCGCCAGAATACAAAGCTATTGGCATCCAAAGGATAAAAAACCGCGAGATTTTGCGGCCAGAATACTTTACCCATATACCTCGCATAAGAAACGACAGCATTGGCAATTCTACGGTTCAGAGGAAACGCGTCCATATCAACTATTATTCTGTTACTTCGCATCACCAGGAAAGTGATTACACTTGAAATAACAACAAGAATTAAAAAGGGAATTTTTTCGATTATTATCTTATACAGAATCGCGCGTCGGTCGCAAGCGGGGGCAGGTTTGCGTGATTTACCGCCTGCAGTCTTGACGGTTCGATGCGCCGCAAATCGACCCAGCGGCCAATAGTCCAGAAGAAGCAGAACAAACGGCAATGTTACGAGCATCGGTTTGGCCATAAGGCCAAGCGCAAAAAGCGTCAGAGTTATGGTATATCGAAACACGCCTGGACGACGGACATAGGCAAGATACGCTGCCGTCGTAAGGAGCCAGAATAATGCGCTCAAAATATCCTTTCGTTCCGCTATCCATACAACCGACTCCACATGCATCGGATGAATGGCAAAGGCGGCGGCGACAAATGCACTCGGCCATAATGAGCCTGTCATTTTTTTGAGAATATAGAAAAGCAGCAAAGTATTTACAATATGCAGAAAGAGATTTACAAGATGCATCCGGCCGGGATTGGTGCCGAACAACTGGCAGTCGAGCATTAGAGACAGCCATGTCAGAGGATGCCAATGGCTGGACACGTTGGTTGTAAAAGCCCAAATGACGCCGGAGGATGTGAGGCCGTTTAAAACGTACTGATTTCCGTAGACATATTTATTATCATCGTAGGTGACAAAATTGAAATTGCGGACCCGCCAGAAGACCAGCAAGGCACTCAATATCAAGACAGAATATATGAAAATGACAAATGGTTTTTTCTCAGATTCAGACATAATTCGTAGTGTATTTGCTGTGTGAGATATTGTCAAGGCGGCTTGCCACATTTTTTTCTACTAATCGTCAGAGGGGATAGATTATTTATCATCTCCGCCGGTTGCCTCATAATGCGCAAGTTTTTTGTGAATTTTTTATTTTCGCGCATAAAAAAACCGCCGGTTTTAACGCCGGCGGTTTAATATATTATCAACTAACAATTATTACCTTTTTACAGCCCAGCCCTAAAAGAACTCATAGAAAAGTTTCTGCCGGGGCAATCTGTCGCTGTAATGTGGCCCGGAACTTCTTTATGCCCATATACTTTAGAAGCAGGAATACCATATCTATTCATCAGAAATTTGACAAGTTTGTTAACCGCTGTCATCTGCGAGGCGGTCGGCCTGGTATTATTAAAGTTACCAATCAGGCAAATGCCTATTGCGTTTTCGTTTGCCCAGTTCGATGCGTCTGTTTTGCAATGCGCTCCTGTTTTCTGGCCTGTCCAGCGGAAGGTCGGCTCAATTTGGCCATTGCTGCTGCCTGAACCGTTGCCGATAACAAAGTCATAACCTACGCCATCCCAGCCGTTGGCACGATGAGCTGAGTCAATGGTTGCCATATTGCCGCTGGCCGTTGCTGAATTATGGATTACTATTGCTTTCCATCTTCTTTCGCTGGCGTGAGAAGGAACCCAGCCGTAAGCGGATGAGCCTGAATTCGACTGCGGCTTATAAGGCTTGTAACTGCTCGATGAATAAGTTGACGAATAAGTCGTCTTTGGTCTTGCGCTGTAGGAGGATGAATATCCCGAACTGTGATGAAGGCCGGAAACAACGCCCGATATTTGAGGCGTATAGGACTCCTCGTCCGCACAACCGACAAACAAAACCGCTACAGATGCCAACCCAACCGAAACGATACATCTTGCTGCTATTTTCTTAAACATTGTCCACTCCAGTTAAACTCGTTCTATGCGAAAAACATAAGAACTAAACTGGAGTAAAGCAAATGGAGTGAAAATATTATGCCGGTTTGCTGTTTAATTTAGTCATATGCACGGAATTACCGGTCTTATTGTACTCAACACTGTTCATATAGGACTTTATGAGCAAAACTCCCCTGCCGCCGGCCTTGTAAATATTCTCGCCTGAACGAGGGTCTGCAACATCGTCCAGCTTAAACCCCCCGCCCTGATCGGTAACCCAAAGCTCAATTTTTTCTGGGCTTAGTTCATATTCTATAACAACGTCCTTTTCAGTGTCCTGCTTGTTGCCATGCCTAACAGCGTTGACAACGGCTTCCTCTAATGCCAAATGAATAGCAAACTGGTCGTCTTTGGAATAGCCCAGAACATTAGCATGGCAGAGAATACGGGAGCATATCTTCCTCAACTCCGATATTATACCCTTTGAAACTATCTTTTCATGGTTGAATACTTTTATTGTCATGAAACCGTATATCGTCTCAAAAAAACAATAACATAACTTATGCAAACAGAAAAACGAACCATCGGCTGCTATTTAAGCGACTGCAGCGCCTTTTTAGCATCATCATATATTTCAAAAATCTCATCCAGCCGAGTGATTTTGAATATGTCAAATATCTTCGAATTTATGCAGCAGAATTTCAGCCTGCCTTTATTTTCGCTAATCTTTTTGCTTATCCTTATCAAAAGTCCCAAAACAGCGCTTGATAAAAACTGGACATTGCTGAAATCTATCACAAGATTTATCCGCGAATCGTCAACCAAAGGCATTATGGATTCTTCAAGCGCCTTGATGTCGTCGTCTTCAAGCAGTTTCTCATCGGTGAGCGTAACAACCGTAGCATTCTGGGCATAGTACACACTAATCCTTGGTTTAAGCTGTTCCATTGGCTTTACTCCTTATATTTCATCCATAAAAATTTGATTGTAGAGCAAAACCATAAAAAGTCAAGAAAAGAGAACCATCCCAATAATTATGGTTTATTGGAAAAACCATAAGTTATTTATTTACAATGAGATATGCTCTGTTCCATCTTTTTGTCTAATTGGTCGCGTTCGGTAATTATGAGGCCCACTTATCTGGATAAATCTTTTAAAAAGTCTTCGTTTTCCATTGCATGCCAGATGCTTCTTTGCTCGAAGGTATCACATGTCCACATCATATAACCCTGCGCATTATCCTTTATGGCCAAACTGCGAGTTTTCAAGATGCTCCCTTTGGCCTTATCAAATGTTGAATCCATAAACTTGAATGAGCCAAATTCACCCATAATAAAAGGTTTTGTTTTCAACAGTTCCTTCATTTTGCTGCTATATAGTCCTGTAGATTCCATATCATATTTATAGCTGTCGGCCAACGGATATCTTTTGTCCACGAGGTAGATGTGTATATCAACAAAATCCAGCGGACTGTTCAGAACCGTCAATGCCTTTGGCGGACATCTATTTTCAGATTCGCTAATATTACGGATGCCATAATTATCTCCGTCGTAATCCTTGCCAACAATACGAGGCACAAAAATACCTTCGCCAATTAATAACTCAGAATCAACTTCTTTTATAGCTTTTACCATTTGGGCATGATATTTATTTAGAGAGTTTTCAAACAGCAGTTGCCGCTCGTCGTTATTGTTCATATCATAAACTTTTCCATCCGGCCCGTTAAAACTCCCCTCCACAATATCAAAAGGCCATTGCAACCCATTCATTGACAACTCATTCTGACATTGCACAGCCAGTAGTGATTTCAACAGCAAGGCATCTTTTGATTTAATATAACCGAGAAAATCTTTTAGATACCGGCTACGAGCATTGTGCCCCTGAACAGTAACATATACCGCATTGTGTGTTCTGATTGTTACATCATCAATAACCAGCCCCTCTTTGGCATCTTTTATCATATCCCAATAGAATTTATTACGCGGCAGTTCTCCATCACAGAAAGCAGGAAAAACGTAAAGACCGTATTTCTTGGCTCGTCTGACGAAATCAATAAAGTTATCCACATAAGAACTATAAATACCATCATTTTCATAATATCCAGAGACCCCGGGATTGTCAATTCGCCTACCAGATATAAACACACGCACCGTGTTAAAACCATACTTGCTCATTAACTTAAACAATGTCTCAGCATCATATGGGTCATAGCAAGCCGGTCCGACCTTTGTATCAGCCTCAAAAGTGCAATGGTCTCCATAACGAAGTCTGACGTAATTCATACCTTTAACAAAGAAAACCTCTTTCGAGTCTTTTTTATAAAAACCGGCAAACCCATCCCCTTTGCGCACAGTTATTCTTTCAGGCGATTGCCTGGCGTAATAATCTGCGTGATTGTCTTTGAGTCTGACTGTGACAGGCGAACTTATATCGCCATCAATATTTTCCGCATATAACAACAGAGTATCACTGGTATAATCAGCAGGTATAACCCAGTAATCCTGAGGGTAACGCAATGTATCTAACAATCTTCCATCTGATGAATTAATAAGAACTTTATCAAAGTCCGTCGTCCCTTCATCGTAACGCCAATGAACCAAACGCCTATTGTTCTGCTCAAAGTAATCGGCCATATATAATGGCCTCGGTGATTCATTAAGGTCTGTGTCGCACTCTTCGCCTTCATAACTAATGTTTTTCAGGCTTACATCGCTGCGTCCAGAATAAATTGTTAAGCCAATATAGCCTTCGTCGCTAAAACCTTTTTCGAGCTTATCACTGACATTGAAAATCTTACCTGATCGGTTTATTTCCAGGCCAATCTTAATTTTGTCTTCCTGTTTGTGCTGTGTAATGCGAACATGGATAGGATGGGACATATCGTATTTTTGACATAAGTTTAACAACTCATCAAGTTGGTTTTGTCCCGATGTTTTTTCAATAGCAACAGAGCCATCTGAACCAAACAACACTCCGTAACCGCGATTGTATTTCTCCATGCCATGCAAATGATGATCGTCAATACTGCTGTCGCGGCGTTCCTTATTAAACTGGAACAGCACCGCCTTGCCGTCAGTTCCTTGATATTGACAAAAGAAGTCAAAGTCTAAACTTTTAAACGATAATTTGTTTTTGTAAGCTATTGTACCTTTGTATTGGGCAGAGATGCCGTCATATGTCGCGTCAAATTCTGTTATGCCTACGACGGGAATGCTGAACCACTTTGATGGCATAGACAAGGGTTTTGCGTAAGAGATTTCAGTTAATAACAAGCAAGTAATAACGAGTAAAGTTTTTTTAGACGGCATAATAACACCTTAATCTTTACGCTAAAGATTTTCGCTTCTTATTTTTTCCATAAACTTCTATTTATTGGATATTTGACTATAAAAAACACCGCCAACACAGTAAAAAAGATACCCAGAAATATCATCATTTTCGTCAACCGATAAGTCACATCCGGATACTGAGCATCTTGTCCCACTACAAAACCGATATAAGCCAGTATTTTGCCGACAAATATTAAGGCAATTGAGCTGCTTATTTTCATCATAAATGCCAGAACAGCGGAATAACTTCCATCCTTATTCAGACCGGTTTTTATACGATTGATTTCTGAAATATCTGCAACCATAGAGAATATGACAGGCAAAAGTAAGCCGCTTCCAAACCAGTAAGAAGCCTGGAAAAACCCGAACACAATACTGGCTACAGACGTTTCGCCTACCGGAAACATACGGGGGTTTAACAAGCCTGTCAGGAAGATTAATCCCAAGGAGATATTAGCTAAAATATTGATTGCAGCGCCAATGTATATAGTTTGCTTTTTATCAATTTTCCTTGCGATTGCTCCCGCCAAAAGCGACCCCAGTGCAAAACCGATCATGCCGGAACTGTGTGTATATGATGCTTCTGATGGCGTTAAATCCATAAAAGAAATGTAGACATACATCTGTATTGACGAAACAAACACGAAGCTGCAACTGACCGTACAGTAAAACAGAAATACCGACAAAGCATTCCTGTCTCTGAAAATGCCCCTCATATCACGGACAAACCCATTCAAACTTTTATCCATCACAGATGAAGATTTGCGGCTATCTACAATATATTTCTTCGTTGAGAAAACTGTTATCAGGATAAGTATGAGGATGATAATACTGAACCAAAAACCCATTCGAGCATAATTTTCCTGAATGGTAGTATCTCGGCCACCTTCACTGTTAACAAGAAAGACACGCCAGACTAAAATACCACTGAAAAGCAGATTAAAAACCATATTCGTTATACAACGCACACTTTGTATTTTTGACCGCTGGCTGTAATCCGAACTAATCTCAAATCCCAAAGCAATGTATGGCACATAATACCACGCCAAGAAAGTTCGTGAAATCAGATTAACTACTATCAGATAAATAACCATAGACATCTGGCTTGTCTGGAAAACATTTGGCACATACCAAAGAAAGAAATTGCTTAATACCAACAACACACCGCCAACAAGAATATGCGGATGGCGTGTACCGAATCTGCTGCGTGTAGCGTCCGTAATGAATCCCATTATCGGGTCGATTATGGCATCCCAAAACATCGGCAAAGCTAAAATCAAACCGGTCAACTCAGGCCTAATGCCCAATGCCTGCGTGTAGAAGAACATCGCAAACCCCCAGATAGTATTCATCATCAGGGAAAATGCACCATCACCGAGCGAATAGGAAAAAATATGTAAAAAAGGTGTTTTTGTTGTCTTGTCCATCATTCTTTCTCATGAGTCTGTTCATCTAACTGTGTAAATGGCCTTATCGACAGGCTACGCAACGTCACTTCACACTTGCCATTATAGTTCATTTCCGTTATTTTCCATATCGCTCTGAATGACAGACTCTGCTGGAGAACACCCCGAGCGTTAGGGCGATGCCGAGACAGAAAACCGCTTAAATTTACGTTTATTGTGACTGGCATGGCTTCCCGTTCACAATTACCTCGAGACCGTCAAGGGAATCGTTCCTAATAAAATGTCCACTGGCATTCTTGGGCAGCGCGTAGTTTAGCTCCATTTGTTTGTCATTGATACGCCAACTCACTTCAACCGGCCCGTTTATTGTGGCAACAGAACCTCGGGCAAATGTCAGACCGTTGGGTCTTGGGCTGATTATGATTTCCTTACCTGCGGGAGAAACTGCCTTAACACCAAGTATGATTCTGGTAAAAAAGTAGATAGGTGCGGCCGACCATGCATGGCAATGACTTCTGGTTGGGAATGTGTCGTGCGATAGTGTGCCTTCCGCAAAGCTCTCCCAAACGGTTGTTGAACCGTATTCCAACATTGGCAGATAGTTCTGAATTATGGATTTTACAATCTCATCATCTCTGCCTCTCTTCTCCAATGCCTCATAAAGATAAAAAATGGCAAATGGTGAACCTACCTTTACCATTATTTTCGGGGGATCAAGCAGGTTTTTCATTGCCGCATCAAGACGATTCTTTTCTACTATCTCATACAATATCGAAAGAAAGCTTGTGTGCTGACAGGTCGAATTTGAAGGCAGCCCATTATCATCCAGGCTATCAGGGTATGCCTTTTTTTCATCATTCCAGAATTTATTAATTGAATTGCTTAGGCGGGAAGCAAGACTTTTCAACCAATTTTGTTCGCCATCCATTCCTATTGCCTGCGAACATCTTAATGCGGCTTGAACAGCGCCAACCAGGAGCATACTGTTGTGCATAACAACTTTTTTCTTATTCCAGTCAATAGCGGCCCAGTCAAACAAGTTCCAGAAAGTACTGCTGAACAAGCCGTTGCTATCGATATAGGATTCTGCTGATTTGAGATTTTTTGTTATCGCAGGCCACATTTCTTCCAAAAAGGCCTTATCGCCACTGTAGTAATAATAATCCCATGCAGAGATTACCCACAGAAAACTCCACGCAGGTATGATAGTCTCCCAACATGAAGGCACCTGACAGCTAATCATCGGAAACCTCTCTAATGATTGAGCGGCTAATTTGATGCATCGTTTTGTAATATCTATACTGTTAAATGCAGACAAGGCGAATAAAGCCTCGTTTCTGGCATCTCCAACCCATAGCGTTTGCTCATAGAGCGGGCAATCCGTAAATGTGTCTTCCATGCACAATTTCAGCGTTCTAATCGAAATATCCCAAATTTTATTCAGATGTTCATCGCTGCAAACAAAATTAGCGATTTTATCAATGGGATATGTTGATTCAATTAGCTTTATATTCCTAATTCTGACAGGTGCAACCATGTTTCGAAATGCGACAAAGAGATATCTGCCTGAACGTCTCTTTAAGGAAATGAAATGATTGTTACCTTGTTTGGTAATATAGGTCAGGCCATTTTTGTAAAGCGGGGTATGCTGAACAATACCGCTGTCTGTTATATATTCCACTTCATTTATGTCTATCTGTACTCCTTCATCGGCATTTAAGTCGAAAGAGTAATAACCGCAGTTTTGCTCTCCAAGGTCATAAACCAGTTCTATATCGCCCTTTTTAGATGGATTCACCACCGTTACATTTTGGTCATCCTTTATCAACGCCGAAGGCTCAAACACATAAGCATTTGCCGGTACGAGTACTTTTCTATTTTCGAACTTCCAACTTTGGTCTTTAAAAAACATCGTGTCAAAATCAAGACATTGGCATCTGTTGGCAAGATTGGCTTTAAAATCCTGGGCGCTTGTTATAGTGCATAACAGATTTTGAGTCAAATCGGCATAACCACTTTTGGCTTGTACCAGCTCATTATCTTCATCAGAAAAATCCAGCCAGATCAGATCGTTTTTGGCAAAAGCGAATTCTTTGAAGTTTACAAAACACCATGGGTTCGCATTAAGCGGCTTGACAGGATTTGACAAAAGAATATGTTGTGAGCAGCTATATCTTAATATCCGCGCCTTTTGATGCCCTGTTAAATCATCAATGGTCGCGAATACAAAATGTTTTCCTTTATTCAGACTGTGCTCTTTATAATTAGCTATTATTCGGCCATCTATCGCGACTTTAAAATCATTTGTCAGAAATTTGATAGTAGTATCTTGCTGGACATCGAATTCTGAAGCAATCGCGCACGGCACGCTGGTATTTATGTTTGCTTCGATGAGTTCCGGATGAACAAGTTGTGCGGCGGCAAGACAATAACAGCTATCCTTATTATTTTCAACAATGTTCATGCCTGCTAACGATTTAATAGCAAAATAATTTTTTGTAAGCAGACTGACATCTCTACTTCTCAAATCTTTCCATGGCCCCTTATCGGACTCGTACAATTCCGTCGCATCGGTATAATTGCCCGAGTTCTCAAGTCTTGCATCGTAGTATTCGTACGGTTCCATTTGAATACTTGCTTTTGGGGTGTTACTTATCCATTGATTGGCTTGCTTTACCTGCCACGACCTGTCTGTGATTATACTCTGTTCGGTATTGTCTAAAAACTTCAAATCGAGCTGCGCGAGAAGTCCTCCCTGGATAGGAACTCTATGAAAATCGCCTGTTCCATAATATCTGGCAACGACGAGGAGTTCATTCGAATCTTTTACAAGGTGTTGTGTTATATCAAGTTCATCATAGTAATAGTTTTCAGGCCATGCTCTGCACGGACCATCATTGATCCATACATTATTCACATAGAGCCGATAGAAACTATCGGCAGTTATACGAATAACAGCCTTTGTTACCGCCGAGTGATATGAAAAAGTTTTTTTGGCAATAATCGTTTGATTATATTTTTTACTGCTTTCCTTACTTGTCCATATCCACTTGGCCTTCGATATGTTTTTTGTCATGATGTATTTTTCCCAATAAAATGCCGTTCATGATAGGCGTATACCAGTTAAAGTGAGAGGATTTACGACACTCACACTCTTTTATTACCGCTCGGCACACCTGAGCACCTATACAACTTGGTCTTATTATAGCCGCTTTCACTCATATTTCCAAGCTTGTTTGTCAGGCATGCTGCATTGCTCTTGTTTTTGCGGGTATTGTATGATTAACAATTTCAAAACTAACCTTTAGGGTATCTCTAAAAATGCGTAAATCAGAGCCGCAAGCGTACCTGTCGCGGCGTAGCACAGCGAAGACGGAAGCGACCGGTCAAAAACAAGGTTTATTATGTTTGATTGTCAATTTTTAGAGATTGCCTTTATATTACACTCAAGAAGAGGATTTCAAGAAGAGGATTTCGAAAAACATCTTTGCCTCTATAGAACCAGTCCGTTATCATACCAGTGCTGCCACGCGGCGTTTTTAAGAATGTTACCGGTAGACACCATATTTTCGAACGGTCTCATAAGCAGCGACAATATTTTCAACAGGATTGTTGTCCTGTATTTGGTGCGTTGGAGCCATTACATAACCGCCATTTGGCATCATCACGTTCAATGTATCTTGTACATTCTTAACAACATCGTCAACGCTTCCATACGCAAGAGGTCCTGCCGTGGAGATGCATCCGTGAAAACTTAATTTGTCGCCAAAATTCTGTTTGAGGTAGCAGGGAGCCATGTCCCGAGCCTCCGGCTGCAGCGTATCTACAACTCGGATTCCCATATCAATGAAATCATTGAATGCCCAGCTGCTTGAACCGCAACTATGTATCATAACCGGAATGTTGTATTTTTTTGCAAGATCAATGTACTTTTGATGGCGAGGACGAAAATGCTTTCTGAATAATTCTTTGCTGATAATCGGAGAATGCTGCGTACCTAAATCTTCGCCTGTCCAAATCAGGTCGATTCTGTCCCCGACTTTTTCCAATACTCGTTCCATAATGCCATAGGTAGCCTCATTCTTTCTGTCAATAAGACGCAGGCCAACCTCATCATCTGTGATCAAATCAACGAGTACCTGTTCCATTGTTCGCAAACAACTGGTAGAGTTCAGTACCTCCGCCATTGAAGGACTACCAAAAATGACACAATACTTCGCGTATTTTTCACACTGCTGAATTAATCCGTCGTAATCAAAATCATCAGGATTTGGCAAAGGCCATGCTTCCACATCCTCAAGTGTCGCGTTTTTTAGTGGAAAGTCGCAGTAGTCCCAATAACTGCCGGAATCATTTTTTATCAAACGCGTTCTCCAGCCCCACAAGGGATCGGCTTTAATATCACCTAAATCATAATGCAGTCTTGCTCCTGTGTAAGTTGGGAAGACCATGCGACTGTCAATCCCAAGCGACTCAAGCAGGCCGTCGTTATCAGAATCTGCCAATCCGAAGTGCTTCTTTAAACGCCGGTCAATTTCATCGTTTATGCCGGCAAACCCCAGCGGAACCCTATCTGGTATTTTATGATTGATAGCCGCTGTAAATCTGTCTTTTGGTGTCATAGGGATTGTTTTCCTAAAAGGATTAGTTTACTGATTTCTGACAATACTCTTTTAAAAGTCGAAGATAAACGCGATAGTTTGTCAATGATACATCAGGAGGTGTCTGGTGATCAACTGATGCAATATATCCTCCCTGCCTCATAACAGGAAGCAGTCTTTCAAACTCATTTCGCATCGCATCTTCTCCAAGATGCATCACAGTTTTGTCGAAACCACCTATCATTCTGAAGTCAGGATGCTCTTTCCTTATTTTAGCAACATCGATATTGGCTTGTCGTTCAAGAGGCAGTATGCCTTCCACGCCAACCTCTTTTAACCACGGTATCAGGGGCATAACGTCTCCATCGGAATCAACAAACACATAAATGCCACGTTTTTTAAGTTCTGGAACGAGCCTCCTGTAATAAGGCGTAAGGAATTCGTCAAAAAAAGGCTTTGAAAGCATAGGGCCATGATTATACGACATGTCCTCCGCGATGGTTACAAAACTTGGTGAACATATCCCGCAAATATCATCAATGACTTTCAGGTGGAATTGAAGCAAATCCTCATTTATCCTATGCATTAGTTTGGCATGGTCATAAAAGGCATACATGTGCTCTTCAATTCCAAAAAGTGCCCGCGGATGCCAGAAAAAGCCTTCAAGAGTGAACCAGATAACCGTCTCTCCACTCTTTTGACTCAACGCCCATTTCTCAACAATACGCTTATCAAATGTATTGGCAGGATATAATACTGGTAATATCCTATCGTATTGCTCACTGTTTGAAATGACTGGCGCTCCGTGCTTTGCAGGAGGCGGGCAATTTTCAGTTATACAGGTTGCCCACAACTGCTGGTAACAATCAAGGCCAAGATAGTCTCTTATCTCTCCCGCATCTTTCATCGTTTCAGGGAGACCCTCGCGATACCACCTGTCAATTGTTTTATCCCACCAATGCGCCCATTCCACAACGGGAAGGCGGTCTGGTTTTTGAAAAGACATTACAGAATTAAATCGTTCAACATTATTCATAGATATATGCAACTCCATTTATCGTGTTTCAGTTCCGAACCATATAGGCCAAAATAAGTTACCATCCCAAACATTCAGAGAACCGTATTATTTTTCAAAAAACTTCCCGAGAAGCTTTACTGCATTCTAATGGAAAATCATACGCATTTTATCACAGTAGTATCGAACATTATCCCACTTTGCATCCGGTGCAATCCGATGATCCGGGCATGGGATGTATCCGCCCAGTTCTACAAGCGGTCGCAGCCGCTCTATTTCCGCATCTATTGCCG
Organism: Phycisphaerae bacterium; assembly: GCA_041661665.1. GTDB lineage: Bacteria > Planctomycetota > Phycisphaerae > Sedimentisphaerales > UBA12454 > GWC2-45-44. Next base: position 61,477 of record JBAZTW010000002.1, on the reverse strand, counting down.
CCATATCATACGCAAAAACTGTTTTATTCATGCCGCCCACACCGCGCAATTCTGTGCCGTACTTATCTCTCCATGGCCGTATTTCCGCATTCCATGTGCCCACTTCGATGGGGAACATAGTATTAACGCCATTCCTGAACCATGTTCCAATGAGAGAATCAATCAGGCCGTCGCAATCAAGCGAAACAATTTGTATGCCGTAACTGCGAACAAGGTCGGTAATACGCTTATAGTGCGGACCAACTTTGGCATCGAAAACAGATGGGATTACCAGGGGGCCGTTCTTAAAACAAATATCTTCCCAGAAATGAGCAAAATCGAATTTTGCGCCGCTTTTCAAAACAGTCTTGACGCACTCAAAGCACAAATCGGCATTGACTCTTATAATTTCATCAAAGAGACTCTCGTCATCCATATAAAGATAACTGATTCCCTCTACTCCAAGCCAGTTTCTTATTCTGCCAAAAAGACTGCCGCAGTGCAGCCCAACCACATTCTCCCGATCTTCACGCAGCAGAAAATCAAGCCCTCCCTTTTGAAATGGCAGAAATTCGCTGCCTGTATTGACAAATGCCCCTGTAATTCGTTCTGTGGAAAATTGCAGTTTGGACAGATAGTGTTTCTCCCACGAAGCTCTGTCTTTAAGGAGGTGATCTATTTCAGCCGGTATTGATACCGTATTATCTTTTGCCAACTCTATTACACCGATTGAACTTAGCACCTCTCGTGAGCCATCGGGATGTATCTTCAGCACCTTTGGCTCGAATGTCGGCGACAGATCGGAGTTGTGAGTAAAACAGTTGTACCAGCCGAAATCGAATCCAAGCAAATCACCAATCTGCTTATCGATTGGCGTTCCATCACACCAGTTTCTGGCTTGTTCTTCTGTGATGTGTCCCTCATCCGCCCATTTTACTAATGTTTCAGGCCAAAATCCAAAATGCACGATTGGAAGTCGATAGTAAGGCTTATAATTTAGAACAGCTAAAGCTCTTTCTCTGTTTGTCATTTGCTATCCCTTATAATTTAAAAATCCACAAATGTTTAAAAATACGAACATTTACTAATACAGGAGCCACCAATGATTTTATTCCTTAATTCCTGCTAAAAACAATGCATTTATCTCAAACCTGTGGCCGCTGCTGTTCGGGTCTTTTTCGTCCAGCAATTTGATGCGAACACGATGCTTTTGTTTTACCTCCGACCTGCCAAGGGACTGCCAGACGTTATAACCGCCCCAAGTCTGATCAAAATGGGCGTTCATTTTAATCGGCGGATTTTTATCCAATTGCACCTCGGCCATACCCATATCACGTTTGATACGGAAAAACGACAGAGCCACTGCCGAAGCTTTGACATCAAATTCAATAATACTGCCTGGAATTTCAGAAACCCAGCCGCGACCAAATCGTCCGCCATCGAGTACCTGCCACCCCTTATTGACAACAGGCTTGGCGTTATCATAATTCAACAGTGATGTATGTTCATAAATATCACAGGTGATCGCATCAGGTAAAGGTTTAATCTCCATAGTGCCGCCATCTTTAGGCATTTTCAACAATGCTTCCGCCAGAAAAGAATTTATTAATTCCGCACAGTACCGATGACCTGTATCATTCGGATGAACATAGTCGGCAGCAATTTCCTGCCACTTCAAACGACCCGCTTGTATCTCCGGCCATAGAGCATCACGATAGCTTATCATCGGAAGTCCATAGTAACTTCCCAACACGGCCTGAATATCCTGAACATTTCTGCCATCGTTGAACATCGTAAATAAGAGCAGAACAGCCGGATGATTGGGCATTTTCAGAATCTGCCTTAGTAACCCCTCAAGTGTTTCTTTGGCGTCTGGTTCACCGAAGTCATTGACGGCGAATTCAACTATCACAAAATCTGGATTGTATCTGAGCAGGTCATTGGTTACGCGATGCGAAGCAATGTTTGAGCCTGTCGCGCCTACGCCGGCATTAACTAACGTCCAGACTTTCACCTGTATAAACGAATCTCTCCACCATTTCGCAACTCTATTGGCCCATTTACAGTCGGCAAATGATGCCATCGCCCCTTCAGTTATAGACCCGCCAATCACACCGATGGTCACGGGTTCACCGCGTTTTGCCTTTTCGAATACACGATATAATCTTGTTTCGTCACCACTGCTTACGACAGCCCGCTTTATTACTTCTTGAGATAACATCGTATCCTGATCAGTTTTTGCATACAGCATTGTGAAATTACCTATTATCAGAAATAATACTATAACCTTTATATAATTCACCATATACAACTCGCTTCATTTTTAACATCATTGCTTGCCTTGTTTTCTATTATCAAGAACTCGATCCACACTATCATGCAATTGCTTATTAAGTTTTGTGATTACTCTATGCATTGTATAGCTGCCGCCTGTTTTCTCTGGTCAAGAATTGCCCTTGTCTCGCGCACTCTCTTTTCATCCACAGGATAGAGCGCAGTAATTATAATGGCAACAATCAAAAACATTGGCGGCACTGCCGCATAAAGAAATCTTAGTAAAAATACTGTCTGCGGTGTTTGCATCTGAAACTGTGCATCATACCCTGACCAATTCAACATATATCCACTCAATATCATCACCGCTGCCACACCTACCTTACATACCCACGCAAAAACCGCACCATACATTCCTTCTCGCCGCAAGCCCGTGGCAAGTTCGTCGATATCGCAGACATCGGCAATCATAGCGCCTGATAAAACCCAGACACAGGACAGCCCCACAGAAGCCATGCCCAGACATATTAATTGCAGATATGGACAGGCCGGCGTATAGAAAAACCAACTTAAAGGAAATGAAATTGCGACAGTACCCAGACCTATCAATAAAGTCTTTTTTTTGCCCAAATGAGTGCCCATAAAGGCTACCAGCGGCGTCAAAACCAATCCAATTCCCTGAAAACCAAAATTACAGAATAAATTAAGAGTAGAGACCGCTTCTTTATCGCCTCCGTACACATAGTAGATATTTATGTAGAGGCTAAGCGGCTGCACGATGAAAATGCCTATTAAAATTAAAAAAACTATGGTGGATATCTGCAGGAAAGGCTTGTTCCTAAAGGTGGATTTCAAACCTGCTTTCAGAGAAATCATTTTCTGACATTGGCCGGATGCGGCCTCACGACAAAAGAGCGCAGGCATAAGGCCGACAATTATTATCAATACGCCAACCAGTATTCCTACAACACGAACGCCCTCAACTTCATTTTTACCGATGCGCAAAGACAGCCACCACAACGTCCCGAGTCCCAAACCTCCCAAAGCCGTTATAAACGTACGATACGCCATAATTCTTGTGCGTTCATTATAGTCCGTACTTAGTTCATAGCCCAAAGCTGTCCATGGTATTCCAAATATGCTATAACCGGCATAGTAAAGAATCCCGACGAGCAGGAAAAAAATCGCCAATCCATTTGGACTCAAGCTGGTAGGCGGCATCCACATAAGAGCAAACATAATTCCACAGAGAATCGCTCCTATGGCGATATATGGACGGCGACGTCCCCATCTGGTTCTGGTATTATCAGAAATATTGCCGATAATAGGGTCGGCTATGGCATCAAGAAAACGCGGTATGCCCATCGCCCAACTTAGCATCCTCGGATCGACTCCCAAAGCAATATTGTATATCGGCAGGGCAAGATATGACATGGCATTTATCATATACACATCTACTATGGCACCTACGCCCCACGACAGCTTCGCGAACACGGATAGCTTTTGCGGTGCAAGAGAATCCGTACTGTTGTCGGAATTGCTGGCCGTAGTGTCATTTTTTGATATCATTGTTTGCCTTTTAAATTGGTACTATACTGGCATACGAGCAATACTGCCAACGACAGACAGTTAATTTTCAGAATCTATTCAAAACAAATTAATTATTTTTGCGTTTTTTGCAGACGACTATTCAAATCCGCTATTTTATCAAGCATGTAATTCCGCTCATTTGTATGGGTTACATTCCACTGACCATCCTGATCAGGAAAATTAAAAACCCACAGCGCAGACAAAGGAACCTCATTGTTTTCAATACTCTTTATGATTCTTTCAAAAAGTTCTCGAGATTTTTGCTTATCTTTCATTACAGGCGAACCAAATTCTCCTATGAACAGCGGTTTTGCCAGTTTTTTAGCCGTTTTGCTTGAGAACTCAATAAGCTCTTCGATCACGGCGTTATCAGAAAAATACTGTTTATCACAATCTGGATATATATGTATAGATATCGTATCTGCAAATATATTATCAAGTTTAAGTATCTCAGCATATTGCTCATAATTGTCCTTCTCCCATGAATTTTCGTTTAAAAGATGCCAAGCGGACCTGCCCGGAACTGCATTGCCGCTTGAAATAATTCTGGTAGTATCAAGTTTGCGAATTTCTTCGACTGCATATTTATAGATACAGTTTAACCTTTTGCGGGTTGACCTATCCAAATCGGTTCTGAATGGCCGTGTGCCCCTTATAACCGCTATCGGAGGCATTCCGAGTTGTGCTGGCAAATCCGCGCTAATCGTGTATTCATTGCCCACTTCCCATGCCCATATTACAGACTTATCCCTGTATCTCGTAACAACCTCTTTTACATATTCTTTTATAAATTTAGCGCTTCTGCTGTTACTGTCTTCCAAATCTGCAATATGTTCCCCCATCAAATCAGGAATACTTGCATAATACCATATCAATGAAGGTATCAGGCCAAGCTGATATTTTTCAGCCTCCGCCACTAACTCATCAAAGTATTGAAAATACTTTTCCTTATCATAAAAATAAAGATTCCAGTCAACAGGCCAATACCCTCCCGCCATAAATCTTATAAATGGAATATTATAGTCGTGCTTAAGAATTCTAAAACCTTCTTTGTATGTCCTGTCTGTGTTTCCCTGCGATGTGATAACCCTGTAAAAAGCATCAAGATAGTTCACCCCTACCGCCCTGAATTCTTTTTCATTCTTAAACAACTTGCCATTGTTGACATATAGCCCTATCGGTTTCTTTAAATCCTTTTCTCTATTCATAATTTTGGAGCATATATCGTTGGCTTCTACAATAGAACATTTATCTTTGCGGCTATTTAAACTGACCGCAATTTTTTTATTAGCATCCTTAATAATGTCAAGCATATACGCCCGACTATTTTTCTCTGTAATATTCCATTTCTGATCATGAGCGTTAAAGTCGTATACCCATACCGATGAAAGCGGTACATTGTTTTTCACTATAATATCAACAAGTCTTTGAAATTTTCCCATCTCCTCTTTTTTGTTCTTTTCACTTTCTGCGCCAAACTCACCTATATAAAATACTTTATTGGCCTTTTCCGCCACATTTTTGACATATGGAACTAACTCGTCTAAGGAGAGTCTTTCTTCAAAATAATCTTTGTCAAAGTCCAGATAGATATGCGCGGATATAGAATTCATCGCACCTACACTATCACCTAATAAGATACTTTCCCACTGGATATGGCTGTCTCTGATCCAATCTGAATAGGTGTGTAAATTATAAGAATACGGCCTAGGCATCGCATCTCCGCTTGAGATCATTCTGTATTTATCGACGCTTCTGACTGCGTCGGCAAATTGCCAATAAGCCTCTCTTAAAAACGTACGTCTGAAATAATCTCTATCTGAACGAGTTGCAGGAGTACCATCTTCGACCCTGATATTTGCTGTTCCAATTTTTTTGTCTGGAATATCTGCTTTAAGCATATATTCGTTTCCCAATTCCCATGCCCAAATAGCCGGACTATCCTTGTACCTCGTTACAACCTCAATAGTATATTGCCTTAAAAACTTGACGGTTTGGCTATTCGGATTTCCATACTGGTCCATATGTTCGCCTGCGATATCCGGCACTGTTTCTATAAACCAAAACAAACAAGGTATCAACCCAAGACCTTGTTTTTCCGCTTCAGCTACATACTCATCCATTAACTTATAATACTCATCTTTATTCTGCAGATACAACTTCCACTGTTCAGGCCAATAACCTCCAGCGCAAAACCTTATAAAAGGTATATTGTATTTTTCTCTTAAAACTTTAAATCCTGATTTATAGCTTTTATCTGTATTGCCTGAGAGCATTCGTGAAAAAGAATCAAAATAGTTTATGCCCATTCCTCTGTACTCTTTGCCGTTTAAATAAAGTCTCGAATTCTCGACATGTAATCCAGGCGTAATCCCCTGAGCCGGAGAGCCCTCATTAGCGGACAAATATCCGGCAAAAATATTCACGGCAATAAGAACCCTGACCAAACCAATACAGGATGTTTTTTTTGTTATCATCTATCATCTGTTCCATTCATCAAGCCAATGCTTCACGCTGATATTTTCTTTCTTCAATATCGATTTGGTTTTTACTGAAATTATTTTTCTTTCTTCTGGCAAAAGGTCGAAATAATTGTCGCTGATAAAACTTTCATTCTCATTGTCTAAAAGCAGATAGACGCACCTTGCGTATTTCTGCGCGGTTATTTCAATTTTACCGACATTATAATCGTCGCAGCGTTTAGTTTCTACTAATGAATATTTAAGCTCTGGGTCGGGCCATGGAATATCTCTCCATAGCTTCGGGAAAAATATTTCACGGATTTTCATATCTTCCGACTCAAAATACGCGACCATATAGCTGCCGTCAAAGGCGGGAATGTCAGAATTGAGGATATTCGCTGCGATATTAGAGCTATGCGCTTCAACTGAAACTTCTTTAGAAAGAATATGTTCTTTTCTGCCCAGAACATCCATAGCGTAAACCGAAACCGTGCCGGCAACTTTTTTGTACAGATTATGTGTAAGATATAACTCATATTTATCAGCACGTTCTCTGAATGAAAGACGCACAGGTTCGCAATTACGTTTAATCGCGTAATATGACTGCTTTGGCAAACCATAATAATCAACCAGAGCCCAACTGGCAGCCGGCCAGCAATCGTTATACATCCAAATCAATGAACCTCCGTTAACTCCCTGCCTTCTCCTGTGATGTTGAAATTCAGCGCTTAGATATTCTGCGCTTAAAGTTCCGGCAAACTTCACAAATTCGGCGGCATTACGGGGCTCGCCAAAAAGCTCTCTTACTGAAGCCAATTCTACCTGCACATAGGTTTCCTCAAGTGAATTATATGGATTGTCCATTATGTGGTGTTCCCACATCTCGTTTATTGGCCATAGTTTTTCTTTTGAAATAAATCTTCTTACAGTTTCGAGTCTCGGCGGTCCGTGAAAACCAAATTCAGACATAAACACCACCTGCTTCTGTTCAATGTGGTGGCGGAAATTTCTGATATTATCTTCGAAGGAGGCTTCCCAGGTACATCCATGACTGTCTCCGGAAGTAGAATCATTGCTTATAGCGGTAATACTGTGCGGACTGCTTGAAGCGTATGATGCGCCCGGCATAAAATGGGTAACGACTCCGCGGCCAAGATAATCGGTTACGAAATCCCCGTGACTCTTCATTTCATTAAGCGAACCGGTTTTTTCATTGCCGCCGCACCAATGAATTATGCACGGATGATTCCTAATCCTTTTCACTTGATATTCGAATTCGCCCGCAAGTTTCATTGTCCACTCAATATCGTCATCTGGTATGTCCGCACAGGCAAACATCAAATCCTGCCATATCATTATACCGTTTTCGTCGCAAAGCTCATAGAACTCGTCTTTTTCATAGATGCCTCCACCCCATATTCTAAGAGTATTTTGATTGCCTTCTTTGACAAGTTTTATTAATCTTTCGTAGCGTTCTTTTTTAACAACTCCCGGAAAACAGTCCGAGGGAACCCAGTTCGCCCCCATGCAGAAAACTTCCCTGCCGTTTAGCTTAAACTTAAAACTGTTGGTGCCGTCAGGACTGCCGCTTTCCACGACTTCTACCTGACGTATGCCGAATCTGCCTTTCTTTTTATCGAGAACCAGACCTTCTCTGCTTAAACTTATTTCATAGTCATAAAGTTCAGCTTCGCCATATCCATTTGGCCACCATAATTGGGGATTGGGAATGTCAATATTTGCGAAATTCTTTTTTCCAGCCACATTGATGTCTTTGGAGTATTTTTGATTATTTTTTAGTATTTCAATCCGAAGACTATGCGTATGGCCTTTTTTTACCGACTCTTTTGTCTCTCCGTCAAGTTCAACCTCAAAATGTGCCTCTCCCTTAATTTTTGTCCTTATATAAACATCCTTGATTACGCCCTGCGTATAAGCCGCAAGTTTTACACTTTGCCATATTCCGACAGCGCACAAATCAGGAGCCCAGTCCCAGCCAAACTGACATTGAGCTTTTCTGGCGAAAACACGGGGGGTATAAAAACAAGCGAAATAATCGTCTGTCTTTTTTAACTCAAGAATTGGTTTTGTGGCGCGAATACACACGGTTATGAGATTCGTATTACCATAATCTAAATACTCTGAAACATCAAAAGAATACCCCAGAAACGCATTTTCTGTTTCCGCGATTTTCTTGTCATTAACATAGACCGTAGAAAACATATCAATTCCGTCAAAAGAAAGCTCTACACGTTTTCCCTTGAACCCCTTCGGAACCATAATGCTTTTCTGAAACCACCAGTCTCGCTGTCCGACCCAGCTGCATTCCTTGCTGTTCATATAAATGTAAGGGTCTTTAATTACCCCTTCCTTTATAAGTGTTGCGTGCACGTCGCCTGGAACGTCGGCATTTAGCCATCCGGTGCCGGCTAATTTGGCATCCGACAACTTATCAGGTAATTTATTTGAACGTTCTTTTTCTTTTAGTTTCCAAAGGCCGTCAAGACTAATGAATTCCACGGGCATGTATTATCCCAAAAATAAAATAATAAAACAATATTTATGTAACAATTACATTGAATTTAATATATTTTGCTGCTTATGTCAACTCAAAACCCAAAAAATACTAAGCCACAACTCTTCAATACTATAACTATCTTAATAAAAGATGGTTACATTGCACAAAGAAATATATTCTCCTTGACAAATTATAATGTATTATGATAAAGTACTGTCGCCTGTTCAATAATTATATAAATTACATCGATAGGTATGTAATTTTTGTCAGTTTAATGTAACAGTTACATAAATGATCCAGAAACAAAGAAAAAACAACATTAAAGACATTGCTGCCATTTGTCAGGTAAGCACTGCAACGGTCTCCAGGGTATTGAATAAGTCGGGAGTTGTGTCCGAAAAGAATACAGACAAAGTCTTAAAAGCAATCGCGGAAAATGATTACTCTCCCAATCAGCGTTCCACACCTGCAAATATCATAGGAATCACAGTTGAATTCCAGGATGCCCTTTCGAGTCCCTATGTTTATAACCTCTTGCAAGCAGCCGAAGATGAAGCTTCCAATGCAGGATACGATCTTCTGATACTAAGAAACGAGCGGCTGCGAAAAAACGAAAAATACCTCTCGGTTTATTTGAAAAGCAAATTGGTTTCCGGAATAATCATTCTCCTGTCTACCATGACCGACACATTCAAACAAAAATTGGCAAATGACAGATTTCCTCACATCATATTAAGCGACAGACCAGGCGGGTTTTCAAATTTCATTGATGATGACTCCTACGAGGGAACCCTAAAGGCAATGGAACATCTTATGAAACTTGGGCATCGTAAAATCGGGATTATATGTCCTGTAAGTGATATTTATTATACCGCCAATGAAAGGTTAAGGGCTTACCAAGATGCCCTTAAAAAACATAACATTGATATCTCTCCTGAACTGATTTTTGATGAATCGCATACAAATTTTAATGGCGTATATGATTATGGATACAGAGGTATCAATGCTCTTTTAAAAAATACCGCGGTTACCGCTGTAATTTCTGATTGCAGCAATGGCGTTGTCGATGGAATAATGGACAGCGGTCTAAAAATACCGGAGAATATATCTGTGGTATCGTTTGAAGATTCATTCGATACGACTCAATCGAAATCAAAACTGACAACAGTTGCCAAAGATACCAAAGAAATGGGAAAAATCGCTGCCAAGAATTTGATATCACAAATAGAGAACTTAAAAACTCGGAAAATTCCTTCCAGAATAATAATTCCTACCAGATTTATCGTCAGAGAATCGACATCTGCGGTAAATCAGAGATAAGTTTTTTGCAGACAGATAATAAACTTGGATTAGATTGGAAAATTAGGTTTAAAACCAGGAAAGATGTTTTTATTATCTCTACTTCTTTGCTTCTTTATTTCTTTTTTTAACCGTGTAAATCCGTTAGGAAATGGTTTAGGCAACTTCTAAAAATTGGCAATCAAACATAATAAACATTGTTTTTGACCGGTCGCTTCCGTCTTCGTTAAAACTACGACGAGACAAGTACGCTCGCGGCTCTAATTACCCCCTGCGCTGTCGCTTGGGCTCTGTATGACTAAACACCATCATCAATTATTGCTTTGATGATTTCGTACATTGCGGCTTTGGTGTTGCCGTTGGCATTGTTCGCGAGGATTGAAAACGTATATTCTTTGTCGCCTGCGATAAATGAGCCGGACAAAGCCCTGACACCATTTATATAGCCGGTCTTGGCGAATACTTTTCCGCGATATTTATTCTGATAGAAATACTTGCTTAATGTGCCATCAACACCACCTTCCGCGAGTGTTGGTCTGAAAATAGGCCAAAGGCCTGTTGCGTGAGCATCGGAAATGACGCGGACTATAATGGCGGCAGTTAATTTGTTTTTGCTGCTAAGGCCGCTGCCATCGTCGACAACGAAACTGTTAGGTTCTGCGCCGAGCGATGTTAAGTAATCGGCAATGACTTTCTGCCCCCCCTGCCAGGAACCTGCTTTTCCGCCTGTGATTTGTTTTGCGCCGATGGTTTTAAAAAACGATTCTGCGGCAAGCTGGAAACTTTCTTTATTACACTGCTTGAGGGCTTCGATTATCGGGGTTCTTTTTTCAACCAGTAATTGCGTTGGTTCTCTTCCTGCCGGTGCAACTGACATTTTCCCGGTAACGGTTATTCCTGCGCTGCTTAAATTTTCGGTAAGCAGCGTGCCAAAAAACGCAGCGGGGTTTTCTATCGCAACATCAAATGATGCGGATTTTTTGCATCTGCCGTTGACGATTAAGACGTTTTCTTTCTCGGTACGATAGCAACCGATAGCGCTGTCTTTACCGGAAGGCTGAACTTTATTTATAAACGTAACAAAATTAGTTTGCGGCTCCGTGGAAAGAACTATATGTCCTTTTGAATTTGTCGCGTGAATTCTTATGCAATTGGCGTTGTAGTTCAGGCCGCTGATTTCGCAGGCATAAGGTCTGTTGATTTGGTCGGGCGGCCAGTTTTGATGAGAGCGGATGTCTTCAAAAACGGAGCTGTCAATGATGACGTTTTCTATCTCGGTTATATTTTTTTCTTTCAGCGATGAGATAATTCGAGAGATAAAATCGTTGCCGTCAGTTCCGAGCAAGGGGTCTCCGCTGCCGACGACGACTAAATTTTTGCCGGCAAGCGAAGCGGTTGTAACGAACTCGAACTGGCTGCCAAGATATTTCAGAGCTGTGAAACTCGTAACAAGTTTCATATTTGAGGCGGGAATAAGGGCAAGGTTTTCGTTGCGGGCGAAAATAACATTGCTGCTGTTAGATTCGGTGATGAGAATTCCGAATTTTACCCTTGCCTGGTCCTTGCGTGCGAGAATCTGGGTAATCTTGTCGTTGGCTGATGCCAGACAAATTACGGCATTGAACAGGACTGTTAATAACAATGCGCTTTTTATGATTTTTTTAGTGAACATAGGCGGTGTTTTTACCACGAAACAACGGCAAAATCAACATATTATATAAATATCTACCCCGCAAGCAGTTATGTAAATTTTGTTTCATTTTTAAGATATTTTCTTCTGCCCGATTGACAACTATATATTGGATAGCTATACTTGCCTGCGATTTGGCGGAGGTATTAGACTAAATCAACAATAAAATTAAATCTTTGCGGCTTTTTTTGCCGTGGCGAGCTTCCGGAGTGTCAGTGGATGAATATTCCGGAAGTTTTTTTATGTCTTGACATTGCAGCATATAATTGATTATATAATAGCTACTTATGGAAAAATGCACGTCTAAAAAAAAGGGAATTTTTAGCACATCGGTGCTGGGCAACGAGCAAATAGGCGAGTGCTTTTATCGCCTGAGTTTGGCCATTGAAGGCAAAGCCGTTGAAGCATTCAGTACGACAAAACCCGGCCAATTCGCCGAGTTTGAGCTTTCAAACGCGAGCCTGCCGAGTGTGGAACAGATACCTAACGAATTAGCCGACAAGGCATTACGACAAATTATCCTTCGCAGACCATTCAGTTTTTCAGATATTGAAATCGCAGGCAATAAGGGCAAATTGGAAGTCCTTTATTGTGTGCTTGGCCCGGCGACGCTGAGAATGAAAACCCTCGCTGCCGGCGATAAAATAAGTTTGATAGGACCGTTGGGGAACGGTTTTTCAATTGAACGAGAAAAAAGTTTGGCGATTCTCGTTGCCGGCGGAATGGGCGTGCCTCCCCTGCTGCATCTTGCCAAAGAATTGAGCAAATCCAACACGAAAACTATCGCGTTTGTCGGCGCAAGGAGCTGCTCGCAACTGCCCTGCTCGGAAATTAAAAACGTACAAACTTTGATAAGCACCGATGATGGGTCGATTGGATTTAAAGGTTTTGTAACGGCAATGCTCAAAGAATGGTTAATTAAAGAAAAGCCGGATGCAACTAAGACAATTATTTATACCTGCGGGCCGGAGATAATGATGGCGGGTGTCGCGAAAATTGCCGCGGAGTTCAATATCGCCTGCCAGGTGAGCCTTGAAAGAGTTATGGCCTGTGGAACAGGATTGTGTCAGGGTTGCGCGGTAAAATGTATAGACAAGAAAACTCAGGAAGTCGGCTACAAACTTTGCTGTAAAGACGGGCCTGTGTTTTGGGCTAATGAAGTGATATTTTAGCTAAGTCGATGATTTTTATGTTTCACCACAGAGACACAGAGATAATTATTGAAAATTGAAGAATGAACATTGAAGATTTATGGAATCGCCGATGGCGATGAGAATTTTATGATGACCGCTCCATTACTGTCGCGGCTCTGAAAAACAAAACTGATATGAATAAAACTGATTTGACAATTAATTTTGCAGGATTGAAATTGAAAAGCCCTGTGTTCACAGCATCCGGCACATGTGGATACGCTGACGAGCTTGATGATTTTATGGATATCGACCGGCTGGGCGGATTTATTACCAAGAGCATAACAATCGAAAAACGCGATGGCAATCCTGTGCCTCGAATTGTAGAAACCAATTCAGGAATGCTGAACGCAATCGGTTTGGCAAACGTCGGAGTTGAAAGGTTTATCGCTGAAAAGCTGCCGCTGATAAAAAATTATAAAACACCTTTCTTTGTGAATATCGCGGGCAAGACGATTGATGAGTATATCGCGGTAGCGGAAAAGCTGGCGGAGTTTGAGCAAATTGCCGGTTTTGAGTTGAATATCAGTTGTCCGAATGTCAAAAAAGGCGGAATAACTTTCGGCACTGACCCGCAGCTTATCAGCCAGATTACATCGGCGGTGAAAAAAGCGGTCGGCAAAAAAATTCTGATAACAAAATTAACGCCCAATGTAACTGATATAAGTATAACGGCAAAAGCGGCGGTAGAGGCGGGTACAGACGCAATCAGTATGATAAACACATTTACCGCAATGGTAATCGACATTGAGACACGAAAGCCCGTTTTGGCCAATCGTACCGGCGGATTGAGCGGGCCCGCGATAAAACCAATTGCTGTTTATCTTGTGAATAAAGTGTATAATGATGTCGCAAAGTTGGCAAATGTGCCGATTCTCGGCGGCGGTGGAATCAGAACCGCTTCCGATGCGGTGGAATTTTTAATTGCAGGCGCAACAGCGGTGAGCATCGGCACGGCAAGTTTTATTTATCCCGACACCGCGATAAAAGTTATTGATGGAATAGAAGATTACTGCCGGAAATATAAAATTAGTAAAGTATCGGAACTAACCGGAAGTTTAAAATAGTATTTTTAGCCACGAACACGAATAAACACTGATTTAAAAAATATGGATAAAAAAATCATTAAAATAGCCGGTCTTTATGCAGAGAAAGTAAAGAATTATCTGCCTGTTGAGATGATTGTTCTTTATGGCTCTTATGCCAAAGGTACCGCCAAAAAAACAAGCGATATTGATATTGCGGTAGTTGTTGATAAATTCAAAGGCGACTACCTAAAGGTAAGTTCAGAATTGTTCGGCCTTGTTCGCAACGTGAATAAACGGATAGAGCCTGTTCTGCTTTGCCGCTCAAAGGATAAAAGCGGATTTCTCGACAGTATTCTTAAATATGGAAAAATTATTTACAAGGCATAAAATCGAGCGTTTTATCGATTTAACAGGCTGTTTAAAATAATTTTGAATATGGAAATGTTAAAAGAATTATACGATTATTTTCCGACATCAGTATTCACCGGCAATTCGCTTGTATTCATCAGCGAAGACTGGAAGGTGGAGATTACCGAACACCAGAATACCGACTTCAGCAAAACCAGCCAAAGCTGCCCTATCATCAGAGTAAAGATTTTTAAAAGAGCTTTGAACGGCGAGTTTTTACAGGGTCATTATGTGGATTTCAGCATAACCCCCATCAGTGAACTGGCGACACAGATTGAGCGATATATCCAGGGGGCGGTCGGGAAAAACCTGAAAGAATACGATGCCGGTTGAAAATTTAAAAATCAGCCAAACGCCTAATGGCATAATTTTTGGTGTTAAGGTAGTACCTGCCGGCAGCAAAACGTCTATCGAGGGCATTTACGGTGATATGCTCAAGGTAAAATTGTCCGCTGCGCCTGAAAAAGGCAAGGCTAATGAGGCGTTGATTGAATTTCTGGCTGAAAAGCTCGGCGTAAAAAGGAAATTTGTAAAAATTGTCTCCGGCCAGACATCGAAAGTAAAGCAGGTGGCGGTTGAGCAGATGTCGCAGCAGGAATTTTTTGAGCGTATAAAAAAATAGCCATGAATGAACACTAAGAAGTGAAAAATGAAAAACTGCGGAATCGCCTGCGGCGATGGAATTAAAAAAAACCGCGTGGGCTGAAGCCCACCCTACAAGACTGAAAACTATATTTATGAAAAAAAGCATATTCATATTTTTGGTAATTTTTGCCGTCGCGGCGTTTGCCTGTGCATCGCAAAAGGCGGGGCTTTACGCTGATTCCATCGAAAAGGCTCTGGAGCTATCGGAGAATGATATTGACCTTGCGACGGCGGTGCTGCTTGTAAGCAAGAGGTGGGACCCATCTATAAATATAGAATATTATCGCAATCAGATTGACGAGATTGCCAATACGGTTATCGCAAGGCTCAATGGCAAAAACCCCCTCTATGATGGACGGGAGACGACTGAAATTATCAGCAAAATTTTGTTTGAGGAGATGGGCTTTAAGCCTGTTGACAACGCGGAAAATCCGGAAGATTTATTTTTGCATACGGTATTGAATAACAGAAGGGGCTATTGTTTGAGCCTGTCGATATTGTATCTGGCGGTTGCAGAGAGGCTTAATCTGCCGGTGAATGGAGTTGTTGTGCCTGGACATTTTTTTGTAAGATATACCGACCACAACAAATCATTCAACATTGAAACCACACAGAAAGGCGTAAATGCACCTGATAAGCATTATATAAAGGAATTTAAAATTCCGCAGGACGGCAGGCGAAACCTTTATCTGCGAAATCTAAGCAGGCGGGAAACTATCGGATGCTTTTTCAATAATCTGGCTAATGTTTATTTCGACGACGGAAATGTTGACAACGCCTATTACTATCAGCAGAAGGCGGTTGACATCGCTCCGCTTTTAGCGGAGGCAAGGACAAATTTAGGCAATATCTTTTTAAAGAAGAATATGGCGGATATGGCAGTGCAGCAGTATCTGGCCGCGATTGAGATAAATCCGGCCGATGCCAAGACGCATCACAATCTGGCGAACGCTTACGCGAAAAAGAATCAGCAGGACAAGGCCATCGAGCAATATAAGATAGCGTTGCGGTATGACCCTAATTTTATCGAGATTTACAAGGGGCTCGCCCAGGCGTATAATTCGCAGGGGCAAAGCGATAAGGCTATTGAAATTCTCAAAAAAGCAATAAATATCAATTCTCGCGACGCGGACATTTACGTAACGCTTGGTAACATTTATCAGGAAAAGCAGAATTACAGCGAAGCGATTACAAATTATCGGCTTGCACTGGCATTGAAAAATAATTTACCTGCCGCGGCTTATGGGCTTGGGTACGCGTATTTCCAGAGCCAGATGTATTACGATGCGATTGAGCAGTTTCGGGCGACGATTTTTTATGAGCCTGGCAACGCAAAGGCTTATTTCGGGCTTGGGCTTGCATATAACAAACTCGGCTGGGTGGAAGAGGAAACAGCCGCTTATCAAAATGCCGTTAAAGCTGACCCGCAAATGACGGCGGCGTGGCAAAATATGGCACAGATTTATATGTCGCAAAAGCAATATGAACAGGCAGCAGCGGCTTATAAAAATGTCGCGAATTTGGCGCCATCGGCGGATGTTTATTATAATCTTGCGGTTGCGCACTCGTCGCAAAAACAGTATCAGCAGGCGGAAGGTTATTATTTCAAGGCTCTTGAATTTTCGCCGGACTATCCTGCGGCGCATAATAATCTGGCGATTACGCTGTATATGCTGAAAAAATATGAGCAGGCTCTGCAACACGCGGAAACGGCAAAACAATTAGGGTTTGATGTTTCGGATGATTTGATTAAGGAATTGCACAGATTAACGGACGTAAATAGTGTGGAAAAATAAACTTTAATATGGAGGTTAGTAAAATGGCAAAAAAGAAAAATGTAGTAGTGGGTGTGTTGGTTACAATTGTTGTTCTTCTTGTTGTCGCGGCTCTGGCATCGCTGTTTTTTATTGACGGGATTCTCAAAGTCGCTATTGAGAAAGAAGGCACAAAGCAGCTTGGCGTTGGCGTTTCCGTTGAGAAAGTTCATTTGAATATTTTCAACGGCAGTATAGCAATTGCCGGTCTGAAAATTAAAAACCCTGCCGGCTACCAGTATGAAAATATGCTGGAAGTAGCCTCTATAAGCGCAAAGGCGGACACGGGTTCTTTGTTTTCGGATGTTGTGGAAGTAAATCAGATTGACATAAACGACATCGCGGTTGTCATCGAGCAAAAAGGCACAGTGAGCAATTTGAGCGAAGTTCTTAAAAACACAAAGGGTGATTCAGAAGCCAAACCCACACCAGCGCCGGCAGAAAAAAAGGGCAAAAATGTTCATATCGCATCGCTTGACATTGCCGACATCGGCGTAACAGCAAAACTCCTGCCGATACCCGGAAAGGCGGACAGTGTAAAACTGAAAATCGCCAAACTGCATCTTTCGGACATAGGCGGCAAAGAGACATCGCTTGGCGAGGCTACCGGCAAAATTTTCAAGGCAATTTCCGCCGCTATCGCCTCTCAGGGCGCAGGCATAATACCTGCTGATATGGTCGGCTCGATAAATGATTCACTCGCAGGCATCGGCAAGACCGGCGAGGAAATTTTAAAGTCAACAGGTGCGGACAAGGAAATCCAAAAGGCCGCAGAAGGACTCAAGGGATTATTTAAGAAGAAAGAGCAGCCTTGAGTTTGGCTAAAGTATTCGTAGCATTAAGCGGCGGGGTTGACAGCGCGACTGCCGCCGCTTTTCTTTTGCAGGCTGGCTTCGACTGTACGGCTGTTTATATGCGATTGTACGAACAGTCCGTGGAAAAAAGTTATGATGCGCAAAATGTCGCCAAACACCTCGGCATTCCTTTCGAGGTTCTTGATTTGAGCGAGGATTTTAAAAGCGTAATTGGGTATTTTTGCGATGAATACCGCAAGGCTCGAACGCCCAATCCGTGCGTATTCTGCAACAGGCACATAAAATTCGGTAAATTGTTCGAGTACGCAAAATCAAAAGGTGCAGATTTCATTGCAACCGGCCATTACGCACAGATAATTAAAGAAAATGATAATTCGTATCTTTACGCTGCCGAGAATTTAGCCAAAGACCAGTCTTACGCCCTTTCGATGATTGACAGAAATGTCCTTGCGAAAATTATTTTACCACTGGGCAAACTCGAAAAAAGTCAGACGCGAAAAATAGCTCAGGAGTTAGGTCTTGAAGTGAGCAATAAGCCGGATTCGCAGGAAATCTGTTTTATACCGGATAACGATTACGTCGGCAAACTCCAGCAGCTTTGCCCTCAAATTGCCCGGCAGGGAAATATCGTGAACAGCAGCGGAAAATTTTTAGGTGTACACGATGGCATTCACAGTTTTACAATCGGCCAAAGACGCGGCGCACGGGTGGCGATGGGTGTGCCTTATTACGTTGTTGGTCTTGACGCTGAAAAAAATTCCGTAATTCTGGGAACAAATGCCGAGCTTGAGCATAACGCCCTTATCGCTGAACAGGTCAACTGGCTGATTGACAAACCTAAAGAAGCGTTTGAATCAATGGTAAAAATCCGTTATAATCAAAAACATATGCCGGGACGTGTTTGCCCGGAGAACGATTGTGTAAAAATTATTTTTGATTCGCCGATTCGCGCGATAACGCCGGGACAGGCAGCGGTTTTTTATCTTAAAACAGACGCAGGCCTGAAAGTTGCCGGTGCCGGCTGGATTAAGCAAGCGTATAAAAATTGAAAAATTAAAATTGAAGATTGAAAATTTATTGATTCGCCTGCGGCGATACTATTCCTATGGATGACATACTAAATATAGTCTCTGAAGCAGAGAGAAATGCCGAGCAGAACAACCGCAAAGCTGTTATCATTCAGCCCGGTGCAATCGGCGACTGCGTCCTGACATTGCCTTTGGCTGAATCGCTCAAGACTCATTTCGGCATCGGAACAATTCTGATGCTCGGCAGAAGTCAGTATATCGAATATTTTCCCGGCAGAACCTGCATCGACGGCATACGCGACCTTGACAGTGTCGATTTGCACAGACTTTTTGTGAACCATAAAGAATTTGAACTGGCAGACGGCGACTCGCTGATAGGCGTTTTTTCAGGCTTCGAGCAGATAATAACATTCCTCGGCCAGGCTGGTAGCGATTTTGAAAACAATCTGATTTTCACCGCCAACTGCAGTAATCCTGTCGAAGTAACGACTCTGCAATTAAAGCCGGGCAATAATTACGCTGGGCACATAACAAAATTTCATCTTGATATGTTTCTCTCTTCGCAGGCTTCGGAGACTAAGGCCGGCGAGATTGATTTAAAAAAAACTTATATCATACCCTGCAAAACCGATTTAGCCAACGGGCAGAAAATTTTAAGCTCGGCAGGCGTGGACACAAAACAGAAAGTTGCGATAATTCACCCCGGCAGCGGGTCAACGGCAAAAAACTGGCATATTGATAATTTTTATATGGTCGCTGAAACTCTGCGTGAAAAAAAGAACAGCGTCGCTTTTCTGCTTGGGCCTGCGGAAATGGAGACTTTCAAGCCGGAAATAATAGACGCTCTTGGGGCAATAGCTCCGCTGCTGGTCGATATATCGCTCACCGAAGCTCTGGGGGCAATAAGCTGTGCGAGTTGCTTTATCGGCAACGACAGCGGCCTTACGCACATAGCAGCAGCGGCAGGAATTCCTGTGATAGCCTGCTGGGCAGCGACAAATCCGGTGCATTATCACCCTGTCGGGCCGAATGTTACGGTATTTCAATTGGACAGCAGCGATTTTGCATCGCCCTGCCCGCAAAAAGCCGACGAAGTATCAAAAACCGCCATTAAACTCTTAACTTCTTGACGAATAAGCAGTAATGGTTATAATTGTCGCTGTGGCTGCTCGTTAAATAGCAACAGCAACCCTTGTAAAGACAAAATTAAATATCAAAAATTAAAATGTAAAATGACAATGTAAAAATCAAAAATATGGCTATGAAGTTCTAAATAACAAGTTCTAAAATCTAAACAAACTGTAATAGCCAAAATTTAAATTTTAAATTTTCGATAATGTAATTTTGGGAATTGTGAATGGGACTTTATTTTTAAATTTTGATATGTCATTTTGATTTTTGATGTTTGATTTTTAATATAGTGTATTTCAGAAAACTTACCTTTAGACAATGATGGATAAAACTATTTTGTTATGAAAAAGACATTAGCTCAACTTGCACAACACGTTGGTGGAAAGGTAAAAGGAAACGCTGATATTGAAATCAGCTCTGTGGCTACGCTTGAAAACGCGACCGGAGCAGAAATCAGCTTCCTTTCCAATCCTAAATATACAAACGCCCTGCAAACCACAAAGGCAGGCGCGGTAATCATCGGCAAAGACACGGATGCTCCTGTTCCGCTGCTGATTTGCGAAGACCCATACTACGCATTTACACAAATATCGGTTCTTCTTCACGGCTACAGACAGCATAAGAATGTCGGAATTTCACAGAAAACCAACATCTCTAAAACCGCTAAAATCGGCAAAGACTGTATTATTAATGATTTTGCGACAATCTGCGATGGCGCAGTAATAGGCGACAATGCGGTAATTTATTCGGGCGTGTTTATCGGCGATAATGTCAAAATCGGGGACAACTGCATCCTGTATCCAAACACTGTGATATACGATGGCTGCCAATTGGGAAATAACGTAATCATACACGCCAACACCACGATAGGCAAAGACGGCTACGGTTTCGCACCCCACGGAGGTAAACTTTACAAAATCCCGCAAATCGGCAGAGTAATTATTGAAGACGATGTCGAAATAGGCGGAAACTGCTGCATCCAGCGCGGCACGCTTGAAGATACGATTATAGGAACAGGATGCAAATTAGGCGACCTCATCGATATGGGTCATGGCGTAAAGATAGGCCCGCATTGTCTGCTTATAGGTCATCTTGCAATTGCAGGCTCAACTACCATCGGTCATCACTGCGTCATTGCTGCTCAGGTCGGAATTGTAGGCCATATAAAAGTCGGAAATATGGTAAGAATTGCCGCTCAGGCAGGCGTAATAAACGATGTTCCTGACGGCGCTGCCATCGCAGGCACACCTGCCATCAACGCTTTGAACGCAAAACGCGCATACAGTATGTTTGAAGATTTGCCAGAAATGAAAAAGAAAATCCGCAAAATCGAAAAACAAATTGAAAATGGCAAATGACAACATAATCGGTCTGATAGCGGGCGGCGGCAGGTTGCCGATAATTATCGCTCAAGGGGCGAAAGCAGCCGGTTTTAAAATCGTCTGCGCAGGTCTTGGCGACAACCCGGAACCGGAACTAAAAACGCTTGTGGATTTTTATACAACAGTGCCGCTGGCAAGGCCCGGCGCGTGGATAAGAAAATTAAAAAAATATAACGCAGTCAATGCCATAATGGTCGGCAAAGTTCACAAGGAAAAACTTTTCACACCATGGCGAATTTTGAAATATCTGCCGGACTGGCGGGCGATTCGAATTTATTACTGGCGACTGAAAAGGAAAAACAAAACCGACCAGACAATTTTGCAGGCGATTGCGGATGAACTGGCAAGCGGAGGTGTTATTTTGCAGGACTCAACAAAATTTTGTACAGAGCATTTGGCTGATAAAGGTGTGATGACAAAAACTCAGCCCGGCAGCGAAATTCAGCAGGATATTGACTACGGCTGGCCATTGGCCAAAAGCATCGCACAGACCGGAATAGGCCAGGCGATAGCTGTCAGGGAAAAAACCGTAATCGCAGTCGAAGCGGTCGAGGGCACAGGAAAAATGATTGAACGCTGCGGCCAATTCTGCAAAAAAGGCGGGTGGACGCTTTTAAAAGTTTCCAAAACCGACCACGATATGCGGTTTGATGTCCCCTGCGTCGGAATAGATACGGTTCGCTCGATTAGCGAAAACAGGGGCAAATGCCTTGTCGTCGAAGCAGGCAAAACTATTATTATCGACAAACCACAGGCAATCGCCCTTGCAAATCAACTTGGAATTGCGATTGTCGGATTGTAAAAAAGAAGCAAAGAAATAAAGAAATAAGGAAGTAAGGATTTTTTGTGCCTTTGGCATAATTTTCTTCGCTTCTTTACATCCTTGTGTCCTTGCTTCTTTTCTGTGTTGTTTTTATGTAAAGTTTATAAATAAATGGCTTATCAAAGCATAAATATCGCGGGTTTTAATTTAAAACTGTCTGACAACTTTCCGACAGATGGAGATTTTGTCGGCGACGGCAATATCGTAATCGCTGATGGCTCAAGAGGTTTATTTACAAAATTAGCATCCTCAAAATTCGCCAATGTTTTTAAATTTGACCTGCTTTTTCAAGGCAAGGTTTACAGTCTTATTCTCAAGCAGTATCTTGCCCGCAAGTGGTTTGATGTTCTGATGAATGCTATCGGATGCGGCCGGTCAAAGAGGGCTTTTAAAGCCGGCTTAATGCTGCGAAAGAATGGTTTTTTGACTCCGCCGATTGCAGCAGCGGGGAAAAAGGGCTTATCGGCGGATTTCATTATAACCGCTGAAATTAAAAATTCCGTCCCGCTGTATAAAATTCTCGAATCTAAAGAGCCGCAAAGGCGCTTAGTTATCGAACAGTTCGCTCAAACCGTCGGCAGGATGCACGCCTGCGGTATTTGCCACGGTGATTTGCGACTTGGCAATGTTCTCGTAAAATCGGACGACAAATTTGATTTTTATTTTCTCGATAACGAGCGAACAAAAAAATTTAGAAAACTGCCGGACAGACTTCGGCTGAAAAACCTTATACAGATAAATATGCTTCGGGACGGCCTCAGCAACGCCGACAGGTTGCGGTTCTTTAAAGAGTATCTCAAACAGCAAAATATAAAATTAAACGCAACAGAACTTGCTGCCAAAATAATCGCCGGCACAAATAAAAGACTTGCCGAAAAAGGAATAATCGCATACTATAATCTATGATAGGTACATCTGCCGAAGATATTGGGAATGTGTTGCTTGTAACATTACCAACGCCGGCGACATTTTAAGACGATTTTTTAGGAGATATTTTTGGTTAAGGGTGTTATACTCGCTGGTGGTACCGGCTCAAGGCTTTGGCCTCTTACAAAGGTTACCAACAAGCACCTGCTTGCGGTCGGGCAAAAGCCGATGATTTACTATCCTGTCGAAAAGTTCGTCTCTGCAGGCATAGAGGAAATCCTCATTGTAACCGGTGTTGAGCATATGGGCGATGTAGTCAACCTGCTCGGAAGCGGCAAGGAATTTAACTGTCGATTTACTTATAAAGTTCAGGACTCCGCAGGCGGAATCGCACAGGCTCTGGCTCTGGCGGAAAACTTTGCTGTTGATAGCGGCATAGCGGTTATTCTCGGCGACAATATCTTTGAGGCATCTCTTAAGCCTTATCTGAAAAGGTTCTCCGCTCAGAAAACCGGTGCAAGGGTTTTGCTGAAAAAGGTAGCTCATCCCCAACGGTTCGGTGTCGCAGAAATCTCAGACGGCAAGGTCAGCAAAATCTTCGAGAAGCCGAAGAAACCGAAAACAAATTATGCCGTTACTGGAATTTATTTTTATGATAATTCGGTTTTCAACATAATCAAAACATTAAAACCGTCCGGCAGAGGTGAATTGGAAATCACCGATGTCAACAACAGTTATATCAATTGCAGACAGATGGAATATGATATACTCTCCGGCTGGTGGACGGACGCAGGCACATTTGAGTCGCTTGCCAAAGCAAATGACTTAGTTGTAAAGGACCCGCCCAAATGAAAAAAGATATAGCGGCATTGAAAAAGGTTTACGCTGAAGGTTCGATAATAATTTTGGGCTCGGCAGGTCTGATTGAGGGCGTGAAAGCCAAACCGACAAAAGTTTTTGCTGATGAACGCGGCAGGCTCGGTGAGATATTGCGGTGCGATGACGAATTTTATGAAAAGTTCGGACAGATTTATTTTACGACCACATATCCCGGCGTTGTAAAGGCCTGGCACTGGCATAAAATTCAGACAGACAATTTTTATGTCGCGAAAGGTACAATTAAAGTCGCGCTTTACGACACAAGAGAAAACTCCAAAACAAAAGGCTGCGTCAATCAGATATATATGAGCGAACATACGCCCGCTGTTTTGCGGATTCCGCCTGGTGTTTGTCATGGCTGGATGTGTGTCGGCACAGATGAGGCGTATATCATCAATCTTACGACTGAGGCGTACAACTATTCTCATCCTGATGAATTCAGAATTCATCCGCACGATAACGAGATTCCCTACGATTGGATGCGCAAAGATGGATAATAGAATCGTTCTGCTCGGCGGGCGGGGAATGCTCGGCACGGAGATTGCGGAATTATTTTCAGATGCTCGGATAAAAATCTGCGACCTGCCTGACTTTGACATTACAAACGAAAATCAGCTTTCGAGCGTTTTAATCGATTGTGATATTGTCATTAACTGTTCAGCTTTCACCGATGTCGAGAAAGCCGAGTCGCAGCGAAATATGGCGTTTAAGGTGAACGTCGAGGCAGTCGGCAGTCTTGCAAAAATCGCACGCAAAAAAAACATATATGTAATCCATATCAGTACTGATTTTGTTTTTGACGGCAATAAGAAAGACGCTTATACAGAAACGGATTTGCCTAATCCGATAAATGTTTATGGTCAAAGCAAACTGGCGGGCGAAAAACTTTTAGCACAGTATCATAATTTTTATTCGATAATTCGCTTGCAGTGGACTTATGGTAAAAATGGGAATAATTTTATAAGTAAACTTATCTCGTTATTGAAGCATAAAGACAGTTTAAAAGTTGTTGACGACCAGTTTGGCTCGCCAACCGCGACAAAAGAGGCAGCAAGAGTTATAAAAGAATTTGTCGTGAGAAAACCGGTCGGGCTTTTTCATTATGCCGCTATGGGAAAAGCAAGCAGGTATGAGGTCGCCCAATTTGCCTTTGAAAAATTGAAAATAAAGACCAAATTGGTTGCGTGCAAAACTAACGAATTTAAAACAGCAGCACAAAGGCCTTTGAATAGTTGCTTTTGCTGTGATAAAATACAGGCGGTTCTTACCGGGCCGATTGAACATTGGCAAAAACCATTGGAAAGATTTTTAGGAACTGCGAGCGTATGAAGCGGATTTTAGTTACGGGCGGTGCAGGTTTTATCGGCAGTAATTTTGTAAGGTTGATTCTTGCCGAGCATCCGGATTGCCTGCTTGTCAATCTCGACAAACTCACTTACGCGGGAAACCTTGAAAATCTTGAAGGTTTTTTAAATCACCCAAATCATATTTTTATCAAAGGCAATATCTGCGATGGCAAGACCGTTGAGGATATAATAGACAAGCACCAAATTGAGGCGATTATCAATTTTGCCGCGGAAAGTCACGTTGACCGCTCGATAACGGGGCCGAAAGTTTTTATTGAGACAAACGTAATCGGCACACTGACGCTTTTGCAGGCGGCCTGCGATAAAAAAATAAAAAAGTTCATTCAGATTTCCACCGATGAGGTTTACGGTTCCCTTGGCGAAATTGGTAAATTTACGGAGATTACGCCGTTGTCGCCGAATTCACCATATTCCGCAAGCAAGGCATCGAGCGACCATTTGGTCGCGGCTTTCGGCCACACATTCGGATTGAATTATAATATTACCCGCTGTTCAAACAATTACGGCCCGTATCAATTTCCTGAAAAAATGATACCGCTGATGATAAACAATGCTCTTGCCGATAAGCCTCTGCCGATTTATGGTGATGGGCTCAATGTCCGTGACTGGATTTACGCCGAAGACCACTGTCGGGCAATTTGGAAAGTTTTGACAGACGGCAAAAACGGCGAAGTTTATAATATCGGCGCAAACAGCGAAAAGACAAACCTTGAAGTTATAAAAACTATTTTAAAAATCGTCGGCAAACCAGAATCGCTTATAACCTTTGTAAAAGACCGTCTTGGCCACGACAGGCGATATGCGATTGATTCGTCAAAAACAACTTCGCAGCTCGGCTGGCAGGCACAGATAAAATTCGAGGATGGCATAAAGAAAACAATCGACTGGTATCTGAAAAACAAAAAAAAATGGCTTGCTGACATAACTAATGGCAGTTATCAGCAGTATTATCAGCAAATGTACGCAGGCCGCTAAAACCATTCAAAACGGCAAAGTCAATGAACACAATATATGGATTCTCACTTAAAATGGATTCTGGTGTGAAAAAACAATTACTCGAAAAACAGGATTTTGTCAATATATCAATCCTGGCGGCAGTTATCCTTGCGGTTGGCATATATTTAATCTGTACAACAGTTTTGATTTCGAAAGACGGCATATTCTATATCGATTGCGCAAAGCAATTCGTTACCAACACTCCTATTGAAGCTATGCGTAATATGCAAGTATGCCCCGGATACCCCATTCTTATTTATCTAATACATAGAACTGCTGGGCTATTCACTCATACAGATTCTTTACAAAGATGGATTGTTTCGACTCAGGCTGTTTCGCTTCTTGGCAAATTAATAGCTTCCGCGGCGTTGTACTTTGCGGGAAGTTATTTTGCGGGCCGCAAAGCAGCGTTCTGGGGCATTTTAATTTTGAGCGTTTTGCCAGACTCGGCAGAATATGGAAGTGATGCACTAACCGAATGGCCGCAACTAATGTTTTTGGCGACTGGATTTTTACTGTTGTTATGGAGTACACAACATCGCAAAAGCTGGGTGTTCGGTCTGGCGGGAATAGCGGCCGGATTGGGATATTTAGTCCGCTCAGAAAGCTGCCAGTTGCTTATATATGGCGGTGTGTGGCTGATATTCAATCTTATCAAGCCAGAGGGAAAAATGAAAAGAACTAAAGCGGTATGCGCTTTGATTTTTCTTGCGGCAGGTTTTGCTGTTATCGCCGCACCCTATATGAAGCTAAAAGGATATGTGTTTCCCGACCAGAATATTTTAAAACTTCCCGCGATACTGAGCGTGAATAATAATTGCGATTCTGTCTGCGATACGAATATATGTTTGGCGGGGATGTCGCTGGGCAAAACTATGGGGAACAAAACTCTGATAAAAAATATCTGTGAGACATTGATGTATTATTTTGTTCCTGGTTTGCTGATAGGATGCTGGTATTATTTCCGAAAGCAATCAAAATCACCGGAGCAGGCGTTTTATGCCGCAGCGTTTATTATCCTGAATATTGCGCTGCTGTCGTGGCAGATATCCCATCAGCATTTTCTCAGCAGAAGACACACCCTGGCTCTGATTGCGTTCACCGCTTTTTATATACCAATCGGCATAGAAATAATCGCCGGCTGGATAAGCGAAAGATTTTCGAAAGGCAAGCCTATTACAGAGAAAGATACACAACGCTGGTTTTATATTTTATTGGCAATTGGAATTGCGATTTGTTTGCCGAAGCTGTTAAAACTCATCGACACACAAAAATATGGTTACAGAGATGCGGCAGCGTGGCTTGGTAAACATACCGCTCCTTCTGATGTAATAGCAGTGCCTGACAAGAGGATAACTTATTACGCAGAGCGGACAGGGGTGGAGTATATCGAGCAGATTCCTGAGCAGGCCGGTTATGTTGTGAGAATTATTAAGAGCGGGGACAAGAGGCAAAAATTTAGTGGGAATGTCGAAGAAATGTATTCGACGCGGGTGGATAAAAAGGAGAGCAGAAAATTAGTAATTTATAAGGTACTTCAATGATAGCAGGACAGCAACAGCTATCGGTTTTTTTTCAGCAACATAACCGGAATAGTCTTTGCGAGGACATCGATGTTTATCAAAATATATTTATCAGAAATATAAAAATGTATTTTCATAAGGCGTTTAACTTTTCCAAAACCTTTTGGTTTATCTCCCGCCGATCTTTGTCGAAGAAATAGCCCCATTTGTTAAAATATCTAAAAGCAGAGAATAGATGATATTTCAGCAATTTACTATTTCTATAAGAGCCTTTTTCGTACTCATGAAAACCAAACACTTTCGGATAATACACAGTTCTATAATGTTTATGTATTCTCCTGCTAATATCCGCATCTTCCAAATACATAAAAAATTGCTCATCAAACAAACCAACACGTCTTAAAGCCTCTGTTCTAATAAACATAAAGCAGCCTGACAAATAAGGCACATCCATTATCTTATTATAACCTGCAAAACGCAACTCATAAAAAGAATTCTGTTTAGAAAAGATGTTTCCCGGAAGAAAACGTCTTCGTATTAAATCCAACGGCGTGGGTAATAGCTTGCACAGATACTGAAGAGAACCATCTGGATATAAAATCTTTGGCATAACCAAACCCACATCCGGATTTTTCTCCATAAAGTCATATAACTCTTCTATAACTCCCTTTTCAAAATATATATCTGGATTTAAGACTAAATGATAATTAACGCCATTTTTTATAGAATTTTCCAGGGCAATGTTATTCGCCCGACCATAACCTAAATTTTTATTATTAAAAATATATTCTATCTTTTCACTTAAAAAAGTTATTTCCCTTAATTGATTAGACGGTGAATTGTCAATAATATATATTTTTTCTACACATGGCGATTCTGCAACACAATTAACAGCTCTTTGAAGCTGTAATATATTATTCTTATAAGTTACTATTGAAACAGTCAAATGCATCATAAAAGTTTTTTTAATCTTCAAGAAATCGGCTCTTCATATAGCCCAGAACAATCCGAGGTTTCTCAGCAAACCTATTTTAAAAAACCTATATTTTATTACATTTAATCTTTTTAAAAAGAAATTTTGTCGGTCAAGAGTTGAATACACCTTTAATAAGTTTGAATATTCATCTGTCATATTGTCTTTATATATATCTAAAAAAGCTTTTGCCTGCAATTGGGTTTTTTGCAGAGCAGTTTTAATCCTGCTCATACCGAACATTAACGTTTTTAGCACATAATGCACATCCCATGCTTTGGCACCAGTAATATTATTGTCATGCTGCCTGTATAATGCTGTCGCTATCGGCACATAGTCAATCTTACCAAACGCGGCAGCTGCAAGAGCTATCCACCAGTCATGCATAAGCATTTGTTCGGGCAATATTTTTATTTTATCCTTTAACGCGCTGTTCATCATTACCGTAGACCCGGTTATGACATTTTGCACTAACAACCTATTTAAAGTTTTTCCTTTTTCTGGATTTAATCGCTGATATTTCCAAAAGGAATCGGCGATAACATTCAAATCTTTGTCAACCACTTTAAGATCAGTGTGAATTAATATCGGGGTATTTATACCATATTTTTTTTCTGTTTCTTTGATTTTATCAAGAGTAATTTTTATTTTATCTGGCAGCCATATATCATCCTGATCACAAAACATAACATAGCCTGTATCAGTATGGCTAAGAATGCGTAAGAAATTTTGCGAAGTTCCGATATTGCCATCCGCGTCTGTTATTAGTTTTATTGCGGCTGGGCGCTTTTTCGCATATTCTTTTATCACATCAGACGTATTATCCGAGGAGCCGTCATCTCGTATGAACAACTGCCAATCTTTATAGCTTTGCGTAAATATAGATTCTAATTGTTCGGATAGATATCGCCCGCCATTATAGGTGGCTATGATTATAGAAATTTTTGGGGTCATTATAGGGAAATCAGATTTTAAGTTTTCGTTTTATGAAGTGAAGACTTTGATATAATTTTGGAAAATGCGTTAGGATTTTCCTGAGTTTATTTTTTAATTTTACCGAAACAGGGACATCTGAATAATTATCTTTTTGCATTGCTATAG
Source organism: Phycisphaerae bacterium (assembly GCA_041661665.1). GTDB lineage: Bacteria > Planctomycetota > Phycisphaerae > Sedimentisphaerales > UBA12454 > GWC2-45-44. Next base: position 31,695 of record JBAZTW010000002.1, on the reverse strand, counting down.
ATTTATACAGAATGTTTTTTAAAAAATCGTAATCTGGTCCTTTAATTTTAGGCTCGTAACTGTTCCTGCGGTATGACCGATGATTAGTTATCATATGAATACCCATTTTCCTGCCTATATCAAAGAGGTCGCTTCCAGGATGAGGCGTATAAAATGCGGGAGAACAATGATAAGGCTCAATCTCTTTAAGCATTGACAGTGTTTCAAGGGCTTCTTCTTTTGTTTCCGTAGGCAACCCAAGCATATAGTTCGCCCATACCCTTATGCCCAATTTTTTGCAAATATATGCTGCTTCAAGATTTTGTGCGCGAGTACAGCCTTTACGAAGAAATTTAAGAACACGGTCAGAGCCGCTTTCAAAACCAATGATGCATAATTTAAGGCCTGCTTTTGATAGAACTTCTACCATGTCCGGATGCTTACAGATAATATCAGCTCTGGATTGCGCAACGAATGGCTGGACAAATCCCTCGTCCTTATAACGCCTGCAAAAGTCCATTACCCATTGGCGATCTTCCGTAAGACAGTCATCGTGAATCATAAAGGAATTGAAATGATATCTATCGCGCAGATACTTCAATTCACAGATAACATTTTCCACAGAACGTCGCCGCACATTTTTGCCGAACATTATTTTCTCTGCCGGCTGGCAATAATTGCAATTATATTTACACCCACGCCCAGCAATGAAAGTGACAAATGGAGGTTTTAGAAATGGCACAAAAGGTTCTTCCTGACATTCGAACAAATCCCGGTCTGCCCAAGGAGATTCATCCAGATTATTAAGCCTGATTCCCTCTACTACTTTAGGCAGACTTTTTGCATTTGCCAAATCATTAAGTAATTCAGGAAAAGTAATTTCTCCTTCACCTCTGACCACACAATCAATACACTGCAGATTTTCCAACTCATCAGGACAAATAGATGGATGTGGGCCTCCGACAAAAATTTTTGTCGTCGGCTTAATCTCCTTAATTATCTTTGCAGCTGTTAGACCAGAGTCATAGTCAACGCTCATCATCGTTATGCCAACAATTTCCCCAACACTACCCTCAACTATCTGGCTGAAATGTTCCCATCCTTTAAGTCGCCGGAGGTCGATAAGTTTTACTTTATGGCCTTTGCTCTTAAGTGCGGCAGAAATTACCGCCAAGCCATGATTCATCCATGAACCTTCATTGCCTTTCAGTGAATCAAAACCACATTCAGTGATACCGGGGTATATAAGAGTAACATCCATCATAAGCTAAGTCATTCGTAAGTTTTTGTGTGCACAAAACTATATTCATCGACTTCATCGGCAGATTGTGCCTGCTTCTAAGTGGGAGATATCGCTTTGTCATGCTGCACTTTTATTTTTTCTATTATTTTAAGAGAGAAGATTCCTATTTCTACACCATTCTTGTTGGTTGGATCAATTCGCAATCTATCAGGATTAGTACGCGTTGAGGGATTGCCAATGCCTGGATTTGTGCATAATTCATCCAAATCGATGAGGTACTTTTTTCGCCCAGCGTGGATCGCAAATGGTTCGGAAATGCAAAAATCCGATTTATCGAGCCATATAATCTGACCGCAGATTTCTGCTGAAGAATAAAATTCAAATTCCAAAAACTGAGAGACGTATTGCCTTATATGTTTAGGAATGGAAACGATAAATTGCGGATCTTTCGCTACAGATGTTCCATACGCAATAGCACCGAGAGTATTCGGAGACTTGCGAGGAATAATATTAACATGTTGAATGATATCGAATTGGTATAATGTTTTTCCGATTGACGAATAATCATGCAAATCATAAAGATTAGCAACCGTTGGGGCATCACCTTGTTTAAGAGGCTGGTCAAAACCAAGTGATAAATTATGGGTTTTAATATTATTCTGGATATATTTTCGTTTTCTTCGCATTTTGGGGCAGGAGGCAATTTTCCAAAAGGCTTTGAAAACAGCTAACATCATTATAAAGAAGCAGGAAAGACCTCCGCGAGCGAAAGATAATATAAAACGTATTTCCTGAAACACGATCTGCGGCCAATAATGTTTGATATCTTCTTTGTAACGCAGATTTTTGTATAAACCCAATAAGCGATTACGGAATCCTTTAATATAGTAGTTACGTTTTTCGGATGAAGAATTTTTTCGCGTACTTCCTCGCTCATGATATGCCACAGCCGAAGGTTCGTACCAGCTATTCCATCCAGCCAAATTAAGTCGCCATGCAAGATCGATATCTTCGCAATAAATAAACATATCTTCATCGAAATATTCATCATCGAAACGCACGTCCTCAAGCGCTGACCGCCTATAAATGGCCGCAGCTCCGGAGGGCCCAAATATTTGACAGCCTTGGTTCCAACAGATTCGATCAGGATTCCATTCTCCTCTGTCAGCAGGAAAACATCTATGATAAGATATCCCAGTGGTATCTAAAAAAATTGATTTTTTATAATCAATAAGTTTTTTGAGTTTACCTGACAGCGAACCTAAATCAGGCCGTTCATCTAACACTTTGGCGGCTACCTCTAAAAAATCAGGCTCAAGAAAACAGTCAAAATTCAGACAAAGCACATATTTACCTTTTGATATATGGATACCTAAATTTTGACCCTTACTAAAACCTGTGTTAAATCCCGGCTCAATGAGCTTAACGTCTTTTTGTGCTCGCAAATATTCCAGTGAACCATCAGTGGACATATTATTTACAACAATAATTTCATATCCTTTTTTATAAGTTTGACTTCGGATAGAAGTTAAGCATTTCGGCATATATTTCATACCATTGTAATTTAATATTATGATAGAAAACATCAGCTTATCTCCAGAGAGTGAATTGCGATTTTAGCCACTGAAACCTCGCATGGGTCAAAACGCAGTTGATACATATCCTGACGCCATAATCCCAAAATATCACGAATAGAAGTTTGATTATCACAAAAAAAACGTTCGTTGATTTCGAAAGTACTGATATTTCTTCCGGCAAAAACACGGAAGTGATTGCTTCTTAAAAAATAAATAAAGCCTGTCTTGGTACGGCAAAATACAAAAAACTGTCCCCATGAGACCTGATCAGAAGTCATATCTATATGAATCCGTTTGAAATTGCGTCTATCATTGTCGATTGTAAAATAAATTTGAGGGTCACTATTAAGTGTCAACGCTCCGGAAGATATATCTGTTGGGACAACAAAATTTTCCGCTCTATCAAATTTATCAGGAAAAAGTCGATGTCTGTTTTTTATCATCTGACCTTTAGCAGATGGAATCAGATAACGTTCGGCTTGATCAATCTGATAAAGACGAGCAGGATTCACCTCCTGCAAAGGCTTTATATACAAGGAAATGGAGTCAAGCGACCTTTTCCTTGTTGCATTTATTTGTTTCCTTTTTTTCAGCACTTTTGCGACATTACACAAACCTTTCAAACGCCATAAGACTATTTTCCATCCCTGCCAAATAAAAAACAAACGAAGCTCTTCCGATCGCAATACCGCAGACAGGAAAAGCATATTATTTTTAAGCATAAGCCCAGATGGTATATTCTTAACTACCCATAACATATCGTTCAACAGAATGTTGCGAATGTGCATTGCAGAACCTGTCTCCAGGCTCGCATTTGATACATGATAACAAATAGCTTTTGGGACAACATAACAATCCCACCCCAGCCAAAACATACGCATACTGAAATCGATATCTTCATAACAGAGGAAAAAACTTTCGTCGAATCCTCCAACCTCATAAAAAGCCTTGGCACGAATCATCATCGAGCATCCGCTAACTCCCAACACAGGGACAAATTCATCAAACTGTCCTTTGTCCTGCTGACCTGCTCCTAAATTATAACACCGGATATCCGAACCTATAATGTGAGCGTGAATATTGATTAAACGTTCAAATCCTTTTTGGTATATACGTGCACCTACCACACCAATATTGGGATTTGAGAGCAGCGTTTTAACCTGAAATTCAGCCCATTCGCGGTCAACTTCAGTATCGTTATTCAGCAACGCAAAAAATTCTGCTCCCTCGGCTTCGGCTATTCCTCTGTTAACCGCTGCGGCGAATCCTTTGTTATTTCCCATTGGGATCCATCGGACATTAGGGAAATTGCGTACTATATCCTCTGAACCATCTTTTGAATCGTTATCTACAACTACAATTTCGATATCCTTGTATGTTTGGTTGGCAAGGCTTGTAAGCAGTTTGTGTAAAAAAGGTTCGCCTCTATAATTCGGGATTATTACCGCCAGATGACCATTATTAATAACATATTCATATTTGTTCGATTGGTTCGCCTTAAAAATATGCGAAAAAATATCACTAAAATATGCTATAACAAAAATAGATATCTGAACTATAAAAAAAATGGGCTTGACTATAAAGGTGAATTCAAACGCTCTCTTCCATCTGATAATTTTTCGTTTGACATATCCCGCAAACAAAGACACTAAATAAAGTTTTGAAAAATGTCCCGAAAAAATCAGTTTGGTATATTCGCTAAACTTATTTTTATCCATCTGCTATATATGCCTATATTGTCTGTGCTGGAAGAAGCCACGCCCTATGAAGCATAACTGTTACCCCCTGGCTTTCTGCCGGGTCAAACCGAAGTCTATCGATAGAATAATCATTCCAAGCAATATTACTGCCAATCTGGCTTTGATACGTTTTAAGTTTTGCCAAGTCAAAAACAAAGGTATGCCGTCCGTATGGAATTCTAAAATGACGTGTTGCCTGAAATAATTTAAATCCATTTGCCCACCATACAAATTGTCCTCGCGATGACGCTGATAATTCAATATCCACAAAAACATAGCCCCATTTTTTCGGAACAAGAGGCTCTTTAAAGTTAAAAATAATTTGAGGGTCAGTCGTAGTGCTTTTGTAGCCGGCTAATGCAGATTCCTTTACAAGGTTTTCAACAGAAGCTATTTGAAGCGGCATTCCGTCCTGAAACTTGAAAGATGCTTCGGTTCTTTGAGGAGACAAAAGATTTTCCAAGTCTCCCCAATGCGAAATATACTCTGTGGTGTACGGGATACACTGTCCATCTGGTTTTACTGATTCACCCACAGCCCACTGTATCTCAGGCCAAAACTGACCTTTGATTTTGATTTCAGTAACATTACGCCTGAACGAATCGTGCGACATATTCAACAAAAGATTGTTTTCCAGGCAATAATCAAACAAGTCGCTGCCTGGATGAGGGGTATAAACTGCGGGGCTATAGTGGTCAGGGCGTATTTCTTTGAGCATCGAAATTGTTTCTGTCATTTCTTCTCTTGTCTCAGTGGGCAGACCCATCATATAATTCGCCCAGAGAGCGACTTTCTTTTCCTTGAGAATCCTGCCTGCTTCAATATTGATTTTTCTTGTTGTTCCTTTGCGTATGAATTTTAAGACACGGTCTGAGCCGGATTCAAAACCGACTATCATACCTCGCAAACCTACCGATTTTAGTTCGTCAATAAGTTCTGGATGTTTGCATACAATATCGGAACGTCCCTGACAGGCAAAAGAGAAATGGCATCTATTTTCTTTAATCAGACGGCAAAAATCTTTAATCCATTTAACATCTTCGATGAGACAATCATCATGTATTAATGCGCTTTTAAAACCATACAACTTCTGACATAACATTATCTCTTTAACAAAATGTTCCGGACTACGGCGTCGTACTTTCTTTCCAAAGACATGACGTTCTGCCGGCTGACAGAAACTACAGTTATAAATACATCCCCGCCCTGCGATAAATGTCATAAATGGAGTTTCGAAGCCCGGCATTGAAAGCGGCACTTCGTAGGGGCCAAAAAGAGTTCGGTCGGAAAAAGGCATTTGATCAAGATTAACACTTTGGCCTTCGAGGCGATGCGGCAAATTCTCACCCCGCTCGACCATCTCTGCCAATTTAACTATTGCAGCTTCGCCTTCCTTTAAAACTACGGTATCGAATTCCGGGTGTCTCAGGACTTCATCAGGCCAAATTGAGGGGTGAACGCCTCCAACGATAATGCGAGCTTTTGGCACAACTTGTTTGGCAATATGTGCCGCTTCGATTGATGGATTAAAATCGCAACTCATCATAGTTATACATATCATATCAGGACGCTCTTGTATGAGGCGCGTTCGATAGTCATCCCATCCGCTAAGGCGGCGTAAGTCAATAAGGGAGACATCGTGTTTGGTGAATTTAGCTCCGACAGATTCAGCAAACTCCTGGGACTTCAAACAAGCGCTCAAAGTCATAAGGCCATGACTATGCCATGACCCATCAATACCATCACCAAAAGAATTGAATCCCACATCCGTAATGCCTGGAAATACCAGCGATACTTTCATTATTTTCTCTAAATCAATTTTTTATCTGTGATTTTTTCAGCGAATCTAAACAATGGATGACGGCGCACCTGCGTTATCCGCTCAATTTGTTCTTCACGGTTGTGCACTATGTTTTCGAGATTTTTTACCTATCCCGAAAGACGTTCTATTTGTTCTTCGCGATTTTTAACAATCTTTGTCAAATCATTATTTACCTGTACATAATGCTTAATTTGATCTTCGCGATTCTTTACTATATTGTTCAGATCATCTATCATTCCTGACATGACTGAAACCTGCTGATTCCGTCTCTGAAGAATTGTTCTGGCTGATTGAAATGCCACATCCGAAAGAGATGGTAATTCGATTTCAATGTTTTCACATCCGGGAAAAATAGAGTTCACTGTGACAGGCGCCCCCTTGAACAGCAGCGTAATAAAACTCTGACAGAATTCCAATGGCAACGGACAGGACAAAGACCCGCCGCTAAATAATTTATATTGAGGGTAACTTGTCCCAAGTTCAAGTAAATAAATAACTTTTTCAAGATAAAGCAAAACATTGCTAATCTCGGACGCCAAAGCCTTATTTGGAGAAGAGAGCTGGCTAAGTCCCATTATTTCTTTGCTCTTCCAGCAATTTAAGAAAGAACGTTCAAGCTCTTTCGCACAGTACTCATGATGGTGATGTTCGTAAACCGGCTTACGCGAACTGTCGCCTCTGTCAGAATAAATATCGAAATTAGGAGTGCTTAATACAAATACGCCATCCTTGGATAATACATTGAAAACTGATTTCTGCAAACCATCAAAATCATCCAAATGTTCGATAAGTTCCATCGCTATGACAACATCAAAGCAGCCTGCCCATTCAGCCAGCATTGACAACGCATCCTGACATACGAACCGGACATTGGGCAATTTTGCAGCAGGAGAGCTGTCCCAAATATTCTGATAGTCGAGCGCCACAATCTCTTTTGCCATATCAGCCAACAACACCGTTCCCTCTCCGGAAGCGGCACCTATTTCCAAAACTCTCTTACCGCGACATAGTTCACGAACTATTGCATAACGAAAAACCGTTAATGCTGTATCATATTCAGGCCAATTTTTTACTAATGGAAAATACTCACGCATATTATAGACACCGCCTTCTAAACATTAATGATTTTTTTTCGCAATTTTACTTCTGCAACATGTGCATAAACACCTGCCTCTATTTTCTTAAATTAAAAAATTTCATATTTTTGGATATTTTAAGTTATCAACATTGATATAAGTTGGATGAATGCACTCTCGACATTCTTTTGGCGGGTGTTTAGAATTTACCATACTGCGAAACTTATTATACGCCTCACTATGCCAGATACTCAAAAAATCTTCTTTTGCAGCGTCTCCAATTTCAGTCCGCGGATCGCAGCAAACTACAACCTTCCCATTACTTCTTATCACCGCATGGTCAAACGGAAGTTCACATTGATAATGATAAGGCCATGCATTGCCTGTATTTAATTTTGGTTGGCCAAATAACTGTGGCGTATAAAGTTCTAAACCCCGTTCTTCTGCAAGAGCTTTAACTGCCTGGATTTCATTGTTATAGATAGAAGGACAATAGAATAAAGAATATTTTTGAAGTTCATCATGTGTGATAATTAAATGGATGCAATGAAACCGCGTAATTCCCAAATCCGCAATTCTCACAATGCTATTATACAACTCTTTAATATTAAGAGTTGATAAAACTATATTGCACCAAACCGTAGTTCGAAGCTGTCTTGCACTAATCGCTTTCATAATACGTTTAAATGCTTCAAAAACTAATATTGGCTCATTGCCCTTTCTTAATATAGACCATGGTTCGTTTGCAAAGCCATCAAATGAGATATGTATGCCTGCAACGGATTCTAATGGCAGTTCGTCGATAACATCCTGCGTCAGATTCTTTCCATTCGTTGTAAAATCAATTTGAGAAAACGAAGCTATGTTTTTTAAGATATCTCGTGTTTGTCTGTTCAGTAATACCTCGCCTCCTCCATCAAGCCCGATAAAATCAGCATTTTTAATGACCGGTTTTAATCTATTGATTATTTCATTTGAAATTATGCTGTACTTATTTCGTCCGTGGGCATATAAGCAGTGCTGACAGTTCATATTGCATTCGTTTGTAAGTTCTATACAAAGACTTTTAGGGCTTGGCGAAACAACAAAATCAGAAGTTGTTTCAAGGTTATGCGATGGCATTAATAACGCCTCCAAAAATCTCGTTAATTCTTTTACAATGATATTCTCTTTTTTCAGGTTCAAGCTTTTCTATAATTTTTAATATTCTTTCGCCTGCATCTTGCAGAGTCTCTTCAGGTCTAACTAAAAAATGATAATTTTCTGAGGCAATATTGACCATTTCAAAAGCCTTTAATCGTTCTTCCCTCTTAAACTCAGGAGTATCGAACGCGATAAGCGGCGGATAGTTGACCATGCTCATATTAAAGCCAGCCTCAACGTCAAGCAAAAGTTGTCCTTCTTCCGTTGCGTAATTATATAATTGCGTCCCTTTAAACGGCACAGCAATAATCCAATGTCCATTAATTGAATGCTCTTGAAGAAACTTTAACGAATTAATTGTGGTCTTATAGGTAGTTCCAGGCAATCCAATAACCATTGTAGCTTCTACTTTAATGCCGATATTTCTAAATATTTTAATAGCATTAGATATGTCATCTAAGGTCTCTCCCTTATTAATTTTTTGAAATGTCTCTTTGTTGCCATCCTCAACTCCTATCATTAAGTAATGCAACCCGGCCTGTTTTAACCAAATTGCAAGCTCTTCATCAACACTATCAGCCCGTATTCCATTAACCAATGTCAGCTTAATATTAAAGCCGATATCAACAATGCCTTTACAAATTTTAATGGCACGTTCTTTGTCTTGAGTGAAATTATCGTCAAATATGCGAAGTTCTTGAAAACCATACTTTTCTTTAGCCCAGCGAATTTCCTCTAAAACATTTTCAGATGACCTAGCGCAAAATCGTCGATTCCAAAAGGTCTTTGAAATACAAAAAATACAATCATAAGGACAACCGCGACTAGTAATCATTGGATAATATTCATTTAATGGCAAATTTGGTTCAAAAAGTGAGTATGCGGGAAACGGCAACTTATCAATTTCCTTTATTCTTTTTCGGGGTGGAGTAATAAAAACATCATTATCCTTAATAAAAGCAATGCCATGAACTATAGACAGAGGTTTGTTCATATCCATACAGTCTATAACTTCAAGGATAGTGAAATCACCTTCTCCCAAAACAATTACATCAAAAAGGAGATGATTTTCATTTAAAAATCGTTTCAAAGACACTGTTGGATGAATTCCACCTGCAATTATCTTTGTTTTTGGCATAGCCAATCTTATCTTTGAAGCCATTTGTATTGCATGAGCAACAGAAAAACTATTTACAGTAAAACCTATTATATCTGCCCCCCAACAGGCAAGATCAGAAATAACGACATTCTCATCAGGATTTTTTACATTGTTAAGTGCAATTACTCGGACATCATGGCCAGCTTGCTGACAAGAGGCAGCAATATACGCAAGCCCGATATGAGCCCCTTGTTCAGACATTGTCCCAAATCCTATAGGGTTAATAAAAGCTATTTTGGGCATATTGAATTGCTTTCCCTGTAGATGGATTTAAATTCTTCAATATTAATTATTATTGTCGCAGACATTGTAAGATTGGAAACTTTTAACCATCTATACTGTTTTTTGAAATTTCAATATTTACATTTTCAGAAATTAATAAAGAACCTCCTCTTGTGTGCTTGAAGTCGGTATTCAATACTTTGACTATATAAGCATCATAAATCCAATGGTGCTGCAGATGCGTTTCCTGTGTTCCTTCTGCTATTCCAGCACAGATCGTATAATCCCCATTTTTGAACATCGGAAACTTAAAACTGATTTCCACTATAATCCTCTCGTCTTTTAATAACGGCTGCACTTCTGTTTTATAAATATAAGTATTGATACCTAATAAGTCATTTCCATATTTATCTTTTAGGCCAAGCCCAATTATCGGAAAATGAATATCACTTTTTACCACAACGTCCAAAGCGAAAACTACATCCTCCCCGCCCTGTAATACATTTACATTTTTTCGTGATTTATTTAAGCATAAAGCTACTCTCTTTATTTCGGCTCCTCCTTCACCAAAAGATGAACACCCCATAACATCCTGCCATGATAGTTCTTTTCCAGAAAGCATATCAGCATTTTCAATAATCCTTTCATTTTTTTTATCCATTTCTCTTTTTCTTGCAACAGAATCATACGTCATATACAAAACATATTCACTGATAACCTCTTCTGGATTCCCACATCGATAAATCAGATTATCCTTTAACCACATAACTCTATTACAAAGATTCACAATTGCGCCCATATCATGAGAAACGAAAATGATTGTTTTACCGTTTTCGCCAAATTCTCTGATCTTTCGAAAACATTTTTGCTGAAATCTGATATCTCCAACCGCCAGTGCCTCATCTATAATCAATATATCCGGATCGACATTGATAGCAGCAGCAAAGGCAAGGCGCATAAACATTCCGGTCGAATATGTTTTCAATGGCTGATGGATAAACTCTCCGATATCGGCAAACGAGATAATGTCATTGATCTTCCTGTCGATATCTTTTTTATCAGAGCCCATTAAGGCGCCATTGAAATAAACGTTTTCTATGCCGGTCATCTCAGGGTTAAATCCAATGCCCAGTTCAAGTAAAGCCGAAACTTTTCCAGTTGTCTCAACGTGGCCGCTCGTGGGGGATAATACGCCGGTGATTATTTTGAGCAACGTTGATTTACCGCAGCCATTTTTGCCGATTATTCCCAGGCATTCTCCTTTTCTAACTTCGAAACTGACATCTCTTAACGCGTAAAAATCTCTGTGGTATTTTTTTCTGAAGATATGAATGCTCTCTTTTAGCCTATCTATAGGCATATCATATAATTTATAGGCCTTTGATAAACCTTCAACTTTAATGGCGATGTTTTCTTTCATATTCTATACTTACTCACAGGACATCCGCAAAATGAGGTTTTACCTTATGAAAAAAGAATGCCCCAAAAGCCAAAATAATAATTGTAACCGTCCAAAAATAAATCGTCAGAAACGGCTGCTGCCAAAACCATATCTTGTAAATAAGACTGTTTCTGTAACCCTCGATTATATAATAAACCGGGTTCAATTTAATTATAAGATGGTATTTTTCCGGTAATATTTTCAGGGACCAGAAGATGGGAGTCAGCCAAAGACAAAATTGAAGAAGAATCGCTATCGCGTGGCCTGTGTCTTTGATGAATATAATCAATGCGGAAGTTATAAATGAAATTCCCAGTACCAGAACTATCACTGCAAAAAGATAATAGAAAACCTGGATAAAAAAAATGTCCGGCTTATACCCATAGATAAAATATATTAGAAAAAGCAGCCCAATGAAAAGCAAATGCACAAAAAGAGACGATAATACTTTAATGATTGGCAGCATACCTATTCTAAAAACAACTTTTTTTACCAGATAGCTGTTCTCAATAACGGCATTCGTAGCATTCATCAAACTCTCGGAAAAGAAAAACCATGGTATCAGTCCCGACATAAGCCAAAGCAGGAAGGGAAAATTGGATACAGGGGCTGATTTAAAACCTATCTGAAAAACAAACCAGAGTATTGCAATGTATGCACTTGGATGAATAAATGCCCAGAGAATACCCAAATGAGACCCTAAATATCGCGACTTGAAGTCTCTTTTAGCAAGTTCGAGAACGATAGCCTTGCTTTTAAACAGGTCGCTTAAGAATAAATATATCATCTTCATATTTTATGCCGCAATTTTTTGAGAATACGATAAAATCGAGGAAATTTCGACATCAGGAAAAGCTTTAATTTTTCAACGCACTTTTTTAACACAGCCATATTGTTATGGTACGGTTCAGCCATAATTTCCGAAGCAGGTTTGGAGACTTTGGATTCATTATCCTCTGCCAATGCTATACTTTTATAAAGCATATCATTAAGAAATTCATAGTCCGGGCCTTTTATTTTTGGTTCATAGGTATTGCGTCGATAGTTATCGTGATTAGTAATTAAATGAATCCCCATCTCTTCTCCCATTTTATAAAGGTCGCTGCCGGGATGAGGCGTATAAAAAGCAGGAGAACAGTGGTACGGCTTAATCTCTTTGAGCATAGTATAGGTTTCCATAACCTCTTCGTTTGTTTCAGTAGGAAGCCCCATCATATAATTTGCCCAAATTTTTATCCCATTTTGATGACATATACGAGCAGCTTCAATATTCTTCTCGCGGGTACAGCCTTTACGTAAAAATTTAAGAACGCGGTCAGAGCCGCTTTCAAACCCGATAATCATAAGCCTAAGCCCTGCCTGTTGCATAACTTTAATCATATCGGGATTACGACAAATGATATCGGCACGCGATTGCGACACAAAGGGCTGTGTGAATCCTTCTTTTTTCAGCAGCTCACAAAATTTCAACACCCACTGACGATCTTCAGTAATACAGTCGTCATGAATCATAAATGAATTAAAATTGAATTTACCGCGGAGGTAGATTAACTCTTTGATGACATTTTCAGCAGAACGACGGCGTACTTCATGTCCAAATATCATTCTTTCAGCAGGCTGACAATAATTACAGTTGTATCTGCACCCTCGCCCGGCAATCAACGTAACAAATGGCGGCTTTAGAAAAGAAACAAAAGGTTCTTCGGGGCAACCAAAGAGGTCTCTATCTGCCCATGGTGCACAGTCAAGATTTTCAAGCGATTGGCCTTGAATTACGCGTGGTATCGATTCATTTTGTTCGAGCTTCCTAAGCAATTCAGGGAATGTTATTTCACCTTCACCTCTGACAATATAATCAAAACAGTCAAGTTGTGTTAACTCTTCAGCGCATATTGAAGGATGCGGCCCGCCAACTATGATTTTGGAATCAGGGCTTTCTTCGCGAATTATTCTCGCAGCTTTGACTACATTATTAAAGTCTACGCTCATCATCGTAAGTCCAAAAACAGACTTTCCAGCCTCAGAAACTTTTCTGCGAAACTCATCCCAACCTGTGAGCCGTCTAAGGTCAAACAATGCAACTTGATGTCCTGCCTGCTTTGCGGAGCTGGATAGGATTGACAGCCCGTGATTCATCCATGAACCTTCATTGCCTTGAAGAGAGCCAAAACCAGATTCTGTTATTCCTGTGTAAATTAAGTTAATTTTCATATATTAACAAAAATAAAGATAAAAATATTTTTGAAAAATTTCTCATTTTTTATCAAGTTTCATTTTTCTATTGCCGAAATCAATAGCAGGGATGACAGATTAAGAAACAGGGCTGGACAAAGCACACCAGACAATACAGTTCAAATCACAATATAACCGGCATATTCATCAATTTTCTCACTTCCTAAGCGCACTCCGTCCCCGTCGGGTACAAAAGAAGCGAGAAGAAAGAAGTACTGCTTTGTAGAAGATATCTCAAATTGTCATTTCGATCGCAGACGACCTTGTCGCCGAAGTCGAGATGACAGGTTTTCTACAAAGCAAGAAGTACAAAGTCAGAAGTTAGAAGTTTAAAAAAAACAGATTACTTCTAACATCTCATTTCTCACTTCTAAACAGCTCTCTTCTCAAGGCCTTCGCGAAGAAAAACCGTGAATACTGATAACATAAACGCTATCACAAAAACTATGCCGGTTTTTTTTCCCGTTCCTTTGGCAATTGGACAAATCCCCGGTTTTTCGGCAACAGGTTTACCGGCCATTATCCTATTATCCATCCTTCTAACATAAGAACTCAGATAGTCTTTCATTTCCTGCTTTTCGCAACCTGCGGTTAAATCAACCAGAAATGCCTTAAATTGTTTTTCCGAATATTCAGAAGATATATCTTATTATTCAATTCGGCAAGAATCCTATCAATCTCATCCTCGCAAGCATCCATGCCTTGTACCCCTTTTTTCAAAACCTCATTTTCTGAATTTATCATAACTCTCGGCTTCCTGCCAAAGTCTTTAAAGTACTATGAATTCTCAAGACTACACACAAAACATACATTATTTGCATTATTTTACTGCGTTAATTCCCAGAGGACATTATTACCCAATAATCCAACCGCAGATACTACCTTCCACCATCTCAATAATCAAGTCTTTTTTAACCATTTAATGGGATAGTCAAGGAACATCGCACCCCCCCGATAAGGATAAGGTGGGCGTTATTTTGGCGGGAAAAGAAAAAAAACGGAGAGGGCGGGATTCGAACCCGCGGTACGAGCGTTCACCCGTACGACGGTTTAGCAAACCGTTGCCTTCAGCCACTCGGCCACCTCTCCGGGTCTCTATTGACAATTACAATATGTTACAAAATCTAAAAACCCAAAAACCGCCTGCGATGCGATAAGAATTATGCCTACGGCAGGAGTTTTTAAGGTTATAACATTTAATCCCCTCTTTGTCAACTATAACAGGTTTTTTTAATGGGATAGCCGGGGGACATCGTAATTGCAGGACTTTGCGACAATTAAAGCCTTTTTTTCTCTCTAAGAACCCCGCTGACCGCTGTAATTGATTATATCGCTGATTACATTCCAGCCAGCAAAAGCCCTGTCGATAAGCCCCATATTCTGAAGAACTTCATTGAGCGTGTTCAACGCCGCTACCGATTCAAAATTTTCTTCGAGCTGATGTTTGGTCGTTTTCAGAGCTTCGATGAAATTGCCTCTGCTGCAATACAACAGCGAAGTTTTATAATGCAGGTCGAGCAGTTCTGCTGAAATTCTGTCATCTGCATCGAGATATTTCAGAGCTTTGGATTTTTCTTCCTTTTCGACATAACATATAACTAATCTGCTCATCGCTCTATAATGTGTCGGGTTTTTCTTTACAATGTCCCTGAAACAGCCGGCGGCATCGTCATAAATGCCGGCCTTCATATAAAGCAGCCCCAAAGCGTATAACAGCGACTGGTTTTCAGGGGTCTTTTGGCATTGTTCTTTGAGATTCTCAAACATTATATTGTAAATGTTCAGGCTTTCCTCGCCATCGAGTGTTTTTATCCCGCTTGCAGTGCAGAATCTTAGTTTTGCGGCCTCTGCAAAAAGTATCCCGCTGTTCTGCTGAATTGTAGCGCCCAAAAGCAGCGTGCTGTATGCTGTGGCGCTGTCTGACATTTTTTTCTGCGCCGATGCCAGGCCATAATAAGCATCGACAATTTCATCATTGATTGCGGCGGCTTTGTTAAATAACTCCGCGGCGAGCGACAAATTCTCCTGCGAGAGATGAATCGCTCCGAGCTTTACAAACCCCTGCAACAGGTTCGGCTGAAGTCTGACAGCCTTTTCGTATTGAACAATCGCCTCGGCAGTATCGCCCTGCTCGGCCATAATGTCTCCGAGCTGCAAATAGAGTTCCGCGGATTCCGGCTGGTGTTCGAGCAAACTGTTTATGTGTTCTACGGCCTGTGTGTATCCGCCGTATTCAACCATTTCCTTTATTTTTTCCTCTTCCGGCGAAGTGCAAAAATTATCGGGATGAATCAGTATTGCGCTGTTAAAGGCATCAATCGCGGCATTATTATTGCCGTTGAGCATATACAAATGGCCTAAAAGCACGAGAGTTTCAATGTCGTCGGGATATTCGTGCCGATGCTGATGATATTCCTTAATCGCTTTTTCAAGCTGACCGTTTTTGAAATAAATTGCCGCAAGTCTGAGCCGAGGCAGTTCAAGATAATTTTTGAATTTCAGACAATCCTGATAAAATTCAACAGCCTGCTCTTCGTGGCCGAGCCTTTCGTAGCAATGGCCGAGCGTGTAGAGCGCGATTGTATTGTTTGGCTGTCTCAGATAAACGCTTTGCAGATTTTCCAGCGTCCCTGTAAGGTTTGAATTTTCAAGGCATATCGCGGCGGCGGTCATTCTGCCGATAGCACAGTTTGGTCTTTCGAGCAGATACTGATTTGTTTTCTCCTCCGCGATATCGAAACTGGCCAATGACACAAGATTGAGTATCTCATCAATCGGCTCAAAATCCGGATTGTTTTTGATTACGATGTCAATCCAATGCCAAATTAGACCGGCGGTGTTGACGGCAATCCCTCTGCCGAGAATCTCAAGAAGTTTAGACATAATTTTAAAAGCCTTAAAATCAAAGTAAAAACACAGAATTTCAATGATTTTATCGACTATAAAGGGGGCTGTCTTAATGGGATTGAAAAGTAAAAACGCAAGTTTTTGCTTAAAAATCGCAAATTTTTTCAAATTTTATAACGATTTTAACGACTTTTGAACAAAAAGACCTTTTCGTTACAATTTGAGTCAGTTTTGAATTATTTATTCAAAACTTGAAAGGTCATAATTTTTTCACTTTAACAGTATATGCTTTAGCGGGGTTTTCGACAATGAGCCGCCTAATTTGTGCATTTGTTAGGCCGGCCTGCTTTAAAGCAGGAATCAACTGGTCAGCTATTGCAGTAAAGGGACGAATTTTGTTATCGGTCTGCCCGCCTTTTTCATCACCCACGTTATACCATCCGGCATCCTGTGAAACAAGCGTTCGGTTGAGCAGACCTGCCAACATAAGTTCTTTTATGAATTGAACATTCTGGGCTATTGAATTTTTATTAACACCGTCAAGTTCTACCCATGCTCCCGCTGCTGCGATTTTTATCCTGACATTTGGGTCTGCGATTCCGTTTGCGTGAACGATTATCAAGGTCGACGGGTCAACGCCCTGCTGCCGGATAATTTCCAGCACTGCAAGGGCTGCCTGAGCCTGACCTGTATGACAGGCAATTGTAAGCCCGGTTTTGAGATGCGTCATTGCCGCCGCCTGAATAAGTTTTTTATCTGTATCATTTAGTGCGCCTGGATTGACGGCAGTTTTTATAAAACCTGGGTAAATCCCCGTACCTTCTATTCCG
Organism: Phycisphaerae bacterium; assembly: GCA_041661665.1. GTDB lineage: Bacteria > Planctomycetota > Phycisphaerae > Sedimentisphaerales > UBA12454 > GWC2-45-44. Next base: position 14,385 of record JBAZTW010000002.1, on the reverse strand, counting down.
TTTTCCCACTCTGCGGTCCACCTCGCAGCCAACTGGTCTGCGGATTCGGCGATTACATATTCGGGGAGATACTTGCCATTGTTTGCGCCGTAGCATCCGGTATTGGTAAGGATATGTATGCCTGTTTGCTCGGAAAGCCGCTTCAATACTTTCACATCCCTTGCCAGAAATGCCGGCGAGCAATCGACAAATCCCGTAAAACCTCTGTTTTTTAGTTCCCTCAGATACGGCAGCATTATAGAAACAACCTCTTTCGCATCATAACGCCCCGTGCCGGTCTTGTCTGCACCTATGAAGTCAACAAGTATATGTTCATGCGGCAGAGCTTTCCCGAATGAACCCGGCTTTATCGGCCCGCGAACGGTCATAATGATATTTTTCTTAGCCTGTCCTCCATCAGTTTTGATACTGATGGATTGTTTTGCATTTACGAAACCGGCACAGTAAACAGTCAACAACAGGCAGACATTGATTAAAAACTTTTTATTCATAGCTGTCCCTGATTATATCAGGGATATGTTCACTCCTTCTCATACGAAACCTGTGCGTAAATATCCAGCAGTCCGTCAATCATTGTGCTTACTGAATTGTTGGTTCTAAGGTACTCCTGCACAGCGGAGGCAATTCTTACGGCTGACTGTCTGTCATCGAGAAGTTTTTGTAAAACCGAATAAATGCTCAACTCATCTCTACCGTCAAAAAAAACAGATGTTTGATTGTTCTGCAGTATATTGTTGGCGTTGTTGTAATCGGTGGCTATTGCCAGTCCCGCGCTTGCCGCCTCAACCATTGCCGGGTCAAGTCTTCCAGCAATATGAGGCTGAATAAAGATATCGGCTCCCCGCATAACCGCCCGCAGCGGCCTGATTTCCGGCGAGATACTCACAGTTTGCGAAAGACCGGTGTTCTTGACGAAATGCCGTATTTTATCTTCGGCGGGCCCACGCCCCATCAAAACAACGACAAATTCATAACCATCAACCGCAAGATGCCTTACAGCGTTAAGCAGCGGCTCTAATTCATCAAACTCCAAAAAATCCGAAACCATAACCATACTCGGCAATTGCTGCGGTCTTGAAAAACAGGCACAAGTTTCATCGACGAAAGTGCCCGTGCTTACCTGCCGAACAATGCCGGCTATATCAGGATTGTTTTTTTTGAGGCTTTCAACAAACCTGTCAGACGACGCTACAATGGCCGAAAAACCTTTTCTAATAATTCTGCGCATCAGGAAATTTTGATACGGAGAATTGACGGTAAGCACGGCCGGGATGTCAAAATTTCTGCTGATAATTTTTGCGATAATCGCCCTGGATGTGCCGAGACAATGAACAACCGATGGATTGAATTTTTCAACGTGCTCAAAGAGCCGGCGACGATTCTGCCTGATAAACAACGGAAATCTCAGAGCAGGGTAATCAATTACATCTATGCCCGGCCAGAGCAAAGTTTCTATCCCGCTGTTAGGCGGCAGTACCAGAGACGATTGGATTCCCTGTGCCTCAAAACCGAAAAGTAAATGTCGCAGCGGCGAACAAAATCGCCCTACCGTCTCGGCATCCGAGACAATCAGCGGACGAATCTGGGGCGTACCATTAAGATTTTCTGTTATTGTCTCATCTGTTGCCATAAATCAGCTAATAAGCTCCAGAAGTTTTTCCAACTCGCCCGGCTTCATATGATAACTGTGCTGGTCGTCGGGAAAAATGTTTTGCTTTATTTGCCTGTCATATTCGACGAGCGCATCAACAGACGCTTTGCCTATATCTGCGAAACTTTTGGAAAATTTCGGCATTGGCCCGTCTTTCAGATTCAAAATATCCGGCAGAACAAGCACCTGTCCATCGCAATCTGGGCCTGCGCCGCAGCTTATGACTGGTAGTGGAAGTTTTTGCGTGATAATTTTGCCGACCTCTCTGGCGGTGCCTTCCAGCAGGAGCATTTGCGCCCCGGCATTATAAACCTGCTCGGCAAAATTAATAAGCTCGGCTGCAATCTGCACCGTCGTGCCCTGCGCCTTGTAATCTCCGGTCTGCGGTCTTATGCCGAGATGAGGCATCACAGGTATGCCGGCATCGATAATAAACTTTAGCTCGTCAAACCGCTCCATAGATGCTTCGATTTTTACGACATCGGCGCCGGCCTCTTCAATAAATCTCCTGGAATCTCTTACCATTTTTTCTGCCCCGGCAGCACAGGATTCATAAGGCAAATCAGCGATAATCAATTTTTCAAATCCGGCTCTGTTAACGGCAGCGGTTATGGCAACCATAAAATCCATAGTCGCCGGCAGTGTAGAATCGAATCCGAGCATAAACTGTGCAGCCGAGTCGCCGACGAGCAGCACATCAACACCCGCCGAAACGGCTAATTTTGCACTGGTGAAATCGTAGCAGCTTACAACGGAGAACTTGCGTCCCTCTGTTTTTGCCCTGCACAATGTTGAAACGGTAATTTTCATACTCTGCTGCCCTGCCGTTAATATAAACCGCGTGGGCTTCCTCCTTCGCCAAGGCTACGGAGGACAAGAAGAGCCCACCCTACAAAACTGCCGTTAGTAATTACAAAACATAAGTTTATGTAATATCCGACTGATTGGCAAGCAGATTTTTTAGGGATTTTTTCACCACGAAGAGCACGAAGACGCACGAAGTATTGTATTATTTTTTTAAAATTTTATCTATATTTATTTCTTCGTGCTTCTTCTTTCATTCGTGGTGTATTTTAAAATATAACTTCTTCGTGGTGCAATATAAAAAAGGCCGAGATTTTTCTCGGCCTTTGTCGAATCAACTCTTTTTTATCTCCCAAATCTTCGCAGAACCATCCCGCCGAGAGTGAGTAAAATAAGCGTTGCAGGTTCAGGTATTTCGGCGATACGAAATCCCATATCGCCGATGGAGCCCTCGTTGCTCGGAATATCAGCGGACCGATTGGACGAATAGAGGCCATTGATGCCAGTGGAACTTGCGTACGAACCGCCACGAACACCGCGATAAGAATCAATCAAAGTCTCATTCCATTCCCAGACATTGCCCATCATATTAAAAGTGCCGTTCTGCTCTTGTGTGCCGCTATCGATATTCCAGGGAGAACCAATGATGGGATCCTCCAAATACTTCGAGTCTATTCCAGCAGTGGGAAGGGTATCTGTACCGTTAGCAAAGAGCGAATAACCACTACCATCGTGCTTGAAATACGCCGCCTTATACCACTCATTTTCCGTGGGGATAACATAAACCATTACGTAAGCCGAAACTGCCGAACTGCGGTCAACTGTAATACTGCCGTCTGTACCAAACTGATAGGCACCGAGACTCTTGTCACCGCTGGTCAAATAGTTACAAAATTGTGCCGCTTCATACCAGCTTATTCCACTGGTCGGCTGCTGGGTGCCAGTGGAAAAAGTACTTTGATCGTACGCATCGCTCGGAGTGCCAGTAGGCGCTCCGGTAACGTCTGTAAAAGCCTTCCACTGGGCGTTGGTGATCTCATATTTGCCTATACGGTAATTATAAACTACCGAACCATAGCCACTGGTTAAATCATTATCCATTATCTGCGTATCCGCCGCATTCCCCGCATTGCCGATGGTTACAAAATCAATGTCGATTCCTCGTATGGTTTCAGCCGAAGTGAAATTAGTTACAGCCAGTACACATACAACCATTACTAAAATTCTTGTTTTCATTTTCTTCTTCCTTCCAAAAAATTGTTAAATGAATTTTAATTCTGGATTCCCGCCTGCATGGGAATGACACGAACCTGCCGAATAAATCGGCAGGCTAACTAACCCGCCGTGAAACCCCGCCAGAAAGTGCTGGGCAGGCGGCAGGCTAAATATTGCACCCTGCGCTGTCGCTTGGGCTCTGACAAAATGATTGCAAAATCTCTACGATGAATTATTGAAGTGTTTCATATTCTCTACCTCCAAATCTTGCTAATACTTTCCTGCCAAACTTGCTCCATTATACCTTGGCACATAACTCGTGCCAAGAGAAATCTCCCTTAAAATTCAGTTTATGGGAACAAAACCTCAACATAATGTGATGTACCGGCTTTTACCCCCGTTTCTCAAGGAAATGAGAGAAAAAGCCGGATTGACACAAAGAGAACTGGGGAAAATCATAAGTAAGCCACACAGCTATATTTACAATTGCGAAACAGCCAACAGGCGGGTTGATATTACGGAGTTTATTAACTGGTCAAACGCCTGCGGAGTGGATGCAAAAACGGCCTTTGCGAAACTGCTCAAAGAGCTATAAATCGGCAAGTTTTCTTTCGGATTGCAAATTACCTGAATTTGGTTTACACTTCTCCGTATGGTCGATATTGTTGAACAAATCAGTTATTGGCAGAATGGCGCACTGGAAGATTTAGAGGCTGCAAAACAACTCATAAGCGGCGATAAAATCCGTCACAGTCTGTTTTTTTCGCATTTGTCGCTGGAAAAAATTCTAAAATCCCACATTTGCAAATCCACTGGAAAAATCGCTCCTAAAATCCACAATCTTATAAGATTAGCGGAAGTTGCCGGATTAAGCCTGCCGGATGATAAGATAGACTTTCTGGCTGAAATGAACGAGTTTAATCTTGAGGGCAGATACCCTGTTCCGTTTCTCCCCCCTATTTCGATAGAAGAAGCAAAAAATTATATCAAAAAAACAGAAGAGGCGTTGCAATGGTTCATAAAACGGCTGTAGAAGGCGTTAGAAAATATCTAAACAGATTATCCGAAACAGGATTGCCTGTCAGCTTCGGCGTAATCTTCGGTTCTTATGCAACCGGCAGAGCGAATCAATACAGCGACATCGATTTAGTTGTGGTTTCATCTGACTTCGACAAGATAATCACCAGAGACAGCATAAATAAGCTCTGGCAGATTGCCGCAAGAATAGACAGCCGAATCGAGCCTATACCATGCGGTTGGCTGCAATGGCAAAATGACAGGTCCAGTGCGATAATCGAAATCGCAAGGACAGAAGGACAAACAGTATCGGTTAATTAGTATATGGCATGCCGCCACAGGTTAAATATCGGAGTTTTTATAAACTGTTTTTATTTCGCGAAAATTTCAACTTTCAGCGGACAGGCGAAGATTCGAGCCTGTTTTTCCACAAAGGCCGACCATTTTTCTCTGCTGTCAAATTCAGGCGTTCTGCTCCAGGCAGCGCCAGCGTAATAAACAATGGTGTTATTTTTGTCGGCTTTCGCTAAAAGCATATTATTCTTTTCTTCAATAATGAACTGACCTGCGGAAATACCCTTAGGCACAATCAGGCCGCAGGCGATTGAACCTAATTTTTCATCGGGCTTTTGCCAATAAGCCAGCCAGCTTTTATCGCCGGCAACGGCAAGTGTTCCGCCCCGCTGACATTTTGCGATTCCGACGGCAAAGTTCACATCATTTACATCAGCGTCAAATCTGCTCTCGATTAGATTGAAATTCGAGCCCAGGTCGAGGGTGATTCGTTTTGTTTCGCCAACAGTTTTTTTACCCGCCTGCCAGGGTTTGTAGGTGAGTTCAAAAATCGTCCGTATGGGGCCGTTTGCGATTATTTTCCACTGAAAATAATTTTGCGAACAGTATAATTTTTTGTCGAGCAAGACACCGATGCCGCCGCAGCCGAGCGTTTGACCGACATCGAAGAAATCGAGCGACTCGCCATTGTCGGAGTTATAATAGTCGGGCCCCTTTTTATACATTTTGGGCATTACCGGATATTTTACGCTTTTTACCCAGACATCGATTCCGCTGCTGGCAGGCTCTGTTCGCTGAAGTTCCTGGCCGTACATTCTGAAAGCGATTTTGTCGTTTTCCCAGGCGAAATCGTCTTTTCTCTGCGGCACATAATAAGCAATTGACTTAAACTCCGGCATCGGCTGATTGAATTCATCAGCATCCTGTACGCGAAATCTCTGAACCTGATACGACTCAAAATCTGCCTGAAAAACAAGCTGGTCGTTTTTGCCGTCGTTATTGTCATCTATGAACTGAAATGGGATTTCTTTTTTGAGCGTTTCGCTGAAAACGAAAAGATTGACCAGCACAGGCGTTGATTTTAAATCGATGCAAATTGTTTCGCTCGTCCGCGATTCATTTAGAGGGTTGGAAACTTTAACAACATAACTAAACGCCTGCACAACAAACGTCGCCAAAACAACAAATATAAAAAACTTTTTCATTATCGCCTCAAAAAATAGATTGCCACGCTTGGTTCGACTGCGCTCACCACAGGGCTCTCGCAATGACAATTTTTTCGGTTATTCAAACTGAATATCGCTGAGAACAAGCTGGACGGCGGGCTGGCCATAGAAATTGTCCACCTGCGCCTCAAAGGCTATATTGAAAAATTCGTTCTCCAAAAGTTTCTTTTCCATATAAGCCATTTTAAAGCCAATACACTTTGCGCTGCCTGTGTTATCGCAGACGGCTAATTGAAGATGTTCGCCTTCCACTCCGACTTTTCTTGGTGCGGCAACAAGTCTTAATCCTCTTGCGACAAAAATAGGCGACGGGTTTCCCCTGCCGAACGGGCCGAGGAGCGCAAGCGATTTTATCAGCGATACCGTCAAATCTTTCATCTGGCAGACAGCATCAACTTCAAGTCTGCTGATAAACTCTTCATTTTTCCAATTGGCTGCGGCGTAATCTTCAAAGCATTTTGTAAAATGTTCGATTTTGTCAACATCAATGGTAAGCCCCGCGGCCATAGCGTGTCCGCCGAAAGAATTTAAGTCGGCACCGCAGGCTGTGATTGCCTGCAAAACATCAAAGCCTTCTATTGAGCGTCCCGAACCCTGTGCTTTATCGTCTGTGATATTGAATAAAATCGTCGGGCGGTAGTATTTATCGACAAGTCTCGAAGCCACAATACCAATTACGCCTGTGTGCCATTCATTGCTGGCCAGCACAATGGTCTTATGGTCTGGGTGGTCAATGCCCGTCTCGACCATCATTGAACAGGCCTGTTTTAATATTGCTTTTTCGGTCTGCTGACGCAGGCGGTTCTGCTGTTTGAGATACTCGGCGATTCGAATGGCCCGAACAGCATTATCGCTTGTCAAAAGTTCGACGGCAAGTCGGGCGTGTCCCATTCTGCCTGCGGCGTTGAGCATCGGAGCAAGGCAATAGCCGATGTGATAACTGTCAATCGTTTGCGAAGTCAATTTGGCTGCGTCAACCAGTGCTTTTGTGCCGGGCATACCGGAATCTGAAAAAGCACGCAGGCCGAAGCTGCTGATTATTCTGTTTTCGCCTTTCATTTCGATTACATCGGCAATCGTACCCATAGCGGCGAAAATCGTAGCGTTTATCAAAAACTGGCGGAGATTCTGGGGCGTGGCTCCTGTTCCCTTTAAGCGATTGACAACAGCCCAGGCAAGTTTGAAGGCGACGGTAGCTCCGGCGTTTGACTGGGATGGATAATTTTCGTCAAGATTCGGGTGGACTATCGCGACGGCGAGCGGCAATTTGCCATCGTTTGACGGCCGGTGATGGTCGGTGATTATTAAATCAATGCCTTTGTCTTTGACCGCCTGTGCGGAGTCGAATGCCGTTATGCCGCAATCGACGCTTATAATAAGTTTTACGCCGGTATTGACAATCTGCTCGACAGCTTCGACGTTCAGGCCGTAGCCCTCGTCAACTCTGTGCGGAATATAATAGTCAACCTCGGCATCGAGAAGTTTGAAAAGGCCGAGCAAAATTGAGACAGATGTTATGCCGTCAACGTCATAATCGCCGTAAATGGTGATTTTTTCCTTATCCTTTACCGCTTTTTCTATTCGGTCAACGGCAGGCATTATACCCGGCATTTTTTCCGGCTCGATAAGTTCATTGAGCTTGGGATAGAGAAAACTTTTGGCCTGGTCGGCGGTCTTGACACCTCTGTTTATGAGAAGTTGAGCGAGAATGGGCGAGATTTTCAATTCTGATGCGAGAGAACCTGACAGCGAATCTGCAGGTGAAATATGCCACTGTTTTTTCTGCATCCTTGCTGCCAAGCGCATTAAAAGACCCTAAAAGAATATCAAAAATTAAATATAAAATATCAAAATTATGGAATCCCGATAAGTCGAGATAACTTATTTCTATGTTTTTATGGATTATAGTGGAAAGGTGAGGAATGTCAAATTAAGCATTTGCGGTAAGGAAGGAAAATCTATTAGTTTTACATGCCCACTGGTCGCATTTTTTTAGAACCGGCGGTATTATTCTTGCAATCTAAAACAAATCTCTGTAAATTAGCCCGAACTTTGGTATAATCCAAGGTTTGCAGTAACGAGACATTTTCGTAACCTGCTGTCAGACAACAAGTTGAGGGCGTAGCTCAGCTGGTAGAGCAACGGCCTTTTAAGCCGTTGGTCCTGGGTTCGAATCCCAGCGCCCTCATTTGTTTTTATATATTCTTTCCTGAGGTAATTGCAAATATGGAAATAATTACATCTCTATTCGATTTTATTCTTCACATAGACAAACACCTTGCAGACATAATAAATAATTATGGCGTTTTGTGCTACTTGGTTTTTTTTGCGATTATTTTCGCTGAAACGGGATTGATAGTAACGCCGTTTCTTCCGGGAGACTCCCTGCTGTTTGCACTTGGGGCATTAGCGGCACCTTCCGGCAATTTGCATATTGGATGGCTGCTTGTCATTTTGTCTATCGCAGCGGTATTGGGCGACAGTGTGAACTACGCTATAGGGAAATATTTCGGCTCGCTGATAATACTGAAGCATCAGGGTAAATGGTTTTTAAAGAAAGAACACGTTGACAGAACACATCAGTTTTATGAAAAATACGGCGCCAAAACTATTGTGCTGGCAAGATTTGTCCCGATTGTCAGGACATTTGCGCCGTTTATAGCGGGTGTCGGTAAAATGACTTATTTACGCTTTTTCTCCTATAACGTGATAGGCGGAGTTCTTTGGATAACGCTTTTTATCTTCGGCGGATACTTCTTCGGAAATATACCCGTTATCAAACGAAATTTCACATTAGTTATCTTCGCCATTATCATAATCTCAATTATGCCGGCTGTAATTGAAATAATAAGAGAAAAAAAACGAAAACCAGCAAATTAACTTTATATGAACATTGAGCAAAAACATATTCTCCTGAAAACCGCCCGTGATGCCGTCATGGCAGCGGTATCAGGAAAGAAGCCTGTCAGGGGTTCATCTGATAATGCGGAACTTAACGCGCACTGCGGCTGTTTTGTAACACTGAAAAATAAAGGCGAACTGCGAGGGTGCATCGGCCAATTTGTTTCTGATAAGCCTCTGATAGAACTTGTAAGCCAAATGGCGGTCGCGTCATCGACGGGCGATTCGAGATTTTTTGGTGAGCCGATTACGCAGAAAGAGGTAAAAGACCTCGATATCGAAATATCGGTACTTTCGCCGCTGAAAAAGACGACCGACCCGCTGAGTCTGCGGCTGGGAATTGACGGCATTTATATTAAAAAAGGCTACGCAAGCGGATGTTTTCTGCCGCAGGTGGCAACGGAAACAGGCTGGAGCAAAGAAGAATTTCTGTCTTACTGCTGCTCGCATAAGGCGGGATTGAAGGCGGATGCCTGGAAGGATAAAAATACGGAAGTTTATTTATTCACCGCGGAAATTTTGGAAGAAGAAAAATAGCTCTATGAAAAAGTTATCAATTCTAAGTTTGGTATCCTGTGTTCTATTTTCTGTTTTCATCGCCGGCTGCAATGAACAGCAAAAAACATCGACCAAAAACGCACCTGTCAAGCCAACACTGAAAGCAACGCCTAAGAAGTCCTGCAACTGCCCCGATAGCAATGGTTTGTCAACCGTTGACGGACTGATTAGGTATGTTTCCCCCCTGCCCGCCGTTCACGGCGCCAGAAGATGGCAAAATTCTTATTCGGATGGATTAGTAATCGAAACAGCGCATTACCGGATATATACAACAATGCTTGAGCCGCTGATGCTGCGACAGATACCGGCGTTTGTCGAAGCTGCATGGCGGGAATATCAGGGGCAATTGCCCGTGCCGGTCGGAGGCGGCGACAGATTTACAGTGTATATTTTCAGAGACCGTCAGCAATGGGAAAGCTACACGAGAAGTTTCACAGGCGGTCAGGCTGAAATTTATCTGAAAATCAAAAAAGGAGCGTATTATCTCAACGGCCAATGCGTCGCTTATAACATCGGCAGAACCCGAACATTCAGCATCCTCGGACACGAAGGCTGGCATCAGTTCTGCGATAAATATTTCAAATACAGACTGCCGAGCTGGCTCGACGAAGGAATAGCTCAATTGTTCGAGTATTCGGATTTTGAAAACGGCCAATTTATTTTCAATTCGGCAAAAAATTATCAGAGACTTGGCGCGTTAAAACTTTCCATACAGGAAAAAAATATAATACCGCTAAAAGATTTAATTTTGCTCAATCCCGGCGAGGTTGTTTCGCTGCAACAGGCTGACAAGGCGGTTATGGCGTTTTATGCGCAGTCTTACGCACTGGTTCGATTTCTGAAAGAAGAAGGTTACGGCAAAAGGCTCACCTGCTATCAGAAAATGCTGCTTGGGGCACTGAACGGGGCATGGCCGCTTGACGCGACAGAGACAGCGATTGCCTCGAATAAGAGTTCGCCGCCAACAGTCGAATGGAATAGACATATCGCTCAGAAATTATTTGATGTCTATATAGGCGAAGATATTGAACGACTCTCGCCGGAGTATTATCGGTTCTGCAAAAAAATTGTTTATTATATCAGGGTAAAATAGTTGATTATTTTGTAGGGTGGACTCTCTTGTCCCGCCATAGCTTTAGCGACGGCGGATAGCCCACGCGGTTTTTTTTTAATGAACGGAATTAAAAAACAATCCTTTATACTTGCCTCGGCCTCGCCAAGAAGAAAAGAACTGCTTGAAAAGGCAGGATATAAATTTGATATTGTCGTTTCAGATGTAGATGAGTCAAAAATTTCGACCGCAGGCATAGACTCCGCAGAATTCACCCGCAGGGCTGCTTTGGCAAAGGCGAAAGATGTCGCCGAAAAATTTCCCGACAGGCTGGTAGTCGCGGCAGATACGGTTGTCGATTACGAGGGGCAAATCATCGGCAAACCCGATTCCGCCAAACACGCGGAGGAGATAATAAGAAAACTTTTCAGCAAACCGCACAAGGTAATCACTGGCATAGCATTCGTAAAAAAGGATGCAGGGCTGGAGTTCGTCGATTGCGACATAACAACCGTTTATCCCAAAAAAATGACTGAAAAACAAATCGCTGAACATATAGCGTCCCAAACTTGGCAGGGAAAGGCCGGCGCTTATGGCATTCAAGACGGTGCCGATGAATTCGTCGAAAAAATCGAAGGCAGTTATACCAACGTAATGGGGCTGAGTATGGAACTGTTAGAGAGAATGTTCGGGAAAATTAGTTGATAGTTGTTAGTTGACAGTCGATAGTTCTTTGAGCCACCTTCCATTTGACATAACTCTTCGCCTCGTTCAGGGTGACTGTTTTGAGATAGTTTCTTAGTTATCCGCAGGTTTGAAGCCAATAGCGAATACGTAAAAAGAATCCTTGTACTCAACCAATTCGCAAAATATCCTATTTTTTGTACCTTCTGGTCTCACTGGATACCGATATGATGTTCCCTTTGGTGACTTCGGAATAGTCATTGCAGTGCTAAAAAAATTACCGTTCAGTAGCTTATAATGAATATTCGGAAATTCAATCGTAACATTAGTTTCGGTTACCTCGCTTATTTTAACTGGGTGCCAATCAAACTCATATTCCTCAAGCACATTACTTCTATGTGGAATAGAACGGTTTTCAAATGTACGTGAGTGGTCAATTCCAAATAATGTGTATCCACCCGGATATTTGCTCTGTAAATCTTTTTCGTATTTGTTTGTGACAAGATTTTCCAGCAGTTCTCTGCTATATTTGTTCTGTGCAATAATTTCGTCTTGCTGTTGTTTTTTACTCTGATTATCTTTTAATTCTAATACGATTCCAGAAAATACGCTTATGATAATTAAAATGGTAAGAATTACAGCTAATTTGGGTTTGCCCGGCTTATTTAAATATAAGCTACCTATCGCAATTATAGCAGGCAACACCCATACTATTATTTTAAGCAACATTCTATACCATCACATTCAAAATGGACTATCTACCAACAACTAATTAAATCGCCAGCAATCTTTTTGCGTTTGCGGAAAGGATTTTTTTCATTCTTTCATCGCTCAACTGAAGTTTTTTCAGCAGATTAAGCGTATTTTGCTGGTCGGTCCAGGGGCTGTCCGAGCCAAACAGGATATAATCTTCTGGGTGGTTTTCGAGAATTTGCTTCGCTCTCTTTTCGGACAGATATCCCATAGCAAACGATATTTCTATATAGATATTTTTGCCGAGCATTTCGTTTTCAACCTCATCCCACATCTGCCAGGCGCCAAGATGCGTGGTTATAAATTTAAGCTGCGGGAAATGTTTTAGAGCGTTTAAAATCCTCGCAGGCTCTGCTCTTCTGATATGTGGAAACGCTACATCGAAACCTGTATGCACGGTGAGGATAAGGTCGTGTTTGCAGACCTGCTCGTAGTATTTGAGCATATTATCTTCATCGACGTAAAAATCCTGATAATACGGGTGCAACTTTAAGCCCTTCAGGCCTGCGTCGCGTACCTGTTTGATGTGTTCGTCTCTTTGCTCGTCCAATGGATGCACCGAGGCAAGAGGAATGATTCGGTCGGATTGAATTTGCAGAGACCAATCTAATATCGGCTGAAATTGTTTAGGTTTTGTGGCAATGGAGCAAATTACGCTTTTGCTTATGCCTGCCAAGTCCATTGACTTGAGCAGGTCAGCTATTGTTCCATTGAGATAATAAGGCACATCGGGACAACCCGCACTAAGAGCCTTCATAGCCTTTTGCGCAAGGTCATCAGCTAACGCGTGCGTATGAAAATCTATAATTTCGAGATTGCCGCGTATCACTTCTTGATGCTCGCAATGACAATTTTCTGAATTTAGCTTTGACATAGTATTAGTGCGAAATAGTAATCACCGGCGGTTCTTCGGCATCGTCTGCTGCGGTTTTGTGCATAACAAATCGCATATATAGCCATCTCGCAACGCCGCTGACGGCAAAGCCGCAGAATACCAGAGCAAGCGCGACTTCCAGACTGGAAACAATTATCACAAGAACAGCCATAGTCCAGAACAGATACGCAAAAGGTTTTTTGCCGCGGAGAAAAGCATTCACAAAGTGCGGATAAGTAACTCTGGTTACCATTAGAATCGCAGCAGCAAGAGCGGCAAAAGGCAAAACGCCGATAATTATATTATGGCATATATTCGATAAAGTGGTATGGCTTAAACTGAGCTCCGTAAGGATATAGTGATTGAGAACGACAAGGCTGGCGACTACGCCTGCGGCGGCAGGCGACGGCAAGCCTGAAAAACTGGAATGATTCGATTCGTCTTCTTCGTTCTCGACATTGAATCTGGCTAAGCGTATCGCAGCACAGCTTATATATATTGCCGCCGAGAGCCAGAGGAAACGATATACAAAAACGTCAAATGTCGGATGAAAGCTCACTCTGCCTTCCACGACTCGGAGCATTAAAAACGCCGGGGCTACGCCGAAGCTGATTACATCGCAGAGGCTGTCCAACTGGCCGCCGAAGCTGCTGGTGCTATGGCTTATTCGGGCAACGTGGCCGTCGAGCATATCTGCAATCATTGCCCAGAATATCATATAACCCGCCATTGAGAGAAACGGAAACTGGCTTGGATAGACATTTAGGCCTGAATTGTCAACCTGTCCTGCTTTGGCGGCAAAGACTATCGAGGCGAATCCGCAAACGCCGTTGATTAACGTAATCAGCGAAGGCAGAACGGTGATGTATCTAAGCCTCTGTTTGCGGACGCTCCGCAGGAGGCTTCGTTTTTGGCGTTCAGATTTTTCTGTCGGTTCATTCATATTGCGCAAGTACTGTAATTCCCGCATTTACCTTGTCGCCAATTTTCACTTTGATTTTGGCTGAACTTTCAGCGGGCAGGTAAAGCTCAGTCCTTGAGCCGAATTTTATCATTCCGAATATCGCTCCGCCAGTAAATTCCTGTCCCCGCTCAGCATCGCAGACGATTCGGCGGGCAATGGCGCCGCTTATCTGGCGAACGAGCAGTTTTTCGTTCGGCACGGACAGGCGAGTCATCGCTATGTCGTTTGATTCATTGACTTTACCACAGTTTTTATTCATAGCGTTTATGAATTTCCCCGGCCGGTATGTGATGCTTTCAATCCTCACTTTGCAGGGTGTGCGGTTGATGTGAACGTTGAAAACGCTCAAAAATATGCCTATTCGTTTGGCTTTTCCGCCTATAAAATGAGGCT
>JBAZTW010000001.1:115287-154543 GCA_041661665.1 Phycisphaerae bacterium | reverse complement strand
CCTTTCAATTAGGTTATAGTTTTGTACTGGATTCGTATTATAACCGTTGAATGAATGACCTACATATTATCTAAACATGTTTTTATTAGTTATTATTTTCCCAGACGACGAGGCCAGGCTCGTAAGGTTCTGCCAAATCTTCGTGTTTGGGCAGGACTCTAAGAGCGAAGCCGCATTTGCCGCTGCGTGAACATTTTATCATACCAGTGAACATATAACCATTTTCTTTTTTGGCCGCGGCATCGTTTGTCATTTGCTTAATGCTGCCGTGGTTGATATTTCCCCAGGAGTCAACGCTGCCGTGGTATATCTGCACAGAAACATCGTCCGGACTGAGTTTGCCGAGGCCTACAGTGGCGGTTATTTGCAGGTCGGCACCGACTTCGAGCGCGCCTGCGCTGCCGTTGAGAGGTTCAAAGTTTTTGCCTACACGAACCTGGACATCGACATCGTCAATTTTTACGCTGCTCCATTCCTGACGCAGTCTGTTCTTCCAATTAGCAAGGCTTTTCGCCTTTTCCATACCGGAATCCACAAAGGATTCCCAGGTATGGGCGGCGGGTTTGTAGAATCTGCTGGTATATTCGGCGACCATTCTGTGGGTGTTGAAGCGAGGAGCAATCCACTTAATGGAGTTTTTCATTCTGTGTATCCAGGCACGCGGGAGATTGTCTGCAGAGCGAGTATAGAAGAGCGGAACAATTTCATTTTCAAAGAGATTGAATACCGCTTCTGATTCTACTTTGTCCTGATAATCGTAATCATCATAAGTTTCGCCAGCGCCGATGACCCAGCCGCCGTTGAGGGTGTAGCCTTCGCACCACCAGCCGTCGAGCGTGCTTACGTTCATAGCTCCGTTCATCGCGGCTTTCATACCGCTTGTGCCGCTGGCTTCCATCGGGACGCGCGGGTTGTTGAGCCAGATATCAACGCCCTGAACCATATAGCGGGCGATGTCAATGTTGTAATCTTCGAGGAAAACAAGCCTTCTTCGGACATCGTTTCTTGAAGCGAAGTGAATGAGCTGTCTGATGATTTCCTTGCCCTGCTGGTCGTTGGGATGAGCTTTACCGGCGTAAATAATCTGCACAGGTTTGTCTGTTTTATTAAGAAGTTTTATAAATCTTTCGGTATCTTTCAAAAGCAGGTTGCCTCTTTTGTATGTGGCAAACCTTCTTGCGAAACCTATGGTAAGGGCTTCGGGGTCGAGAACTTCCTCTGCCCAGCCTAATTCGGTATGGTAAGTGCCCCGCCTTTGCATTTGCGCTTTTACCTGCTTTCGGACGAAGCTAATCAGATTTTCCTTGTTGCGCTGATGAATGCGCCACAACTCCTCATCCGGTATCTGGTCAACGGCGCCCCAGAGCGATTCTTCGGCGATTTCCTCAGCCCAGTTAAAGCCGAGGTATCTTTCGTAAAGCGAATTCAGCTCCGGCGCGATAAAAGTTTTTGCGTGTATTCCGTTGGTTACAGATTGAATTGGCACTTCCGCGGCGGGCAGTTTAGGCCACAGTTCAGCCCACATAGAACGTGAGACTTTGCCGTGAAGTTTGCTTACGCCGTTTTTGTACGCGCTTGTTCTCAGGGCAAGTACGGGCATTTTAAATGTTTCGCTGTCTTTGTCTGCATTTACTCTGCCCATAGCGAGAAACTGATTTTTATTCAGGCCGAGCGACGGAAAGTACTGGCCAAAATATTTAGTCATAAGTTCAGGCGTAAATTCATCGTTGCCTGCCTTGACCGGCGTGTGAACGGTAAAGATATTGCTTAATTTTGTCGCTTCGAGCGCCTCATCGAAGGTAAGATTTTTCGTTGAGCAAAGATGTCTGATTCTTTCCAGCGCCATAAACGCGGCGTGTCCTTCGTTCATATGGCAGACGGAAGGCTCATATCCCATCGCTAAAAGGGCTTTATGTCCTCCGATGCCGATAAGTATTTCCTGCTGGATTCTCAATTCTGAATCGCCTGAATAAAGAGCGGATGTAATGAGCCTGTCCTGCTCTGAATTGGCGGCGACGTTTGTATCTAATAAAAACAGTTTTACCCTGCCGACGTTCACTTCCCAGATTTGCGCAACAATCTGACGCTGTGGGAAAGCTAATTTAATCGTTAGCGGGTTTTCGCTTTTCTTTTTTACCAGCTCGACGGGCATATTATAAAAATCATTGTCTTCGTAGCGTTCCTGCTGCCAACCGTCTGCGTTGAGGTATTGCCTGAAATATCCTTTTTGATACATCAATCCCATCGCGACGAGAGGCAGACCGAGGTCTGATGCGCTTTTTAGATGGTCGCCGGCAAGTATTCCCAAACCGCCTGAATAAACGGGCAGACATTCGTGAATGCCGAACTCGAGACTGAAATACGCGATGACCGGCTTTTGCGGTTTGTTCCAGACTTTGTCAAACCAGCCAGGCGATGCCATATAATGTTCGAGTTTGTCCTGTGCCTGTTTGAGCTGATATAAATAGCCCTGCTTTGTCGAGAGGTCATTTAGCCTGCTCTGATTGACAGTGCCGAGCATTTTAATCGGGTTGTGGCCTGACTGCTGCCATTTTTCAGGGTCAATCTGACGGAACAGCTCTATAAATTCCGGATTCCACGACCAGAACATATTGTGGGCGATGGTGCGGAGCGGCTGAAGAGCTTCCGGCAACGACGGCAGTACTGTGAAATTGCGTATCTTTTGCATAAACATCCTGTAAAAAAATAGTAGTCAGCAGCCAGTAGTCAATAGTAAGTAGTCGCAACTACAAACCCTATACTCTGTACCCTACTTAATCGTCATTTTTGTGCGATTGCTTAATTATTGTATTGAAATAGTTTGGTTTATTATGGGACTTTGATATAAAATCCCTGTGCATTATTGTTCTTGACAGGTTTGCGTGGTTCTGGCTATGATGCCTGGCTGTAGACTGTTGGTTCACAAAGGGTAAAAACAATGATTGTTGACTGTCATACGCATATAAGCTGCCCCGGCAGCAAGATAACGCCGGATGACCATTATGCCTCGTCGGGGACGGTTGATGCCTGCATAATTTTAGCGTCGGCGGACAATACGAATCAGCAGAGCAACAGACAACTGAGCGATTATGTCGCCCGCAATCCCAAAAAGATGTTCGGCTTTGCCGCGGTGAACCCACTCACTGACGATGTATCTGTCAAATACTGGGCAGCGATTAAAAGTAAAATGAAACTTTGCGGCGCGGTTCTTTACTGCTGCGGCGAAGGGTTTCATCCGGCTCACAGCAAGGCTATGCAATTTTATGAAACGGCTGAAGAATTAAATCTGCCATTATTTTTCCATAATACCGCGCCATTTTCTCCGGAGTCGGTTCTCGATTACGCAAGGCCCTATCTTTTGGACGAAATCGCCCGCAGATTTAAGACGCTTAAAATTATCATCGGCTCGATGGGCAGACCTTTTGTTTCCGAGACGATATGTATGATGGCCAAACATGAAAATGTTTTCGGCGATTTGACGATTGACCCGGATAAGGTTTGGGAAGTTTATAATATCGTTCTTGCCTCTTATGAAAATGAGGTTCTGGGTAAATTGTTTTTCGGGTCCAGCCAGCCCATCGGGAAAGCGCAAAGCTGTCTTGAAACTCTTTTGGGCTTTAACAAGCTGCTTTCGGATACGAATCTGCCGGTTGTGCCGCGTGAAAAAATAAGGGAAATTGTCGAACGCGACACCTTGAGCATTCTCGGAATAGAGCATTAAGAGCTTAAAATTCGAAGCACTAAATTCTAAATCCGAAACAAATTCAAAACTCAAATTTTTCAAAGGCTCAAAACACCATTTATGCGAATAATTTCCGGCATAAAAAGAGGATGAATAAAACAGCTAAACGGGTGATATTATGAAGAAACTTGAGGCCGTTATTTTAGGGGTTGCTTTTGCCCCGGCACCGATATTGTTTTGCTTGGCACTGATTGTAAGTTTTTGTTTTTTTGCCGGGCTACTAACGGATGCAACTGGGCCATATCTGGCACTTACAGCATTGGGAGTCGGTATAGTTATAAACATTATTTTTCTTAAAAAATGGGTACAAAAAGCATATCAATTGAACAATAAGGCAATTATAGCTCTATATGCTTTTTACTCGATGATAGCCTTCGGCGTTTGTATGGGAATACCTTTGTTTAATTATATTTTGGGGATAATGGCTGGAGTTTATATTATCCGAAAGATGTACTATTTGAAAGCAGATGAAACAGAATACATACGTAATATTAAAAAGACTGCGATGTTTACAGCAGCCGTTATGTTAGTTTTATGCTGCCTGATGGTATTGTTGGGGCTTGCCGGAAAAGTTAATGGCAAAGATTTTGAAGTTTTGTTCAAATCATTATTTGGTCTGACATTTACCATAAATACCGCTGGATTTGTCAGCATAATCTTTTTCGGAGCCTGTGCTATGGTTTTATTACAGTACTGGCTGACGAGACTATCGGCAAAAATAACTTTTAAACTATCGAGGTAAATTTTGCGAATAATTTCCGGTATAAAAAGAGGAATGAAACTGCTGCCGCCAAGCGGCGATACCACCCGGCCGATTATCGACCGTGTGAAAGAATCCATTTTTGATGTTCTATACAAATATAATCTCATCGAAAACAGACTTGTCGCGGATTTGTTCTGCGGCACAGGTTCGTTCGGCCTTGAGGCACTGAGCAGAGGAGCAAAGCGGGCTGTTTTTGTTGACTCCGATAAAGGCGCAATTGAAATACTCAAAAAAAATATCGCAAAAGCGGATTTTACCGCGCAATCAGATGTTATCTGCGGCAATGCTTTTAAAGTCGGGGGGCCAAACTGGAGCGATGAAAAATTCAGCCTGATTTTTGTTGACCCACCATACGCGATGAGTGTTGACACCGGCGAAAAGTCGCAACTCGCAGAGCTTTTACTGCTTTTGGTTCAACAGGTGGCAATGGATGGCCTTGTGATTGTTCGCACGGAAAAAGGCGTAAAGCTTCTCGACAGTTATGGCGATTTGCGGATAATAGATAATCGAATATGGGGCAGAATGAGCGTTAATTTTTTAGCGTTAAGAAAAAATGACGAATAAGCAGGCTGCAATACGAATAATTCATTCGCTTGGCAAGGCGGGGTTTGAGGCACTGCTGGCCGGCGGATGTGTGCGCGATACGCTTTTAGGCAAAAAACCAAAAGATTATGATGTCGCCACGAATGCAACGCCGGGGCAAATCTGCAAACTTTTCAGACGCACAATAAAAGTCGGCGCAAAATTCGGCGTAATCATAGTTTTAATCGACGAGCATCAAATCGAAGTCGCTACTTTCAGAGCCGATACGGGTTATACCGACGGCAGAAGGCCGGATAAGGTGAGTTTCACCTGTGCAAAGGAAGATGCCATACGCAGGGATTTTACAATCAATGGAATGTTTTACGACCCGCTGAAAAAAGAGGTAATCGACTATGTCGGCGGCAAAGAAGATTTAAAACGGAAAATCATCAAAACAATCGGCAAGGCTGATGAGCGATTCAGCGAAGATTATCTGCGAATGTTAAGAGCGGTTCGTTTTGCTGCTCAGCTCGATTTCGAGATTGAGAAAAGCACGCTGGCAGCGGTTAAAAAACACGCCGGCAGCATAATGAAAATCAGCGGTGAAAGAATAGCCGCTGAACTTGAGTCGCTATCGGCGGCTAAAAAACGAAAAAAAGGCATCGAACTGCTCATCGCAACCGGTCTTGCAGAGCGGATTTTCCCGGTGTTTGGTAAAACAGGCGTTGCTGAATCAGCGGTGCAGATTTTCGACTTTATGCCTGCAAAAATTTCGTTTGAACTTTTTGTTGCCTCGATTTTTTCGACCCGCAGTACCGCGGAGACAATGGAAAGTCTTAAAATTTTAAAGCTCAGCGGCAGTCAGATTAAACATATAAAATTTTTACTTGAATGCCGGGGCTATTTACTGAACAGCCTCAATCTTGCCGAGTTGAAGCTGATTGTTTCCGAACCGTATTTTGAGGATTTATATTCTCTGCAAAAGGCAATTTGCAAACTAACCGGTCTGAGCATCAGCCCCCTGCTGTCGATTCGCAGGCGTGCAAAGGCTCTTGCTGGAACGGAACTTCGACCAAAACCGCTGCTGAACGGCAATGAGTTGATGGCTCTTGGCGTTTTGCCCGGCAGGCAGGTCGGAATCGCGTCGCGGGAGCTTTACATAGCTCAGCTTTCCGAAGAAACCACGACAAAACCACAGGCCATAATCTGGATTCGTGATTGGCTGAAAAACCGCTGATTTTATGCCAATTTAGGCTGAATTGGGGCTTGCAAATCGGATAATGGTTTGTTATTATACTGTTGATACGGGGCCATAGCTCAGTTGGGAGAGCGCTTGCATGGCATGCAAGAGGTCGCAAGTTCGAATCTTGTTGGCTCCATTTAATAAGCCCTTTAAAACAATAAGTTATAAGGGCTTTTTCTTTCAATAATTATAGACACCATCACCGGTACTTTCGCCATAACTTGTCATTTGGCTTATCGCACCATCACCTGTCCGCTGTCTGCAACGAGCGTTTGGCCAGTGATGGTTCTGGCTTTTTCGGAACACAAAAACACCACGGCATCGGCAATATCCTGGCCTTTTATCTCTCGCTTGAGCGCGGTTTTGTTGACGTAATACGGTATGACTTCTTCTGGCGTTATGCCATATTTTTTCGCGCAGACTTTTATGTATTCAGGATTCCAAATTTTTGAACCTTCGAACACATTTCCCGGCGCAACACAGTTGACACGGATGCCGAATTGGCCCAGTTCCACCGCCCAACCGCGTGCGATGTGGAGTTCGCCGGCTTTGGTGGCGTTGTATGAGGTATTATCCCTGCTTGCGTCAAGGCCTGATTTTGAGCTGATATTGATAATGCTGCCGCCCATACCCTGTCTAATCATTATTCGCGCAGCGGCCTGTGCCACCAGCATATAGCCGGTGAGGTTAATCTCAAGCGCGAGGCGCCACTTATCAACCGGCAGATTCACCAGAGGATAGGCTGGGGCAATACCGGCTGCGTTGACAACAATATCAAGACCTCCCCACCGTTCTATCAGCGATTCAAAACCAATGCAGACATCTTCCTCACTGGTAACATTACAATTGACAGCCATAGCGAATATTTTCGGCAGCTCATTTTTTATCATCGCCAATGTTTTATTTGCGGCGGTCATATCAATATCGGCAATGGCGACCATCGTGCCCGCCCGCGCAAGGCCGATGGCAATGCTTCTGCCAAGCCCGCTTCCGCCGCCAGTAACGAGAGCGACGCGATTTTTTAATTCGCCGTTTGAGCCGCCGCAGACAAGCTGCCTGCGGAAAGCCTCGGCCTCCCAGTTTTTGATGAAATCGGCCTGACGCTTCGTAAGAACATTCACCCCGCCCAACATCGCGGCATTTGTGCGAATAAATAATGACGCGGCAATAATGTCATTGACAATCGGGGCAGTTTTTTCATCGGCGCTGACAAAAAGGCCAACACGCTTTAACAAAAACGCAGCGGCCGGTTTTTGCCCCCTGCCTATCTGAGTCTTCAACCTTGTCGCAATTTTCCCAGCATCACATTTTTCAAACCACAGCGGCGTACCATTGGCATACACCAGTTCATCCGGCGACAACACTCCAACAGACAGCAATTTGCCGGCGTCCTTACATGCCATAAAACCGGCGATAGTATCATTCATAAAAAAATGCACCGATTCGTATTTTCCAGTCGCGTCAAAGACAGCCTTGCGAACAGCTAACTTCGCGGACGTTATTGTATCCTGTGAAACAGTTATTTTTTTTGACGCTTTGGGCTGTTTGAGATTTTTTGACAATATCCCAATCGCTTTATGTACCAATTTAATCGCAGAATCCGGACTGTGCGAAGCGACAAAAAGGCCGTGCTTTTCTAACAGCATTATCTGTGGCTTGCGACCATAGCGACTCTGGTAGTCGCTGACCAATTTGAACATTTCCCTGCCAAGCATAAACCCAGGGTCGATATACGGCACCCACAGCAACGGATATTTTTCACAGGCAAACATTTTTCCCACTATCGCTTTGCCATTTTTGGCATTCACATAAGCGCCTACAACCACCGGATGTAAATGTATAACGCAGTCATCGAGCATCGCGTGCAGATGCGCCTCGACGGAAGGCCGTGCGCCTGATTTTATATCGTCATCACAGCACAGCCCAAGCCTATTGACAACTTCCACTTCACGGGTATTGACATCGAGCTTTGCCAGCAACGGGTCTTTTACGACTCCCAGAACAGAATTGATGTTCATTCGCCGCCAGCCGTCCTGCTCATTCATATCTTTAAGAGCTGTGCCGCTTGCCTTGATGTACATATACCTGCCGTCGGCGGTTTTGACGGACGTATTTCCGCCGCCGCCCTGCACAAGCAAAGTGTCTCTGCCAACCACGTTTGAAATCTTTATTAGTTCAGCAAGCGCCTTATCAATTTTTGAAGCTGTTTTTGCCATAATACATCATTTCCTTTTGCTCAACACAGCCGCCTCATATTGCCTGACGGCCTTTAGCCAACTTAATCCGGTTTCAACATTATTTTTTTGACAGTAGTAATCCCACACAATCCCAAACGGCAGCTGCTTAATCTCCTCAAGCAGCAGCAGTCGTGCAGTGTAGTCGCCGTTTTGTTCGGCATCTTTTAGTTTATCGGTCGGTTCGAGCATCGCTATAAGCAACGCCTTCAGCATCGCCCGCGCACCGATAGCCCATGCCGCAATGCGATTGATGCTCGCATCAAAATAATCCAGCCCGATATGCACACGGCCAAGATACCCGCCTCGCACAATCTCCTGCGCAATCGCTTCGACCTCATCAGAAAGTATCACGACATGGTCGCTATCCCAGCGAATTCCTCTGCTGACGTGCAGAAGCAGCTCATCGACATACATAAGCACCGATGATATTTTGTCCGAGATAGTTTCTGTCGGATGAAAATGCCCCGAATCAAGACACAGCAGAATATTGTTTTTCATCGCATAGCCCATATAAAACTCGTGCGAGCCGACGACGTAGCTCTCAGAGCCTATGCCAAAAAGTTTGCTTTCCACCGCATCGAGCAGAAATCGTTTGTCTAATTTTTTATGAAGTATGCTGTCAAGCGAAGCACGCAGACGTTCGCGAGGCGCCGCTCGGTCTATTGGCGTATCCTTATATCCATCTGGAATCCAAATATTGTTAACGCAGGGACTGCCAAGCTGCCTGCCCATATACTCGCCAATTTTACGGCAGGCGATACCATGCTCAATCCAGAATTTGCGAATATCCTCATCTTCGCTTGCGAGCGTAAAACCTCCGGCCGCTTTTGGGTGCGAGAAAAATGAGCCATTAAAATCCAGCCCGAGCTTATTAGATTTCGCCCAGTCCACCCAGCCACTGAAATGCCGCGGCTCAAGCTCGTTGCGATCAACGCGTTTGCCGCCTGTTTCGGAATAAATCGAATGGACATTAACCCGATGTTTGCCGGGAATCAGCGAAAATACTTTTTCAATATCCTTCCGCAACTCGGCTGCGTTTCTGGCACGACCAGGATAATTACCCGTCGCCATAATACCGCCGCCGGTAAGCCCCTGGGACGACTCAAATCCGCCAACATCGTCTCCCTGCCAGCAATGCAGCGAGATGGCAACCCTGCTCAATGCGGTCATCGCCTTATTGATATTGACACCGAATTTTTCATATTGTTCACATGCATAATTAAATGATTTTTCAGAGCTTTTCATTGCTACGCCTTTCGGGAAAAATTTTCTTAAAATCAGCTTCTCTGCGAATGGGTATACACCGCATTCGCCCCTTTAAGAAAAATCGGTACAAACGGTTTCAGTTCTGCGGCATCAAACGAATCGACAAACTTGTTGCCTGGGCTGTTCATTTCAGTTCCAACGATTATCAGTAAGCCCCTGCGTTCGGCCAGTTCAACGACCGCATAAAGATTCGCCAGCTTTTCATCCTTGACTCCCGGCGTGTAGTTGCGGTCAGGAATAATATTCAGTGCCGCTGCCCCTGTGCTAATTGCGACATCGGCAAGTTCTTCAATAGCCTTTTCGCCTTCGCTTGTGCCGTCCAGCCATGTAAGTGTCGGAATGCCGCCGGCTTCAAGGATAAATTTGTTCATATCGGCCATCGTCGGAAACAAGCCGCCATCCGGCTGAACATATCCTATGCCGCCGCGTTTCATTGTTTTTGTGCGAATCTCGTTGAGAATTTTTGCCCCTTCCGGCAGCTGGAGTTCTGCCGCATTTGTCCCAAGTTTTTGCGTCCAAAAGTGTGAAAGCGCTGCAGCATCATCAAAATGTTGCTGCGCTTTGCGTGCATATGCAAGGCAAATATGCCGCTCGGTCGCGTTGCCTGCCGGAGTCAACGGCAGCACATCCTTTTCGTAATTCAGCTCAACAGGCGACAGATATGCATTGACAAGGCCAATTAAATCACGATTGCGCTGCTGAGCGGTATTAAACAACTTCATTTGAAATTTTTTTAGCGAAGGTATAAGCGTCCCTTTTGGAAAACCCACACCCATATGATATGCGATGCCCGGCTCACCCGGTGAATTGATTACCCTTGTCGCGAATTCCGGCACAAAAACTCTGCTCTCCATTCCCGCACAGGCTTTCAAACCAAGCATTTTTGCCGCCGCCAGAAATTCATCGGCGCCATCGAGCACATCAAAATCGACAACTCCCGCCGCCGCAAGGCCGCTCTTTTTCGCCAGCCACGCGAATTTGCTCGGCGAATAACCGTAGGTATTGTATGAAAAAAATGTATGACAATGCAAATTGACAAAATTCGATACCGGCGGCAGTTGGACTTCACCATTCTGCGCTTTTTCCCAAAGCTTTTTTAATGCTTCGCTGCGTACAGCAGCATCAAAACTATCAAGCTGGTATTCTAACTGTTCTATTTTTTTCATATTTTTTAGCGTCCCATCGCCTTTTTATACTGTTCATCCCACGCTTTGACATTTTGCGGCGTATATGTCTTCAACTCAATACTTCCGGCAACCAACTTTCTTCCCTGTTCAACCGTCTGTATCTGGTCAGTAGCGATTGCCTGCATCACAATATTGCCCAACGCCGTCGCTTCCGCAGGTCCGGCGATTACTTTTTTATTGATAGCGTCAGCCGCAAACTGACACAGTAACTCATTTTTTATTCCACCGCCAACAATATGCAGCGTTTCAATTGTATCGCCGATAGTATCCTCAAGCATCTCTATAGTCTTACGGTACTTTATCGCAAGACTTTCAAGAATGACTCTTGCCATCTGCCCTTTGTCGCTGATGATATTTTGCCCTGTCGAATTCAGGTAGGCATTGACCTTTGCAGGCATATTGCCCGGCGAAAAGAATTCGCTATGGTCAACGTCGATGAATGCGGCGAACGGCTTTGCCTTTGTCGCCTCCTTAGCAATATGATCGTATGACAGTTCTGTGCCTTCCCGCTGCCACTGCCGCCGGCATTCCTGCAAAACCCATAGCCCCATTATATTTTTTAAAAGCCGTATCGTATTGCATACGCCGCCTTCATTAGTAATCTCATAGCCAAAACTTTTGTCATTGATAATGGCCCTGGGTATCTCCACCCCCATCAGACTCCATGTCCCGCTTGAAAGATACGCCCATTTGCCGCCGCTGGCAGGCACTGCCGTAACCGCGCTTGCCGTGTCATGCGAACCAATAGCGATAACAGGGATACCGCCCGCGTCAAGCTCCTTGGCAACAGCATCAGTAAGTTTGCCCACCACTGTTCCAGCCTGCACTACTTCAGGCATAATCCGCATCGGCAGTGAAAGCCTGTCAAATATTACTTTTGACCATTGCCCCGTGTGCATATCCATCAACTGCGAAGTGCTTGCAAGCGTATATTCCGCGTACTGCCTGCCGCACAAATTATACGACACAAGGTCGGCCATAAAAATAAGTTTCTCTGCTTTTTCCAATGGCGGTGTTTTTGCCAGTCTTGCCGCCAAAAGCTGATATATCGTGTTAAAGAGCATAAACTGCAGGCCGGTATTTTCGTAAATCTCGCGTTTGGGCATAAACTCAAATGACTTTTCGAACATCCCGCTGGTACGACCGTCGCGGTAATGGTAAGGGTTTTCGATAAGCTTGCCTTTTTCATCAAGCAGCCCATAATCGACTCCCCATGTATCAACCCCTATGCCGCACACCTGTCCACCTGCCTGCTTGACGGCCTTGCCTATGCCGGTCTTTACCTCAGAAAAAAGCTTTGCGAAATCCCACCGCAGCAAACCTTCCTGCACAATGGGGCCATTGGAAAAACGATACACCTCTTCGAGCTGAATACTGCCGGCGGAAACGCTGCCTAACATCACTCTGCCGCTTTCTGCCCCTAAATCAACCGCGATGTATTTTTTTTCTAAAGCCATCCAAATCGCCATTCAAATCTATAGAAAATGAGAACTGACCATTTATGTATTATAAATTATGAAATAAATATGTCAAGATATTTCTTAAACTGCCAAACACCATATCTCTTTTTAATATATAGTGTTATATCAAATTTTTATCTAACAATTATTTTATTCTTTGATTTTAGCTTTCTTTTATGGTAATATGTTGGTAGATTATGACATAATATGAAAGGATTATTATGTTTAGTCCCCAAAGAAGAAATCAGATTATGGCCTTGCTCTCCGAGCACACTTTTTATGGCCTTAACCAGTTGGCGCAGGACATTGGCGTTAGTATTTCCACCGCCCGACGAGACCTTGATGGCCTCGAACAGGAGGGGCTTGTCAAACGCACGCATGGCGGCGTTATGATAGTCAGCGGGAGAAACACCCTGCCCGTTTTTAATGACAGACAATCCATAATGTCGTCTGAAAAGGCCGCTATCGGCAGGAAAGCCGCCGCGATGGTTGATGATGGCGACACCATCATTATCGATGGAGGCACAACTCCATATCAGGTCGCCATTCATCTCCAGCAGCGAAAAGTGCAGGTAATTACCAATTCGCTGCCAGTTGCTAATCTTTTTGCCGATTCAACCAATGTACAGCTTATCAGCACCGGCGGCACTCTCTATCCAGGTACCGGCGTTTATCTTGGTCCCTATGCCGAAAATATGCTCAAAAATGTACGAGCACAGAAAGCATTTATTGGTGTTGCCGGCATTTCTCCAGAAGGTTTTTATAATTCCAACGCATTGGTCGTTGAAACAGAAAGACGTATGCTCGAAGCGGCAAGTAAAATCTATATAGTAGCCGACCACACGAAATTCTGCCGCAAAGATTTAGCGTATTTTTGCGACTTCAGCACCGTTGCCACTATTATCACCAACAAGTCCTCATGTCCGACACATCTATTGCAGAAAAACATAGAAAACAAAATTAAGATTATGTACGTTTAGACCAACATAAGAATATCTGCATAAATGCATAGCGAATATTACGAGTACCAGAATTCAATGTACACTCATTGTCTTACTTATTTTTCTTTTCCCATAGACCAACTTCAATAGCCTGAACGCTTGCCTCCTTGTCTTCACAACCCTTTAATCGAATCTCTATAGCTCCGTTCTGCGGCTCGATATTCGGATAGACCTGTTCCATCGCCCTGAAAACTCCTCCCGCCGCTTGCCGTACATCCAAACAATTAGCGGTCTCCTTGCCGTTAATTATCACAGACATCTTTTGCTCTATATTAGTATCTGCAAAAAGCAGCCGTACATAATACGTGCCGGGGCCAACTGTCACATTTGCCCAGAATTCCTTGCCGTGTGCTCCGTATCGATACAACTCCTGATCATGGGTTTTTCCTATATATACGCTTCTGCGATCCGTATACCACGACTTTACAACTGAGTCACTGCCGGGGCCCGAACGTATCACAAATTCCGTACCTGGCTGCCACTTTTTACCGTCTGAACCCACGTAATCCTGTCGGCCGGTAAAACCTAAAATCATGCACTGCGTACTTGTCGACCCACCGCCTTCTCCAAATCCTGTTTCGCCGCTCGCGTCTGAATATTGCAATCCTCGTATATAAATCTTATCACCTTTTGAAACGAGATTCCCCTTACCACTTGCAACAATCTTCAATTCGTGCTTTTCGTTCGCAAGGCCGCTCTTGGAATACAGCACCTGCTCATGCAACAGCTTGGGACTAAAGCAATCAATCAGCGTCAATTGTTTCACACCGTCAATATACACCTCCGCCAATCCGCCTTCCTGGTCAACGCAGCCGACAAGCCGCACCTGATTGCCCTTGAACAAGTAAGTCATGGTTGCACCTTCCGCTATCGCCACATGCATTTTTCCGCCCATCGCATCGTGGTCAACAATTTTCCACTTGCCGCTGAACGTCATAGCCTCATCGGCAACCGCTGTCTGCGGGTCATCACCTTCAACAACAATGCTCTCGCAACCGTCATGTCGAATCTTTACGATGCAGTCGCCATTATCAAGCTTTTTAACCGTGTATCCGCTTGCGTCCGTATCTGTGCGGTTCTTCATCGCCGTGCCGTTAGCGGTTATTGACTTTGGTTCAAATGCCAAGCGGAGCACATCAATCGTTTTCTCCGGTGCATCAAATATTGAGTAGGTGATCTTACCCTTTTCATAAACCACATAGTCGACGACGGACGTGCTGCTTACAATATGATTCTCACGGCTGGCGCCAAATATCTCTGGCCACCACGCAATAGCCTTAAACGCCTGACACAGCGGCCACGGCTGAGCAAGATTGAGCCAGTCGCCGCCTGCAACCACCTTCCCTGTAAGTCCGTCAAGGCAGACGCCGTTTTCCTTGCTGTCATATGTCGCCATCAGCATCATACGTCGCCCAATCTCCCGCATGTGTTCATCGTTGGCAAGTTGGCCGTATCTGATAAATGCCGGCGCATAGGTATACTGACTATATGAAAGCGACGTCCCGCAGCAGCTTGATGACTCCGGAATCGCCCATGCTCCGCTGTACATCTCGCCTTGCGAATCGGGATTAACGCAGTTGCGGTTGAAAATAAGCGTGAGGATGTTTCGCACATCGATTTTCCAGTTACCGAATGCGTCGGTATGGTCCATAATATACTCACACACCCACGGCACCCCCCCTGTCATGACGGCCCCCTCCCCGTCCCAGTAATGCCTTCCCCAGACTTCGTTGTCTGTCCACCTCGGCAGCATCTGGTTTATCACATAGTTCCTGCCAGCGTCTCTTGCCTTCACAATCATCCTGTCTTTGCCAGTATAGCCTATACTTATCAAATCATCCAAAAACTCAGATATGAGAGCGGTAGTTCCGGTCAATTTATCTGACCACATAATGAATTGCGGGTTTGTGTACCGACTCCACGGCGGCAGTTGAGGGTTACTGAAATTACATTTTTCCGCAATCACATCGCCCCAATGCCTGGCTGCGTCGGCATATCGCTGTGTGCCGGTAAGCCGATATGCCCTGAGCATTTCAACTCCCATATATGCGCACAAATCAAGCTGATTCGGCACATCAACGTTGGTACGTTTATACCCTATTCCTTTAATAGGCGTACTTATCGGAAATTTCGGCCAGGGATGATTTGCATCAGTCAGACAATAGTCCAGAATATAATCACAGGTAAGTGGAATATATACAAATGCCAGTGGATCGCCGCTATACGCGTAATACTTCGTCAGACCCTGAATGATGCTCAGCACTCGCTGACTCAAATCACCACACATCCACGGATCAGTCGGCGGAATAGTAATCGTGCCGGATTCGGAAATGCTCCAGTGGGTATTATATACAACGTGCGGCGCCGCCATTACCGCTTTGTCGGTCCCTACCCATGGGTAACGTTTATAAAGCTCTGCAGCTATACGTATCCGCTCATCGAGCTGACCATTTTGCCCTGTGTACCACGGTGCAATTACCCCATACGAATCTGTTACCGCTTTGTGTGCATAGTAATTATCCATGGTTGTAGATGCGGTAGTGACCCTCATTGTGTAAGGAGCCAAAAGCCAAGCAAGACACCATATCAAAATGGGTTTAATTATAAAATTTTCACTCTTCATTGCGTGCAACTCCTAAATTAATATTTTCATGAGACAATAGTATCTGCCTGATGCGATCACCATTGTCGTCCAATGCATACAGTGCCGGCAGAAACGCGACCCAGCCAGCAGCAAGAGAACCGTATACGGGCCACCACCTCATGCTCACCAGTGACGCTGCCATTTTTAGGTGGTAATATCGCTATTACACATATGCGTTTGAGTTCTGTTCTTTATCAGGAGAACGATAATAACTGCGGCAAGGCACTCCATTAGGACGCAACTTGGCATGTAGAAAACAACCCGGCAGCAGTTGTCCCATAGAATCTTGCAATGGTACTCCCTTGAACCATTTTGCCTGACCCTCAAGCAAAACATTCATTCCGCAATCGTATACACTCCTAATACGAAACACACGGCTAACAGATTCCTGTTAGCTCTATAACTATTTATTATCCAAAAATAAATTATCAGTAGACTAAAGATTTTTGTCTTCAACGCTTTTCAGTTAACCAAGCGAGCAGGTTGGCAGCGAAACGCCGTGCAATTGGATCCGTTGTTCCTACTGAAACGCACATCTCGCACACAATAACCCGACCGTTGCCGAGTTTGACTTCGAAAAACGGAGCACGATACTTGCGCATCCAGTTATTTTGGCCAATGTGAGGTTCAATGTAGCGTGTCGGGGCAGATATGGCTGGATTCGCTACGTCGATTGAATAAACCATTTTGCAGACTTCCGGTCTATCACCTTGGCCGTTCCACCATTTTAAGTCGTGCTGACCAAGCCCTGCAAATGCCGGATGCTCAATATTTCGCATCTCCACATATTCAGGAAAAAGGTGTTCTGATTCTGGCTTGGGCAAAATAAATTCTGGCAATAACTGTTGCGCAGCTCCGGTTTCGAGCAGAACGACCGTGCCGCCAGCTTCGGCAAAATCGAGTAACTTGCGTCCGTCAATACTATTGTGGTCCGGCACCTTTTTGTCTGCCCATATCCAGACCTTTTGCGATTCAGGATTCTGGCTAACAATTTGAATCCCAAGAGCAGTTAAAACTTTATTCTGCTGTTCATTAAGCCCCGTAGCTCCCACTTTGCAAGTTTTAGAAGACCCTCGCGACCAGGCTTCAGTTCCCAGCACAATATCGTAATTGTTATCAGATATCTGCCGTCCGTTTTCGCTAAGCGCGACTTTCAGTTTATAAACACCATAATCACAGGGCAACTGTTCGGGTATTTTGAGCTTCACGGATGTTTTGGCACTACCGAAATAGGGACAATCTGCCACTTCAACAGACTCATCGGCCAGAACCTTACCGGTACCTGAAACAATTTCAATTCGGCAATGCAGTTGTTTCAAGTTACGCGCATCACCGGAGTCATTCACCACATACAGCGTTCCGACAATATTCTGGCCCGCAATATAGTGGCGATCACGCAGATCAAGCGAAGGCAAAACCGGCTGCAGTGCAATACGTGCGGCATCCAAAGCCGGGTATGGTTCGATTTCATTTAGAACGTAAGGATGTCGAAACCAATTGCCGGAACAGAACATCTGCCAACCTGCGGTGTTGCGATCTCGCCGCACCTTCTCCATCCACTCCTTTGTCATAAAAGCCACATTCGCAAGATAAGCTGAGGGATCACGATGATCATATGCATCATCTCCAACCCATGCCTGCGGCACATACTCCTTAATATACTTTCGCTCAAGGTGCCCGGTATCATTATTAGGATAGCCAGTTGACGCCTCCTGCGACCAGACTGGCAAACCCATTCCTACATTGCCACTCGGTGAATTATATTGGTAACTCAAAATACTTGGCCCATAATGCCCTATGTATCTGTGCTCATCAGTAAAATTACCGTCCCAAATATTGTTTTTCTGGATGAAGTTGACGAAATAGTCTCTCGGATCTGTCGAGTCGCTGATTTTCGCATGACGACCATCAGAACGTTCATACCCTGAATAGGCAACTATCGGGCGGGTCGGATCAATTTTACGAATCTCGCGCATCAACTCGTTCCACATCTGCCATTTTTTCAGACGACGGTTATTATCTTTGTCCCAGTCAATATGGTTCTCATTGGCGACAGTCCAAACAAAAATCGATGGATTATTACGCAGGTCGCGTACGAGATCTTTCATCTCTTCTACCCAGAAATTCCATAAAGCCTTGTCAGGTATTTCCGTGTCTGCTATAAGAACCCAAGGCCAAGTTCCTTCAAGACTTATGGCAACACCTCTGCGGTCAGCCGCCTCAATCCATGTCTTGGTCATGGGCGTGGAATGCGTTCTGTTGATTCGGATGTTGTTGTCGGCAAGGATTTTCATAGCTTTGTCTGCCAGTGGCGCATCATTCGGAGTCAATCCATGCGGCCATGAATTTGCGCCGCCAAGCCAATAGGGCTTACCATTAAGATAAAATTTGTCGCCCTTTGTCTCAACAACCCGGAATCCAACTTTCTTTACAATCGTATCCACTGTCCGACCATTTGTCTGTAAAGAAAGGGTAAGCTCATACAGGTTCGGATTGCCAGGACTCCACATTTTAAAATTTTTCGGATATATTTTCAAACTGATTTTCGATTGATTTTTAGCTGCAATTGAAACTGAAACTTTCGAATTTACACCGGCAATATTTGCCAAAATCGAACCATTCCAGTTATCAGAGCCCTGATTGTCAATTTCAACATCAATATCCGCACCATCCATCCGCGGCTTGAAAAAGAAATCAACAATGCGTGCTTCATCACTTATCACGAACTCAACTGGCTGCCATATTCCGCTTGGCCGGTCATTTGTTGGTCGCCCTTGTAAATCACGTATAGTTGAGTAGATAATCCCACGTGGTAATGAGCCCACATGCTCAGGTGTGATGATCATACTTATTGCCTGTTCAAGCACTTTATCAGTCTTGGCCTGTCCAGAACCAGGTTCTCCGATTACATGCACGGCAATTAAGTTTTTACCTTTTTTAAGCTGTTTTGAAATATCAACTTCAAACGGAACAAACATACCTGTATGTGTGCCGACTTTTTCTCCATTACAAAAAACATCGGCCATAGAAGCAACAGCTTGAAAATGTAACATATACCGACGTTGAGGCTCTGGACCATCATCTAAAATAATCCACTGCCGATACCAGGCAGTCCGAGTCTTCCAGTTGAAAGTCTGTGAATTGACCCGTTCCAGTTCCATCTTTGTATAACTCTCGCCTGTCCTGCGTTCGCCGGTGTATATCCACCATCCGGTTGGATTCCAGAAAGATGGTACTTTCGCAACATGCCAGTCTTTATCATTCACCGCCGGCGACTCCGGTTTTATGCCTGCCTCCTGCTCCGGCATAAATAGCCAGTTACCATCCATTGAAATACAGCTTCGACCTTTTGCAGGCACATCGACCAGACGAGGTCGATATTCGGCTCGCTGTTGTGCCCGAAGACGTTTCCTGTCGAGCAACCGCCCGGCCACTTCGTTCCATGGCTCAATAACAACATAGTTAAGAGGGTTCACTATGCCTATCGGCTTGTCCGATATTGAGAGAAGTGTTATATCACAAAAACCATCGCTTACCGTGACCCTTACAGACTCATTGATAAATTCCATAGGTACCAGGCGAACGTCTGCCAAGCGAACATTTTCCACATCCAGCCGCCACTGACAATAAGCTTCAGCATCCCCGCCACCAGCTGTTACATAATAGTCCCCATTTTTTACAGGAACTCGAAGCGATGCATTCGGCTCGTTAGTATTTACGAAAATAGCACCGCGAAGCAGTTTGTCTGAAATTTTAGTTGACCGGACGGAAGAAAGCTTTCTGCTCCAGCCAAACGATTTACCTTCCGCATATTTTTCGCCGGACGACCGTTCATATCCTGACGGAACAGGCTGATCGGCTGCACCGCAGGAGATTAAGATTGCATTTTGGGAAAATAGACCTTTTGGTTGTGTATCCGAATCGAGCTTTTCGATTTTTACATCAGCAAACTCACAGGTGTGCCAACTGCCGCCCAGTGCCACACCTCCAGCCTCAATCGGAGTCGGATCACGGTAATCCAGTTGAGGATATTTACTATTACCCGCCCAGACAGTAATATGCCCGCCACGCACTTCGACCCGGAAATTAATCCACTTTGAGGTGTCAGGGTTAAATCCTATTGGATAACAGTTGGCAATATTGACGGTTGTGTCCGGGAAATTCGTTTCCCGATATCTAAGTATGAATAAATCATCAAGCAACCCGTTTCTCAACGCTATAGCATAACGATAAAATTCGTCATAATAATGCGTTGAAAACCATATCTGACCATTCTCGCCCCCATCCAAACAGCGGGCACGAAAGGAAAGCCGGTAATTATCCCCTTTGAAATCCTTAAGTACTGCAGGACGATCCTTGACCCGTATGGTATCGGACAGAACTGTCAGAACACCTGGTTTTTGAACTAACCAGCGGTTAGCTTTAATATCTGAAGCGGAGGCTGAGCCTGCAAGCACACATATATTTGACAGCCAAAAAAAAACAACTACCAACATTTTCATAACATGCATCTCCCAAAAAACAGAAAAAAAATAATCTGCAGCGCCAAACGAATGACGGACACTCGGTGATTAAATTATACCTGTTTCCGTTCATTTTCGCTCAATTTCTCATATTCCGCAAGGCTGACATAGCTTAACGAAGCATATCTGCGTTTACGATTATAAACCATTTCAACGTATTTGAAAATATCTTTTTTCGCATCCTCAAAACTCATATATTTTTTACCCGCCATCCATTCGGTTTTAAAACTCCCGAAAAAACTCTCCATACTATTACCAGGCTGGCTTGTCTGGAAAATATTTGGCACATACCAAAAGAAGAAATTGCATAATACCAACGACACACCGCCAAACTGAACGTTCCGGAAATGAATCCTTTCTAATTTTTACGAACATTATGCATAAACCTGCCGCCAAGATACATTTTTTACACACCTGTAATTTTTGTCACGGTTGTCCAACTACATTTTTAAGATTGGGGTCCTGCAATTCCTGAATGTATTTTTTTTCTCGAGGAAGCAGAATAGATTTATATCCAAACCGCTCGGCAATCATTCCGCCATTCTTAAACACAGTTGGTCCGCGAAATTCGGCCGGAGCACTGAGCAGAATTGCCGCAGCCTCATCGATATTTTCCGCCGCCTGCCTGGCGATAGCAATGATGTACAGTCTTTCCGCATCTGATTTTACTCCCTTATTATCCAAATACAGCGTGAGCATAGTATTGTAGATGGCAGATGTGTCCAAACGGGCGATTTTATAAAGTATGAGTTGATTTGCGATTCTTGCTCGGTAAGGCTCTTTAGCGCCGGAAAATGCCGCGTTAATCAGGCTTTGAAGCTTGTCAAGATTCTCATCTGTTACCAGAGGGGCCAATTGCGCAATGTGTTTAACGGTGAAATTCTCCAGCGTCGGCCATCTTAAATCAGCAAAACCTTTGTATTCACACGTTTCCATCGCCGTAGAGCATAATTCAAAAAGTAAATCAAAGTATTCTTTCATCGTTTCCGCAGATGGGCCATATACCGCGTTTAAGTATTCTTTTATATCATCCTTGTCGCCCTGCCCTCTCCAAAGCGATTTGCCCAGTACATAGTAATTAGGCCCATAAGCCCATTCGCTATACGTCTGAAACGTCAAAGATGTAATTCTGTTTATTCCCAGCTCTCTGTAGAGCTTCACGTCATCTCCAATTACAGAATACAACGGCATCGGCAACTGCCTGAACAGCACACAATCGTTATAATACTCCATTACTTCAGGGTCGTTGGGAAACCAGTTAATCTGTTTTCTGAGAAAATCGTAATATCTTCTATTTGTCTCGCAGCCGGTAATGTTATGATGATAACACCGTTCACGAGGCGCAAAAAACAATCTGACATTATGATTCGGCCTGATTGTCGTGGGACACCCAAGCGTAGCGTGATACGAACCATGAGCCATAGACGTTTCACTTTTTAATGGCAAGCGTTTGGCCACTTCATTAACTATCTTAAGCGATTGGTCAGAAAAGGATAAATTTTTGCATTTATCGCATGAGCACCAGCCGCCGTCAAACAAATCGTCGGGCCAGTTGTGAAGCATTTCAAAACGCGAGATGTCCCTGATATTAGCCCAATCTTTCGGCGAATTTTTTGCAATAATTTCTGCGGCTTCGGGACTGGAAGGACACATATTGAGCGCATCTGTACGCTTGCCGTTTTCCATACGAAAGTATTCGGGATGCTCTTTAAATAAATTCCTGGGCAAATAACCGGGAAGGAAATGACCGCCCCATTCAAAACCCATATCGCGAACTTCCAAAGTTTCCTTCAATTTTGGAACAAACTCATCAGGCACTCTCCCACCATGAAAAATGATAAAATTAAATCGATTTTTGGCCATAAAATCTATCGTTTCCAGAATATCGTCCGTGTAAGTGGAGATGGCAAGCATTAGACCGCGATGTTTTATGGCAGGCTCAGATTGTATCGGCAGCGAATTCCATCTGATTTTTTCTACTGTGGGAATTACCTCGTTGTCTTTGCCGGGCAGCGGAAAACTGCACCCTAATTTCTGCAATAAAGTATATGCGCCATAAAGGCAGCCGCGAGAACTGCCTCCCGTTATACAAACAGAACTGCCATCCTGAAAAATGTTGTAGCCATCGTGTTGAAGATTTTTATCGATTTTCAGCAGCGCTGAATTATCCGCACCACCATTCGAATCCTTAATTGGATACTCACGCTGCGTCATTAAATTAAAATACTTAGACAATTCGCCTGCGGCAAATTGGAGCGTTTTATCGCTATGTTCAGGCAGACTAATTGAGGAAATGGTAACAGTATCGCTGTTCGTATTGCTTGCTGCAACAGCATAGTTTTGCGCTGTGATAAAAAAGCATACACTTATGAACGCGATTTTGAACATATCAATACGCATCGTTTCTTATCTCCTGAAAAGTAACTGTTCACGGGTATTGGGCGGCACACCCAACACTACATAATACATATTTTATAGGGCAATACAATATCAGCGGCATCATCATTATTAAATAATAGATAGGCTCAACAAAGTCAAGCATTACTACCCCAACTTTCGTAGACAGGCATTGAAATCAGCGGTTTTTACAGCGTCAGCGGGAAAGTACTGTGAACTATCACGATTTTTGATATTTGATTTTCTATGCCAGATACCATATACTAAATTCCATATACCAAAGGTCAAAATATGAAAATTGCAGTAATAATTTGTGCGGCCGGCAGCAGTAAAAGGTTTGTTAAAGACCAGCGTCATAACCTTGAGGCTGTGAAGAAAAAACAATTTTCCGATGTTGCAGGTCGGGCGGCGTTTCTGCGCAGCGTTGAATTTTTCGCCGGTAACGAAAACGTCAAACAAATCCTGCTTGCGATATCGGCTGAAGATGAGGAAATGTTCAAAATCACCCATGGCGCAAATATGAGCTTTCATGGCGTGAAAATCTGCATCGGCGGAAGCGAACGCTTTGAAACCGTCGCAAAGGCTCTTGCTCTTGTCAAAGATGAGATTGATATTGTCGCAGTCCACGATGCCGTGCGATGCTGCCTGACAGAACAATGGGTAAAGGATGTTTTTGAAAAGGCCGAGCAAACCGGAGCGGCAATGCTGGCCTGCCCTGTCGTCGCGACGCTGAAAAAAGTCGAAAACGGTGAAATTATTCAGACCGTTGACCGCTCGGGACTTTTTGAGGCACAAACCCCGCAGGTTTTCAAAAAAGATTTGCTGAAAAAAGCCTATGCCAATCTCGAAAACTTAGACAAATCCAAAATCAGCGATGATTCACAATTAGTCGAGGCTCTGGGGCATAAGGTCGCGATAGTACAGACCGATTCATCGAATATTAAAATCACCACAAAAGCGGATTTGGCAATTGCTGAAGCGATAATAAAATCCCGTATCAAAGAAAAACCGAAAGGCTATGTCGGCCCCTACGGCGGTGAGGCACAATGGTAGAAAGTTATCAGTTATCAGCATTCTCTTTCTTTTTATGGAATTGTTATGAATGAAGAATTATTTATTATCGGCGGTTTGGCCATAGTTATGGGCATGGTTTTGCTGCTTCCTTTCTTTCTAAAAAGAGTCGAGGAAGAACTCGAGGCCTTTTTATTCATTATGGGTATTATTTCTGTCAGCATATCACATCTTTGGAGCTTTCATCTTGTAAAAGAAGCATTAGTAGAGCCTATTAAAATAACCCTTGCTGTTCTGTTTGCCGGACTGCTCTTTAAGCTCCTGCGGTCCAAAATCGGTAATGGGGTAAATATCGTGGTGAACCGTTTCGGATATGGCACGCTTTTCTTCATAGTCGTTGTCGGTCTTGGTCTGCTAAGCAGCGTTATTACCGCCATCATCGCCGCTTTAATCCTCGCTGAAGTTGTTACTGCATTAAAGCTGTCCAAAAGCGTCGAGACAAAGCTTGTTATTATTGCCTGCTTCGCTATAGGCCTTGGCGCTGTATTGACGCCGATTGGCGAACCTCTTGCCACTATTGCTACAGCCAGACTCAAAGGCCCGCCTCATAACGCCGACTTCTTTTTTCTTTTCAGACTTTTGTGGAAATGGATTATTCCTGCAGTTTTCGCCCTTGGGTTTTTAGCGGTTTTTTTCAAAGGTTCTGCCGTGGAGGCAAATTCCCTTTCAGAAGACAAGCCGGAAACAAACCGAACCGTTATAATCAGGTCCGTAAAGGTTTATCTTTTTGTGCTTGCTCTGGTTCTCCTTGGCACCGGTTTTACTCCTGTTGTTGACCGTTACCTCGTCCGCGTTTCGCCTGCGGCGCTCTTCTGGATAAACTCCGTTTCCGCAATTTTGGATAACGCAACCCTCACTGCCGCAGAGATTACACCTGCTATGACCGTACAAACAATTGAATTCCTGCTTTTAGGTTTGTTAATTGCGGGCGGGATGCTTATTCCGGGAAATATACCCAATATTATCTGCGCAAATAAACTTTCCATAAAAAGCAAAGAGTGGGCTTCCTTTGGCGTCCCCCTGGGAATAGTTTTGATGGTTGTTTTTTTTATTCTTCTAATCCTTCTGTAAAACTCCTTTATTTGTCTTTGTTTTAACGCCAAAAAGTACATCGAAAGAGGCACTCACGGTGGAAAAGGCTCACCGAGCAACAAGATTGCTGTTGTCGTGATTATGAGCAAATAGTTGACTTAATCAGCTTTTAAATGTATCCTAAGCGGGGTCGGGAATTATTACCGGCCCCGTTTTTTTTGATTTTCTTAAAAAAACGCTTGACAACCTGTAAAGCCTAAGCTATACTTTACTAAGAATAACTGGCATCAAGAGGTGCAATAGAGATGGCTGTTGCAGGCAAGATTTCTTGTTGTTCCGCCATGGATGGCAGCAGCTTTGCTGTTGTTTAAGCAAAGCTGATTGGCAATTTGGAAATGGCAGAGCATTTAATTAGGGGTGCTTGTAATGGCCTATGAAGTTGATTTTGAAGAAGTACTAAAGCTATTCGAATCTCATGGTTGGCAGTTGAAAAGAATCTATGAGCCTTACAGGGTATTTGTAAAGGACGGACAGTTGCCGTGGCTTATACCTGTAAGGAACAAAAAAGTAAGTGTTGAATATTTACAGAAATTCAAGAATTTCATTCAGGGCCAAAATGAAGAGTAAAATAGACAAACCATTCAATGTTTCGATTCTACACAAGGCAGAAAAAATAGCCAGCCAGTATCGCATAATCCTCGAAAAAAATGAAAAATTGGGCTATATTGGCAGTTCTGTTGAACTACCTGGTGTTTTTGTCGATGCTAAAACACCAGAAAAATGCTATAAGGCTGTTGAGGAAGCACTTACTATAGCAATTGCTACTATGGTGGAAAATGGTCAAACACCACCCCTGCCATCATCCGAAAATAAACGGACTTTCCAAGTTAATGTCAGATTAACCTCTGATGAAAAACTGTTAATTTCAAATGCCGCCAATAGCTCCGGTTTCAAAGGTATTTCTGATTTTATCCGCAGCACTGCTTTAAAAAGTGTTTTTTCACACTAACCCAGCTCTGCATACCTGAAACAGAACAATTGACTTAAATCATAATTAAATGTATCCTAAGCGGGGTCGGGAATTATTCCTGACCCCGTTTTTTTGTATCTGGGTTATATCTGGTCATAACTTATCGGTTTTGGAAAGGCGAAATTGGCAAAGAAAAAGACTACCGCAAAAAAGGCAGTAACGAAAAAAACTGCCGTGAAAAAGACTGTTATTAAGAAAACTATCGCGAAAAAAGCTGTTAAGAAAACTACAGTAAAAAAGAAAAAAACAGTTTTAATGGATGCCAGAAAATTCGCGATTGAGGCGGCGAAAATCGCAATCGAAAGAAATTGCAAAGACGTTGTCATACTCGACCTTAAGGGCAAAAGCCCCGCGACCGACTATTTTTTAATCGCCACCGGCACTTCCGACCGCCAGATTTGCAGCGTTGCCGAGGAAATCATAGACTTCGGCCACAAACACAAATTACGACCTTTCGGCAAGGCAGGTATGGAACAGGGTAAATGGGTACTGCTCGATTTTATCGATGTGGTTGTCCACCTGTTCAGCGAAGAGTTCAGAGATTATTACGATTTGGAACTCCTCTGGGGAGACGCAGAGAAGTTAGAAATTAGAAGTGAGAAGTGAGAAACTAATGAGTGAAGAAAAAAGCAACTATCGGGCAAGTTTAAATCTGCCGCAGACGAAATTCGCAATGAAAGCAAACCTGACCCAGCAGGAGCCTATCAGGCGTAAAAGCTGGGACAAAGCCGCGATTTACAGCAAAATTCAGAATGCCCGCAAGGACTGTCCGCAATACACGCTGCACGATGGCCCGCCCTACGCCAACGGCGATATCCATATGGGACACGTTATCAACAAAGTCCTCAAGGACATTGTGCTTAAATATAAAACGATGAGCGGCTTTAAGACACCATACGTCCCCGGCTGGGACTGCCACGGCCTGCCTATCGAAGTAAAGGTTATGGCAGAACTGGGCGACAAAGCCAAAACGATGGATAAACTCGAAATCCGCAAGCTTTGCAAACAATACGCAAGCAAATACGTCAAACTTCAGTCGAAGCAGTTTAAGGATTTGGGTATATTCGGCGACTTTGAAAATCCATATTTGACTTTGAAGCCGCAATACGAAGCGGGAATGTGCGAAGTTTTCGCCGCGCTTGTCGAAAAAGGATTAGTATATAAACAGTTGAAACCTATCCACTGGTCAGTCGGCTGCCAAACAGCTCTTGCTGATGCGGAACTCGAATATCAGGATATTGCTTCGCCGAGCATTTTCGTCAACTTCCCTGCAACCGCTGAATCGGCGGCAAAATTAAAATCGCTCGGTCTGACCGGCGACAACAGCGGCACGCCCTGCTTTATGATATGGACAACGACACCGTGGACACTTGCGGCAAATCTGGCAATAACCGCCAATCCGCATTTGGAATATGTTTCAATAACATACACTCTAAACGGCAAAAAGTTCACATCCATTGTCGTTCAGGCTCGCCTTGAGGCAGTCGTCGCAGCAGGAAAACTGACCGAATACACTGTTAGCGAAAAAACCGTAAAAGGCCGCGATATCGTAGG
The DNA here is from genome assembly GCA_041661665.1 of Phycisphaerae bacterium. Lineage (GTDB taxonomy): Bacteria > Planctomycetota > Phycisphaerae > Sedimentisphaerales > UBA12454 > GWC2-45-44. Next base: position 126,871 of record JBAZTW010000001.1, on the reverse strand, counting down.
TCTGCGATATAATCACCCATTCATTGAAAAGAACCCGACAGATAAAGATGCCTATATCGTAATCGGCGGCGAATTTGTTACCACTGAAGACGGCACTGGCCTTGTCCATACCGCACCGGGTCACGGCGTTGACGACTATCATGCGGGTATGCAGCACAATTTAGCTGTCTATTCACCTGTAAAAGATGATGGCTGCTATGACCAGACCGTACCGAGTTGGTTAGTCGGTAAAAATGTTCTGGAAGTTGACCAAGAGGTTGTTGGTCAATTGAAACAATCCGGGCTACTGGTTGCTGAAGGAAAAATCACGCACAGTTATCCGCATTGCTGGCGCAGCAGAATGCCCGTCATTTTCCGCGCAACCGAACAATGGTTTATCAGCGTTGACAATCAAATGCCGAATGGCAAAAGCCTGAGGCAGCTTGCACTTGAAAGAATCCCGCAGGTGAACTGGGTTCCGGCATGGGGACAAAAGAGAATTACCGGTATGCTCGAATCGCGACCCGATTGGTGCATCAGTCGCCAGCGTTGCTGGGGAATGCCAATACCGGTATTTTATAATTCCGATGAGAAAAGCCTTATCACAAAAGAATCGGTATTGGCAGTCGCAGAGCATTTCCGCAAGAAAGGCTCGGATAGCTGGTTCACTGATTCACCAAAAGACATACTCGGCGAAAACTTTAAACTGCCCGCAGGCTTCAGCTTCGACGATTTGAAAAAAGAAGAAAATATTTTCGATGTCTGGTTTGAAAGCGGATGCAGTTGGCACAGCGTCGCCAAACAGGCAGGCTGGCCTGTGCCGGTCGATTTATATCTTGAAGGTTCCGACCAGCATCGCGGCTGGTTCCAGCTTTCTCTGCTGCCCGCTCTCGGCGTAATCGGCTGTCCGCCATTCAAAACAGTTCTCACGCACGGCTTTACCGTTGACGACCAGGGCAGAAAGCAATCCAAATCGCTTGGCAACTACGTCAGCGCTCAGGAAGAAATCACCAAATATGGCGCAGACATTCTGCGTCTTTGGGTCTCAAGCGTCAATTATCAGGAAGATATGCGTTGCAGCGATGCGTTAATCAGCAGATTGCAGGATGCGTACCGCAAAATCAGAAATACAATCCGTTATCTGCTCAGCAACTTGTCGGGCTTTGACCCGGCTCAGCACACTGTCGCCTATGACAAAATGTACGACATAGACAAATGGGCAATGCAGCAGTTGCAGAAACTCATTGCTGATGTTCAGGATTCTTATGAAAACTTCCTGTTCCACAAGGTTTATACGCTGATTTACAATTTCTGCTCGGTTGAAATGAGCAGTATTTATATGGATGTTCTGAAAGACAGGCTCTATTGCGACGGCAAAGATTCACTGTCCCGCAAAAGCGCACAGACCGCGATGTTTAAAATTCTCGACAGTCTGAACAGAATGCTTGCACCGATTCTCGTCCACACTGCTGAAGAAATTTATGAATCGATGGAAGTAAAGGCCGAAGCAGCAGACAGCGTTCATTTGCTTTCTATGCCAAAGGTTGATGCTTCTATTGACTGGAAAAAAGATGAAGCAAAATGGGAAAAGCTGATGGGATTGCGTGATGAGGTTCTCAAAGAACTCGAAGGCCTGCGTAAAAATGAACGGATTGCGAGCAATCAGGAATCGTCAATCGTAATTAATACTGATGATGGTGAATTGATAGCTGTTGTTGAAAAGTTCGGGCTTGAAAATTTCGCCGCTCTTTGCATTGTAAGCGAAGTAAAACTCGAAAAGAAGAAGTCGGATAAACTCGTAAATGCTCAAAAGAGCAGCCATCAAAAATGTCAGCGTTGCTGGAATTACTGGCCGAGCGTCGGGGTAAACACCGAACATGCCGACCTCTGCGACCGTTGCGTAAAGGTAGTAAATGGATGAAAAAATAATAAAAATCGCTTCATTCAATGACTATACAAATGCCGAGATTGCAAAAATATCTCTCGAATCAGCCGGTATAGATTGCTTTTTGTCAGGCGAAAATTTTGTCGCAACTTACTGGCTTCTTGCCAGCGCTGATGGCGGAATAAAACTTTATATAAAACATAGCGACAAACAACAAGCCGAAGAAATACTAAAAGCTTCTGCTGCCGATGCAGGCAATGCTCAATTTACAGATGAAGAAGAATATGACTTGAAATGCCCCAAATGCGGGGGCACAGAAATCAACTATGAAAGGTTTTCTCGCTGGTCTGCTTTTCTCTCTATTCTTATTCTAAGATTCCCAATAACATACTCTATCAAAACATACTCCTGCCAATCCTGCGGCCACAAGTGGAAAGAACCAACACCAGCTACTGACTAATAACCCTATATCGCCTGTGCGGATTTTTTTCGCGGTGATTTTTAATCATATAGTAGCAGATTAGATATCCGCCAATTGCAACAGCCAGACCTACTACTGTACAGCCTACCCACAACTCAGGTCCGATTGATTTTGTAAGCGTCCAGAATCTGACCCAGTACGCCTTTGAAAATATCCCTGCCATTACATTGCTTGGTTTAAAAAGTTCGCCGAAGATATGACTTACCTGCTCTTCGTTTTGGTTTTCGTGCATCGCAAATATATTGCAGATAACCCGCCCCACCACATAAGCAGGATAGTAGATAATAGCAAAAGTAAAAACATTGCTCACCCATATACTCACCAGCGCCGCGAATTTATTAGCCTTCAAAAGCACGCTCATCGCTATCGCCATAAATATGTGCAGCCCAAGCAGCGGCGTCCAGGCTATAAACAACCCCAGCGCAACACCAAGCGAGATTTTGTGCGGCGAATCTTCAATATGCAGAATCTTATACTCAAGATAACGCAGGATTTTATGTTTTCTTTTCTTTCTCGCGATTTTTGCCATAATTATTCTATAAATTATTCCAGTTGCCGGTTAATAATTTCAAAAACATTTTCAACGCTCACATTTTTTATATCGTGCGCAGGATTTTTGCTTTCAACATCGCTACCGCGTTTATCCGGCTCTATCGCGGCATTACATTCATTCCTGCCATATACACCAACTCTGTTCGGATTGGTATAGCCGAAAATCAAGGCCATCGGCACACCCAATGCCGAAGCAATATGAGCGGGACCCGTATCATTGCTCACAACAAATTTCGCACCGGCCAGAAGCGCAATCAACTGCGGGATACTCGTATTGCCTGCAAAATTCGTTACAGGTATATCAGCCAGCTCTTTCAATTTCTCCCCAATAGGATTTTCCGATTCAGCGCCGCAGACAACAATACCGCAGCCGTATTTTTCATAAATTTTATCCGCAAGGACTGCAAAATTTTCTATCGGCCAGCGTTTGGCATCTACTGTTGCGCCAGGCACAAAAACAGCGTAATTATTCCAGACAACACCCATTGGCGATATTTTCTTTTTCAACTCCTCCGCCGCCTTAACGCTCGGCTTGAGCCTGAACTCCACATCCGTCCGCTTTGCCCCCGCTGCACAAACTATATCAATAAAATAATCCACCAAATGAACGGATTGAGCAGATTGAACAACCGTGTTGGTATAAAAAGGTTTTGTCAATTCCTGCGTCTTTGCCGGGCCGAATCTTTTTTTGCAGCCGCTGAACCACGCAAAAATCACGCTCCTGAACCTGCCCTGCAAATCGAAAACAATATCATACTTTTCATTTCTAAGATATTTGACAAGCCTTACCAGTTCTCCAAACGCTTCGGGCTGATACCACCATTTGCCAAGTTTCCTGCGTTCAAACGGCACAATCCTGTCAACGCATTTATGCCCTTCGATTACCGGCGCAAACTCCGGCCTGACAAACCAGTGAATCTGCGCATCGGGGAAACTTTTTTTCAGACAGCAAACCGCCGGAAGAGCCAAAACTATATCGCCCATCGCGCTGGGCTTGATTATAAGAATTTTTTTAATTTGTTCGGTCATTTTTAATTTTTATTTTTCCACTTCTTTATACGAATCGGCAACCGCCGTCGTAATTCTCATCGCCACGGTCATCCGCTCAATCCGGCGAAACCATCTTCTTCTCTCGCCGTGATATATTTCCAGTTCCCTGCAGTAATTGAAAAAACCTCTGTAAAGGTCAGTAAAATTAACCGTCTTAAACCGCGTGAGGGTTTCAGCCAATTTTGCAAGTGTCCTTACATTATTCTTCCCAAGATACAGGAAATTGGGCTTTATGCCGTCAAGGTCAACTAATTTAGTCCGCCAGTTTCCATCGCCGTTTTTATACACTATAAAATTCCCGGCCTTGGAATCCCTGTGCCAGTACCCTGCCTTTCGCAGTTTGGCAAGAATCATTGCAACCTGAATTATAACTTCCTTTCGCGAATTGAATTTTTCGATAATCTCCCGATTTCTCCCAAAAGCGACATCATACAAACTTATGCTGTCGGGGATGAATTCCGTCAAATAAATATCTTCAACTTCACCGACACCCTTCCGCCGCCATAAAGCCGCCGCCGGCAGAGCCGCGTCAATCCCCCTGACGCTGAGTTCGAGAGCAAGATTAAAATTCCTCTCTGCCTTTGTTCCTCTTATAAAATCAAAGAGTGTTCCGACATTGAATTTACCGGCAGTTTTCTTAAACACTAAGGATGCTTTTTTTGCGCCGTATTTGAATTTTTTCAGGGCAGTAGTGCAATTTGAATCCGATTTAAAGACTTTTTCAGGATTTTCCGCTATTTTGTCAGGCTCAATAACTAATTTCGCCCATTTTTCGACAGCAACCCCCTGCCAGCCGTCAGCCAGTTGCAGCTTTACAACTTTTTCTTTTATGTAAGACTTCATAGCCCGATATTTTAATCGAATTTTAGCGGTTTATCAAAGGTCTTTTGGGTTTATTTTTCAATCGGATATGTTAAAATCCAAATATGGCGAAACAAGGTAAATATGTCTACGACTGGCCGCGACCGATGGTAACCGTTGACGCAGCGGTGTTTGATATTTCCGCACACCCTCCCAGAATCCTTCTAATCAAGCGAGGTAACGAGCCTTTCAGGGGACAATGGGCAATCCCAGGCGGATTTATCGAAATGGATGAAGACCTGGCCGATGCCGCAGCCAGAGAACTTGCCGAGGAGACCGGCCTGACAGGCGTTAAATTACAACAACTGCAAACCTTTGGAAAACCCGGTCGGGACCCGCGAGGCAGAAATATCACAGTAGTTTTTTGGGGTACTACCGACAAACCAGAAATCAAAGCCGGCGACGATGCCGCAGAGGCAAAATGGTTTTCAATCTATAACCTGCCGGAAAACCTGGCTTTCGACCATAATAAAGTAGCTGCAATCGCAATAGAACGACTATCTCGTTAATTCACCATTGCTAAAACCATAACATATTATCAATAAATCCTTTACGTTGACTAACAGGGTAAAACTTTCGGCTAACCACGAAAAACTATGCCAGCATATAAGTCTAATCTGCTTGACAACAATCCTCAAGTTGATTTAATGTTATAAAAAAGTGTATTTTAGAATTTAAAACTTAGGGTTGAAAGGATTTGACAATGAAAAAGATTACAGCATTAGCTATCATCGTTTGCTGCACAACAGTCGTTTTTGGCTTTGGCCAAAAGAGATTTTACACCGAAAAGCCCGGCCCGGATGTTTTCGAGAAGATGAACCCATCAGCCCAGACAGAGGTTGCGCTGGCAGAAGAAGTTCTGGCAAAACGTGCGGCATACCGCAAGGAGCTTGAGAAGCTTCAGTCTTTCTACGAACAAGCCGGCAACCAGTTGAAACTCGAATGGGTACAAAAAGAACTTAAATGGCTCAATGCCGCTCCAAGATACCGCTATATTTTGCAGGCTGAAGTCGCCGGCGATACGCTTATCTCCACGGTTAACATACCGCAGGCAACCACTCTCTACAACGAAGGCATGGAACTGTATAACAAGGCTTTTTTGTCCCCCGTCCTGTTCGGCCCGCCCAAAAGCGTCATATTCGGCGCGAGCAAAAAGAAACTGATGCTGGCTCTCAACAAGTTTAACGATTTGATAAAGGAATATCCCACCAGCGACAAAATTGACGAGGCCGCTTATATGTGCGGTAAAATTCACGAATATCACAAGGATTATTCAATAGCCGTTCTCTATTACAAGAGATGTTTCCAGTGGAATCCTGACACATCTTTAGCGCCGCGCTACAAGGCAGCCAAACTCCTTGATTACCAATTGCGCGAGCGAGGTGAGGCTCTGAAACTTTACAGAGATTCGCTTATAAAGGAAGTGCCCACCCACGAGAGTTATCGGGATGAAATACAAACAAGAATAAATGCGCTGTCTGCCGAACCGGAAAACGTAAAAATTGATTAAGTTTTTCTAATATCTCGCATTCAAAGTCAGGCCTGTAAAATAAAATACAGGCCTGTTTTTTTACAATTATATGTCAGAAAATACCGAACAAAAAGTTCTCAACTTTATTAATGCCAATAGCCTTTGGACTGGGCGTACAACGCTTCTGCTGGCTGTTTCAGGCGGCGCAGACTCCGTCGCTCTGGTCGAAATACTCGCAAACCTCAAATCCTCCGGCAAAATTCACTGCCATTTGCACATCGCGCATATAAATCATCTACTCCGGGATGAAAAAAGTTTTGACGATGAGCAATATGTAAAATCCCTCGCGAAAAAGCATAACCTGCCCGCAACCTGCCTGCGTATCGATGTAAAAACTTATGCGAAAGAAAAAAAACTTTCAACCGAAACCGCCGCCAGAGATATTAGACTTGACGCGCTCCGCAAAATCGCCCGGCAGAACAACTGCTCGGCAATAGCAACCGCACACCACAAGAACGACAATGCCGAAACGATAATCCACCGTTTGCTTAGAGGCACAGGCTTTAAAGGCCTTGCAGGCATTCGCCCCAAAACATCTCTAACCAGCATTACGTTCATAAGGCCGCTGCGGTGCCTTTGCAAAACCGAAATCGAAGACTATCTTTCTTCGCGAAATATCAACTGGCAGACAGACCATACAAATGCCGATTGTCGATTCACACGCAACCGCATAAGACATCGAATTATTCCTTATCTCCAAAAACAATCGACATCCGATATTGCCGATTTACTGTTCAAACTTTCCGAAAAAGCTCTGAAGCTGTATGAAAAAATTGAAGAGCAGGCGAAATCCGCCGTTGAAAAAACAGAAGTTTTAGATACGGATAAATTTACAAATTGCCATCCGCTTTTGCAGGTTGAGGTCATACAAAATCTCCTGCGGAAACAAAACATCGGTCTGCAAAAATTTACAAACGCCCACTATAACAAAATTGTAAAATTTATAGCTCAGGCTAAAACAGAAAAAAGCCTTCAGCTTCCATCGGACGCGATAATCCAAAAAACACGAACCGGTTTTTTTGTCAGCCATTCAAAAAAACAGCCCTTTGCAAACGAACAGACCACCCTGCCTATACCCGGTAAAGTGCGTTTTGCCGACTGGCTGATTGAAACAGAGATTGTTCCCGCCCAAAAGATAAGTATCTCGTCAATAAAAAATAAAAAAAATAATTTTGTCGAATGGTTTGATTTTGAACATTTAACGCTGCCATTGGTTGTCAGAAACAGAAAAAAAGGCGACAAATTGACGCCTTTAGGACTTAATTCACCCAAAAAGATTGGAAATTTTATCGCTTCCGCAAAAAACCTCCAACTCCAGCAAGGACAAGAGATTATAATCTCAGATTATCAGGATATTATCTGGCTCGCCCCCTTTCGCCGCAGCGGAAAGGCCAAAATCACCGCACAAACGCTTTCGCTCCTCAAAATAACTATAAAAAATAAAAAAATAATTAAAAAAAAACCTTGACACGATAAATATAAAAAAGTAAAATACGCGGTGCTAATTTGGGATTAGTTCCTTTGGAAAGGAGCGGAGTAGAAGACTGATTGATTGGGAAGAAAGCGAGAGAACGTTCGTACTCAATAGTCAAAATGAGTACCCCCTTTTGTTTCCCGCTTCATCAGCTCTCACTCCTTAAAATCGTATTATTTTTGAACATATTTAATTTTTTGGAGGAAAGAGAAATGAAAAAGTTAGTTGCAGTTTGTGTATTGGCAGTGGTAGTGTTTGCGAGCGCACCTGCCGGCGCGACAATTCTCGGTACTGTGAACATCCAGAATCACAACAATGCTATTTCTGACACAGGCACAGTCTGGGGCGGCGGCCTTTCCGGTGTAACTGGTCGTACAGGCATCTATTCGTGGACCAATGCGGGTGGTACCGGTTTGGGTACGTCGGTTCCTAATTGGGGCTTCTGTATAGAATTGATCCAAGGCCCATATACCGGCTGGCAGGATGTTATCTCCCTGGATGCGGCTCCTATGCCGGCTGCGTATGGCACACCTATGGGAACAGCCAAAGCCGACCTCATCAGCGAACTTTGGGGCAGACATTTTGCCCCCGCTTGGACAACCGGCGCAAATACACAAATGGCAGAAGCCTTTGGCGCCGCGTTATGGGAAATTATCTATGAAACCGACTCAACCTGGGATGTTACCAGTGGTGCGGGTTTCCATGCTACAAACATTGAGCAGGCTGCTACGGCCAATCTCTGGCTTGCAGAGCTGGACGGTACCGGCCCACGCGCATTTGTGTACGCAACCAGTTCGCCTAATGGTCAGGACTTCTTAGTGCCGGAACCGGCGACAATCGCAATACTTAGTCTCGGCGGTTTACTTCTTCGCAGAAAGCACAGTTAAATTAAAAAAACAAGGACGATACTGATTAGCAGCGAGCTCAATGTGAGAACGCCAGATGTATCGTAAGTTTTTTGGGTTAAGGAGAAAAAAATGAAGAAGTTGTTGTTAGTTTGTGTATTGGCAGTGGTAGTATTTGTAGTCGCACCTGTCGGCGCAACGATTCTTGGTACTGTGAACATTCAGGGGCACACCAATGGTCTTTCTGACCAGAGCCCACTATATGGCGGCGGTCTTGCCGGTGGAAACTATTACACCGGCGTCTATTCGTGGACCAATGCAGGCGGTACCGGTCTGGGGACACAGGTTCCAAACTGGGGCTTCTGTATAGAATTGCCTCAAGGGACAGTTGCCGGCTGGCAGGATGTTGTCTCTCTGGATTCAGCGCCTATGCCGGCTCAGTACGGCACACCTATGGGAGCTGCCAAAGCTGACCTCATCAGCGAACTTTGGGGCAGACATTTTAATATTAGCTGGACAACAAGTCCGGCAAATAAACAAATGGCGGAAGCTTTCGGCGCCGCGTTATGGGAGATTGTGTATGAAACCGACTCCACCTGGGATGTTACCAGCGGTACAGGTTTCCATGCACCAGGTATCGAACAGGCTGCTACGGCCAATGCTTGGCTTGCAGAACTGGATGGTACCGGCCCACGCGCATTTGTGTACGCAACCAGTTCGCCTAATGGTCAGGACTTTGTGGTTCCAGAACCGGCGACAATGAGTTTGTTGTGCTTTGGCGCTTTGAGTCTGCTTCGAAGGAGAAAATAAAATGAAAAAGATATTTGCAATTTGTGTGGTGGCAGTTGTGCTGGCAATAGGCACATCACAGGCCACGCCAATATCTTTAGGTACGGCGGCTAATTACGCGGTACTGGCTGGTTCGACAGTGACTAATACCGGTTCGTCCGTTATCAATGGTGATCTCGGTGTCTCGCCGGGTTCCGCGATTACCGGCTTTCCTCCGGGAATCGTGAACGGGACTATCCACGATAATGATGCAGCCGCGGCTCTGGCTCAAACCGATCTCACAACTGCATACAATACTCTCGCAGGGATGGCGGTCACGCAAAACTTGAGCGGCCAGGATCTGGGTTCAGTAGGCACGCTCACGGCGGGCGTCTATTTCTTCTCGTCGACGGCCCAGTTAACGGGGACGCTCACCCTCAGCGGCACAGGCGACTTCGTCTTTCAGATTGGCAGCACGCTTACTACCGCGACCGGTTCCTCCGTCCTATTGATTAGCGGCGCTGATGCAAGTAATGTGTACTGGCAGGTCGGCAGTTCCGCAACTCTTGGTACCACCACCGCGTTCAAGGGAAGCATCCTTGCATTGACGAGCATCACCCTGAATACCGGCGCAACCATCGAGTCTGGCAGGGCTTTGGCCCGTAATGGTGCCGTAACGCTGGACGATAATACTATCACTATTCCGGAACCAGCAACACTGTGTCTGCTTGGCTTCGGTGCTTTGAGTCTGCTTCGCAGAAAGAAATAAACAGTAAATATGTGATTATTAGGGCTTGCCGGTGCGAAATGTTCGCACCGGCAGGTCATTGTGAGGCGTTGCAGTAAAAAAATTAGAAAACCCTTGACAGGGCGAACTAAATAAAGTATGATGACTTGGTAATCTGGGATATGCTGCTTTGTAAAAGAGCGAGTAGAATACTGGTTGGGAAGAAGGCAAGAGAACATTTGTACTCATCGTTTGCGATGAGTATTCCTCTTTTGTTTTGGTCCACGTCAGCACTCTCTCCTTAAAAACGTGTTTATTAAAGTTTTATTGTTTAATTTTTGGAGGAAAAAAAATGAAGAAAAAGTTAGTAACAATTTGTGCAGTAGCAGCTCTGATAGCTGTCAGTGGGACAGCGGGAGCAAGCGTTCTTACGTTTGACGGCAGCGCAGGGTACGCAACCTTCATCGACGAGTATAACGCCTATCGTGCGTTCATGGGAACTCCTGACGACACTATTACATTCGACGATATCGGGCCGAGCGCAGCACCGGTGGGTAACTACTACCTTGCCGGCAAGGGTGCAAGCTTTATTAACGAAGGCACCGCGATTCTGTTAGCAGACGATGGCGGCGCAGTTGGCGGATGGCAGCAAGGCTCGGTAAATGGGTATGATGGTACCTATATGCCTAATAACAATGTCTTGTACAACAAAGTTTCCAATGCTAATCCGCTCTCTGAACTGACGGTGTTATTCACCAATCCGGTAAAACAGGTTGGCAGTTTTGTCTCCAACAGCACCGCATCTTACACGGTTCCACTATCGACGGTGGTAAAGGCCTATGATTCCGCAGGCAACCTCCTTGCAACGGTAACTGCGGTAACGCGGTCATGGGGGCATAATGATAATATAGAAGGATTTTGGGGCATCAATAGTGATGCCGCGAACATCGCGAGAATAACGTTCCTTGCACTCACGCCACCGCCTCAATATGTTGATGTTACCACGCTGGACAACATCGAATGGATTGTTCCAGAACCGGCAACAATCGCGGTACTGAGTCTTGGCGGTTTGCTGCTTCGCAGAAAAAAATAAACAGTAACTATCATTAAATATGATTGTTCAGGGACGAGCCGACACGACACATTCGTGTCAGCCCGTCCTTTTTTGAAGCGAAACTGCGTAGTAACGTAGTGAAAAAAAACTTTGCGTGAATAATTCATCGCAAAAAACAATAAAAAAACTAACCCTCTTGTTTTGAGGTTGGAGGTTGATTATGAACATCAGAAATAGTATGAGTGTTCTGGTGGCGGTGATTGTTCTTGCCTTGACTTCTGTGACGTTTGGCGGCAATGTTTTAGACGTCGTCACAAATGTCAATCAGACCACCTATTACAGTTATCTGAATGATTATTTGTACACCCACACGGGGG
>JBAZTW010000001.1:0-115277 GCA_041661665.1 Phycisphaerae bacterium | reverse complement strand
TTTGGACTGCAGACATCCCTTTCCCCTTTCACCTATGGGGGTACTACATATAACAACGTTGTTGGGGTTCTTCCGGGCACAGATCCAACCGCTGGTCAATATATCGTCGGCGCTCATTATGATTCGGCGAGTAATCCCGGGGCAGATGACGATGCCAGCGGAGTAGCTGGTATCCTGGAAGCAGCCAATGTCCTGTCGAAGTATCAATTTAAATCCACCTTGGTGTTCATCGCGTTCGACCGGGAAGAGCAGGGGCTTGTAGGAAGTAACGCTTATGCCTCCGCACATAGCGGCGACGATATTCGCGGCATGGTCGCAATGGATATGATTGCCTATAATCTTCCCGAAAACAATTCCAATCACGACAAGGCTCTGATTTACGGACGCAGCAGTTCAGATCCCGTCAAACAGGCTCTGGCCAGCGCTTTCAGCGCCTATGGAAACGGTGTTACGGCTTTCTTCGGCGGCACTTTTGATGCGAGCGATCACGCTCCTTTCGAATGGAATGGCAAACAGGCCGTCTTGTTGATTGAACCGGCAGTCCGTGATAACCCTTACTATCACACTGCTAATGACACCGTAGATATGCCGAACTATATCGATTACCAATACGCCACCAATATGACCCGAGCGACTGTGGGTTATCTGGCAGGGTCTGCCGGATTAGTCCCAGAGCCGGCAACAATGGCGTTGCTTGGTCTTGGAGTTTTGCTGCTTCGCAGAAAGAAATAATGCAATAATACGGTGAATATGATTATTAAGGACGAGCCGGCACGAAATGTTCGCACCGGCAGTCCATTTTTTTTAACAGCGTAGTGAAGAAATAAACAATAACAGTTTTTTATGGAAGGAAAGAGAATGAAGAAATTAGCAGCAATTTGTGCAGCAGTAGTTTTTGTTATGGCAATGACTGCTGGCGCGACAACAGTCAATTACACAGTGTCCGGCTGGGGGGCAATTCAATATCCAGCCTCTACTACACCGCCGGCTAATGCACCGTGGGGCGTTAATGGTTATCCGGGCGATACGCTGGAAATGGTTACCTATACCGGCACACTTGACCTTACACCAGGAACCTACAACCTGAAGATTAACACCCTTAAGTGGACTATCGATTACACCTATGGCGGCACTGCGACCGACCCGGGTGCCTGGAGTGATTTGTCTTTCAATATTACAGCTATCCGCAGTATATCCTTCAGCGGCGGCCCTGCTGGTTCTATTAGTCAGACCGGCCTTCTTGAATGTACCTGGGACAACGATTATCTGGCTCTCAACGAAGGAGCTACGAGTTCTTTCACTGTTCAGGGTTATCAGGTTGATGTAACCTCACTGGGACTTAGTCGTGTTGGCGGTTCCAACTTCAGCGGCTCTAATCCATGGGTTCAGCCTGAGCGAGATGTCATAGCAAGATTCGATGTTGTCCCTGAACCGGCAACAATGTGTTTGCTTGGTCTTGGCGGTTTGCTGCTTCGCAGAAAAAAATAATACAATAATACGGTGAATAATGATTATTTAAGAACGAGCCGGCACAAAACTCACGCCGGCTCTTTTCTTTAAAACGGTATAGTAAAAAAATATTAACAGTTTTTTATGGAAGGAAAGAGAATGAAAAAATTAATTACAATTTGTGCAGTAGTTCTGATGGTTTTGGCAATTGGCAGCGTATCAGCCCAACAGGTAAAGGTTGGCACTGCCGGCGGCGGCCTGATGCTATATTACAATAATATAGATATAAGCGGCGATGGTATAGTTAGCGGCTACGATGAACAACCAAGTAATCAGGCGTATGTCAAAGCACGGTTCGGATACAGCAACACCAATGGTTCGTATTTTCAGTTTGACAACACCGTAGATCTCGGAGGCGGACAAACAATGAACAGCATTTTCTCAGGCCAGCCTGTTGGTTCAAGCCAGTTTGGATTCGACTTGCAGGGAACCGCAGCTACCTATAACAATGCCGGCGGCGTAGGTATCCCCTCTGTATCTTTTGCCGATAACACAAATAACAATGCTTCTGGTGCATTGCTAACAAATGTTATTCCAAATCAATCGCAAGCGGCATGGGCAATCAACAACTATCAGGGCGGCGCTCAGACTGGTCAGCTTATCAATAGCCTGTTCAGAGGCACCTCTTTTACAATGGCTGTCACGAATTTTCAGGTTATAGGAAACACATATGTAATGACTGTTTCCGGAGATCTTAATTCGGATGGTATATTCCATTGGTACACTATTGGTCAGCCGGATTCGACCCTTGCAAGCTGGCAGTTGTCAAACAAGCTGTCTTACACCGGTACACTCATATATAATAAAGATTACAGAACATTAGGTTATGAGAACGGTACCAACACATATACAAATGGTCTGGAAAACGGCCATGACCAGATGGATTTTTACGCTGGAAACATTGATGTCTATGCAACAGTAATTCCCGAACCGGCAACTATGTGTTTGCTTGGTCTTGGCGGGTTGCTGCTTCGCAGAAAGAAATAACAACCTTTCAAAAACACTTACAGCTTATCAACGGCAGGAAAATTTTCCTGCCGTTTTTTTATCAAAAAAAACGTGAAATCTGCAAAGTCTGCTGTTAGAATATGTGTCAGAAACCCAGTTATCGGTTATCAGTTATCAGTAGGAAAATTATTTTCTCTGTGGTGAAAAATTATGAATAGAAAACTGCCAAAAGCCGGAACAATTGAGATAGCCCCGTCAATTCTCAGCGCCGATTTCGCTGTATTGGCCGATGAGATTAGCCAGGTCGAAAAGACAGGCCTAAAAATCCTGCATTTAGACGTTATGGACGGCCATTTCGTGCCGAATATATCAATCGGCCCCCCTGTCATTGCCAAAATCCGCAAACACTCAAACCTCTTTTTCGACAGCCATCTTATGATAAGCGAACCGGAAAAATACGCCGATGCCTTCATTAAGGCGGGCGTTGACCATATTACCTTTCACATCGAAGTCGTCCCCAACCCGACCGATTTCATAAAAAAACTCCACGATTCGGGAATTTCCGCAGGCTTGTGCCTCAACCCTGAAACGCCAGTTTCCAAAATTGAAAAATTTGCTCATCTGGCGGATATGATATTGGTAATGACTGTCCATCCGGGCTTTGGCGGACAGAGTTTCATTCTTGAGGCCGCAAAAAAAATCAAACCAATAAGACAGATTGTCGGCAAAGACATTCGCATTGAAGTTGATGGCGGAATTGATGCCGAAACTGCCCGCATCGTCGCTGAACTTGGCGCTGATACACTGGTCGCAGGCAACGCCATTTTCGGCAAAACCGACCGCCCCGCCGCGATTGAGGCCATACGCAAAGCCTGCCGATAATCTAATCTTCCAGCCCTCGCAGCCGCTCCGGCGAAGTAGGCCCTCATGTAATATGAGACCAGAAGTAATTCCATTAGCACAGGCAATAGTCTTATGAACTGGATAACGCTAATAATTGCTGAAAAACCTGCTTTTCAGACATAGACAAGGGTTGAGGTTCTCAAAAAAAACGATAATCAGCCCCCAAATTCGTGTTTTTGCAATATAAAGTTAAAAATCTTGATTTTCAGGACAGGTTCGATATTCTATTGGAAATAAAGCTCAGCGACTTATATGAGCAGATTTAAATGGGAAACCCCGGGTTAGTCATTTGTTATGAAGGACGAAATAAAATGGCTGTAAATTATGGAAAAAAGCAGGGAAGTAAAAATATAGTCTTTTACGTTGCTGCGGTGATTATTCTGGCCGGCGCAGCGGCGGTGTTTTTCTACCCGTTCGGCAAGAAAAAAGAAAATCAGGAAGTTCAGCCTGTTCAGCCGACGACTGCGGTTCAGCAAACGCCGGTAAAGCAGGGACAACTCCAGACACAGCCTGCCCAGCAGACAGGCGGATTGGGGCAGGTAGTCTCGGAAGCCAACAACGTGGCAGGACCGAGAGTATTGGCTCTTCTCAAAGACGCTCAGCAGTGCGTCAGCGAAGGCAAAATCGTCGCCGCCCGAAACACACTCAACGATGTGCTGAATATGGCGATGGAAGACAGTCTCAGGCAGCAGGTCAAACAGCAGTTGCAGACCCTTGCCAACGACTGGCTCTTAAGCAAGACCGTTCAGTTCGGCGACAACCTCTGCTCAAATTATAAAGTCGAATCAGGCGACCTTCTGTCCGGCATCGCGGCAAAACATAAAGTGCCTTATAAATTTCTGATGAAAATAAATAATATCACAAACGAAAAATCACTCAGGGCAGGACAAATAATCAAAGTCGTAGAGGGCCCGTTTCACGCCGTCGCTTATCTTTCATCGTTCACAATGGATTTATATCTGCAAAACGTCTATGTGAAAAGCTATAAAATAGGAACAGGAAGACAGGGCAAGGAAACCCCAACAGGACTGTGGCGGGCAAAAGTCGGCGGAAAACTCATCAAGCCGGTATGGACTGACCCCGAAACAGGAAGAACATATAAATCTGACGACCCTGACTATCCGCTCGGCTCAGGCTGGATTGCTCTTGAAGGTATCGACAGCAGAACGCAAAACATATCAGGCATCGCTATCCACGGCACAAAAGACGAAGCAACTATCGGCACAAAAAGCTCGCAGGGCTGCATCAGGCTTTTCAACGGCGAAATCATAGAACTATACGATATGTTCCAGGAAGGTTGTTCCGAACTGAGAACGGTGGAATAATCAGGGCGTAGTTTGCAGAGTCTTGTAAAAATAAAAGTATTCCAGTGTCTTTTTTAGGGATTTTAATTGTTTGACAAACATTTTTCAGGCAGTATAATCGCCGACTAAGCCTGTTTTTAACTTTAGGAAAACAAAGGGTCTTATGACTATGCTTCATATAGGATTTAACAGCCGTGTGTAGCCGGGCGGCTACATCGGGTAGGCCGTGCAGAGATTGCAAGTCTTTTGTACGGTGCGCCTTTGCTTTCGCTTCGAAGGCTTCGATTATGATTGTTGCGGAGATATCGCAGATGTAAAGATTGGCCTGCAACAATTTGGATGGCTTATCGAAGTGGAAACGTTCTTTATCGGAAAGTTTCCATTTTTTTTGGTGAAAGGTTTTTGTAATGAATCAGGAACTTGTAAGAATTGTTGACAATATAGCTCGTGATAAGAACATCGACAGGGAGTCTCTATTCGCAGACCTCGAATCAGCGATGGTTTCGGCTACACGCAAATACTACGGAAAAACCGAACTCGATGTTAAGGTTCATATTGACAGGACAACAGGCGACATTGTCGCCTATAAAGAAGGCGTACAAATTGACATCAAACAGCTCGGAAGAATACCGGCTCAAACAGCCAAACAGGTAATGATTCAGAAGATAAAAGCTGACGAAAGACAGAGCGTCTACGATGAATTCGTCGAACGCAAAGGCGAAATAATCAGCGGAACCGTCGTAAGATATGAGGGCGGTTCGGTAATCATAAATCTTAACAGCAGAGCCGAGGCTATTTTACCCAAGACTGAGCAAATCTCCGGCCAGAGTCATCACATCGGAGAAAGAATCAGGGGTATGATACTCGATGTTCGTGATATGACAAGCACCGTCAAAATAGTCCTTTCGCGAACACACCCGGAATTTATCAGAAGACTGTTTGAGCTTGAAGTGCCCGAAGTTGCTGAAGGTATCATCGAGATAAAAGCCCTTGCCCGTGAGGCGGGATACAGAACAAAATTAGCCGTGCTGTCAAACGATAACAAGGTTGACGCTGTCGGCGCCTGCGTAGGTGTTCGAGGCAGCAGGATTAAAAATATCGTTGATGAGCTTGGCGGCGAAAAAATAGACATTGTCAGATGGAACGAATCTTCGCAGGAATTGATAGCCAACGCACTTATGCCAGCAAAATGCAGTCAGGTGGCGTTGTGCTTCGAATTGGGCGGCGCGACCGTTGTCGTAGCTGAAGACCAATTGAGCCTTGCCATCGGAAAGCACGGACAAAACGTAAGGCTGGCAGCAAGACTCACCGATTGGGACATTGATATTCTCACTCCTGAAGAGTACAATCAGGAAGTCGAAAAACTTTCGACCGGCCTGAAAAACGTAGAAGGCTTGTCGCCTACGTTTGTCGATAAGCTTATCGCTCTTGGTGTAATCAGCGTTCTTGACCTTGCTGAAATCGGAGCCGACCCTCTGGTAAAAGAAATCGGCATCAGTCCTGAACTTGCTGCGCAGGTTGTTAAAACCGCTGAAGAGCTTGCCAGAAAACAAACCGCCGAAACCAGCGTTACTATCGCTCAATCTTTGATGGGCAAAACGCCGGCAAAAATAGATGCCGATTCGCAGACCCAACAGTAAATCTGCAGGGCAAAGCAAAATTTAAAAAACGGAGTTAAAAAAGGTTGGCAATTACAAGAGTTCATCTTTTAGCGAAAGAACTGGGCGTTAATAGCAAAGCTATCATTGCTAAGTGTCAGGCTGAAGGGCTGGACATTCAAAATCATATGTCAACGATATCCGCAGGCCTTGCCGCAACAATCCGCGAATGGTTCAGCGAAGGTGAGCATGCCACAGCGGTCGAAACCGCCGCTCCGGTTGATTTGAAAAAGGTTCGGGTTAAGAAAAAGAAAATCACCAAGCCGCAAGAGCAGGAACAGGTCGTTGTCGTTGAAGAAACGCCTCAAATACCGCAACCTGCTGAACAGCCTGCAACTGAAGAACCCATACAGACAGCGGAAACGCCGATGCAGGCAGAGCAGCCTGCCCCGATAGAACAGACAACTGTTGAGCAGCCCGCCCCGTCGAAGCCTGTCGCTCCCCCCCTGCCAAAGTTCGAGCTCGTTACACACCCGCCGAAAAAAACAATTACACCGGCAGGTCCGATGCTTGGAAAACCCACGCCTGCAAAACTTGCCGGCCCGCGGGTTATACGAGTTGAGGCCCCAGAACACGTTGAAAGGCCAAGGCCGAAACCCAGAACCAGACCTTCGTATCAACAGGCCGCCTCAGAGCCGCTTTTGGCTTCCGCGCCGCAAATCGCTGATTCAGGTTCAAAGACCGGTAAGGGCAAAAAGAAAACACACGGCAGAAAACATGATGCTTCCGTTACCGAAGACCTTTCTGTTGAAGATAAAAAGGGCAGAAAGCTCAGGGGCAGAGATATAGAAGAACGACGTGCACGTCTTGAAGCCGCCGGCGGCGAAGGTATGCGGCTGCGTCCGGTTAGAAAATTAGAAACCAAAAAATCAAAAACTGAAGAATCACAAAGAGCCAAGCCTGAAAAAGCAGCAATTTCAGAACCTATCCTTGTTAAGGATTTGGCCTCTGTGCTTTCGGTAAAAATCGCGGACATTATACAAAAACTCATTCCACAGGGTATTATGGCAACCGCCAATCAGGTTGTTCCGACCGATGTCGCGGAATTTATCGCTCTGGAGATGGGAACAGAACTTGTAATTCAGCATAAGCAAACGCTCGAACAGCAGATTGCCGATGAGTTTGAAAAAAGGCCGAAAGAACATTCCATAAAACGTCCGGTTATAGCTACAATGCTTGGTCACGTTGACCATGGCAAGACCAGCCTTCTCGACAGAATCCGCTCGGCAAAAGTTGCCGCAGGCGAAGCGGGCGGTATTACTCAGCACGTCGGAGCTTATCAGGTTGTTTGGGGCGATAAGGATAATCCAAAAAGAGTTACATTCCTCGATACGCCGGGCCACGAGGCGTTTACCGAAATGCGGGCTCGCGGCGCAAATATGACCGACATTGCGATACTTGTCGTCGCCGCCGATGATGGCCTGATGCCGCAGACAATCGAAGCTATTCACCACGCAAAAGCGGCAGGCGTTCACATTATCGTCGCGCTGAATAAAATAGACCTGCCGGGTGTGGATACAAACAGAATATACGGCCAGCTTGCCGAACACGAACTTGTTCCGACTGAATGGGGCGGAAAAACAGAAGTCGTTAAAACAAGCGCAACAAAGGGAACGGGCATTGAAGACCTGCTCGAACATCTCGACTATGCATCCGAACTGCTTGAACTCAAAGCTGACCCGACAATCCCGGCGACAGGCTGGGTTGTGGAAGCAAGAATCAGCCAGAACAAAGGCCCTGTCGCCACCCTGCTCGTCAAGGAAGGCTGTCTGAAAAAAGGCGATATTATTCTCGCAGGCACAGGTTATGGCAGAGTTAGAACGCTCCGCGACAGCTTCGGCAAATCAATGAGTTCAGCGACAAATTCTATGCCGGTCGAAGTCTCAGGCCTAAACTGCGTCCCGCAGGCGGGCGACAAATTTTACTGTCTTTCGGACATCAACCGCGCAAAGAACGCTGCGGAGGAAAAGAAATCCAGCGACAGAATGGCTGCCCTGGGAACTCGCTCGAAGGTTACGATGGAAAACCTCTTCAGCAGTCTTGAGGCTGGAAAAACAAAGGATGTTAATATCATCGTCCGTGCGGATGTGCAGGGTTCGGTTGACGTGCTGAACAAATACTTAACCGACCTCAACACCAGCGAAGTACAGGTAAAAATACTTCACGCCGCCGTCGGCGGTGTTACCGAAGGCGACGTAGTGCTTGCCGAAGCGTCTAACGCGATAATCATCGGCTTCAATGTCGTGCCGGAAGACAAGGCCGCCAAACTTGCCGAGTCAAAAGGCGTTGACATCAGACTTTACAGCATAATTTACAGAATAACCGAAGACCTCAAAAAAGCTATGTCAGGCCTGTTGGAGCCGGAAGAACAATTCAAGAGCATCGGCAAAGCGGTCGTCAGAAGCACGTTCAAAATCACAGGGGTCGGAACTATCGCGGGCTGTTATGTCGAACAGGGTGAAGTCAACAGAAACTCCAGAATCAGACTTATCCGCAACAGCGTTATTGTCAGGGATAACTGCCAGATTGAATCGCTTAAGCACTTCAAGGACGATGTCAGGCAGATTAAAAGCGGCAATGAGTGCGGCATAAAAATCGCGGGCTTCGACGATATCAAGGAACAGGATGTTTTTGAAGTTTATGAAATTATAAAAGTTTCGAGAACGCTTTAACAGATATGGCGCAGAGAAGACAGGACAGAATGGCCAGAGTCGTCAAAGAGGCGGTTAGCGACATCGTCAATAACCACCTTCAGGACCCTCGTATAGAAGGCTTCATAAGTATAACTGAAGTAAAAATTGAGCCGGACTTGAAAAAGGCCGACGTTTTTTTGAGTATTATGGGCGCATCTGCCGCCAAACAGAAGGCTGCTTTTACTGCGAT
The DNA here is from genome assembly GCA_041661665.1 of Phycisphaerae bacterium. GTDB lineage: Bacteria > Planctomycetota > Phycisphaerae > Sedimentisphaerales > UBA12454 > GWC2-45-44. The sequence continues at coordinate 106,072 of JBAZTW010000001.1, read as the reverse complement.
ACAGCACGCTGCAGGCCATATTCAGTCGCTTTTGGGCAATTATGTAAAGAGCAGATTTTGCCCGCATCTGTCGTTTCATCTCGACGACAGACTGAAAAAAACTATGGAAACGCTTAGAATAATTGAAGAAGTTTCAAAAGAATTTACAGAAGAAAAAAAATGAAAACCAGCGGTCAGGATGTTCTAAAACTAAAAAAACTTTTCACAGCCCTGAAAAAAAGCGGTGAAAAACCAAAGAAACCATCGCACAGCGACTTTATCGAAACGCTTGTCTTTGCGATACTCTGCGAAAATACGACTGAGGCCGCGGCAAGAGCCGCTATTAAAAAAATTCAGTCGCATTTCGTTGACTTTAACGACCTTAGGGTCGCCAGAATTGAGGAAATAGTCGAGGCTATCGGCCACGATATCCAGGGAATTGAGAAATGCGCCGCAAAGCTCATTGCGCTGTTAAACGCCATTTTCCAGAAGTATGACTGCCTTTCACCGGAGGATTTGACAAACTCCGGCAAAAAAAACACAAGAGAAATTCTCGAAAAATTCAGCGGTATGACTGATTTTGTCCGTGCCTATATTATGATGATGGTACTGAACGCTCACGCTGTGCCGATGACCGAAAAAATGATTCAGTACCTCAAAACTTTTGGTATTATCGACTCTGATGCCGACAGTATCCAGGCAGAAGCGTTTATCGAAAAGCATATTTCCGCAGCAGAGGTGTATCCCTTTTATACTGTAATTCGGCACGACAGCGAACTTGCCAATCCCAAAGCTGCGCAAATACTGGCGGACGATAAGTCAAAATCCGCCGCACAGAAAAAGAACAAACCAAAAAAATAGGAAACGGCAATGGCAGATAAAATTTTAAAACTCGGTGTCCCAAAAGGAAGTTTACAGAACGCAACCTTTGAGCTTTTTGAAAAGGCCGGCTTCCATATAACCGGCTATGAAAGAAGTTATTTCCCGCAAATCGACGATACCGAAATTCAGCTTATTATGCTCCGCGCTCAGGAAATGAGCAGATACGTCGAAGACGGCGTTCTTGACGCGGGCTTCACAGGACAAGACTGGATTCTCGAAAACAAATCAAGCGTAACCGAAGTCTGCCAACTGCTGTACAGCAAGGCAACTTCAAATCCCGCTAAATGGGTTCTGGCTGTGCCGAACGAATCGCCTGTGAAAAAGCCTGAAGACCTCGAAGGCGGAATCATCGCGACAGAATTGGTCGGCGTAACAAAGGATTACTTCAAAAAGAAAAAAATAAACGTCAAAGTGGAATTTAGCTGGGGCGCGACAGAAGTTAAGGCGCGTTTGGTCAACGCCATCGTCGAACTCACCGAGACAGGCTCAAGCATCAAGGCGAACAATCTGAGAATTATAGATACCCTGATGAGTTCGACCACCCGGTTTATCGCGAACAAAGAAGCGTGGAAAGATAAATTCAAACGCGAAAAAATTGAAAACATCTCTATTCTCTTAAACGCCGCGATTGACGCCAAAACAACCGTCGGCCTGAAAATGAACGTTGCCAGAAAAAGCCTCGACGCTGTGCTGAAAATCCTCCCTGCCGAGAAAAGCCCCACAGTTTCGCCGCTTGCTGACGGCAGCTTTGTCGCTATCGAAGTCGTTGTCGATGTCAAAACAGAAAGAACTATCGTGCCAAAGCTCAAACGTGCAGGAGCCTCAGGCATTATCACTTATCCGCTTAATAAAGTAATTCACTGATTAGGATTAAGGTTTTAAATTATGTCAGGACATTCACACTGGGCTGGTATTAAACATAAAAAGGCGGCAAACGACGCCAAGAGAGGCAAGGTCTGGAGCAAAATCGCCAGAACCATCATTGTCGCAGCCAAAAACGGTGGAGGCGACCCTTCGCAAAACCTCGCCTTGCGATACGCAATCGACAAGGCCAAAGCTGCCAATATGCCCAAAGATACAATCGAAAAAGCCGTCAAAAAAGGCGCCGGCAGCGGAGATACAGTTTCTTTCGTTTCAATTTTGTATGAAGGATACGCACCAGGCGGTATCGCTATGATGGCTGATGTCCTCACTGACAATCGGCAACGTACTGCCCCGGAAATCAGAAAAATTTTTGAACACTTCGGCGGAACGCTCGGCTCGACCGGCTGCGTGAATTATCTGTTCAGCAAGAAAGGACTTTTCACTGTCCCGCTTACCGCCATAAAGGAAGACGACCTTATGGAGCTTGCGCTTTCAGCGGGCGCTGAAGACATCAAAAACACCGGCAGCGTCTATGAAATCACCTGCGAACCTGCCGCGTTTGACGAACTGAAAAAAACGCTTGATGAAAAAAAGATTCCGACAGAAGTAGCAGAATTGTCGATGCTGCCGCAAAACAGCGTGCCGGTTACGGATATAGAAAAAGCTCGCAAGATTCTTGCCATTATGGAGGAATTTGAAGAGCACGACGATGTGCAGAATGTCTATGCCAATTTCGACATTCCAGACGACATAATCGCTAAACTGCAATAAGTTCCGCTGAGAAAACACTGGAAAATGGAAAGTAAATCACTACAATACGCCGAATTATGAAATTCGTACTAATTGATAAAATAGTTAAATTAGAAACAGCCAAAGAGATAATCACGACAAAGAACGTATCTCTTAGCGAAGAGTATTTGGCTGACCACTTTCCGGTTTTTCCGGTCTTGCCGGGCGTTTTTCTGCTTCAGGGGCTAATCGAATCGGCCTGTTGGTTAGTCAGACAGAGCCAAAACTTCGCCAATAGTATGGTGTTGCTTGCTCAGGCAAAAAATGTAAAATATAAGAGCTTTGCCGCTCCCGGTATGCAGATACGGTACACGGTAACAGCAAAAGATATTGAAGACAACATAAGTTCTTTCGTCGGCAGCGGCGAATGTAATGGTGAGCCGATTGTTGATGCCCGGTTCAGCCTTCGGCATTTTAACCTTGCCGAGAAGAATTCAAAATTCGCCATTGAAGACGCGTATATTATTGAAAAATTAAAAGAGCGATACAAATTATTGTATAGCGGTCAATAGCTGACTATTTTTTTGGAGTTATTTTATGGCAATGACAAAAGATGAAATTTTAAAGGAAATTCAGGATGTTCTTGTTGATGCGCTCGGCGTTGATGATGATGAAGTTACGCCGCAGGCCAAACTGATGGCAGACCTTGGTGCAGAGAGCATCGATTTCCTCGATATCGTTTTCCGTATGGAAAAGGCTTTCGGCATTAAAATTCCGCGTGAAGAACTGTTTCCTGCCGAAGCTCTGCTGAGTACCGCTGATTTCGTCAGCGGCGGCAAGCTCACACAGAAAGGTCTCGACGAGTTGAAAAAGCGTATGCCGCACACTGACATTTCAAAGTTTGCCGCAGACCCTAATGTGAACAAAATCGGCGACTTATTTACCGTACAGGTATTAGTTGACTTCGTCGCGGCAAAGTTAAACTGATAAAATAAAATTAGTTCTGCCGAAGGCAGCCCTTAATTTTGATTTTTTAATTTTGATTTTTGATTTTCTTTTATGCGTTGGATATGGATTGATAAATTCGTTGAGTTCAACAGCGGCAAAAACGCTGTGGCCATAAAGAATGTAACTATGGCTGAGGAGCATCTCCACGATAATTTCCCCGGTTTTCCGATGATGCCTGAATGCCTTATGATTGAGGCAATGGCACAAACGGCGGGCATTCTTGTAGGCGAGGCTCGCGGATTCAGGGAAAAAGTTATCCTTGCGAAAATCAACAAGGCCGCATTCTTCAATTACGTCCGTCCGGGCGACACCATAAAATTATGCGCCGATATCACTTCCATCGCGCCGGAAGCCGCAAGCACAACCGGCAAAATTATGCGGGGCGACGAAATGATTGCCGAGGTTGACCTTATGTTCAGCCACATCGACCAGAATCTTGCGGGCAAACAATTCCCAAAAGAAAATTTCGTTTTCACCGACCTTTTCGGCGTGGTCTTAAGAGCGTCCGGCATTGACGCCCCCGCTTTCGGGAGCGCGGCAAGATGACCGTCCCTCTCGCCGTAATCACTGGTCTGGGTGCAATCACTCCGCTGGGATTAAGCTACAAAGATTGGTGGCTTGCCATTCAGCAGGGAAAATGCGGAATCAACAGAATCACAGCTTTCGACCCTGCCGGCTTCACCTGCCAAATCGCAGGACAAGCCCCCGAATTCAGCATTCGCGATTACGTTCCAAAGGCGATGCGAAAAACAACCAAGCTGATGTCCCGCGACATTGAGCTTTCAATCGTCGCCGCCGATGACGCTTTCAAAGATGCAGGCATCGTAACAAAGGCTTTCGACGAGCAGAACATCACAATCAATCCAAAGCGAACAGCAATTACTCTCGGTGCAGGCTTGATTAGCTGCGACCTGATTGAACTTGCCCCCGCTGTCGCAAAAAGCATTACCGACGGCAAATTCGATATAAAAAAATGGGGCTCCGACGGCATAAATCTTTTAACGCCGCTTTGGCTTTTGAAATATCTGCCCAATATGCTCGCCTGCCACGTCGGCATTATCCACGACATTCAGGGTCCCAGCAACACAATCACCTGCGCTGAAGCCGCAGCCCAAATCGCAATCGGCGAAGCCGCACAGATAATCCAGCGAGGCGATGCAGATGTCGCTCTTGCCGGCGGCGGTGAAGCGAAAGTAAATCCGATTGTCCACATCAGGCAATGCCTGCTGAAAAGAGCAGCAAGTAATTATAACGATAATCCCGCAGCCGCCTGCCGACCTTTCGACGCGAAAGCATCCGGCTCAGTTTTCGGTGAAGCCGCGGCATGCATAGTAATGGAATCACCCGACAATGCCAAAAATCGCAACGCGAAAATTTACGCTCAAATCGCAGGCCTCGGCCAGAGTTGCAGCATAAATTCAAAATACGAATCAATCGAAAATGATGGCAAAGGCATTCAATACGCCATCGAATCTGCTCTCGAAGAAGCAAAGATAACCCCTCAGCAGCTCGATTTGATAATCCCTCACGGCACAAGCATATTGGCCGATGATGCCGCCGAGGCCGCGGCAATCCACAGCGTACTTGGAAACGCCGCCGATGCAATACCTGTCTTTCCGACAAAAAGTTTGGTCAGCAACACCGGCGCTGCTGCCGGCGCGGTTGATGTTATCGCCGCCTGCTGTATGATGAGAGATGGAATTATACCAGCCGCCAAAAACTGCGAAAACAATGTTTCAAAACTTAATATCGCAAAACATTCGATTAATAAAAATATCAATTACGTTCTCTGCTGCAGTTATACCTACGGCGGCCAAACCGCGGCAGTTGTACTAAAAAAATAAATTGTAGGGTGGGCTCTTAGCCCACGCGGTTGTTTATATTATTCGTGAAAATATGATGAAGCAAAGAGTAGTTATAACCGGCATTGGAATAGTTTGTCCTTTAGGCAACGATGTGCCGACAATGTGGGATAACATTCTCAATTGCCGCAGCGGCGTGGACACAACCACGATTTTTGATGCTTCGACTTTTCCGACAAAATTCTGCTCCGAAGTCAAAAATTTCGACATAACAAAATATACAAAAAATCCAAAACTCCACGAACAAGGCAATCGCCACAGTCGCTTTGCAGTTGGCGCAGCCGCTGAAGCCTGCAAACAGGCAAAAATAAATATAGAAACCGAGCATCCCGCCGACGGCATCGACCGCAAAAGAATGGGAATTTATCTCGGCGCAGGCGAAGGCTCCGTTGACAATGAAAATTTCTTCAATGCTATCGTGCAGGGCTGGGACGATGCGAACAACAATATGGACTGGAACAAATGGGCTGGGGTCGCTTTCGGCAAAATGACCGCCTGGCGCGAACTTGAGCAGGAGCCGAATATGCCCGCCGCTCATCTGGCGATGCTCACCGGCGCTCGCGGAACAGTCCGAAGCTGCCTCACTGCCTGTGCAGCAAGTACTCAGTCCGTCGGCGAAGCTTTCAAAATCATTCAATCCGGCAGAGCTGACATTATGATTGCAGGCGGCGCACATTCGATGATACACCCGCTCGGAATAACAGGCTTCAATCGTCTTACCGCCCTTTCAACTCGCAACGACAGCCCGCAAACCGCATCGCGACCTTTCACCGCAAGCAGAGATGGCTTTGTTATCGGCGAAGGAGCCGCGATTGTAATTCTCGAAACTCTCGAATCAGCAAAAAAAAGAAACGCCGAAATTCTCGCCGAGGTTATCGGCTTCGGCAGCAGCAACGATGCCTTCCGCGTTACAGATATGCACGAAGAAGCCCGCGGCGCAGTCTTCGCCATCGAATCAGCATTAAAAGATGCCAAACTCACAAACAAAGATATCGACTACATAAGCACACATGGCACAAGCACCAGCGAAAACGACTCCATCGAAACGCTTGCTATCAAAACTGTCTTCAAGGAAAAAGCGAAAAACATACCCGCCAGCAGCGTCAAGAGTATGCTCGGCCATTTAATCGGAGCTGCCGGTGCCGCTGAATTGATTACCTGCATTCTTGCTATACGCGATGGAATCCTGCCGCCTACGATAAATTATAACGACCCTGACCCTGCTCTCGATTTGGATTATGTACCGAACAAGCCAAGAAAAGCCGATGTTAATATCGCGATGGACGAATCTTTCGGCTTCGGCGGACAAAATAACGTCGTTATTATACGAAAATATAAAATATAGACAACAGAGCCCAAGCGACAGCGCAGGGAGAAATCTTTGTCATTCCCGCGAAAGCGGGAATCCAGTTTTGTAGGGTGGGCTCTTAGCCCACGCTGTTTTTTCTCTGTGCTCTCTGTGGCCTCTGTGGCTAAAAAAAAATGTATCTCTGTGAACTCTGTGTTCTCTGTGGCTAAAATGTTTATTTTTACTTTTAACAGGTAACATTTATGATAGATATAAAAGCAATTCGCGAAAATCCCGAACTGTTCAAAACCGCCTGCAAAGCAAAAAATTTCAAAGCCGACATCGACAGACTGCTCAATCTCGATGCCGACCTGCGAAAAGCAAAGGCACGCCTTCAGGACATCACAACCGAAAAAAACACTGTCGGCAAATCTATGCCCAGGCTCACAGGCGATGAAAAACAAAAAACTCTCGAAAAACTATCCGCTCTCAAAAGCGAAGAAGCTGCTATTGCTGAGCAGATTAAAAATCTCGAACCTGAGTTTGATTCTATTATGCTCAACGTCCCCCAGCCGCCCGATGCCGATGTCCCGCTCGGCAAAGACGATACGGAAAACGTCGAAATAGCCAAATGGGGCGAAATCAGAAAATTCGACTTTGAACCCAAAGACCACATCCAGCTCGGCCTTGACCTCGATATTATTGATGTCGAACGAGCCGTCCGTCTTGCGGGCACAAGAAATTATTTCCTCAAAGGCGCAGGCGCAACCCTCCACTGGGCTATCCTGCGTTTCGCCGTTGACTTTATGACACAGCGAGGCTACGTCCCGTTCAGCGTGCCGATGATGATGAAAAACGAAGCGATGGCAGGCACAGGCTACTACCCCGGCTCCGAAGAGCAAACCTATCGAATGGAACGCGATGAACTGAATCTTGCCGGCACAGCCGAAGTGCCGATTACAGCTTATTATATGGGCGAAATTCTCAAACATGAAGAGCTCCCTAAAAAATTCGTAGGCCTCAGCACCTGTTACCGCAGAGAAGCGGGCGCAGCAGGCAAAGACACCTACGGCCTATACAGAATCCACCAGTTCGACAAAGTCGAGCAGGTCATCGTCTGCGAAAACAGCGCAGAACAAAGCGCGAAATTCCACGAGGAAATCCGCCAAAACTCTGAAGGCGTTATGCAGGCAATGGGAATCCCCTATCGCGTTGTTATGGTCTGCGCTGGCGACCTCGGCAGAGGCCAGGCCAAAAAATACGACATCGAAGCATGGATGCCAAGCCGCAAAAGCTACGGCGAAACGCACAGCGCAAGCAAATTCTTCGACTTCCAGGCAAGAAGATTAAACCTGCGATACAAGGACAGCGAAACAAAGAAAAATCTTTTCTGCCACACTTTGAATAACACCGTTATCGCTTCTCCGCGAATTTTAATTCCCATTTTAGAATTGAATCAGAACGCCGATGGCTCGGTGAATGTGCCGAAAGTTTTGCAGCCATATATGAACGGCATGACAAAAATTACAAAATAATTTTAACCCGTTCTACTCAACTTGCGACCTGGCAATGTCAATTACTTCAAAATGAAACTCGCCGCGAGGGTTCTTTACCAATGCCTTTTCTCCCAGCGCGAGCCCATGAATAGCATCTCCTACCGGTGAGTGAATTGAAATGCTCCCCGTGTCGATATCAGCATCGTGAGGGCCCAGCAATTGATAGGTTACCTTCTCCTGAGTAGTAAGATTCCGCAAAGTTACTATTGTGCCGAACACGGCCTTATCACATTCGACTTTCGTGCAATCCACTTTGTCTGACCGGTTTATTTGCGCTCTCAATTCGCCGAGGCGCCCTTCGATAAATCCGAGCTGCTGGCGACCGTAAATATACTCGCCGTTTTCCCTTAAATCGCCCTGTTCACGAGCTTCGCTAACTCTTTTCCTCACTTCAACCGCTTCTTTTTCGAGCTGGCTCAGTTCCTCTTTGAGTTTATTGAAACCAGTTAATGAGATTGGCACAAGGTCAAACATCCTGACATATCTCCATATATAAAATAGTAGTAATACTTTAGCCAAGTGCCAAATACGACTTGTCATTCCCGCGAAAGCGGGAATCCAGTTTCGTAGGGTGGGCTTTAGCCCACGCGGTCTATTCTTCTTACATTCGGCTAAAATGTTACAAATAGTATATTACTTGATATAACAGCCCAGCTACACCGCTGAACCTGCTTTTCGAACAAAATACCAAATATGCCTGAAACGGTCAACTTTTAACTTCCGATTCGTGTCATTGCGAGGAGATTACGAAGCAATCGACGTGGCAATCTCTTTTCTGTTATCATCACCCCCAAAATCCTGTTGCACCCCGCCATAAATACCGCTATTATGACTTAACATAGTCATAATTCTTTTACTGATAACAGATAACTGAATTTCTTATAACTGATGCATGGATGAGATTCGGCAAAAAATCGAGGAGTTTAATCGTCAGCTTGTGCCCTGGCCGGTCAGGCTAAAAAAATCCCTCTTCTCCTGTCCTGCCGTTTTGCCCGCTGTCGCCATTATACTCGGCATTATCCTGCAATTCTATTTTAACTTCCCGCCGATTGTCTGGGTTGTTGTTTTTATTTTCTGCATAATATCATATTCCCTTTTCAGAGCCCAAGCGACAGCGCAGGGAGTAATGCTTTCAATTTCTGTGGTATTATGCTTTGTCTGTCTTGGCGGATTCAGACTTTTATATTTTGACCGCCCCGCCAAAAATGACATTCGCACAATTACCATAGACGCCTTTACTTTCGCTCGCATAAAAGCCAAAGTAATTTCACAGCCTGTTGTCGTAAAAGCTGATGACCGCTGGCTGTTTTCAAAATACGCGCAAAACCTGCCCTATACCTCATTTTACGCAAAGGTTTATTCAGCCAAAACGGTTGCCGGCTGGGCAAATTCCGCAGGTACAATAAAATTTTATATCTCTGAAGATTCAAACTGCGTAAAAATTGGCGACAGATTTGAAGCTTTCTGCAAACTGCAAAAATTCCAATCCGTTGATAATCCCGGCCAATTCGACACTGCTGAATATCTGAGACGAAATAATGTTTATCTTGCCGCCTCCGTCAAATCCGCAAACACGATTACGATTATCGATTCTCAAAAAATCACACCATTCAGCATCAAAGCAAAACTGCATCAACTTGCCTCTGCCGCTCTGCGAAGCAGCGCCGAAGATGATGATTATATCTCACTAACCGAGGCAATGCTGCTCGGCAGCAGAACAAAAATTGACAGCAACATTTATAATGCCTTCATTAAAACAGGTTTGGTTCATTTAATCGCTTTGTCCGGCTTAAACGTCGGGATATTAGCAGGCCTTGCGTGGTGGCTTGGCGTTCAATTGGGCTTTTTGCACAGAGGCCGTGCCTTAGTTTGCATTACAGGGGTCGTGATATTTCTTTTAACTATCCCTCCACTACCTTCTGCTTTGCGTGCCGGCGTTATGGCGGTAATTTTTTGTTTGAGCTATTTTTTCAGTGTTCGCGCGAACCTGATAAACACTTTAGCAATATCCGCGATAGTTCTATTGCTGATAAAGCCGACAGATTTTTTAGATGCGGGTTTCCAACTATCTTTTGCGGCAACGCTCGGCATAATTTTATTTGGTCCATTATTTTTAAAATTTCTTATGTTGCCTTTTGAAAATCTGAAAAATCCTTTTATCTACAAATTTTTAAAAATTGTTCTTGCCGCATTTTCAACCGGCTGTACCGCCTGGCTTGCGATATCGCCGATAATCGCTTGGCATTTTTGCCAGATGCAGCTTCTTACTGCGGTCTGGACGGTCCCCGCCATTATACCAGCAACGGTCATCATTGTACTCGGCACATTAAAAATACTGTTAAATCCTCTGCTGCCGACCTTTGCCGCAGGCATTGCTGTCATAATAGATTTTTCAGCATGGGTACTTTCAAAACTCGTCATATTTTTTGCTGATGTCCCATTTACTTATATAATTACCGGCAAACCGCACATCATCATAATCCTGTTAATCTGCCTGCTGATTTTACTGTGGAAATTATTTTCATTCAGAAAAACATCCGCCAATCTCATTTATCCCATCGGAATAGCGTTTTTATTCATCGCTGTTTTTTGCGCAAACAAATACAAAAATTTCAACTCACTTCAGCTAACCGTTCTCTCTGTCGGCCACGGGCAGACCGCAATCCTCAACACTAATGGAACGACAACGATTATAGATGCCGGCTCAATAAGCAGAAACAACATTGGCGGCAATATCGTAAATCCATTTTTGAATTATGCCGCTATCGGCAAAATAGATTCCGTGTTCATAAGCCACGATGATATAGACCACTACAATGGCCTGCATGAAATAATTGAAAATCACAAATGCCGAAACATCTATGCCCCTGCTCAATTTATACAAAACATAAACGACTCAAACGCAGCAATGGACTTGGAAAAATTCCTTCAAAACAAAAAACTTTCTCTAACTCCCGCCCCTGCAAAAACCTCAATCGGTAAAGCTGAAATCACTTTGCTTTGGCCCAATGAGTTATCGAATACCCAGTTATTTTCTGATAATGAAGCTTCGTTGGTTCTTTTGGCCCAATACGCAGGCAGAAAAATCCTGTTCTGCTCCGATATACCTTCCGCTATACAGAAACAACTGATGAATTTATATCCTGATTTGGATATTGATATAATGATTGCCCCGCATCACGGCTCGGCAAGAACTGCCGATGATGATTTTATAACATTTTTCAGGCCGGAGTTTTTGATTACCAGTTGTGCGGAATTTCGTTTCGCGGGCACAAGCGAGCAGATAAAAAACTCCGAAAACAGTTTTTATACCTGCAAAGATGGGACAATTGTCGTGGAAATAACGCCAAAAGGCAAAATAAAAATCAAAACTTTTAAAAGCCGACAACGTAAATAAAGGACTTATGCGCATAAAAATGGCGAGACGGTCAAAGTGGCTGGGGGGGAACCACGTTTTTGACACTGCCTCGCCGAGGTTCATAATAAAACTGCTTTCAGCAGTCAATTTCTAAAGAGGGATTGTAGCATTTTTTCGCAGCAAAGTCAACGGAAATACCTGTACCTACAAGACCTATAAAAACAGATAAGAACAATAATGTCAAACGTTTTCATTAAAAAATGCGCAAATTTCGACCAAAAACGCAAAAAAAACGCAACTTTTGTTAAAAATCACAAAAATTACTCTTATAGACCTGTTTCTATCTCATAACCCAGAGTTTGCCCTTGAAAACAAGAGTTCCGCTGCTTCGGAGCTTTTCATCGCCGCCGATTGAGTATTGCAGTTCGAGAGTTTTACGCAGGAAGATTTTTTCAGCAACTCCATTCGGGTCTTTTGCGGTCGGATGGTTCACAACGATTGTCTCATTGCTCAGACCAGCCAGGAACAGCGAGATATTTTTTGCTTTGGGGTCGAAATCAGGCCAGATGACTGCCATATCCTTTGTGTTATCCTCACCCTGAAGTATTCTGTTGTCGGCAAGCTCAAGCGATTCGAGGAACGGATATTTCTTTTTATGCCGGGTTTTGATTTTGTCGAAAACGATGTTTCGAGTGTCCCTGTATGCAGGGATTGTCTGGAACGTATCAGTAAGCAGTTCGCAGGCCGGATAGAAAGGCACATCGGTTTCATAGTTGTTTGTCGCGGTGATGATAATGTACCAAAACCGCTGGGGCTTTCTTACGCCGGGGATTTTTACGGTAATCTGCTGCGGCTGGGTAAAGACCACATTCAGCGTCCACTGGCTCGCGGCCGGTATGATTGCAGGCTCTGGAGCGGCAAACGCCCAAGCCGAACCGAAAAGAATAACCGCCAAAAATAGCTTGTATTTCATTCGTATTACCTCTTTCATTTAAAATAACAACATCGCTATCCTACCCGAAATTCGGGCGTAATGGAAGTTTTTTTTAACAACCAATAACAGAATCTATGTATCAATTTTAGGGCTGATATTCTGGAATTTGGCAGATTTTGCGGCAAAATCCGCAAAAACACCACAAATTATTGTTATTGCAATTCGAGAGATATCTTAGCGTTTTTTGCCTGCCCTTTAGCTCACGCTTCTTGTAAAAAATGCAACCTTTTCAAGGTACATTGTTAAATCAACATTTTCGACAACTATTCCCGACCCGAGTTTTAACGGTACTGGTGCAAAATTAACTATACCTCTGATGCCCGCCTCAAGAAGAATTTGGGCAACCGCTTGACCTTGCTCGGCAGGAACGGTGATTATGCCAAGACTAATTCCTTCTTTTCTGATTATTTCATTAGCATCATCTATAGAATAGCACCTGCATCCGTGAAAAACCTTGCCTTTCAACGCAGGGTCTTTATCAAACGCCGCTTTTATTATAAGATTTTTGTGCCTTGCGTGGAAAAACGCCAAAATAGCGCGTCCTAAATTGCCGACACCTACAATGCAATAAGAATCTGGTTTGCCTGTTGTTAAAAACCCCTCTATTCGCTGCTGCAGCTCATGCAGGTCGTAGCCGGAATTGGCCTTGCCGTTGGTTCCGATGAACATAAAGCCGTGCCTTACCTGCGAGCTTTTAACGCCTGCCAATTTAGCGATTTCGTGCGAATAGGCGCGAGTTTTGCCCTTACTGAGCAAATCGCTGACTACCCGCCTGTACAAGCTGATTCTTTCAATCGTTTTTTGAGGCGTCATTATCTTAAATCCTTAAGTATAAGAAAATCCCCTTTGATTTATTATATCATTTCCAACCGGTTATATTTTGTAGCCGTTTCACCATTTCTTCAATAGAATACACTCTATCCGGCTCAGAAATCAAGATGAATCTTGTACTTTTTGCCGGCGGCGGAAAAACAAACCAGCCAAATAAAGTCGCAAGCCAATACCGACCATTGATATTCGCGGCTCTGTTCCATATCCCTACCCTCTAAAACCCTTTAAAAAAACCCTTTGGCCTGTGGAAAATCGGTGTTATAATACCTTTTTATATTTTTCGGAGACATTATTTTGGAAATGACTCTTCTCGAGACGCACGGGCTTATAAAAAAGTATTCCGGCAGAACCGTTGTCAACCAGGTTTCGATTACCGTTGGGCAGCGGAGCATCGTCGGTCTGCTCGGCAGAAACGGAGCAGGCAAGACCACAACCTTCAGAATGGTTATGGGTATGATTATCCCCAACGACGGCACTGTCGTTTTTGAAGGCACAAACATCACAAAATTGCCTATGTATAAGCGGGCAAGGCTGGGTATGGGCTACCTGTCGCAGGAGCCAAGCGTATTCCAAAGGCTCAGTGTCCGCGACAACCTGCTTGCAATCCTTGAGACAATGTCCATCACCGCACCCGAAAGAAAAAAACGAGCGGAGGAACTTATCCACCGCTTCGCACTCGATGAGGTATCAAACAGTCAGGCAAGATTCCTGTCCGGCGGAGAACGACGCAAACTCGAAATCGCCCGCGCTATGGTTACGAATCCATCTCTCATTCTTTTAGATGAGCCATTCAGCGGCGTTGACCCGATTGCGGTTGAGGAATTGCAGGCTGAAATAAAAAGGCTCGTCGCATCGGGCGTAAGCATTTTGATTACCGACCACAACGTCGAAAGAACACTCGAAGTCGCCGACAAGGCCTATATCATCGACCACGGCAAAGTCATCGCCGAGGGTCATCCATCTGATATTATCAAAGACGAGCTGGTTAAAAAGAGCTATCTTGGCCACACTTTTGAAGGCGATGAATTCGACGACCCATCCTCCGAGGCGAAAGATAAAAAATAATGGAGCTTTCAATGGCTGACGTTGCAAAATGCTGTATTACGCGTTATCCGACACCTGTGCTGGCGGAAAAGGCTAAATCTGTTGAGAGTTTTAATGATTCGCTGAAAGCTCTGGCTGAGAAAATGAAAGATATAATGGTCGAGAACAAAGGCGTCGGCCTTGCAGGCCCGCAGGCAGGCGTGGGACTTAGAATTTTTGTAGCATCGCCCGACGGCACAAAGAAAAACGCGAAAACTTATGTAAATCCTGCAATAAATCCCTCCGGCAAAATTCTGACAAATGAAGAAGGCTGCCTGTCGCTGCCTAATATTTACGGCAATATACGCAGATATTCAAACTGCTCAATAAAGGCTCAGGATTTGGACGGCAAAGAATTTTCAGAAGAAGCCGAAGGAATGCTCGCTCGAATTTTTCAGCACGAATGCGACCATTTGGACGGCACACTTATTGCCGATAAGTTTTCTACCGTCGCCAAAATCTCCGCAAGAAAAAAACTAAAAAAACTCCGTGAAAATTACGAAGAACAAAACGCCTGATAATATAATCAGCCACGAATGAATAGTCTTTTACAGTGTTAATCCGTGTTAATCCGTGTCTAAAAATATGAAAATTGTCTACTGCGGCTGCGGCAAATTTGGTATCGATTCACTAAACGCTCTCAAAGCGTCCAGCCATACTCTTGCGCATATAATCACGCATCCCGCCAAACAGGCGGGCAGAGGCCAAAAGCTTCGCCCGAACGGCATCGAACAATGGGCGATAGAAAACAATATCCACTTTTCAGCGATTGAAGACTTAAACACTGCAACCGGAGGCGAACTGCTGAAAAAACTCGCTCCCGATTTGCTCGTCGTTATCGCGTTCGGCCAGAAAATTTCACAGGAGATAATAAATATCCCGTCCAAAGGCGCAATAAACGTACACGGTTCACTGCTGCCGAAATATCGCGGGGCAGCGCCAATCAACTGGGCAATTATCAACGGCGACAAAATTACAGGTATAAGTATAATCACGCTCGCGCAAACAATGGATGCCGGCGAAATTCTCGCCACCGCAGAATTGAAAATCGCTGAAGATGATACCGCAGGCGACATTCACGATGCACTTGCCAAACTTGCCGCGCCGGTTTTGATTGATACCATCGACAAAATCGCAAAAGGCACAGCAGAGTATAAAAAACAGGACAACTCAAAAACAAGCAAAGCTCCCAAACTTAGCAAGAGCATCGGCTTTCTCGATTTTGCCGACTCGGCACAAAATATTCACAACAAAGTAAGAGGCCTTTGTCCCTGGCCCGGCGCGAGTGCAAGTTTTGTCAACGCACAAACCGGCAAAAAAATCGATACGCTCATCGCTAAAACACAAGTCGTTTCAGCGGATGACGAAAATGAAAAATTCGGCACAATAGATGAAGACTTAAATATCCTCTGCGGCACAGGCTCGCTTAAAATCCTCGAACTCAAACCACAGGGCGGCAAAATAATGGATTTCAAATCATTCCTCAATGGCAGAGGCTCCGGCAAAGGCGATTATTTCACCATGCCGGAGATTGATGCTTGATGTCCGCAGAAAATAATTACCGTTACGCCGCCTGGCAGGTTTTAACGCATTTCAGGCCTGAAAAGCAAAACTCCGCAGAACTCATTGATAAATTCGGCGATGATATTAAAAATCGCGCAGGCCTGGTTGACATCGCGCTGGGCACAATCAGAAATTTGACATTCATCGACAACCTCATCGAAAAAATATCCGACAGAAAAATCAAACGAATCAATACCAACGCTCTTAACTGCATCAGAATCGCTGCTTATGAGCTTGTTTTTACAAATCAGGCTGATTACGCGATTGTAAATGAGGCGGTTAATCTGTCTTGTGAGATGGCCTCAAAAAAAGCTGCGGGGTTTGTTAATGCTGTGCTGCGAAAAATCTGCCGGGCGATAAAAAATAAATCGGCGGAATTAAAAACCGCTCCGCCGGAAAAAACCCTGCCGCTCAATCCGCAAACAGGCTGCGAATTTAATATAGAAATCCTGCCAGATGCGAAGAAATTAAGAATTGAATATCTGAATCTCGCGTTTTCGCTGCCGATTTGGCTTGTTGAACAGTTACTCGCTCAATTGGGTTACGAAAAAACGCTTCAAGTGTGTTTTGCGTCAAATCGAAAACCATCAGTCTATGCAAGGCCTAACAAATTAAAAACAACCGCTGAAAAACTCTGCGAAATTCTGAAAACAGAAGCTATCGATTGTGAGTTAGTCGAGCAGTCCGGTATGCTCAAAATAAACAACCCCGGCAGTTTGGCCGAGCTGAACGCATTTAAGCAGGGTCTTTTTGTTATACAGGATTTAACCGCATCTTCCGTTGCGCCATTCTTAAACCCTCAAACGGGCTGGAAAATTTTCGACTTATGCGCTGCGCCCGGCACAAAAACAACCCAGCTCGCCGAACTGACCGCCGACAAAACCGCCATAATCGCTTCCGACATAGATGCCGCCAGATTGGCTAAACTCACCGAAAATATTAACCGGCTTGGCATAACATCGATTAAAATTAAAGACTATAAAACTTTGATTGAGGACCACTCGTCTTTTTCCACTGCCGATGCCGTCATTGTCGATGTCCCCTGCTCCAACACAGGAGTTTTAGCAAAACGTGTAGAGGCAAGATACAGACTGACCCGAAAGATGCTCGATTCAATTGAAAGGGTTCAGCTTGGCATTCTCAAATCAGCCGCCCATTTCGTTAAGCCCGGCGGAAAAATCTGTTACAGTACATGCAGTATTTTAAATCAGGAAAACAGAAATGTTGTAGATGCCTTTTTGAAAGACAATCCGCAATTTAGTTTAGAGCGTGAAAAATTGACTCTGCCATCCGCCGAAAACTTCGACCGCGATGGCGGCTATGCGGCAATCCTAATCCGCAAATGAGTGATTTCACTGGTCTTTATTGAGGTAAATCTTCAGGATTATAAATAAAAAAAGCCCCGCCATTTTGATGGCGAGGCTTGAAAGAAACACTGAATACTATCGAGTTTCAAAATCAAACGGCGAGATGTAATCGCCATGTTTGGCTTGAGCATCTTTGAGGCGTTTACGCTGGGTGTCGAATGTATCGAAAACAATCTGCGGAATTCCTGGTTCTGCGCGATAGACCTTTTCGATGCGGTCAATCTTGGCCAGAAGTTCCGGTATGCGAACTGTGAACTGTTCGACATACTGGGCTTGTGTATATCCGGAATTGAGCGACGATTTGAACAGCTTGGCCAAATCTTCATACTTGGGTATAAAGCCTGTCGGTGTTTTAATCGCATCAACATCGCCGTTGACACGAAGCTCTGCCCAGAGAATCCAGACACGCTTGTCGAGCATACCGTTTAAGTATTTGCCGTCCTTGTTCTTGAGGAAGTAGTTGACGGAAAAGACCATCGGCACTTTCTTAAGGCCTTTTGCGAAATTAACGTTGTTCATAATATACTTGCCCATCGGAATCGACAGGAAGTCTAAATTAGACATAAGGTTGAATGAACGCGCACCTGTTGCACCAATAACCGTAGCGGTTGTTTCGGATTCGAGCGATGCGCCCTTGGCGATAATACCTTCGGTCCAGTCGAAGGCCTGTTCGACCGGCACCCATGTATCGCTGTCTCTGCCGCCGTAAATCACGCCGCCGACCGGTACACCTTCCGGAGCATCTGCAAGCGGATCGCGGTTGGCAAGTTCGGAAAGCGAAATCGTATAGCGTGCATTTTTGTGTGAAGGATGAATTGTGCCGCCCTTGGCATCCTTGTCGCCTGTTTTCCAGTTTCCGGCGTAGTTAAGGCCGTGGTCGGGCAGCGGCTGGCCCATGCCCATCCAGTATGGTTTCTTGTCGTCGCCGATAAGCACGTTCGAGAAAATTACTTCGCCGGGCCTTGTGAGCACTTCATAGATGACCGGGTCATCTTTGCCGTTGACGTTTTCGATGATGCCGAAAATGCCTTTTTCAATATTCACCGCGCGAAAATTGCCATCCTTTTTGCGGAAGTATGCCAAATCGTCGCCGACGATCGTCTGGCCAGAAATCATCGCCGTTGAAGTCTTGCCGCATCCGGAGGGAAATGCGCCTGCGAAATAAGTTATGCGGCCGTTGGGGCCGTGAGCTCCCATAACGAACATATGTTCGGCCAGCCAGTTGCCATCGCGGTCGGCCTTTTGAATCGCCAGACGCAGTGCCAGTTTCTTGAGACCGACGGTGTTGCCTGCGTACTGAGTATTGACGCTATATACCATTTCGTCTTCAAGGTCGATATAGACGCGGCGTTTTTCCCAGTTCCTGGAGACGCCGTTTACAAGTTCGCCTTCGCTATGAAGGAAACGGAAGAATGTCGGCGAATTGCCAATCTTTTTAAGTTGTTCATAGCCTGGCCGATACAGCATCGATTCGCTGTGGGCAACATAAGGGCTATCGGTGATCTGCACGCAGGGTATTGTGAAATCGGAATTTGCCGGGCCAAGACACCAGAAACATACAATCATCTGACGACCAACCATAATGTCTTTGAGTAATCCGTGAACCTCTTCAACACCGCCCTTTTTGGGGATGCTTTCAAGACTGCCGAGATTCCAGCCATCGGGTAGCAGGTATCGCGTGGAAAATTTATCACGGCCCTGGTCATTGATGCCGTCAAAATGGTAGGTGTGGCCTTTGGTGGCCAGCGGTGTTTCCTCGCCGCCGGCGACAGATTTTGTGCGAATATAGTCAGCGTCCGCCGCGGCATCTGTGCAGACAAAAACGGAGGCTGGTTTTGTGAGTTCGATTGCGTCAGCTACAAACTTATGGAGCTTCTCATTGTCCAAAGCCATCAGTTTGTCAAAATTCTCCCTGTTCAACTTTCCCTGCAAGACCTGCCTTACGTTTTGCGCAGCCATAGTACGTCTGTCCTTTCTAAATGAGTTATTTCCCTATGTCGGATGCAATTCTTTACTAAACGTGGTCAAAAACCGCCGAATAGTAAGGACACCAGGCTGAAATGTCAAACAAAAAAAATAGGAACAGGGTATAGGGGGTAGGGTGGAGGGAATAGAAAATAATTATGTATATATTGTATCCATTTTGCGTTTTGGGAAAGTGCTTTTTTCTACACCCTATTCCCTAAAATTTTTTATTTTCCCCCCTTGACAGAATTTTACATCTGTGCTATAATACGGACGTAAAATTTGATAGCCCAGATATGGTTGGGCAAGCCGGGCAGATTAGTCGGGCAGATGGGTAGTATATATATGTTTTAATGCCATTATAAATTTCAGGTTTTTCATATCTTTTTTGGCCCATCTTTTTCAGACCTCTTTTCGGTGCTTTTTTTAAAGTAAAGTCAAACTGTGTTTCTTTCGATGTTAGTGCAGGGTGTAAATTCAGGGTGATTTTACGGATTTTATGCCAAATTGGCAAAATTGTGTAAAAAAGCGTTGTTTTTCGGCGGAAAATTAACTTTTTGAGAGATTTGCGTGGAACCGACCGAAGACCGATTAAAAGTGATGCAGTGAACAGTACTTATAACTAAATTTCGTTGCCGAAATCAGCGCTTTGCGAATCTCTCGGTAACAATAGAAAGGGAACTTTATGGAAAGGAACAAAATGAAAAAGAAAGGTTTTACACTTGTAGAATTGCTGGTTGTTATCGCAATTATCGCGATGCTGCTTGCGATTCTGATGCCTGCTTTGGGTAAAGTCAGGCAGCTTGCACAGAGGTTAATGTGCGGCACGAACATCGCCGGTATCGGCAAGGCAATGCTCGTCTATTCAAACGATGACAGGTATGGAAGTTACCCGGCTGCCGGCGGCCCAGGAGCCCAATGGGACGAAGGCTCTGGCGGTGAAAAAGGTGTCTGTACGTGGAACTGGTGCGACAAGGACGCCACCCCAGGCTATACCACCGGCGGTGTTGGAGTAGCAACAACAACCACTTTAAGCGCACATCTTTATCTTTTGGTCAAATTTGCAGATGTATCGCCCGACCAGTTCATTTGTCCTGGTTCAGACCTGAAGAAATTTGAACTGTCAAATTACAACTATTTGCCTGCGCCTCCTGTGCTGCCATCTGGTGTTATGGATGTGTGGGATTTCGGCACTAAACTTGCCCATAAATCTCAACCCAGTGGTCACGGCAGAGGCCATTGCTGCTATTCTTATCAAAACCCGGTTCGTATTTCTCCTCCAGGGACTAACGAGTATGTTTATCCGATTACGACCACAGCGAATCCTTCCAAGGCCGTTATAGCCGATAGAAACCCGTTCTGGGACAAATCATTGATAGATGCCAAGACCGTAGGACGTTTGGATTTAGATACCGCTACACCTCCCAAACTAAAACCAGATACCATACAATGGAGCAATACGGCCTATCACCAGCGTGAAGGTCAGAATGTCCTTTATGTAGATGGGCATACAAAGTTTGAAAAGACGTCGAATTGCAGCATTGATTCTGACAATATTTACACAACCTGGGGTGGAGCTACTGTCGTTGTCCCCACATCTAATGCAACCGGCGACAAATTAAAGCAAGGCGGAGCTGCTGCATTTCTACTGAAACCAGCAACCTCTATTCAGTCATCTCTGATAATAGCTTCTTCAGATAACGACAGCTATTTGGTTAGCGACTACGAATAAATAAAAAAAGACTGTAATCAGGCTGCAGTCGTACCGGCCTTCGGCGTTAATCGCTGAAGGCCGGCTTTTTTTTGTAAAAACAGAAACACATTTGCCTGCCGCATTCCACTTTCATTTGTCAGACTGCTTCATCATCTTCCACAAACGGATATACAGGTTTCTTATATGCAGCAGACTGTAGATTTTTGAGCTCTGTCCTTTATCATAAGGACGATTATAATTGCGGCAATAGGATGCATAAATCCGATAGCGGTAAATATAGGCACATATCCTATTCTATCCAGGATAATACCTGTAAGACCTGCAAACACAAATCCGCCAAGGCTCCCTGCCGCTCCGGAAAAACCAAAAGCCGTTCCCACCTGCTTACGAGGGAACAGGTCTGCCGGCAAAGTCAGCAGACTTGCCGACCATGCCTGATGCCCCAGCGTTGCTACGCATATATAGACTATAGCCACAGCGGCGCTTTGGGCTCGCACGGCAAGCAGCGCAACAGGCATTAAAGATGCGCAAACGCACATCGCCAGCTTGCGTGCCTTGAGTGTGGGCCAGCCGCGCCTGATAAAGAAAGTTGATATGGCGCCGCCGAATACACTGCCGAAATCTGCCGCCAAAAATGGCAGCCACGCAAACATTGCAATTTTCGCTAAACTGAAATGACGCACGTTTTTCAGATAATCAGGCAGCCAGAAAATGTAAAACCACCACACCGGGTCAGTAAGGAACTTCGCAATTATACAGCCCCACAGCCGCATATCCAGCAGCATAGCCTTTTTCTTTCCTGAATCGCTGTTATCTGTTGCGGAATCATCAGGCCGTACATCTCTTATGTATGCAAACTCCGCAGGGCTTAAACGCGGATGCTTTTCAGGAGCCTGAAACAATAAGAGCCATGCTATCACCCATATAAACCCCACCAAACCGGTTACTATAAATCCTGCCTGCCAGCCGTAATAAATAATTAACACGCCAATCAGCGGCGGAGCAATAATCGCCCCGAATCCTGCTCCCATATTGAAAATACCCGTTGCAAGGGCACGTTCACGCGAAGGGAACCATTCCGATATTGTTTTTATAGATGCAGGGAAGTTGCCGGCCTCGCCCACCCCAAGCAAAAATCTACATACAGAGAAACCGCCGACAGAACCGGCAAACGCTGTCAGTATATTGGCTATCGACCACCACACCACCGAAAGACAAAACCCCCATCGCGTCCCCATCCAGTCAATTATCCGCCCGGATATCGGCATCATTACCATATAGGCCAAAAGAAATGCCTGCACTATGTGCGAATAATCAGTGTTAGACATTTTGAACAGGTCACGCAAAACTGGCGCCGCCACCGAGAGCGTCTGCCTGTCAAGATAGTTTATGGTCGTCGCAAAAAGCAAAAGACCGGCTATATACCACCGCAGATTCTTAATATATGTATGCTTCATTTTGGACGGCTCTGGTTTGGTTGTCTGTTCTGTTTCAAACATATTCCATTTTCCCTTTCAGTGTCTGGTCAAGCTGAACCAAAGCATACGGCAAATTTCCAACTCCGTCAACCGATTTTTGACCAAATCAAACAGAGCGGAATTACCCGCCCAATCTTTCATTTGCATCCAACCATCTTTTTGTACCTGAGCAATGCCTCGATAAAGTAATAATCTCCATAAATAAAGGAGCGGTCTATCGTATCTCTGCTGTCATAGCGGCTTCCTACCATGTGCAGCAGGATGGCTTTACTGCCGGTATTTTCGGCCAGATAAGCAGGCGAACAAAGCGATTTTATTATATTCTCGGCGGCGATGAAATAACGCGCCTTGTCCTTGTCGCTGGGAACGAGTGTGCATAATTCCAAAAGGCCGGATGCTGCGATAGCGGCAGCGGAACTATCCTTCTTTTCGTTGGGAATTCCAGGCGCACGAAAATCCCAGTAAGGGACATAATCTTCCGGCAGATTATTTATAAAGTAATCGGCGGTTTTTTTAGCTGTCTCGAGAAACCTGCCATCGCAGGTTTCGCGATAGACCATTGTAAAACCGTACAACGCCCATGCCTGACCTCTTGACCAGCAGGATTCCATCGCATAGCCTTGCGCGCTCTTTTTTTCGATGACCGCACCGCTAACCGGATCATAATTAACAACATGATATGTGCTTCCATCGGGTCGAACGTGATTTTCGATGGTCTTGAGCGCGTGATTTACGGCGATATCGTGGAAGTCTTTTCTGTCACTGTTCTCCGATGCCCAAAAGAGCAGCTCGATGCACATCATATTGTCTATGATGACCATAAAATCTCTCTTGTCGGCATTGGGGCCCCAGCTTCTGGTGCAGCCGACTGTCGGGCTATAGCGCTTTGACAGAGAATCAGCGGTCTGAATAAGCACCTTCTTATAGGCTTCGTCACCGGTAAGACGCAGGCCGTTGCCGTAGCTGCAGTACAACATAAGCCCTATATCATGATAGCCGGTGTTGAATTGTTCCTTTTCCATACCGGCTGTCCAGGCGACAGCTTTTTGTTTCCAGCTTTCCTGCCCGGAAGTTTCATACATAAACCATAAAAGGCCGGGGAAATAGCCGCTGACCCACGATTGGGGTCCATTCGTTGTCCATTTTCCATCTGCGCCGGCTGTGTCAGGAAAAACATTAGGGTCTTTAACAAAGTCGGCGGTTTTGGCCAACTGGCTCGCGGCGAATTCAAGAGTTTTTTCGATCACAGGGACAAGTTCTTTTGAAGAGACCGGCTCCGCGACGTTGACGATAACAGGGTTTGCCAACAGGGACGCCAACTTATCCATATAAGTGTAAAAATCCTTGTCGCCTTTTATCGGCTCTTTTTTTTCGCCGTTGTAGGAGGCCAAAGAATAGTATTTGATCCGACCGGAGGGTTTGAAAACGGCCTCGAATTCAGTATCGTTGCGCTTTAATTGTTTAAGCTGTTCAAGCGGCCAAAGAAGCCCTAAACCCATCTTTTCAGTACTTTTGACGGCATAATTCGGGTCGGCATCCGGATAGACCTGACTGCCGTAAGTTCCAACCCAGCAGAGTTTGTCTTTGTTATTAAGGGAATCCTTTTTGCTCACGCCATTTTTTTCATCGCTGTGATTGGTTAATGCCGCAAGAAACTGAAGCTGACCGCCCCTGGTAACATTTACGGTGTGTGTCAGAACTCGCTGCCCTGCCGAAATCGCCATATCCCAGGTGATATCGTATTTTTGCCCCTGGTATTCAATGCCTTCGTATATCATTCGATAGCTGCTGACTATCGGCCCGTCGCTGCCGATGATGATTTTTGCGTATGGCGCCGCTGACGGGCTGACTCGGCTGATATCGGAACCAATTCCAAGACCTCCGATACCTAAAGCTTCGCCGTTGTAAAGTTTGCCATAAGCATCTATCGCGCCGCGATTATCCCAGTAGAGCCTATAGGCAGCCTTGTCGCTTTCAATGAAAGGCCCTTCAAAACGGTAGGCGGAACTTTTGTTATTGGGGTCGCGGATGAGTTCTCTTTTAGAGATGAACTCTCCGTAGGCAATGGGCAGTTCGCAACTGCTGCTTTTCGCCGAATTCGCCAAAACCGATATTTCAGCGTGCGTAACCTTGTCAAGCTGGGGTGTTTGAGAAGAGACTGTCTTTACCGCTGCTTTGAGCTGCTCATTCGGGCCAAAGCTTACAATAAAAGCAATTGCATCAGGCCTGCCGTCAAAGTCTGTGTCGAGAGTCTGAGCGGGCAATGTCTGCTCGCCTTTGACAACTGCGAAGCAAGAGGAGTTGATTCCTCCAAGCCGGTCGAAAGGCACAATTACCAATTCGTTCGGACGCTCCATAGCCAGAGGATTGATTAAAGTAATCCAGACAACAGCATTAAAAACAAATTCCATTTTAGAACTCCTTTAAAATTTTGTCTGTATCCGCTCTCTGTTTTGAGGTAGGCGGCCTATGCTATACAAAAATAGTTTTTGGCATTGTTGAAGCAAATATTCTCTACCATCGTACCAAGCAGTTTCATATCAGCAGGCAGTTCGCCGTTTTCAACATCTTTGCCAAGCATATTGCAGAGTATTCTTCGGAAATATTCGTGTCGCGGATATGACAGAAAACATCTCGAATCAGTAAGCATTCCGGTAAAACGACTCAGCAATCCAAGGTTCGACAGCGCATTGAGCTGTTTTTCCATTCCGTCTTTTTGGTCGAGGAACCACCATCCGGAACCGAATTGCAGCTTGCCGGCGACAGAGCCGTCCTGAAAATTGCCAACCATCGTGGCCATCAGTTCATTGTCGCGAGGATTGAGATTGTAAAGAATGGTTTTGGGTAATTTATTGTTGGTGTCAAGTTTGTCAAGAAATCTGGCCAGCGGGCGCGCAATCTCAAAATCGCCGATGGAGTCAACGCCGGCATCTGCGCCAAAGGTTTTCAGAAGGCGTGTATTATTATTTCGCAAAGCGCCAAAATGAAGCTGCTGCACCCAGCCTTTTTCGTGGTCCATCAGGGCAAATTCAATCATCACTGCCGACTTGAACTTCAAACCTTCATCTTTGGTTACTGTTTTGCCGCTGCGAAGTTTGTCGAATATCGCCGCGATTTCGCTTTCAGTATAATCTTCTGCATAAGCAGTTTCCAGGCCGTGGTCGGAAACGCGGCAGCCAACGCTATGGAAAAAATTATGGCGGCTGCGAATTGCATCCATATAGGTTTTGTAATTTTTTACATCTATGCCTGAACTTTTTTCAAGCGCATCGACCCACTGATTAAACACAGCGACATTCTCAACGGCCATACCCTTATCAGGCCGCCAGGTCGGCAGAATTTTTATCTCAAAACCATCGGATTTAATTTTTTTATGATGTTCAAGAGAATCGACAGGGTCGTCAGTGGTGCAGACAATTTTTACGTTCATCCTGCGAAGAAGGCTGCGTACAGAAAATTCCGGCAAACTGAGCATCTCATTGCATTTCTCGTAAATATCCTTTGCGGTATCGGGGCCAAGAAATTTGCTTATGCCGAAATATCGCTGGAGTTCCAAATGCGTCCAGTGATAGAGCGGATTGCGGAGGGTATAGGGAACCGTTTGTGCCCATTTTTGGAATTTTTCCCAGTCTGATGCGCTGCCCGTGCAGTATTGTTCCGGTATGCCGTTAGTTCGCATAGCACGCCATTTATAATGGTCGCCATAGAGCCAAATCTGAGTAATATTTTCAAATCGTTTATCCTCGGCTATCTGTGCGGTCGGCAGGTGGCAGTGATAATCGAAGATGGGCATCTTGGCGGCATATTCATAATAGAGTTTTCTCGCGGTTTCAGTTTGCAGCAAAAAATCTTCCGTCATAAATGGTTTCATTTGCAGCCTCCATAAACAAAAACAATTTATACAATATACGTATTGGCCGTTGTCGTTCCACCCTTGCCTGTCCAGTTGGTGTGGAAGAATTCGCCGCGTTTCTTATCGACACGCTCGTAGGTATGCGCGCCGAAGTAATCTCGCTGAGCCTGCAGAAGATTGGCAGGCAAACGGGAATGACGATAGCCGTCATAATACGCCAGTGCGGCGCTTATCGCGGGCATCGGAATACCCATCTCGACTGCGCCGATAACAACGCGACGCCACGATTCCTGCGCCTTATCAACTGCGTTCGTAAAGAATGGGTCGAGCAGCAGATTGACGAGTTTGGGATTTTTGTCAAACGCATCCTTTATCTTGCCTAAAAATGCCGAGCGTATAATGCAGCCGCCCCGCCACATCAAAGCGATGCCGCCGTTGTTGAGATTCCACTTGTATTCTGTTGCAGCGGCACGCATAAGCTGGTAGCCCTGAGCATAACTGACAATCTTTGAAGCATATAAAGCAGCCTGTAAATCCTTGACGAAAGTTTTTTTATCGCCGTCAAACCTCGGTTTGGGGCCTTTGAGGATTTTCGAAGCGGCAACACGTTCATCTTTAAGAGCCGATAGACATCGTGCAAAAACAGCTTCGCCGATAAGCGTGAGCGGCTGGCCGGCATCGAGAGCCGCGATGGCCGTCCATTTTCCAGTGCCCTTCTGGCCTGCGGTATCGAGGATAAGGTCTATGACCTCGCTGCCTTGCTCATCTTTATAACCAAGGATGTCGCGGGTAATCTCAACAAGATATGAATCAAGTTCGCCCTTATTCCATTCGGCAAAAACCGCGTGCATTTGGGCGTTTGTCATACCGAGACCTTCTTTCATCATTTGGTATGTCTCGCATATCAACTGCATATCGCCGTATTCGATGCCGTTATGTACCATCTTTACAAAATGACCTGCGCCGTTTTCGCCGACCCATTCACAGCAGGGCTGGCCGTCGTCGGTTTTTGCGGAAATTTTTTGAAAGATAGGCTTTACATATTCCCACGCCTTTGGCGAACCGCCTGGCATAATTGATGGGCCTGTGAGAGCGCCTTCCTCGCCGCCGGAAACACCGGTGCCGATGTATAATTTCCCTTTGCTCTCGACGTATGCGGTACGCCGAATAGTATCTGGGAAATGCGAATTTCCGCCGTCAATAATGATATCGCCGGCTTCGAGATGCGGCAGAACTAATTCAATGAAATCATCAACAGCCTTGCCCGCTTTGACCATCAGCATTACTCGGCGCGGCGTTTGCAAATTAGCACACATTTCTTCTATCGAATGACAGCCGATGATTTTCTTGCCCTTTGCCCGGCCGTTCATAAAGTCGTCCACTTTCGAGACGGTACGATTGAAACAGGCAACCGTAAAGCCCTTGCTTTCCATATTAAGAATGAGATTCTCGCCCATTACCGCCAGGCCGATGAGGCCTATATCCGCTTTTGCCATTCGAACTACTCCTTTTAATAACGATTAAAGTCTTCTATGAAATTCATAACTATTTCTTGAATAACAACTTATGTTATGTTGTTGTTTTCTTGTAACTCCTCCGTCTTGGCAATTATCAAATCGCCTTTAAAGTTACAAAAACTGGTTATATATGTTTTTCAGCCATCCTGAAAAAAATAAAGATTATTATTGTATGACCCGCCCCAAAAAGTGTCAATATAAAACACACAGTTACAAGCAGCGTTCGTCTGCAAAAACAGCGGGATACCGCCGATTTACTTATTTACCGGCTCATTGTTATTGATAATCGCCTTGTTGCCGATTTCATTGGTGATTTCCACGCCGCGCACGCCGTTGTTTTCACTTATAATCGCATGCTGCATACCATTGCGCAGAGCGATACTCGGCTCATCGCTGCCGAAACTGCACCCGCGCACCTGGAGTTTGCCGTTATCGGCCTCTATCAGCGTCATATTCGGGTTGTCTTTTCGGCCGGCGCTGCTGATGTAACAGTCGGACAGTGATACAAAGCTATTGCTGTGCGACACAACGCATTGCCTCGCCGGGCCCCAGAACGCGCAATTTACCAGCCGAACCGAGCCGCGGCAGGTCTTTTCAACCACCACTGACTGGCGGATATCGCCACGCGTCGCCACGAATTGGCCGTTGGAGATGAGCAGACCCATCGGCTGGATTTCATCCACCTTCACACAAATCTGTGCTTCGTCTGCGCCTATACCAGAGAACTGTCCGTTGGCGGCGCCATTTTTTGTGGCGATGAAACGGTAGCCAATGTTCACTGGGAACACGAAGGTGTTGTTCACATACTCCCAGTCGGTGCGCCCGAAAATGAACGCTTCGCAATTCTTCCACATAAACTCATGGACGGGGTTCCAGTCTCCACCCACTTCCTTGGTCGACCACCAGTGGCAGTGGAACTGGACATTTTCAATACGGCCGATATCGCTGCATAAATCCACAAAAATGCCACGCCGCAGAACGCAGCCGTAAACGCTGCGGATACGATGCCGCACGTTGCTCTCCGGCCCGACGCGAATGCCGTTGTAGCTATTGATGAGCGTTATATTCTCGACGGTGTTATCGCAGCCTTGCAGGTGAAATGTCCACGAGTAGGGGTGAATATCCGTCGGTTTCTGCTCCGGATACCAGATAGTAACACCGCGCACCGCCGCCGAAGCCCCCAACTCAAACAGTGCCGGGCCGTTCTCATTGTCACGGCCGCCGGTCGCTAAAATTATCGAGCCTTTCAGCGGTTCGCTCCATACCGGCGATTCCATTACGCCCTGCAAGGTAACGCCGGGCGGGATGCGCAGGCTGCCTTTGACAAGATAGCGGGCCGCGGGCAAAAATACCTTGCCGCCAGCCTTGGCGGCTTCGTCGAGGCCTTTCTGTATCGCAGCGGTATCATCGGTTGTGCCATCGCCGATTGCGCCGAAGTCCGCGACTGAGTATGCCGCAGGCGGCAGAGCAGCGGCGTTCGGGGCTTTTTTGGTAAGCGTTTTTTCGGTGTTTGGATCGGCCTTGACGCTGTTCAGACAAAGGAAGAGAATAAGAGAAGTGAGAATCAATTTTTTCATGACGAATCCTTAACTTAAATAGATAATAGACGTATAGTGTACCTGAACCCTTGCTAAAAATTACTCATTTTGCAGAAGTCTTTAGTGATTACCATTTTCCGGGCGCAAAATAATCCGCTATCTTCAACAGGATGGCCGGAAGATATTGCACCATACCCTTATGGTCAGTATCATACCAGATTATTTTACAGCCGACCGCGTCGGCAAGTTTCTGCGAACAATCGGCAGGTACAATCTTATCCTGCGAGGCATTTATCATCAGCACATTGGCGTTGCTCAGCCTACCGGCAAAATTCAAAGGTTCTATCGGCTCCAGCATTTTTTTAAGCTGTTCTGCGGAAATATGCTTTTTTTCAAGCTCGGCTCGAAGCTGTTTGACCTCGTTTGCATCAGTTGTAAAAATTGCAGAAAGATTTCCGCCGGCTTGAATAAAGGCTGCCTTTGTGAATCGTCCGTCCACACCGGCTGCCAGCGAACCTACGATACCTCCGAGGCCTGTTCCACAAATTCCGATTTTTTCCTTATTGATGAACGGTTGTGTCATAAGCCAGCGTTTTGTGCGGCGAACATCGAGTACTGCCTGTCCGGCAGATTGAATAAAAACATCGGGGCTTTGCTCCATCCGGCGGGCTTCATTGGGCTGTGAAGATTTACGCTGGCCGTAATGCGGGGGCGTCATAATACAAGCGTCAACACCGGAAAAGGCAAAACTATTGGCGATAAGCCTCGATACAACCATTGAGCTGTTAAGAATATCGAGGATTATAACAGCAGGTCTGGGATTAGGGCCGGCACATCGATAATACTCACAATATACGGTGTTATTTGCGGCTATCTCTGTAGTAAGCGGGGAACTGAAGCTGACCTGATGAACACTGTAAAAATTATTTACAGAAGTTTGCTGCATTGTAAATGTGAATTCATTGCTGTCGGGTTTGTAATTGTCTAATAGCTTCTGCTCGGCAGGGTTTGGCGAGGAGATAATCTTGTCTTCGCCTGCCTTGACCACGCCGGTAGTTTTCTCTGCTGCCTGAGTCGGCGGCGGATTTAACGGGGCGGATTTTTCTTTCGTTTGTGCCGAAGCCTGCGAACCGGATGCATTCGGCTCGTTTATCAGGCTTAGAAGTCTGCCAAAATCATATTGGTAATAAGGCTGAAAACAAGCGGAATAATTCGGTTCACTAATATTAACAGAAGCGTTGGATACCCAGAAAACATTTTGCTGCGGGGCAAACAAAACACGGTGAAGGCAGCTTTTCATCGCCACTGGCCGATTCATCAAATCAAGCGCGGCCGCGACATCTATTTTGCCCAACTGCTGTTTCACCATCGCCGCCAGGCTTTCATATCTGTCGCCTCCGCTCATAAGTACGGCATCCTTTACGGCCTGCAAGTGAGGATATGAATGATTCGGCTCAATCACATCGAATCTGCTGCTTGTGCAGACTAAGCCCCTTGCATCGGGAATTTTCGAGTCCGAAATTACATAGTAATACTCGCAGGTGCGAGGAGCATCTCGAAAAATTTTGACTGTTTCGGAAAGAGTACCAGCCTCTTCGAGAGCCTTGCGCATTAGAAAGGTCATAGGCATACCGTCCCAACTTCCCTCGCCTGCGCCTCCCATTTCACCAATTGCGATTTGCTTATCGTTCATTCCGGTTACCGAGCCGATAAGACCGGCATACCCGACATTCACAAATGCGTTGAAATTGTCCGGCTTTGCGACAATAACAACGGCATGTGCCTGAAGGCCTACCTCAGTCATATAATCGAGGATTCTGCCGTGGAGCATTTGCCCGCCCGCTGTTGCCTTGCCGAACAATGCAAAACCGCTGCAGTGAAACAATTCTGGAAATATGTTTGCAAGCTGCACATCTACTGCGTTAAGTCCGGCGCCGTCAGCCAACCCCTGCATTTCATCAATGTAACGCTGGTCTATAAATTTTTTCGTTTTTTCCAGAACCGTCTCAAAAGTGCCGCCGGTAAATCCCTTTGTATTTGCCGCTTCGGCGGTTCTCACTATCAGGTGCACGCGTTTAACAAGTTCACTGACAGAATTTTTCAAAAGTTTTCCGTGCTGATAGCCCATTTCATAAGGGCTGCCGGCCATAAGCAAAACCTTTGTGCCGCCGGCATCGATAAGAACTCCCCTGCCGCAGCGGTCTATAACTTTCAACGGCTGGGCAATAATTATTTCGGATGCTGAAAGAAGATGCAGAGGCCAGAGGCACAACAAAAATAAAACTGCTAAAAATGTTTTCTCTTTTTTGTAAAAGTTCATAGATATTTCCTTTCCAGGAAAAATAAAAATTACGCCTTTTTAAATTTATTATTAAACATTCATAACACCATACTGGGATTTGAAATGAAATATATTTTTAATCTGAAAACAAAATACCCCCAAGGGGAATCGAACCCCTGTTACCGGGTTGAGAACCCGGCGTCCTTGGCCGCTAGACGATGGGGGCAAAAAAAATGGCGGCGGGTGGATTCGAACCGCCGACCCTGGGCTTATGAATCCCATGCTCTAACCAACTGAGCTACGCCGCCATAACTTATTGCCTGACAAGAAATTAGGTGCTATTTTTTAAAAAATTTGGTTATAAAAACTAAAAGCAAGGCATAACTTACATATAAGTCTTTGTTTTTGCAAGAATAATCGGTTTCTGATATAAAAAACGAATAAAAGATGATTTTCTTGCAAAATAAACAACCGTATTGTACACTTGCCAGTCTATTTGCGGGCGATTAGCTCAGTTGGTAGAGCAGCTGACTCTTAATCAGCGGGTCACTGGTTCGAGCCCAGTATCGCCCATTGTTTAACCTGCAATATCGCGCATAAACATTTTTGAATCAATGAGTTACGGAGAGGTGGCTGAGCGGCTGAAGGCGCGGCATTGGAAATGCCGTGTACGGGTTACACCGTACCGCGGGTTCGAATCCCGCCCTCTCCGTTTTTTTGTAATACTTTAGCCAAGTGCCAAATACGACTTGTCATTCCCGCGACCCGTGGTGAGCTTGCCTGTCCTGAGTGCAATCGAAGGAGTCGAACCAAGGCGGGAATCCAGCGTAAAATAGCCTCCGCCGTCCTGCCCTGAGCTTGCCGAATGGAAGGCGGTTTCCTATTTTTCTACATTCGGCTAAAGTGTTACGTTTTTTCTTTGTCCGCGGAAATAACGCCTATAACTTCTTGTAATTCGGGAAGTTACGGATTATTGCTTATTTTAAACTCCCTCGATGCCATTATTTGAGTCAAATTTGTTCTCTGCCGCAGCACGGCAATTTTGCTTGTCAATCCGGCAAAAATTGAAAAAAAAGCTGAATTTCGCACTGATTTACTTTACAACTGATAGTATCTATGGCATAAGTCTTCATAATATGTTATAATGTTTATTTCATAGAATTTGAAAGCCATTGTGAACGATTTTGCGAAAATGGAGTAGTTGAAAAATGCCGACATCAAAGCCTGTCTGGGCTATCGACATAGGAAATAATTCACTTAAAGCCCTTCGGCTTGTACAAAACGGAGATAAAATCGATGTAACCGGACTCGATTATATCGAATACCCCAAAGTCCTTTCCGCTGAAGGAATAACCGAAGAGGAAAAAGAGCAGATTATTCGCGCCAGCCTCAACACATTTGTCGGCAGAAATGAACTGGCCAAAGACCCTATCGCGATTTCAGTGCCGGGACAGACGAGTTTTGCGAGATTTATAAAACTGCCGCCGGTTGACCCAAAGAGAGTTCCGGAAATAGTAAAATTTGAAGCGATACAGCAAATCCCATTCGATATAAACGAAGTGGAATGGGACTGGCAGCTTATGGAAAAACCTGACAGCCCGGATACCGAGGTTGGTATTTTCGCCATCAAAAACGAGCTTGTCGGAAAGTATCTTGAGAACTTCGCCGCAGAAAACCTCAGAGTCAGCATAGTGCAGATGTCTCCTATCGCATTGTACAATTACGCATGGTTCGACAGAAATGACCTGGATGATGCGGAGAAAAAAGCCGTCGTACTGCTCGATATGGGGGCAGACAACACAAATCTTGTTGTATGCACAAAATTAGGCGTCTGGCAGCGATGTATTCCGCTTGGAGGAAACAACTTTACAAAAGCGGTTTCTGAAGCGTTTAAACTGCCTTTTGAAAAGGCAGAAAGGCTCAAACGCGGAGCGCCTATGAGCAAATACGCCAGGCAGATATTCCATGCGATGAAGCCGGTGTTCACGGATTTCGGCACTGAAGTTCAGCGCTCGCTCGGCTATTACAGCAACAGCCACAAAAACACGGCATTTGTCAAAACGATACTTCTTGGCGGCGGTTTCAAAATGCAGGGACTCAATAAATATCTCCAGCAGACGACCCAGCTTGCCGCGACAAGGCCGGATGCGTTCGAAAAACTTACGTCCTCGGCAAGCGTATCCAGCGCAAAACTGCATGAAAACATCTCTGACTTCGCCATCGCTTACGGACTTGGTATTCAGGCGCTG
The DNA here is from genome assembly GCA_041661665.1 of Phycisphaerae bacterium. GTDB lineage: Bacteria > Planctomycetota > Phycisphaerae > Sedimentisphaerales > UBA12454 > GWC2-45-44. The sequence continues at coordinate 72,113 of JBAZTW010000001.1, read as the reverse complement.
GGGCAGGGAAAAATAGAAAGCAACCTTCTGCCTGCCAAAATCGCAAGAACAATGCTGTGGGCACAAAAGAGCAAATTCTTTATCATCGCGGCGGCTATATTAGTAGTGGTATCTCTGCTGGCGTTTTTGCGGACGAATATGGATTTAAAAGCTTATAACGGCAGAGAGCCGCTGAAATACAGGACAGAGACACAGCAGATATTAGAGCAGGCAGGACAGGCCGCAAACAATCTCAGTACGGAAACAGCAAGAGGCGCCGGCTACGACGCTGTTATTAAAGAATATACAGACTTTTTCAAATATCGTGATGTTGTGCCGCTTCTGCACGAAATGCTCCTTAAAACGCTGCCCAATGCCGAGAATAATCAGGCACAGAAGGAACTATACACAGCTTATGCAGCCGGAGAAGTCGAAAAAATAAAACTGATACCAAGACCGGAAAGAAAACAGGTATTCATTACAAGTATAGGTATAAATTTTTCTGACAGCCTTGCTGCTGCCCCGCTGGAAGTTGCCAAACTCGATTCTTCCTCAAGAACGTCAGGTTCTTACAACGCCGGCGGCGGAACGGGTATGGAAGGAATGGGGCTGCCAACTATGGGAATGCCTGTAATGGGAATGCCGGGAATGCAGCAGGGAGGTGGAGGTATGACTTACAGACCACAAACACAAATGCAAACTCCTGTGCCTGGTGCCGAATCCCAGGAAATTTCAAAAGATGGCGCAGGTTTTGTTGTCGTGATAGAAGGTTATTGCCCTTATGAGAAAATCGGCGAACTTTTGGAGCCTGCAGGGGTCGGAAACAATCAGGATAAATGGGGCATCAAGACCAGACTGATGAACCTCAATAAATTTTATACCGGCGATGGTAACTGCCCGTTTGAACTGTTCGAGGAAAATAAAATAGAACACTTTAAAATTGAGACCGGCACAGTGGATTTGGATAACAAGCAGACAATGCCGACAAATATCGGCGTTCTCGAAGAGATTGTCAGGATTCCCGAAGAGGAAGTTTCCGTTCAGGACACACGCGGCAGGTCATCGCGAGCCTCGGCAGCAGACAGCGACAAAGTGCCGACTGAAACAGTTCTCCTTGACCCGCTTACAAAGGAAGAAATAAGCAAAACATTCGACCTCGACGATAAAGGCAGAAAAAAACTCGATTCTTTCGGCAAGCCGATGTTTGTCGAAAGAGATAAGTGGTTCAGAATAAAATTCAAGATTTTGTGGAAGAACAGTCCGCCAGGTACGGCTAAGCCGGGAATGTGAATTAGTACTTAATGCCTGATAGATTAGTAGAAAAATGAAGAAAATAAGCGTAAATATAGATATAGTAAAAATCTTAAAGAAGAACACGGCGATAATCATCCCGGCAGTTATCGCCTTTGTGGCGGTTTTGCTGTTCATCCCGACGGCGATGATGCGGGGAAAAATAACAGAAAACCTCGAACAAAGCAAAAAACTGATGCAGGATGTCGATTCCACGATGAACTCGGTTGTACCAAAAAAACAGTATGAATTAATCAAAGCTTACGAAGATATGCACGCACAGGATTCAAACGATATACACAATCTTGCGATACAAACCACACAGCGGGAACTTTTGAGTTATAAAATTTTCCCTGAACCGAATGAAACTTCAACACAGATTTTTAACGAATTTAAGCAGGCTTATATTGCAGCGTTCGCAAAACTCATAAAAGATATGAATGCGCTGGATGCCCCTTCTGACGCGGAGATAAAAAAAGAAGCCGGTGCTTCAGGACAGAATATAGAACTTGGCGTAAGGAACAGGTCTAACAGGTCGTCCTCGACCGTTGCGGATGAGCAAATTATTGAGCTTGTCTGCAAGAGAAGAAGCGAGGATATACCGGTCTACGCTAATCCGCAGGTGTTCAGCGGATACGGGTTCTGGGACAACTGGGAATATTTTGGAAGAGAAAACGCTGTCAAAGACTGTTGGTACAGCCAGTTGGCCTACTGGATACACAGTGACGTTGTTGATTCGATAAACAAAATCAACAAAGGTTCAGCATCTGTCTCGCAGTCTTCCGTGAAAAGACTGCTCGGCATTCGGTTTGGAAGCGCAGATGCCGCGAATGTCGGCGGCGCGGGGACGACCGGTTCAACAAACGCGACAGAGCTTCCGCAATATGTGGTACAGGGCGGCGGGCAGCTTTGCATCGCTTGGACTAAGAGAACCTCAGGCGAAAAAATAGATGTTGTGCATTTCAGCGTTGCGGTTGTCATAAGAGCAAATGATGTCCTGAAATTTATGGATACGCTGTGCGGCGAAAAAGAGCATTATTTTGCCGGTTATAAGGGTGAGTTGGAAAGGCAGAAACTCAAACATAATCAGATTACGATACTCCAATCTAATATCGAGTCGGTGGACAGACAAAACGCAGAACATATAAGATACAGATACGGGCAGGACGCCGTCGTTCATCTTAATCTAATATGCGAGTATATTTTCAATAAAGAAGGGTATGATGCGATAAAACCAAAAACCGTCGCTGCTCAACTTAGCCCGACAATGATGCCAAATCAGTAGCAGGGACAGACGACTAAGGATGGTCTCGAAAATAACCGATAACTGACACGCCTTGAGCGGAGTCGAAGGATAACTGAATTATTGATAACTGAAATATTATGGGAAGAACAAAAAACAATTTAGTGGAATTGCTCTTGGATAAGGTGGTCTTGGGCGTTGCGGGAATTGCTGCGCTGCTGATATTGGTTTTTTTTGTTATCGGCAATCCAAATGCCGCCGAGATTGATGGGCAAAAATTATCGTCGGGACAAATTGATAAAATCATTGAGGAAAAGGCGCAGGGCATTTTGGAACAGCTCAAAAAAGCTCCTGCCGACTCGAATGAATATAAACCACAAAAATCTGCCTTTGTGGCGATGATAAATGATTCTATCAATAATGTAAAAACTGATATTATCTTCCCAAAAGCCCCGTACTCAACAGAAACATTCGTAGCGTCAAATCGTAAATATCGAGTGCCGAGCATTGAAAACATAGCAAATCCAACAGTAGCCTCCGTGAAAATGGCCGCCTATGTACCAACTGAAGACCTTAGTGAAACTTTAACTTACGCAAATGCGGATACCACGCTGTCCGATGTTGACCTTGTAACAGTAGAGTCGAGCTTTAACGCGAAAAAATTATATGACAGTTTCCGTTCTGCGTTCGCTGGTAAAAATATGCCGGAGGGCTGGAAAAATGAGCAGTACGCCAAACCTGTTTTCGCAGTTGTGGAACTGCAGCGAAGGGCTGCTCTGCCGGATGGGTCGTGGAGCCAATGGGAGACGGTGCCGCGAACAAAAATATGTCACCTGAAAAAAGCGCTCACACTGCCGAAAAAAGCTGCCGAGTATGAGATTCAGCTCTCAATTGTACAATTCGCCAAGCCTGAAATGATGTACGAAATACTTCAGCCTGCTGTTTATGACAATGCCATACCTGCAGAGCCGTGGCTCTCTCCTTCGCTTTACAATGATAGAGCCAAAAGATTCAAAAAAGAGGATGAAGAGAAGGCTAAACTGAAAACTGAAGCCGAGAAAGCTGCAAAGCTCAGCGATAAGGCTTCTCGTTCTGCCGCCACGTCGCGGCAATCTGCTGCAACACGACAGCCGACAACGGGTGGCGGAATGCCGGGAATGGGTATGCCGGGAATGGGCGGAATGCCTGTAATGCCTGCACCTACCACAGCTGCGCCAAAGCAGAAGACTGCCCCGATACAAAAACAGCCTGCAGGCAGAGCGGCTTTACCCCCAAAAAAAACGCCAACTGACGAGATAAGCGAACTTGAGTCATTTAGAACTTTGATGCTCACCGAAACATCCAAGCCTGAACAGATGGAAAAGCTTGTCTTCTGGGCGCACGATGATACAACCGTGCCGGGCGAAAAATACCAGTATCGAATAAGAATCGGAGTTTTCAATCCAATCGCAGGAAAGGACTGGTTCAACGATGAACAAAAAGATCTTAAAGACCAGACCGTGCTGTACAGCGGTTTCAGCGAACCGACCCAAACTGTTGAAACCACCGAAAGACTGAAATTTTTCGCAACCAACGTAAGAGATATGCAAAAAGGCAGCAGCATTGACAAAACAATCGAAATTAAAGTCGCACGCTACACGCTTGGCAACTGGGTTACAAAAGTTTTCAATGTGAAAAATGGCGAGCAAATCGGCGCCGTAGTCGATGCGGCGGAAACCAGATTAGCCAAAGCCAGCGAGGACATTAAAACTGTTGATTTGTCAACCGGCGCTGTTGTGGTTGATTCCCGAAGAGTGAACCAATGGGCAGGAGCGGGAAATTTGAGGCCGAAAGATTATGACGAACTTTTATACAGCCTCGGCAGCAATGCCATTCAGACCACACCAATAAGAGAACGATTCTGGTCTGACGACACTGTAAAACTTTATAAAGAAATCACGCGGGCGGAAGAAGCCGAACCTGTAGCGCTGCTTACACGAGAGCAGGCACAAAGCGGAAGCGGAAGCGGAAGCACTGGCAGGCAAGCCCCGGGCGGAATGCCTGATTTTGGAGTACCGGGCGGACAGGGTGTACCGGGGGGGCCAGGAACGATGCCGATAATGCCTATAATGCCGGGAATGATGCCGGGGGGAATGCCGAATATGTAATTATAAAAAAACAAGTGTCATCAGCCGGCAAAAGGTGAAAATTCAGTTATCAAAACTTCGCTGTGTCGGTATAATCCCGCATTATGACCAAAGTTCCTGATAAAATTTCGCTTTTTTCGGATATTGAAAAAGCACAAATACTTTCAAACGCCCCGCTTGCGGCAAGAATGCGTCCAAAAACCCTCGATGAATTTGTCGGCCAAAGGGATTTTGTCGCACCTGACAAACTGCTCTATCGAATGCTCCAGGCACAAACTCTCAGCAGTCTTATTTTTTATGGACCGCCAGGAAGCGGAAAAACCAGCCTTGCCGCCATTATCGCAAACGCCACAAACGCGAAATTTTTCTATATAAGCGCACCGGCGGCAGGCGTAAGCGACATCAGGGATATTCTCAATAAAGCAAAAGACAATCTCCTGACACAAAACCGCAAAACACTTCTTTTCATCGACGAAATCCACCGCTTCAATCGCGCACAACAGGATGTCCTTCTAAACGATGTCGAGATGGGCGTGATAATTTTAATCGGCGCTACCACAGAAAATCCGTATTTCGCGGTCAATTCCCCCCTGCTTTCAAGAAGCACAATTTTTGAATTCAAGCCCATCGACAAAAACGACATCGTTGAATTGCTCAAACGAGCTATCAAAGACAAAAAATACGGACTGGGAACATTAGACATAAAGGCAACCGAACAGGCTCTTGAATATCTGGCCATTATGAGTGACGGCGACGCGCGAAGAGCGCTGGTTGCCCTTGAAACAGGAGTTTTATCGCAAAAAAACGCCGGCCGGCAAACCATAAAATTCGATATCGACATCGCCAAAGAATCCATACAGCAAAAGGCCATTCAGTTCGACCCGACAGGCGACAGCCATTATGATTTGGCAAGCGCATTGCAAAAAAGTATGCGAGGCTCTGACCCGGACGCGACGGTTTATTGGCTCGCCAGACTCATTGCAGGCGGGCAGGATCCGCGATTTATCGCAAGAAGAATCGCTGTCTGTGCCGCTGAAGATGTCGGAAACGCCGACCCGACCGCTACCATTCTGGCCGCCTCTGCTATGCAGATTTCCGAATTGGTGGGATTCCCGGAGGCACAACTGCCGCTGGCTCAGGCAGCTATATATATAGCCTGCGCACCAAAATCAAACGCTTCGGCAAAGGCGATATGGTCGGCGATGAGCGATGTTAAAAATAAAAGAACGCTCCCTGTTCCAAAACACCTCAAAGATTCGCATTACGCGGGAGCAAAAAAACAGGGGTATGGCACCCAGTACAAATACCCACACGAACATCCGGACGGCTTTGTGCCGCAGGAATATCTGCCAGGAAAAACAGACAAATACTACTGCCCCGTGCCAAGAGGCAGAGAAAAAATAATTATGGATTATTTACAAAGGCTCGATATTTTGATAGAACAGGAAAAGTCAAAAGCAAATAGTACGGAGACATACTGAATGGACAAACAGCAGCTTCGACAGCAAATCAGGACGATGATGTGCAAAATGACCGACCAGCAGCGAAGCGAAGCGAGTCAGAAAGCCTGCAACGCACTGATTAATACGCCGGAATTTCAGAACGCAAGTACTGTTATGGCGTTTTTGTCAATGCCGCACGAGATAGACACTACGTCGTTAATTCTCTACGCCTGGCGGCATTCCAAAACTATTGTCGTGCCGAAAATATCCTGGCAGCAGAGACATATGATACCAGTGAGGATTACTTCGCTGGAAGCGGGCATCGCCACAGAAATCGGCGGGCTTAGAAATCCGGTAATTGGCGTTCCCGTCCCGATGGACGATATCGACCTGATTGTAACGCCGGGACTTGCTTTCGATACAGCCGGAAACAGGCTCGGCAGAGGTGGCTCATATTACGACAGATTTTTCGTACACAAAGACCTTAAAGCCGTAAAGTGCGGACTGGCATTTGCAGGCCAACTCGTCCCAGCCGTGCCGGCATTTCAGCACGACCAGCCAATAGATATGCTCGTTACCGATGAAAAGGTTATGTATTTTAAACAGAAGTAGCTCTGTGTCGGCCAGGCTGTTCTAAAAAAATCAGAACATATATACAACTCACAGCGTATCTATAATAGAAAATGAGTTCTTCTTCTCCTCCAATTAACGAGAAGCATCCGAAAGGGTGCTTCTTTTTTTTATACATAATTGCGTCCGTTATACCCGGGTACTTGTCGCGGCTAAGCATAGCGAATCAGAACATATACACAACTCACAGCGTATATACAAGAGGAAAGATGTTCTTTTCTCCTCCTCCAAATAGAGAGAGGTGCCCGAATGGGTGCCTCTCTTTTTTATAAAACAAACTTCTAATGTATGCCGAGTTCTTTTATCTGTTTCAGCAAATTGCCATACATCTGTGCCATAATCTGACAAAACCAGATAGTAAGACCAATGACAAGAATGGTAACGGCAATTTTGGTAATCCAATGGTATTTCGGATTTGACCAAACCAACGGCAACGCAAGCGGGCCAAGAGTAATCAGACCGATTACAATGGCTGATATGGAATGATACCACTTTGTTTTCGGCATTGGCGCAGGCTTTTGAGACCCATCGAGAAACTCGCCGCAGAAGCGGCACTTAATTGCCTCATCCTGAATTTCTTCGGCACAAAAACGACATTTCTTCATAAAACAACCTTTCTACTACACCCCTTGTCATTTCGACCGTCCTGTGGTGAGCGAAGCCGAACCAAGGGAGAAATCTTTTTGTCATTTCAACGCACCCCCTGTCATTTCGACCGTAGGGAGAAATCCGGCGAAGCCGTCCTGAGCGAAGTCGAAGGATCTAAAAAAATCCCGCCACTGCCCTTTGCCATTTCAACCCGCTCTTTGTCATTTCGACGCGCAGCGGAGAAATCTTCTTTACCCTTTGTCATTTCGACCGTCCTGTGGTGAGCGAAGCCGAACCAAGGGAGAAATCTTTTTCAACGCTCACCGCTTAAATCTTTCCATTCTGGATTTACCGCAATTACAAGATTATTCTTTTTTTCTCTTCGCCATTTTTTAATTTCCTTTTCTCTTGCTATAGCCGCATTTACATCGTTTGTATGCTCGAAATATACAAGTTTGCAAAGATTATACTTTTTACTGAAACCATCAATGATTTTATTTTTATGTTCATATATTCTTCGTTCAAGATTATTGGTCATTCCGATATACATAACCTTGTTATTCCAATTTGTCAGAATATAAACATAATAGTTATGTTCTTTCATTTAACCATCCGCCCACTTGTCATTCCGCCACGCCCCTCTGTCATTTCGACCCGTTCCCTGTCATTCCGCCAGCCCCCCTGTCATTTCGACCGACCAGTGGTGAGCGAAGCCGAACCAAGGAAGAAATCTTCTTTTAAAAATAGATTTCTCGACTTCGCCCCTTGAAGGGGCTACGCTCGAAATGACAATCCGACAGCCTTTCTACAAAACAAAACACTGAACGCCCAACATCGAATAAGAAACGCCTTTGGCCTATTTTTTCAACAGCCAAATATGCCTAATTATTCTCAAATATTCCATTTTTAAATTATGGTTTATTTTTTGCAAGTTCCATAATGCCATCAACAGCACCGATACATGCATATACTCTTGCCTGTGGCGAAGGCATCTCATTAAGCCAATTTGCAAGTTCTTCGGTGTGTCCTGTTTCGACAAAAACTGTTGCTGCCCGCCGATACGCCTGGGCTTCCCATGAAGAATTTCCCATATTAAGTAAAATTTTCTTAGCCTCGGCTATCTGACCTTTTTTTACAAAAGCAGACGCTATCTCCCCGCAGGCAAAAGATTTGTTCATAGTATCCGTAATCTGGCGTGAAGTTGTTACTGCTCCTTCAATATCGTCTTTTTTAAGTTGAGTTTTAACTATATTGAATAACGCCCATGTACGATTAATATCCTCCTTGATTTCTTTTACGATTTTTTTAGCTCCCTCTATGTCACCTGCTTCAAGCTGGGCATCGACAATTTTTGTAAATACCACACCTTTCCATACAGGCATGTCATTTATTTCCTTCACACCATCAATTGCCTTTGTAATATATTTGTTGTAATTATTAACGTCACCGGTTCGGGCAGAAGCCTTTGCGGCACTAAGATACACCGTTTGCACAGTTCCCTTTTTGAAAGAGTCATCGAATACCCCGAATTTGCTTCTATCGGCAGTCATAGGAGTATCATCAATCATCTTTGACATCATTTCAATTGTTGCAGTAGCTGACTCGATTTCCCCTGCCTCTGCCTGTTTTTCCGCTATCAGCGTATATACAGCTATTTTGTGGTCGCGATAAGTAATATCCTCGGCTGTTTTTTTACCCAAATCGATATCGCCGGAATTAATCTGATATTTGGCAATGACTGCGATGACAGATGATTTTTGTGTGGGGTTTTTAATTATTTCTGCCACAGTTTGCGCTTTTTTAATGTCGCCTTTATCCGCAAGAGCAACACCTATTTTTTCACGAACTCTGTCTTTGTAACCCACTCGATTTATGTCTTCGGCGAATTGCTCAGCGACTGCTATATTGCCTTTTCTTACACAGGTTTCAGCAACTTCTATCAGGGCAGCATCTTTTCCTGATGGCTCAATATTGTTACTCACTATAAGATTAGTATCCTTTATGTTTCCATTCCAGGCAAGGTAAGCTGCTATTTCGCGATAAGCTAACTCTACACCGTTATAACCCTTGTGCATTTCAGTGTTGCCTTTTAAGGCTTCGGTATAGGATTTAGCTCCGTTAACGTCGTTACAATCGAGGTATGTAATTATCATATTGCCATTCATAAAAATCTGAGACTCGACACTCCCTTTAGCCAATGCTGCCGATTTTGCCTGTTCCATATTTTTCTGATAACCGGAGACATTTCCCTGTTTATAAGAAGTTTTTGCCGCGGCTATATGGGCGTAAATGCGACTTTCCCTCTTAGAAATCGCAGATGCAGATGTGATGGCGCCATTAGCATCTCCCGCTATCGCCTGAATTCTGCTAAGACAGCTGTAAGCTTCATCCTTGTTATTAGGGTCAGTTACAATATCGGCTTGCTTTACAGCATATCCCAGCCACCACGATATCGAATCAAAATTACCAGCGGCTGCATTAGTTTGGGATATGGTTTCAGCAATCGCTGGACAAAAAGCGATAAGAGTCAAAGAAATCAGCAATGCCAAATTTAGAAAAATATTTTTTATAAATTTTCTCGGGTCTGTAGTTCCCATATCAAACACTCCAAATTTCATACAAATAGCAATAGCCTGTTTATTAAATTCCCACCTGTTCGTAGGTCATATCAGTGCCGGACATTACGCGGATATTGTCGGGCATCATCTTAATAATCACATACTCCGGCATGGCGGGGTCGGGGAAATATTTTGCCAGTTCCGGCAGTTGATTATAGAGCCAGAGTTTTTCGGCGTTATCGGTGCTAATCGAACAAGCCCCTGCGATGCGAACGTGTTTGCCGGTAGAATCGCAAAAACAATATTCGGCATAAGGAACTTTTTTAAGCTGATTAACCTTGTCGGACGGGGTGAAGGTCGCACATAATAAATAGTTATCCTTCCAGGCTAAGCCTGCCATTGGGCGATTGCCGACATTTTTGCCATCTGTTGTGGCTAAGTAGCCCCAGCCGCTCTGCTTTACGAACTGTTTCATTTCTTCGATGGTCATAGTTATCTCCTTAATAAAATAACAGGATTGATTATAATGGGAAACAGTGAAAAGTGAATAACAAACTTCAATTTTCAATCCTATCCCCTATCCCCTCCACCCTAACCCCTATCCTGCCAATCCTGCCCGCTGCGATACGCATCACGGCGAGTTATCCCGTCTAAAGAAAATCCGCGAAATGCTACTCTGCGAAGTAGCGACTTCGCTACGAAGCACGAGTCAGCGTCTAAAAAAAACAAAACCTCTGTGGTCTCTGTGTCCTCTGTGGCTATTTTATATCTGTTTTTCTTTGTGTCTTTGCGCCTTTGTGGCTATAAAAACCGTTCAAAACTCGTTAAAAATCCGCGTAAATCCGCGGTTAAAGTCATCCCGTCAATCCCGTTATCCTGTTTAAAAAAATCCGTGAAATCCGTGTAATCCGTGGTTAAAACCGTTCAAAACTTGACGAAAGCTCATCGAAATTTTACGTTTTTTTGCAAAATTTTGCAAAATGTTGCAGAATTTTGCTCGTTTCATGCAAAACTTTGCTTGAATTTTGCAACTTTATGCTCGATTTTTGCAACATTTCTTGCGCGTTTTTATCGAAATTCACTTGCGCTTTTGACATAAGTCCTTTATTTTCGAGTCGCGCGCAAGTTTTACCCCCTGTTTTCAGCCTGAATTTCATATCCAGAATTATTGTACAATTACATAAAAAGTGTGGTTTTGGGAGCGGTTTGGCTTATAATACCGGCCAAAGTATTTTAGGGAAATAAAAAGCAAGAAACTATGGCGAAGAATATAATAGAAATAATTTACGAAGATGACGATATTGTTGCGGTTAATAAGCCTGCCGGAGTTAGTGTCGGAACTGACAGATTTGGGAAAGAAAATCTTACAGGCCTGCTTCAAAATCAACGAAAAGATGATAAAAAGCTGAATGTTATTCACCATCTCGACAGGGAAGCGAGCGGAATAATTATTTTAGCGAAAACGGCTGATTCGCAGAAAAAGATGGTTCAATTGTTCGATAGCGGGCAGGTGAAAATGATGTACCTGGCTCTGGTAACATCGGCGGGCGATGAAAAGACCGGCGTTGTCGATGAGCCTATTGGTGAAGACCCCAGACATCAACAGCGGATGCGGATAGACCCGAAGGACGGCAGAACAGCGCAGACCAAATGGCAAAAATTAGCTGACTTCGGCAGTATCAGCCTGCTGGCGCTTGAGCCTTTGACGCATATAGCGCATCAGATTCGGGTGCATTTGCAGCATTGCGGAATGGGGCTTGTAATCGACCCATCGTATGGGCAGGATGAGCCTATTATGCTGTCGAGTTTCAAACATGGATACAGGCTGGCCAAATACGCGGAGGAAAAGCCGCTGATAGAACGGCTGACGCTTTGCGCGTATCAGATTGAAATTGAAAATTATAAAGATGGCCAGAAATTGAGCATCGTCGCACCATTGGAAAAGAAATTCAAAGCGACAGTTAAAATGCTCACAAAATATAATCCGGATGGAGAAAAGGCGTTTGATAATCAGGAAAATATCAGCAAGTTATTGAACGCAGAAGCAATATAAAAGAGTGCAGAATGACTGAAAAGGGATTGGTGCAAATTTACACGGGCAATGGCAAGGGGAAAACCACCGCGGCGTTCGGTCTTGCGGTTCGTGCAGCAGGATGGGGTAAAAAGGTCGTTATATATCAATTTCTCAAACCTCCTTCTGTGGAAACAGGCGAAAGAAAGGCAATTGCGAAAAGCAATCTGCCAATTGAGATTTTGCCTATTGACGCTGAATGGGATATGAGAAAGTCGTTTGATGATAAGGCCGCGGTCGAAAATACTCGAAATAAAATCGCCGAGGCGTGCGAAAAAATCGCGGAGCAGGCTAAGCAGAAAAAATATGATATTATAATTCTCGATGAAATTATCTTTTGTGTTTCCAAAAAATTAGCCCAACTCGAATGGGTTAAAAATATAATCGAATCGAAAGACAGTTCGGTTGAAATTGTTCTGACCGGCAGAGGAGCGACAAAAGAGATGAACGAAATGGCTGACCTTGTTACGGAGATGAAAGAAATCAAACATCCGTACAACAAAAACGTCGCCGGCAGAAAGGGAATTGAATTTTAGCCAATGAGCGTTTTTGAAATAATCAAATCAGATGCACAAAGCAATGCTCGAACCGGATTGCTGCGGACTTTTCACGGTGCAATAAAAACTCCTGTTTTTATGCCTGTCGGGACAAAAGGCGCGGTAAAGGGAATTTTGCCTGCGCAATTAGTCGAGGCGGGCAGCCAGATAATTTTGGCAAACACATTTCATATGTTATTACGCCCCGGCATTGAAGTTGTCGAAAAGGCCGGCGGGCTGCACAAACTTATGGCCTGGGACAAGCCTATTTTGACAGACAGCGGCGGATTTCAGGTTTTTTCGCTCAGTTCTATAAATTCTATAACCGATGACGGCACGGAATTTTCCAGTCCTTATGATGGGACAAAAATCAAACTCGATGCTGCTATTGCGACAAATATCCAAAATCGGCTTGGGGCGGATATTATAATGTGTTTCGACCAGTGTCCGGCGTTTGATGCACCGCAAAAGGAGCAGGAAAAAGCCGTAGAACGCACGATAAAGTGGGCAAAAATCTGCAAAAACTCGCATTCCAATGAAAAGCAGCTCCTTTTCGGCATAGTCCAGGGGCAAACTGACGAAAATTTGCGTAAAAATTGCGCAAGTGAGCTGATAAAAATGGATTTTCCCGGCTACGCCCTCGGCGGTTTAAGCGTCGGCGAAGGCACGGAAAATATGATAAAAACCGTTCGGTTTGCCGCCCCGCTGCTGCCTGCGAATAAACCCCGATACCTTATGGGTGTAGGCACGCCTGCGGATATTATTCAGGCGGTACAGGCTGGAATTGATATGTTCGACTGCGTGATGCCGACGCGGAATGGCCGAAATGCCCTTGCTTTTACTCAAAATGGCGCTATCCGGCTAAGAAATGCGGCTTTTGCGGATGATTTTACGCCCGTGGACCCAAATTGCGGGTGTCTTTGCTGCAAAACATTCAGTAAATCGGCGATTCGACACTTTTTTAATACCGGCGAAATGCTCGGCCCGATTATGCTTTCGCTGCATAATATAGTTTTTTATCATAATTTAATGGACAAAATACGAAAAAATATAGAAAATGGTATGTTTAATAGCTGGTCGGAGCAGGCTTTGAAAAGTCCCGCTTATGCCAGGAAAAATAATGATAAGGAAATTAGCCAACAGGCATAGAAAAACAATAGAAAGGATTATGAATGGAAGTTTTAGGAATTTTGGCGGAAGCCAACGCACCAGAAGTAATTAAGGCTGAAGATATTTCCAAGGAAAGTCAGCAGACAACAGGCACAACAGTACAGACAGACCCGAACGGGGCTGCAACGCCTGTTGTAAAAAATCCGAAGGCACAGTGGCAGCAGTTTATTTTCATCGGTTTGATTTTTGTGGTTATGTATTTCATAATGTTCAGAGGTCCGCGCAAGAAACAGCAGCAGCAGAAACAAATGATAATGTCGCTGAAGAAAAACGACAGAGTTCAGACCATTGGCGGAATACTCGGTACTGTTCTTGAAGTTAGCGAGACAGAAGTCGTTCTCAAGATTGACGAGGCGAATAATACGAAGCTTCGCGTTCTGCCTTCAGCAGTAAGCAGAGTAATAGAACAGAAATAAAACAATAGTCAATAGCCAGTAGTCAGTAGTCTGCGGCTAATGCCTGCTAATATAAACTTTTTCAGGGAATTAATAATGGATAGAAATGTTGTACGTTTCGGACTTATAGGTGTATTTATTCTTGTGGTTTTTATAGCTTTCCAGTTATATCCGCCTTCGGAGACGCTGAAGCCCGGCATTGATTTAGCCGGCGGCACAAGCCTTATCTATGAAATAGACACCACAGGGTTAACCCCACAGGAAGCTGATGGCCTGTCGCAAAAGTTTATTCCTATCCTGATGAAACGTATCGACCCGGGTAATGTGCAGAACATCATTATGCGGCCGCAGGGAGACACGCGAATCGAAATCCAGGTGCCTCTGTCAAGCGCGGACACCTACAAGAAAAGGCAGACTTATGACAAGGCTGTCGAAGCTATCACCAAAGACAATATCAATCCTGCTATAATACGAAGAGCATTGACAAAACCTGCCGAAGAAAGAGCCGCACTCTTTGCTCAAATGGCAGGTGACAGCAACGACAGAAATGAAATTCTCACAGGTCTGTCTGCTGCCTATGATGCAAGGAAAGCCGCGCAGGAAAAAAGAGACTCCCTGAAAACAACATTAAGCACAATATCATCAGAACTTCAAAAAAGCGGCATAAACGACTCATCGCTTGTTTCGCTTGCATCATCATGGAGCAGTCTTGACCCGAACGGTCAGACAACTAAGATTAACCAGCTTATCACAGATGCAAATTCTTCTACCGCACAAAAAACGCGTCCACAGGTTGAGGAGTATATACGAGGTTATCAGCAGTGGTCGCAGGTGGTCAATGAACTGACCACGCCCCAGACCGGCCTTAACGCCGTGTATAAGCAGGCTGAAGACAAACTGAAAAATTTCAATCTCGGCATTGATTCGCTCACTGAAATACTTGAAATGCCCGAAAAATCCGTTAAACGCACCGAGATGCTCGACCAGTTCAAAGCCGCATTCCCGTCAAGAGCTGAAAAAATTGACGCATTGGATGCTGTCTTTAAGGATTACCGCTTAGTAAGAGGCAGAATTGACGGCCCGGAAGATGTCAAGAGAATGCTTAAAGGCGCCGGCGTTCTTGAATTCCGTATTCTGCCAAAACTCGATGACGGCAGAACCAACAAAGAGGAAATGAACGCTTATGCCGAAGCGCTCAAAACCAAAGGGCCAAAATTGGCATCAGATAACAAATATGTGTGGATACTGATAGAAACCCCTGAAGACCCCTCATGGCAGCCAAGCGAAAGAAATCCGATTGTCGTTGGCTCATTCGCTGAAAAGTATTATGTTCTTACGAGTAATCAGAAAGGCGAATGCCTGCTTAGGAACAGCGGCAAAAAACCATGGAAACTCGAAAAGTCCAGCGCATCGTCCGACCAGCTCGGCAAAAGAGCTATCGCGTTTAACTTCGACGAAGTGGGAGCTTCGCTGTTCTACGATGTAACAAGAAATAATCTTCAAAGACCGCTTTGCATTACTCTTGACGGCGTTGCTATATCTGCCCCGAATATCAGGAGTGCAATTCGCAGCAGCGGCGTTATTGAAGGCGATTATACACAAATAGAGCAGATGGATATGATCAACAAGCTCAACGCAGGTTCTCTGCCTGCAAGACTGATTGAGCCTCCGATATCAGAAAAGACTATCGGGCCGCTCATCGGAGCCGACAACCGCGCCAAGGGTATCACAGCCTGCTATTACAGTTTTCTCGCTGTAGCAGGCTTTATGATGTTTTATTATCTAATTGGCGGCGCTATAGCCGATGTAGCTCTGTTCATCAACGTATTGATAATACTTGGTATGATGGCTCTGAGCAGCGCAACATTTACACTGTCAGGTATCGCGGGTATCATTTTGACAATCGGTATGAGCGTTGACGCAAACGTGCTTATTTTCGAGCGTATTCGTGAAGAACAGGCCAAAGGCGCATCTATACGAACAGCTATTGAAAACGGCTATCGCAGAGTATTCTGGGTTATTTTTGACTCTAACCTGACAACGATTATCACAGCCGTCATTTTGTATATGATAGGCTCAGAAGAAATCAAGGGCTTTGCAATTACCCTTATTATCGGCTTGGTATCGAGCGTATTTACAAGTCTTATTGTAACCCGCTTAATTTTCCAGTTAATGCTGAATACCGGCCTGCTGAAGAACAAGTTAATGATGCTTCAGGTCTTCAAGAACAGCATCAATATCAACTGGATGAAGATTGCTCCTGTAATGATGGTCATATCTCTGTCACTGCTCGCAGGCAGTTGGATTGTATTCTTCACCCGCGATGACAGCAAGAATAACAAATATGATATTGAGTTCACCGGCGGAACAAGCGTCCAGGTTGACCTCAAGTCCGAATGCGGCATGAGCAGAGACGCGGTTGAGGATATCATCAGGAAACAGGGCGAAATGCTGAAAATCCCTGCAATCTCATCAGCAAGAGTTTATAGCGTAGGCAACAAAAACACAAAAACTCAGTATGAAATCACTACTACTGAAACCAACAAGGCGAATGCCGATATAACTTTTAAGCCAGGTTCACAGGAAACAATTGAAACTGTTACAGATGCTATAGAAAAAGCACAGGTTGATAAACGCAGCAGGATTACCGGACTGACAGTAGCACAGAACAGTGAAAATCCGGCAAAATTTACCATTACGACAACTCAGACAAATAAGTCTGTCGTCAGTTTGATTCTTGGCGAAACCTTCGGCGACAAGGCTGAGATTTCAGCGCCTGTTGTAAATGAAATCGTAACCACGGCTGTTCTTAACGCATTTAAGGACAAGCTGCAGATAATGGAAAATCTTGGACCGCAGATAGTATCAAGCGTAAAGATTACCGATGCAATGGTTGCTGAAACGCCTGAGTTTGGCGATTTTATTGATGGCATAAAAATAGAGTTTGCACTAAACAAACCAGTCACAATCGCAGAGATGGAAAAGCGTCTCAACGACCTGAGATTTAAGCCTGATATGGAATCTATGGCATGGTATAGATATAAAATAATGGCCGAAGGCGTAACAGATTCAAACGCCCCTGCTGTGAAATTTATTTATGCCAGTATTCTGCCTGACACGGGCTATCGCCAGTTGAGTGATGATGAGTGGACGAACTTTACTGCAAACGAGATAAAGAAAATTACAGCAGCGGCTGAATTGAAGTCTTCACTGTCGCGTGTAACTCAATTCTCCGCATCTCTCGGCAAGGAAGCAAAGACACGAGCAATTATCGCTTCAGTGCTTTCGCTGGTTGCAATGATGATTTATCTTGGAATGCGATTCGGCAATATGAGATACGGCTTTGGTGCGTTGTTCTCATTGCTTCATGACGTATCCATTGCCTTGGGCTTTTTGGTTGCAAGCACATACTTCTGCGACACATCGATAGGACAAAAGCTCCTCATCGGCGACTTCAAGATTGATTTGGCGGCTATCGCAGCGTTCCTGACAATCATCGGTTACAGCGTAAACGACACCATCGTTATCTACGACCGTATCCGTGAAACCAAAGGCAGACTCAAAGCAGTTACGCCGCAGATGATTAACGACAGTATCAATCAGATGCTGCCTCGTACTTTCCTGACATCGTTTGTTACGATGCTGGCTGTAGTAATTATGTATATCTTCGGCGGCGATGGTTTCAGGAGCTTCAACTACATAATGATTATAGGTATGATAGTCGGTGTATATTCTACAATCGTTATCGCGGCTCCTGTACTTCTGATTGGCCTGAAGACAAAAACCGATGGAGACGACGGCCTATAAATGCGAATAGATGTAAAAGCCGGAATGCTGGCGGGAACTGTTCTGTGCATAACAGGCATAGTCTGGTTCTGTACTCGACAACAGATTATTAAGCAGCCTTCCATAAAATTTGAGTCGCAGCAGCCGGTACCTGCGGCTCAACGGGCGAAAAATCCGCCGACAAAACCCGAAGAAAAATCCGCTGTAGTTGAAATCGGCAGAGTTCATATTGTTGCGCAGGGACAAACGCTGAGCGACATATCAAAAATATATTATAATAACGTCAACGGGTGGAAAAGAATTTATGAGGCGAATAAGGAGCAGTTTCCCAAGGGGCCGAACATAATCAAGCCTGGTATTAGATTGATAATTCCGCAATAAATTCTATAGCAGTTTTGCGGCATCGCTGTCGATAACCCATACGACCTTGTCGAGTATCGGCCAGAGGGTATGAACGGGATACTTAACTTCATCAGGCTTGCCGAGCAGTACATCACGAACAATTGAAGCCTTCTCCGTGCCTGATACCATAACAAGCAATTGCTTTGCAGCGCATATTACCGGATGTGTGAGCGTAATACGATTGAGGCCGCCTTCCAACTGATAAACTACTGTTACCAGATCAACCGTGTCAAACAGAGCATAAGAATTTGGAAGAAGAGAGCCGATGTGGCCATCGGGACCCATTCCAAGAACCATCAGGTCAAACTGCGGAAATTGGCCTGGCGAGAGATTGAAAATTTTTCGCAGTGCGCGGTCATAATCTTCGACAGCCTGATTATAATTATTGGTTTCGCCCATTATCCGGTGAACATTTTTGGGGGAGATAGGAATTTTTTTTAAAAACGTTTCATTCGCAAGCCTGTAATTGCTCTCCTGCGACTGCGGGTCTACACATCGCTCATCAACCCAGAATAATTCGGTCTTATCCCAGGGCAGGTTTGCGCTGTCGGCGGTCGTGCCGAGGAGTTCGTAAAATCTTCGCGGAGTTTTTCCGCCCGAAATGGCCACATGGAAAACATTTTTTTCACCGACAGCCTGTTTTGCCAAGTCGGCAAAAATATCCATCGCCCTTGCGGCGAGTTCGTGGGGGTCTTTCACATCCACAACGTTTATTTTGCTATTGTTCATTATCTTCATAGCATAATTTCTCTCACCTTTTAACGCCATTTCACACAGCTATCGCCCATATGGCATAAGTCTTACCTATGGCATTATCGCAATTAGACCTGTAAATTGCCAGTAAATTAAAAAAAAACAACTTTGACCAGATTGTAATTCTTTGTTATGTAAAGAGTTATAATATCTGTTTAATTTTGTGATTGGTTAGGATTTCGGACTTTAAATTCTGTGACCGGGGATTTTTGTGGGTTTCCAATCTGCTGTCAGAAAAAATCGGGGCGACAGGATTCGAACCTGCGACCTTTGGACCCCCAGTCCAACGCGCTAGCCAAACTGCGCTACGCCCCGGTAGATTGGGATGATACCGCCTAAGATGGATAAAAACAACTGTTTTATAAGTGGCGCAAAAAAAACGGCAACCGCTTAATAATCTGATGGCTGCCGTTTTGATTTATTGATTATTTACTTATTCTAAACCTTTTGTGCCACCTGATATTCCCTATAAGACTCGAACAATTCGTGGAAATATCCGCCCTTGAGCAGTCTTACACCGAGAAGCACAGCGCCAAGAATATTCGTATTGTTTTCTTTCAATTCCCTGACGATTCTCTTAGCGGTGCCGCGTCGAGTGATGGCGGCATTGAACACCAATATAGTGCCGTCCGCCTGCGAGGCAAGGGCTTTGGCATCGCTTACGAGCATTGGAGGGCCGTCGATTATCACACGGTCATAATGCCCCTGGGCGTATTTGATAAGTTCGGTCATTTTGCTGCCGCCCAAAAGTTCAGCCGGGTTTTCGGGGAGAGCGCCGCTATCGATTACATCAATACCTTCCAGCCCTGTTGAACGAATAGTCTGCTCAATGGAATGCAGGCCGGTCAGATAACCGTTTAAACCCTCGTTGTGTATATCAAGCTCACCTATTTCGTCTGAGCCTGGGAATATTCTATGTGATGTGGGCCTGCGGAAATTCGCATCTATGAATAGTACGCGGTTGTCGCCGGATGCAAAAATTGTCGCCATATTGGCTGCTACGGTAGTTCTGCCTTCTTCGGCATTTCCGCTGGCGACAAAAATTACCTTTTGAGAATCAATCTGTGCAGAAAGCCTGAGATTGGCTTTTAATTGTCTGTAGCATTCGCTCATAATCGAGAACGGCAGAAGCCTTGCAACCGTCCACATATCGGCCTTCTTTGTGGCTGCATCCAGATTTTTATGTACAACCATACCAAGCAGCGGGATATTTACAAACTTCATCACATCGCTCGGCGTTCTTATCAGGTCGTTAAGCAACTCGATTAAGAATGCCAAACCTATACCCAGCATAAAGCCGAGGAAAGTTCCGCCCGGCGCGAATATCAGCAATTTGGGCGAACTAATCTCCAAAGGCTCAGGTGCAGGGCCGATGGCTTTTACCTTTGAGGATTCCGCATCCTGCTTTATAAGGTTGTATTTGCTTATCTGTGCCTGAACATCAAACAGCTTGGTCTTGGTTTCTTCACGGTCCGAAACAAACTGGTCGTATTGCGACCTTGCGTTGTCAAGGTCCCTCTGCTCGTTTTCCGTCTTATCTCTAAGTTCCTGGAGCTTTGCAAGCCGATTGGTCAAAAGCGCAAGCTGATCCTTAGCCAAAGTAACGTCTGAATTTCTAATCTGCTGCGATTTTGCATTGCTGCGGACATCTTTCTCCGCAATTGTCTGACGCAGAAGTTCACGCAACTGCTGCACTTCTCTGTGATTTTCGCCGAGATTCGTTTGTTTTCTCGCAAGCTCCGCCTCATAAGAGCTAATTCGCTCCATCAATTGCATCACAACCTGGTCGTTTTCTGTGTCTCGCTGTACTACTTCAGAGACTGTGGTTCTTTCCTCAAAATTGGCAACGCTCGCCTTAATCTGCTCCATATCCGCTTCGACTTTTGTTTTTTCGACTTCAAGACTTGCAAGTTTTTGTGTAACTGTATGACGGAAATCTGTTCCTTCACCTCCGGTTTCAAGCTGTGTGATGCCTGTTGTTCTCCTGATGTCATCCAGCGAAGTGGTTATACTTCTAAGCTTGTCGCGGAGTTCATTTTCCTGCAGTCCTAATTCCCTTAACTTCTGGCCTGCCTCAGTTTCAGCGTTCGTCTTCTGCGATTTAATAAACAGGTCAACCATTTCATTGACTATGAGAGCCGCTTCTTTGGGGTCGCCGCAGGTCATACTGACTAATATATAACTGCTGTTTCTGTCTGGGACCGCTCCAAAATTATCTTCGAGGTCTTTGATAATATTCGCTATGTCATCGTTGAAGCTCTTGAACCATCTTGTCTCTTTAATAGCGTCTCTGCGAATCAGTTCCTGCAGCATATTCTGCTGTTTTATCAGCGCTGCTTTGGAAAACCTGAATTCATAAGCGATGTCCTTGCCGGCAAGAGGACTGCCAATTATTGTAGGATCGCTTTGGCCGGGGCTTAAGACTTCTATATACGTTCTTGCTGTATATTTTGGCGCAACCTTCCGCAAAACGAACCACAGCCCGACACCGACAACGGCACCGAGTATGGTCATCATAATTATCAGGAACATATGCCGCCTGAGAATGTCCAGTATTTCCTTTGGCGTAATGCCTGAATTAGCCAAAGAACCTGTTCTGGCCTGACTTGGTATCGCTGGTTGTCTGTTATTTATCATATTTCAGCTCCTGCAGAGAATAAAAGTCCCATAACAGGAGTTTTCAGAACAACCTTATCGGCTCGGCGACTGGCCGGATAGCTTTTTGATTGATGCTGATATCCTGTCTTTGACATCTTTAGAAACATTTTCATCTGATAATTCCAAAGCTCTTTTATAGGCTGTTAAAGCCTCAGCATCCTGCTTTAATTTTTCCTTGGCCAATCCTATATGGTCATACACATCCATAGGTGCGTTTATCTTATCCTGTTCAAACTGCTGCAGAGCCCTTTGCAGAACTTCGTCAGCCTGTTTGGCATCGCCGCTTTTCAAAAGAACATAGCCATAGGTGTCAAGTACATTAGCATTGCTCGGCAGAGACACATAAGCTCTTTTAGCGTAATCAAGAGCCCTGCTTACATCCACACCTGTATCTGCAAGTATGTAAGCAAGATTGTTAAGTACTGTAGCATTTGTCGGCTGTTTTTGAAGAATACTTTCATACTCCTGAATAGCCTTCTTTAAATAATCGTTATCGCCGGTCTTTTTAAAGGCCATATGAAGGGTATTGGCCTTATTCAGACGGTGCAGCATATTGGTCTGTTCATTATCGGTCGTAAGCCTTATGCACTGGTCGGCATAGACCAACGCCTTGTTGTACTCCTCAGACATCCTGTACAAATTCAACAATGCAATGTTTATGGCAAGCGAATCGGGCTGCGTCTGAATTTTTTCATTGCACCACTTGACCGTTTCATCAAAGCCAACAACCTGGTTCATTTGTCTGATAGTTTCGATAATAAATTCCTCGTTTGCGCCTGCTTTTTCCAAAGCTCTGCGGAAATATTGCGTTGCGGTATCCTTGTCGCCCGTATCAGCCTTGGCTCTGGCCATCCTTGAATAAGCAATAGTTGCAATAGGTCCTTCGAGATACTTTGTCGCTTCGGCGAGTAACTGGTCATATTTTTTAGCTTCGAGCAGCGACCTCAATTTGCCGTCAAAAGCCTGAAAGTCAGGAGATTCGCTATTCAATTTAAGACTGTTCTGAAAAGCGGTATCGAACAGTTTATGAGCCTTGTCAAATTCTTTTTTGCTCAAAGCGAATTCGCCTGCCCTGTTGTACCAGTAGACACCATCGGGATATAACCGCATCGTCTCGGTGTAAAATTTGTCAAGACTGTCTTTTTTCCCCAATTTCAGATAAACCTCTTCGAGCATATTTCTGGCCACAGCAGAGCCAAACTGGTCAACAGCGGTCTTAAGCTCTACAATCGCCTGCTCATCTCTGGCAGTCCTCACATAAACTCTGGCAACATCCACGCGTATTTCGGCGTTATCCTGAATAGACTTGCTCTTTTGTAAATCATCAACAGCCTCATTCAATTTATTCAACGCGAGATATATTTGCCCCCGCAACTGCCAAACTCTTGCGTTATTTTTGTCAAGCTCGATATTTCTGTTTGCAAGCACAAGCGCATCATCAAGTTTGCCCTGTCTTGCAAGCAGCCAGGCCTGCAAAAATACAGCTTTCGGCTCATCTGGATATCTTTCCCTGACACTGTCAAGTTTCTTCTGAGCCTCATCCGTCAGGCCGGCTTCAAGATAGGTCTCAATCTGAATTATCTGATTATCTATGGATTTGTCGATTTTAAGCAGTTCTGCGGTATATTTCAGAATACCAGCCTGATCTTTTTTTGTTCTCGATACAAGCACAAGACCCTTTATAGTATTAGCATCCTGCGGATTTGCCTCGTACAGTTTATTCAGAATTTGCTGCGCCTCATCGACTTTGCCGCTTCTCATATAGTATTGCCACAAAAGCGCATCGTTGCCGGTTAGTATTTTTTGTGCCTCATCGGCTTTTCCGGTAGCTCTTAAAAACTCACTGTATTCGGTCAAAACCCTGTTATCCGTCGGCGCTGCCGCATAAGCCTTTGCATAAGCATCCTGCGCAATGGCAATATAGGTGCTCAACTGCGGCTGAATTCTGTTCCTTTCGGCGAGCCGCTTAGCCAGACCCGCCAATTTGAGAACATTATCGACGGTCGGCGAGACTCTTTGTATTTGCTGGCATATTGCAATGGCTCGCAGAGGCTCGGTGTCGCTTATATACTCGGCGTAAAAATTACTCAGAGCAAGATCTGTAGGATTGGCACGCGTAGCCATAAAGAGAGCGGTTTTCGTTTCGAGACGCTGTTCATCCGAAACAGCATTGCCTAATTTCCGGTTGCGTTCATACAAAACAGACGCATAACTTTTGGCAATTTGCCCATCTAATGGATTTGACTGATAGGCCTTTTTGGCATCTTCAATGGCATCTGCGGATTTCCCCATTGCCGTGTCAATCTGGCTTTTCAGCATATACCCTTGTGAAAAAACCGGTCTCTTCGTAAAACAGTTATTGATTCGCTCAAGCGCTTTTGGATAATCTTTTTGAGCAAACAGCAGTCTGGCTTTGAAAAATTCACCATCGCATAAATCGAGATTTTTCTCGCTTGCAATATCAGCCATTTTCCCGGCCTTTTCCATATCCCCAACGCTTATGGCGACATCAAAAATGCCGGCCACCGCCTGTGTATTGTCGGGAGATGTCTCAAGAGCCTTGCTGTAAAATTCAATTGCCTTATCGCTTTGGCCCTTGCTCTGATAAAACTGCCCAAGAGTCAGCGCTTTGGCTGTCGGTTCATCAATCGACTCAACGGCTTTAACCATCAACTCTTCAAGCCTTGCCTGCGGTACATTTACCGGCGAAGGCTCATCGAGCATAAACCGATACATTTTTACATTCACACTATTCGGATTGTCCTGAATGAAACTATCGGCAATTTTTTTGGCTTTCTCGTTTTGCGAATCAGCGATATACCGCCTGAGCAAATCCGCAACTTCGGATTCCATCAGTTTTTTTGTGCCAAGCGACGCCAATTGTTCGGAAGCCTTATCGTACTGAGTTTTCAGGCTGTCATATTCAGCCTTCAATTTAATGGCATTTGCATCCTGGGCTGCCTGTTTAGAGGTATCGGAAGTTCTCACAAGCCCCCATCCGGTACTGCTCATTCTATTTCTAAGATATGCAAGTCTGAGCCTTAAAGTATTCGGGTCGTCCTGCGGCAATTTGCCGAGAGATTCCTTCGCTTCATCGTACATATTCGCCCCGATATAAGCGCCGACCCTAAGGATTCGACTCTTGTCGTTTGCGGTAAAATTATTTTCAAAGAAGTCTATTGATTTGATAGCGCTCTCCCAGTCCTGTGCACGCATCAGCACCGCGGCAAAATCGAGAATAATTTCAGGCTTAATCAAATGAACCTCGTTTTTGAAAGCGGTGGAATAATATTTAATGACCGCTCCTGTTTCAGACGAGTTTTCAAAAGCTCTTGCTAAATCACAGGAAAGTCTGCCAAGCTGTATATCGCCCCTCAATTGTTCGCCAGTGGTCAAAGCATCGTAAGCAGCGACCATTTGAACAATCGCCTCGTTAGTCTTTCCCTCGGCAAACAGAAGTCTGCCGTGCCACATAATCGCAGAAGGATTTTCAGCGCTGCCCAGAAGCTGATCCATCTCGTGAACTTCCTGCTCGGCCTTTTCCAGCCATTTTGTTTTTTCAGCCGTCCCACTCGCAGAGGCTGCCGCTTTTTCAATAAAGAAGTTTGCCAGGAGAGTATGCAGCGAATATCTGTTTATAAAACTTATTCTGGCGTTCGGACCGGACACATCGAGACTGCTGGGAAAACTCAGGGCGCTGGTCGCGATATTCACCGCCTTTTGGAAATCCGCTTCGTCTTTGGAAATAGAATATTTTCTGTAATGAAGGTCTGCCAGCGTCAGCGCATAGTTGACATTGTTGCTGTCAATTTGATTTGCCTTCTCGGCTGCGGCAATTACCATTTCCAGTTTCTTCGGATTTCTGCTGTACAACTGAACAACCGCGAAATACGGAAGCGGACTATCCTTAAACTTATCGGTAAGCTTAAGAATATCGGATTCAACCAGCTTTAACGCCTCGGCATCCTGCCCTGCCTGAATCAGTTTTAAGCCATAGAGATTTATATAAGCCCTTGGCTCATTTGGAAGGCTCTGGACTCCCTTCAGCAGAACCTTTATCGCTTCCTGACGGGCGTTGATATCGGCATTTAAAACACCTTTTGCGGCGAGTATTTGCCCCTTGAAAGCTATCGCGTCAGCCAAATACTGATACACATCAACATTATTCGCCTCCTGCTGCATTACATTTTGCAGGATTTCAATCGCACTGTTAATTCCTGCCTCTTTGTCGGTTGCCTGACCGTGCCTTACAAGCTCCAAAAGAGCCTGTCCCTTGATGCGATATATTCTTGAGCTTGTATCAAGTTTTTTATCAATCAATTCAGAAACATTTGATTCTATATCTTTCCATCTGTTCCAGTCGCCGTTTACAGCAAGCTGATAACTGAAGTTAAGCATAGCCAGACGCGCTTTTGTATTCTGCGTGTCTAAATTTATTATCTTATTCCAGCAGCCGTAGACTTTCTGCCACTCGTTTATGCCAAGATTCATCTCCGCAAGTTCAAACAGAATATCAATTTTCCCCTGTTTGTTTTTGGTGTAAGCAAATGCCAGCCCGTATGCCTTTTCCGCGGCTTTGTAATCGGGTTCTGTCTTAGAAACCGCAGCTCTTGCATCGGCCAAGTATTTTTTCGGGTCTCTGCCGGCAAATTTGAGCATTACGACTATCACCGCCACAATCAACAACGCAAAAACAATTGAACCTATTATCGCAACCTTTTTGTTTAATCTTTTAGCCATTTGTTATAATCCTTACTGTCAAAAAAAAGATTTGTTTACCGACTTCATTTCCATTCAGGCCAGATGTTATTTTCGAGAACAGGCAGTAAAACCCTCAGCAATTTTTCCGTTGCTTCAATTGCCTGCTTCTTATCGGGATACAGCCCTTTGCCATTGAATTTTATTTCAACCTTGGAGAAATATGAATACTCGCTTGTCAGATTACCCAGGGCGAGTTGTGTGGTTCTCCGACCTCCCTTATATTGACCGTTGACCTTGAAGAAGTAAATCACAGGAAAAGTTACCGATGCCTGCCATATTTCAGTTGTTTTTTGGCCGAAGACAAGACAGGTAGCCGGAACTTTTGCCGGTATTTGCGCCACATTCACATCGCCGATGTTTAAATCCAGCGACAAATCTTCTTTGGTTTCATTGCCTCCACCGGTATAACAAGCCTCCGGCACATGAGGAACCTGGTCGGGGGTGCCGGTGTAATATGTTACAAAAATAGAACATTGCCTTACAGGACTTAATTCATCAACAGTCGTATCCTCGACGAGCCACTGCATATATTCTTCTGTGCCAAGCGACTCAAGCACATCCAGATTTTCAATTTTAGATTTCTTAAGAACATTGTATGGCGCAAGCAGCTTTTCATCGAGCAAATCAAACGACTGCCTCAAAGGCAGAGCTTTTTTTATTATTGTAACGCCATACTTTGTCTTGTAGTAACTCATTCCGCCGGCAAACACGATAAGAACCGCAAAACTCACCAAAAACGCCGGCTGAGAATAATTTTTAATTAAAGACCCCTTCATTATCCCTGCGAATCCTTTCTGCGTATAATAAGTTCTTCCTGCTTTTGCGTTTGACTTTCGTCAACCGTCAGATTCGACATAAACCACGCCAGCAGGCCGTAAAGCCCGAAAGCCAGCGGCAGCATTAAAAGCCCAAGCGTATCATGATAAATACCCTGTGCGTATTTCGGGTCCCACAGAATATAAATAAAACCTGTGATGGTTACTCTTACGATATTACACAAAATCGCTATCGGCAGCGTACTTGCCAGCAAAACCAGCCTTTGCCAAATCGGGCGATAATGAAGATACGCCATGGCAACGCCCAAAGCAAAGAAGGCCATCAGCAATCTCATTCCGCTGCACGCCTCAGCTACATCGAGCGCAGGCTCAAGTCTTACCCCTTTATAAACCACATCAATCATAGCGCCCACGGAGGTAGCCTCAAGGCCGCTAACAAGACTTAATATCTGCGCAGAAATCGCGGCCGCTAATTGACGCAGCGGGATGGTCATTCTCTCATAAACTTCATTTGGCAGCGGTATGGCAAAAATCAGATATACAATCGGCAGCCACAGATATTTGACAAGCCGCCATCCGCCTATAAATAAAACTATCGAACCGATTGCGGGAATAATTACAATACTCTTAAAATAACCGAACTTGTAGACGTATATGACCAGCACATAAAAACCAAGGCAGCAGAGTAAAAACACCAGACCGAGCCAGTTTGTCTGCGGCTTTATCCGGAGCAGTTCTTTTTTCTGCTGATTGATAAAATACAGGCTGAAAAGGGGGATAATAAAACCGTGCGACCAACTGCTGTCCGTTACCCATTTGCTCACAATGGAATAAATTTCGATATGAAAAACGCCGTAGACCGCCGCCGCAAGAAGAGCGATTTTTATGTATGTATGCACCCCAAGCGATGACCAGCCAAGTTCCTGCTCCGATAATTTATTTCCATCCATAGAATTCAACTCAACATCCTGCATTTAACAATTCTTCTTCCTTACTTTCTTATTCAGGCTGTATAAGCGGGTTATTCCACCCAAAACTTCTGTCCGCAAAGTTCCTGTCGTAAATGAATCCAAAACCATAAGTGGCTCTGAAAGCATTACGCAAAGCATGCATATATCTTGAAAGACCGTGTGTTCCAACATTTATAACATCATTAGGCTTGATAAAGAAATCCGGCTGAGTGCCGTTGGCAATCTTCTCAAGGTCAACCATAACAATTTCTTCTTTCTTTTCGCCTGTTCTGCGAACGACTTCGCATTTTTTCGGCCAGGCTAACTGCCCCAGACCGCCCGCCGCGGCGATAGCCATTTTCAGCGTCATCGGCCTGCCTGTCAGATTTATTATACCCTGATTATTTACATTACCAAGTACATAAAATTCGCCCACAATATCGAGTTGGGCAGCTATGGTATCCTGCGGCTTTATGACAATGTTATACCGTGGGTCGCCGCCAAATAGCTTGTCTTTGGGAATTCGTATCACACGAGTCTGAGTGCCGCCGGACATAATATCTTTCCAGCCGCCGTTCTTGGGTTGCGGTTTTGCCGATGGCTCAGCTTTCGCTGACTGCTGTTGCTGTTGTGCCGGCTTCTGCGCTAAAGGCTCGACCGCCCCGCCATCAACTTTAACAGGCGTCCACTTGCCATCCTTAAAGACCCATTTTATTCCACTCTGCGGCTGAGCCGGCTGTGGAATTTCATTGCTTACCTTCAAAACCGGCTCCTGTTTGGGTGCAACACCGTCCGGGCTGGCCAGCGTTTCAAGTTCATTTTCATTGGCCATTTCTGCCGAGGCTATAACTGAGCCGGATTGTCCTGCCTTAGTGAACGCTGGTTCAATCACCTCAAGCAGGTCTTTGTCCACGGCGTTAACATCTCCCGGAGTTCCTGTGTTACCGCCGGCATCTACAGGCTTAAGGCCTATTTCATTTCCCGCACCAAGTTCATCTTCACTCTGTTCAGTCCCTGTAATTTTGCGTTGTACATATATATAACTTACGTTGAACTGTCTGGCAGAACCCGCGACCGCAAGGGCATCGGTGAGTCTGAAATCATAACGTGGAATCGGGTATCTGTTGGGATTGGCAATACCATCGCCTATGATTGTGAAAGTTCTGCTAAGGGAGTTTCGCAGCGAAACCGTAACTGATGGATTTTTCAAAATGCCGGGAGAAAGGGATGTTCTTATTTCCTCTTCGAGTTGTGTTTCGGTCAATCCACCCGCCTGCAACTGGCCTATTTCAGGTATTGATATATTGCCGCTTTCTGTAACAATAAAATCATCAACGAAGGGCTGGCTTTCCTGAAGCAATTCAAAAATGGAAATTCTGATAACATCGCCGGAACTGAAAGCATAATCCTGCTCGCGTGCTATTACATCTGCCGGTGTCGGGTCTTCCACGCCCTCATAAGCGGATGAAGATTCTTCGGAAACACCGAGTGTATCGAGAATTACATTCACAGCAGGTGCAGGCCTAAACCTGCCTATCTGCGAAGGGTCAAGATGATCCTTACTGCATCCGGTTAAAATGGCGGCTATTACGACAGCCGCTGCAACTATCTGGCTTCTGTTCACTCGTGCCATATTTGTTATCCCATATATAAGAGCTGAAATTTTCTACAAAAGCAGATACAAAATCCGCCCTTGTACCTTAACATCGGCTCAAATTAAACGCCGCTTAACGCTGCAATCAGCGGCCAATAAACAAAACATCTTGAGTTTTTTCTCATCGTCCGCTGAAATATTATCGGCAATAACCGTTATCTTCTGTAAAAACAAAGGGTTAAATAGGCTGCATATCGGAAAAATGTACTCTTATGCATCCACACAAGCAAGGCCTCAAAACACCGATGCGCCGCAATCGGAATCATCAAAATGAGCTTAAACCGTCCGTAGGAAATGAAGCTTTATCGCCTCTATACCCGCAAAACATCCAATTTGTTCGGGTAAAAACCAGCAGCAGTAAAAATAATCGGCTTATTATAGGATGTAGACGTCTAATTTGCAAATATAACATATTGCGCTATTTCGTTTGGGTTTTCATAGCCATAGACATCAATTTTCGATGGCACGCTGCCGCCATTTTCAAGTTTTATATAATTATAACCATATAAAACATATCTTTTTTTGCCTTCGGTAACAGCAAGGCAGACTTTCCCGTCTTTTCCCGCTTTATAAAAACTCGTATTTTTGCCGAAAAAACCGGCAAAATAGTATTTTCTACCCTGGAATAAGAAATTGCCGCCCTGCCCGGAAACTATATTCGCAGGCTTTGTTTCCACCAAAAAAAGCCCCAGCATAGCTGATGATACCGCCTCATTGGTCATCAATTCAAATATTTTTTTATCGGCAATAGTTTTGGGCTTTTTCCCGATAACAACATTGTCTTCGCTTACCGTCCACGCCGCATTGCCGCCCGGCTCATTCGCCTCCACTGTCATCAAAGGCTTTCGGCTCTGCTTTCCGCCTGTAGATTCAAAATACAGCCGACAGTTCTGCTCGGTCAAATACCAGCTGCCGTTCGACCCAGCGGTCTTCGATGAGCCGTCAGCGATAAGGAACTTTGCTATGCACGAAAACTCAAAATCGGCTTTTTGTGCAAGACCACCCTTTTTAGATGAATTATTTCCCTGGCAGCCCGAAAAAAGAAATAAGCCACAAAGACACAAAGGCACAAAGAAATTATAAATTCTTAATTTTGAATTTCCGTCTTCGTGTCTTCGTGGCTTCGTGGCTGTTTTATTTCTCATAAGTTCACCTTTTTGAAAAAGTTATCGGCTATCAGCTTAATTTCCCACTAATAACCGATAACTAAATTTTCAACAACAACTATTTCTGGCACTGCCCACACTGAAGAGCGGCCAACTGCTGAATAAGATTAAATCTCTCAGCGGCATCCTGCGTCGCCTTTTTCATCAATTCCGCGGCAACTTCAGGCTTTGAGCCTTTCAGCGTGCGATATCTGTTTTCGCTGTAAGCATAATCTTCAAATTTTACTGTCGGCTCTTTGGAATCGAGCTGAAGCGGGTTCTGTCCTGCGGCTTTCAAATCAGGATTATACCTGTACAGCGGCCAATAACCGCTGGCAACTGCCTGCTTCTGATGCTCGTAGCCCTGAACAAGGTCATAACCATGAGCGATACAATGCGAGTAAGCTACAATCAGCGATGGTCCGTTGTAGCTTTCAGCTTCCGTGAACGCCTTTACCGCCTGAACAGGACTTGCGCCAAGAGCGATTTTCGCGACATAGATGCTGCCATAAGTCATAGCAAGCATTGTAAGGTCTTTCTTGCCGACAGATTTTCCGCCCGCCGCAAACTGCGCAACTGCGGCTCTCGGAGTTGACTTGGACGCTTGTCCGCCTGTGTTTGAATAAACTTCCGTATCAAGAACAAGAATGTTAATGTTCTTGCCGCTTGCCAGAACATGGTCGAGTCCGCCGTAGCCGATATCATAAGCCCAGCCGTCGCCGCCAACCGCCCAGACGCTCTTGCGAACGAGATAATCAGCAACACTCAAAAGCTGTTTGCATTCCGGGCAATCTTTGCCTTTGCACGCGGCTTTGATTTTTTCAACTCGGCCTCTCTGTTTTTCTATTTCAGCCGTTGATGAATCATTAGCAGCAACAGAAGCCTTAACTTCACCTGCCAGATTACTGTCAACACAGCCCTTTGCGGCGGCTATGTCAACTAATTCAACCGCATATTCTCTGAACTTGTCAACGGTAAGTCTCATACCCATAGCGAATTCAGCGTTGTCTTCAAATAAGCTGTTGCTCCAGGCAGGACCTTTTCCGTTCGGCAATTTGGTGTAAGGTGTCGTCGGCAGGTTTCCGCCATAAATCGATGAGCAGCCTGTCGCGTTGCCAATCAATGCCCTGTCGCCAAACAACTGCGTAAGCAGTTTGATATATGGTGTTTCGCCGCAGCCCGCACAAGCGCCGGAGTATTCAAACAACGGCTGAGCAAGCTGACTGCCTTTAACAGCATTAAGTTTATACAGCGATGGGTCAGTGTTCGGTATCGACAGGAAGTATTCATAATTTTCACGTTCGCTCATTCGCAGCGGTTCCTGCAGAGCCATATTGATGGCCTTTTTGCCAGTCGGCTGTTTGTTCACGTCTTTCTGCATCGCCGGGCAAACCATAACGCAGTTGCCGCAGCCTGTGCAGTCTTCCGGAGCGACTTGAACCGTCCATTTCATACCGACAAATTCCTTGCCCTTTGCTTCTGCACATTTAAAAGTCTTTGGAGCTTTCTCGGCGTATTTCGCATCATAAGCCTTAACTCTTATCGTGGCGTGAGGACAAACAAGCGAACACTGAGCGCACTGAATACAAACATCAGGCTCCCAGACAGGAATATCAACTGCGATATTTCTCTTTTCATATTGAGTTGTGCCTGTCGGAAACTTTCCATCGGCAGGCATTTTGCTGACCGGAATATCATCGCCTTTATCAGCGATAATCTGGCCGAGGACTTCCTTAACAAACGTCGGTGCGTTGTTCGGCACCGCAGGAGGCATTCCAATTGTACTGGTTACAGCAGCCGGAATTTTAACTTCCGATATCTCGCTCAACGCTGCGTCAACGGCGGCATAGTTCATATCGAGAACTTTCTGGCCTTTGCTGCCATAGCTTTTTTCGATTGCCTTCTTAATCGCCTTAACAGCGTCGTCAATAGGAATAATGTTGCTGATTTTAAAGAACGCAGTCTGCATAATAACGTTGATTCTTGCGCCAAGACCAAGCTTCTGTGCTATCGAAACCGCGTCAATGCAATAGAATTTCAGCTTCTTGTCAATGATTTGCTTTTGCACTTCCTTTGGCAGAGTGTTCCAGATTGAATCCACTTTGTGCATACTTGTAAGTAGGAATGTAGCGCCGGTTTTTGCCGTTGAAAGCATATCATATTTTTCAAGGAACGTCGGATTATGACAGGCAATGAAATCAGCCTGACGAATCAGATAAGGCCTGCGAATAATATTTTTGCCGAATCGCAGATGCGATACCGTTTTAGAGCCTGCCTTTTTGGAATCGTAAACAAAATACCCCTGTGCGTTGTTATCTGTCAGGTCGCCGATGATTTTAATGGAGTTCTTATTCGCTCCGACAGTACCATCTGAACCGAGACCGAAAAACATCGCGGTATAAAGACCTTCCTGCGGCACAACGAACGAATCATCAACAGCAAGACTGCTGTTGGTTACATCATCAACGATACCGACGCAGAAATTCTTCTTCGGCTCTTTGGCATCAAGGTTATCGAAAACCGCCTTTGCCATTGCCGGCGTAAATTCCTTTGAACCTAAGCCGTATCTTCCGCCGACAATCATCGGGTATGATTTGAATGGCGCTGTGCCATCGCTCATTGTTTCGCCGATTGATGTTCTGATGTCCATATACAGCGGCTCACCAAGCGAACCCGGCTCTTTTGTCCTGTCGAGAACCGCGATTTTCTTTACGCTCTTAGGCAGAGCTGCTATGAAATGCTTATTGCTGAAAGGCCGATACAGTCTCACAATCAAAACGCCGAGCTTTTGGCCTTTACTGTTAAGATATTCGACTGTTTCCTGAACAGTATCAGAACCTGAACCCATCATAATAATAACTTTTTCAGCGTCAGGAGCGCCGACATAATCAAACAGATTATATTTTCTGCCGACTATCTTCTCAAATTTCCTCATTGTCTCTTCGACAATGGCAGGCGTTACATCGTAAAACTTATTAACAGTCTCACGACCCTGGAAATAAACATCCGGGTTCTGGCTTGTTCCGCCGAGCATCGGATGGTCGGGAGTTAACGCCCTTAGTTTATGTGCGAAAACTAATTCGTTATCAATCATCTCGCGCATCTGGTCATAGCTGATTTCATCGATTTTCTGAACTTCGTGACTTGTGCGGAAACCATCAAAGAAATGCAGGAATGGAATGCGTGATTTTAATGTTGCCTGCTGAGAAATAAGTGCGAAATCCATCGCCTCCTGTACGTTGCTCGAACAAAGCATCGCAAAGCCGGTCTGACGACAGGCCATAACATCTGAATGGTCGCCGAAGATTGACAATGCCTGACAGGCCAGCGAACGAGCCGAGACGTGGAAAACAGTCGGCGTTAATTCGCCGGCAATTTTATACATATTCGGAATCATCAGCAAAAGACCCTGCGACGCGGTAAATGTCGTCGTCAATGCCCCTGCCGCCAGAGCGCCGTGAACTGCGCCGCTTGCTCCACCTTCCGACTGCATTTCCGTTACGCTTGGAATTGTTCCCCAGATATTCTTCTCGCCTTTGGCGGTTTTAATATCGGAAATTTCGCCCATCACCGAGCTGGGCGTAATCGGATAAATCGCGATTACTTCATTGGTGGCGTGCGCCACATGGGCAACAGCCGTGTTGCCATCTATCATTACCTTTTTGGCTTTCATTATTGCTCCTATTAGCTAACTTCATAGTAATACTGTATTTATACTTAAAAATAGAAAGACCATCTCCGCATTCCGAATACGGAAAAGTCTAAAACGAATTATTGTATGGATTGCGAACCTAAATGGCAAATTTATTTTACGGCAGTGTAAATAAAAAACAGACTTCAGTTGTCTCAATTAATAGCTGAAGTCTGATTTTATATATGCTTAATTTATTTAATCTATATTCAATTTCCGTAGATTAGCTTTAACTGTTCTTCGGTAGGCATAACTGAATAGCGTTCGCCTTTGGGGCCGAGGAATTCAGAACCGTCTTTCGTCAGTATCACAACGATTTCGCTGCCATTGCTCTTGCCGAGGTAAAAAATAACATTGTTTCTGACTGGCGCTGCACAGGGCAAACCATACACAGCCTTGAGCTGCCCTTCTGTCGGCATACTTGAATAGTATTCACCTTTCGGGCCTGTATATCCGCCATTGACTGCCGGAATGAGTTTTACTTCTGTCTGTGAACCATTGTTGTTTGTAATCCAGACGGTAATAGTTTTATCCTCGACCGTAACTATTGGCTCAACTACTACTTGGCGCGGCGGGAGAAACGCCAACGGCATCCTTCTCTGCGGAGTATGATGCCAACGATGTTGTGAATATCCGCCATTCCACTGATACCAATTGTCTCCGTACCTATCAAACGCAAAGGCGCCATTGCAAACAGCTAATAACGTGATTACAGCTAATACAATTAATTTCTTTGCCATTGTAAGCTCCTTTCACTTCGATATTCCTTTGTCAGATAACCTCATATCCGTAATAATAGTGGCTTTGCCCCATAAAAAAGTAACATCGCAAATAAAAAAGGCCGGCATTTAAAACCGGCCTGTACTTTATTCCCTAAACCCTATCCCCTATTTACCGTAAATCAGTTTCAATTGTTCTTCAGTTGGCACAGTCGAATAGTATTCACCTTTAGGGCCAATATATTGTGAGCCATCTTTTGTAAGCGTTACCGATGTTTTTGTACCATCGCTATTGTTCACTATGACGGTAACTGTATCAGCGGCGGGCTGCACATTGGATTTCAAACCATACACAGCCTTCAACTGCTCTTGCGTAGGCATTGTCGCGTAATACTCGTTTGATGGCCCGACAAATCCCGCTCCCTGCGGCCGAAGCTCTACCGGTGTCTGCGAACCGTTATCGTTTGTAATCCAGACTGTAAAAGCTGAATTCCTTACGATTTCAGTTGTTTTCACCCTACCATCCACGAACCTTTCCACGACTGACGCTGGTGGTGTAACCACTATTGGCTCCGGCTGAGCGATTACAACAGGCCTTTCAACGACAACCGGCCTTTCGACAACCACAGGATAACTATAGGGATAGTACCGATAGGGTGGACAATAGTACGGCCTCGGCCTATAGGAACCAAAGCCAAAAGAAAAGCTGAAGTTTGTGTGCCCCCGCCCACCGCCGTGACTGCTATAACCACCATGGCTTCCCGGACGAGAATGCCCACCGCCGTGACTGCTATAACCGCCATGGCTCCCCGGACGAGAATGCCCACCGCCATGACCGCCACGTCCACCGGCCGATGCAGCGTCTGAAAATGCCAATAAGATAATGCCTGCCGACAAGATTAATAGTAGCTTTTTCATTTTCTTACTCCTTTAGTCTTGATACTTTATTCACTTATTTCGATGCAAATCCTAAATCCCGCATCTGCGAATATAGTGGAGTATTCCCATAAAAGGTAACATTTTGTAACGAGGACGTGTCTTTGCAATATGCGTAAATAATGGTAATTTTCATACCAATTAGCATTGAAGCTTTCGCACTTTTTAACAGGTGTTAAAATAGGTAAAATGGCTGCCGCGGCACTTTTATGAATTATTACCATTATACTGCCATTTTTTGTCTTGACATTAAAGAAGAACAGAGGAAAATTATGGAAAATTATTATTAGTTTAAGGAGATTACCTAATGCGAAAAACTACAGTCCTTGCGGCAGTTTTGTCTTTTGTATTCACCTATACTGTTTATGCGGCGGAGCCTAACAAACCTGATGCCAATGGTTTTAGAAGCCAATCACATCGAACACACGGAAGGTATCGGTCTGAACGGGTAATCATAAATTGGCGAGATGGCATCCAGCAAATGGTGGTTTCGCCCAGGCTCACCGCAGATGCAAACTCTCTGTGGATATTTCCAATCAAGTGCGAAAGTGAGCAGGTTAAATTCAGCCTGACTAAAAATTTCCCGCAGTTTTATGGTTCCGATTGCCGTGGAATGGCAAGGAATATGCTCACTAATGTCAATTACGGCGTAATCGCAACTCAGTTATGGACAATTCCAATTTGGTATTTTGGTGATAAGCATCTATATTCATATTACAGTTCTGGTTCCGGCATTTCGGGCGTTTCCGACTCAAACGGCATACATATCGAACTTCTCAAGGCTGATTCAATGCCGGCGCTGGCGCAGCAGCTTAAAGAACGCGGAAAATCCATGCAAGAAGCCGAACTTGGGGCTTATGCCAAATACTTAAATAAAGAATATTCGCTTCTGGCTGTTTGGAGAGACGGAATTGTAACAGAAAAACTTTTAAATGAACCAAACACGACGCAAAATGATTTTTTCAGGCGCTTATATCGCCAGCGGCCTTGTATTTATGTAGAGTTTCCCTCTGAAAAACCATTTTATTCTATAGCTAACAAGACCGGCAGACGCGGTTGGCTGTCAATTACCCTTGCAGGCTTTTGGCAAACTGAATCCGATGCTTTTCAATGTAATCAATGGGTCAGCCGGGATGCAAACGTACCAGATTCTTTTAGGCCGTCGCCGCCGCAAAAGAATATTCCTTTCACAACTTTCTCACTGTCGGGGGACAGCAATAGTCTGCAGGACGACCTTACTTTTGTCCCCGGCCGAGTAGCGGGAATGGCTTACATAGATGCCATCTCGAAAATGTCTTGTCAGAAATTGATACTTCTTGGGCTCATTGCACTTGCGGTTATTTCATATTTGTCCGCCGGTATCAGTGGATTGCTTACTTACCGCAAATGGAGAGGTTTTGCCGAATTCGGATTCTTAAATCTTCTCACTATCCTGGCTATGGGTATTGTGATGAATTATAAAAAAGGTGGAATCTGTGATACTTTCCGGCAGAGTAAATGGAAACCCCGCATATTTCTGGCGTTGTTCTCGGTAATCGTAGTACTGCTTTCATTTGCATTATTTGCGATACTCAAAATGCTCTTGAAGTAACAATAACTATAGCTTAGAGTTTCGCAGGTGGGCTCTTTTGTCTCATCGTAGTTATTCTACTTCGCAGTCTTGCGAAGTAGAATAACGAAAGCGGAAGCTCACGCAGTTTGTAATTGCGACTGCAGCCTGCCTTGAGCCTGTCGAAGGATAACTGCGTTTCTACTTTACAAGCTTTTCAAATTCTTCCGCCAGCAGTTTTGCGTATTTGCCGGGCCTGCCGCCGGAGATTGCGATTTGGTTGAATTTAACTATCCCAATTACATCCTTACTCGAAACAGCCTGCAAAAGCTCATCCGCTTTTGTCGCGTCTTCAGCCTTAATCTGTGTTTCCTGAACTTTCAGACCTACTTTCGATGCAAGTTTGATTACAAAATGCCTTGTAATTGAAGGCAGAATATTCGCACTTAACGGAGCGGTTTTAAGAACATTTCCGAAAACAGCGAAAAACGCGCTGGCCGCCCCTTCCGTGATAGAACCTTTATCATCAATAAATATCGCCTCGGCACAGCCCTGCCTGTGAGCTGCCCTTTTGGCAAGAACATTGGGCAGGAGGTTGAGAGATTTAATATCGCAGCGTTTCCACCTTGTATCAGGCACGGTCATCACCGAAATACCGTTTTTCTTCTGCTCGCTTGTGTTCTCCATCTCCGAAACCATTAGAAAGAATCTTGGCGTAAGCCCTTCCGCCGCGTGATCTCTTACGCCTGCTCCTCGTGTGATGTGAAA
The DNA here is from genome assembly GCA_041661665.1 of Phycisphaerae bacterium. Lineage (GTDB taxonomy): Bacteria > Planctomycetota > Phycisphaerae > Sedimentisphaerales > UBA12454 > GWC2-45-44. The sequence continues at coordinate 33,537 of JBAZTW010000001.1, read as the reverse complement.
ATATATCTTCGCGTTTGACGCATTATATTTCTCAAAAGCCGCCAGCACCCTGCCGCGAACAGTGGCAATGTCTATGCCTTCGATTTCTATTTCCGCAAGACTTCTCCTGAAGCGTTCTAAGTGTTCGTCCAGTGCGAAGAGTTTGCCGTTATAACTGCGAAGGACTTCATAAACGCCATCGCCGAAAAACGTGCCGTAATCGAAATACGCCGAGTCAATCTTCGCTGAATCAACAAATTTGTCGTCAATCATTACAAGCTGCATTTAAAAATCCCTTTAAAATAAAATTTGCCCTGTATGCCTTATCTTTTACCACACAGCCCGCCCTTTTTCTATATTATTTCACCTCTCAATTTTACATCTCTTTCTGGTTGCTTTTGCCCAGCCGAACTGATAATTTACCTATAATCCAGATGGCTCTTATAAGGATTCTATATGGCTATGAAAGTGCTTGGTATTTCCGCAAGCCCCAGGCTCAAAGGCAATAGCGACCTGCTTTTGCGTCAGGCTCTTGCCGGTGCCGAATCCGCAGGCGCAAACGTAGAATACGTCCGTCTGGCCGAGTTGAAAATATCGCCCTGCGTCGAGTGCAACACCTGCTATAAAACAGGCAGATGCACAAGCGAAGACGACTATCAGCAGTTAATACAGAAAGTTATCGATGCTGACCGCCTGATTTTCGCGACACCGATATTTTTTATGACCGTCTCCGCCCATGCAAAGCTATTCATCGACCGCTGCCAGTGTCTTTGGGCAAATAAATACATCCTGAAAAAGCCCCTCATCCAGACACCCGGCCAAGACCGCCGTGCAATGGTTATTGCGGTAGGAGGGTCAAAAAGCAAAAAGATGTTCGACAGCGTCCGCCTGACAATGAAATACTTTCTTGATGTCCTCGATATGCACTATCAGGCCGACTTATTCGTCAACAAGACTGACGAAAAAGGCGTGGTCGAGGCACATCCTCTGGCAAATCAGGAAGCATACCGTCTTGGCTGCGAATTAGCCTCGCCCTTAACGCCTCAATCGGAAAAACCTATCGAAGTTGAACTCGTTTAAGATTCGCTCTGCCGCTAAAATGAAGTTTTAGTGGTGTCCTTAATTATCAAAGAGGCTTGTCATCTTCATTATGCGGTTCATCATCATCGACTTTCCATTTATCGCTCTCGTCAATATCGTTGATTTCTCGCTCCATATATTTGAAAAGTTTATCCTGAAGCGGCGCCATTTTCTCCTGCATTTGCTGCATTCTGCTATATGTAACCAGCAGCATATCAAGCCGAATAAGCTGCCATTTGGCTATGCACTCTGCCTCTTTGACGTTGACGAACGGGTCGCACTTGAAAATCCGGCGGTTATCCGGCCCTATTTCGCAAAACTCACAATCTTTGCATTGTATCATTACTGCACCTGAAAAATTTTAATCAACTCGGCTATTGCAAAAAACTATTCTATCATATATTATACAGGTTTGAAAGTTTTTAAAACAGAATAAACATAATCGGCTTTGGAGTTTGTTAATGGCTAAATCGAGACGCAGAAGGAAAATAGGCAGTAAAAAACGGCATAATCGTTGGAAAATAAGGCATCGCAAGGCTTAACGTCCTAACAGATTGGAGTGTTTGCGCTGCCATCGCTCCTGAATTATGGACATCTTAATTCCAGATAAATGGTTTGAATTCCTGACAGCGAAGGGAATATTTTAGGTATTCCTTTTGCTGTCGGTTAGTTTTGGGGCAATTTTCGCACGCAAAATTTCCAATCATCCTCGTATTTTTGTTAAAAAAATTAACCGCAAATTGATACACAACTCCATTTTTTTATATGTTTTGAATGGACTTTAAGCTTGAATTTCCCTGTTTTTGTTCTTAGAGTAGCTGTATCAGCTTACTAAAAATTACCCGAATGTTTGCAGGAAAGGCAGTCAGATTAAATGACTCAACGGAATAATGCAGCGGTTTCTGAAAAGATAAAAGATGCCGCAAAAAATATACAGGACAAGATATTAAAGAGACAAAAGCCGACTATGTCGGCGCCTGTCCGGTCGCTTGGAAATGTCAAATATCAATCATCAAAGGGATATTTCGAGATAACAGGCAAAAACAAGACGCGAACATTGACGGTAAGCAGTGTAAAAACCTTCGCCCAAACTCTCAAAATGATGTCGCTGTCGAAAGAACTTATCGACGCTGACAATATGGCGACCAAAAGAGAGGCGTATTATATTTCCAAAAACTGGGGCAAGGCGGGATTTACCGAGCAGCCTGAATCCGATACGGTTATGGATGATATTGAGGCGATGTTCGGAGTGAATCGCGAACAGCTTAAATTTATGCCTGAAGAAAAAGGCGGCGATGTGGCAGGCAAACTCATTGTGCTCGACAAAGACGGTAAAGGCAACAGACTGAAAATCGATTGCACAAAATTCGGGTCCGGCTCGTATTCAGTTCCCAACAGCGTTGAAGAACTTGACTTCAAAAGCGACGCTAAATTCATTCTGGCGATAGAAACTTCCGGCGCATTTGAACGGTTGAAAAAATATGATTACTGGGACAAACAGGATTGCATTCTTATCAGTATGGGCGGTGTGCCTACAAGAGCATGTCGAAGATTTATAAGGCGGCTGTCTGATAAATTGAAAATACCGGTGTATGCGTTTGTCGATGGCGACCCTTACGGTTATTTCAACATTTACAGAACGCTGAAAGTCGGGTCAGGAAACGCAGCGCATCTGAACCAGTTTTTCTGCGTGCCGAAAGCGAGTTTTCTTGGAGTAACGCCTCAGGATATTATAGATTATAAACTGCCGACGCATCCGTTGAAGGATGTTGATATTAAACGCGCTAAAGATGCGCTGAAGAACGACCCGTTTGTAAAACATTATCCGCAGTGGCAGGCGGCAATGAATCAAATGCTTAAGATGGGCGTTCGTGTCGAGCAGCAGGCATTTGCAAAACACAGTCTTGATTTTGTAGTAACGGAATATCTGCCGAGGAAATTAAAGAAGACGAATTTGTTTTTGCCATGAAAAATATTGCTGAAAATCTTGAAAAGGTCAAAACAGGCATAGAAAACGCCTGCGCAAGGGCAAAACGAAAAAGCTCCGAAATTACGCTTGTTGTGGTTACAAAATCAGCCAACTTCGAGCAGATAAAAGAAGCTATTCGGCTGGGATGCAGACAATTGGGCGAAAACCGTGTGCAGCAGCTAAAAGTCGCGGCTGATGATTTGGCGGCATCGGCACAGCAAAACCCGCAGGATGCCGAGCTGTATGCAAAAGTTAAATGGCATATGATAGGACATTTGCAGCGAAATAAGGTTCGTCAGCTTTTGAAAATTACCGAATTCATACACTCGGTCGATACGCTGCGGCTTGCTGAGGAAATCAGCAAATCGGCATCGCGACTTGATATCTGCCCTGATATTCTTATGGAGGTGAACTGCTCGAAAGAGCCGCAGAAATACGGCGTACCTGTCGGCGCGGCGATACATTTAGCTGAGCAAATCGTAACAATGCCGAATATCAGACTGGCGGGATTGATGACAATGGCTCCGCTGAGTTTGGATAAGGATGTTGTGAAAGACGCATTCTCCAGAGCAAGAGAATTGTTCGAGGAAATAAGGGGCGAAAAAATATCCGGTCCTCATTTTCGGCATTTGAGTATGGGGATGAGTCAGGATTATGAAATTGCAATCGAATACGGCGCAACAATTCTGCGAATCGGCTCAGCGATATTCGCATAAAAGCAGTTATCGGTTATCAGCAACTCAGTTATCAGTAATCTAATTTGCTGTCGGCGGTATCTGTGGAATTTGAATTTGCGGCGGGGTTTTTGTAACCGGCCACTGTGAAAAGGCTAAAATGCACATCATTATCAGTGTGCCGAACGGAGCGAGGATCAAAAAGGCGAATGCCCCGCTGTAGCCGGTTTTGGAGAAAATCCGCCACCAGAGAAAAATCTTGAATGCGAATGCGGCGAGGAAAAACACGCCAAAGACCAAAATGAAAATAATCATAATCGGCGCCGCTACCATAGCGGCTGGGTCAAAACCACCACCATTACACATTGTTAAATCTCCTAAAAGACCTATAAAATACTGTAAAAACTATAAATACTGAGCATTAGATATTATCAGCCTAAGTCGCGGGCGAAAAACGCCGAATCATAAGCGAGCATATTGTATATAGAGTCGGCAAAAATGGCAAATGTTACAAAAAAAATAAAAAAATATTCCGAGCAGGGTCAGAAAAATAAAACCCGCAGACAGAACGAAAAAGCTGATTACGCCCAGCAGTTAGAAACGCAGTTAAAAATGGCCGGTGCGGTTCAGCGTGATTTTCTGCCGCGAAGTCTGCCTGACAGCGATAAATTCAACTGGTCTGTTTCATTTATGCCTGCTGACTGGGTGTCGGGCGACATTTACGATATTACAAGGCTCGACGAGGAGCATATTGGTTTTTATCTGGCGGATGCGGTCGGGCATTCGATGCCTGCCGCCCTGCTGACGATGTTTATCAAGCAGGCAATTGTGATGCGCGAAACGACGGGCAATAAATACAAAATTTTCACGCCGATTGAGGTTATAAATAATCTGAATAAAAAGATGTGCGAACAGCATCTTAGCGGATGCCAGTTCGCGACGTGCTGCTACTGCCTGCTGAATACTACGACTCTGCAGCTTGATTATTGCAGGGCAGGCCATCCTTATCCGCTCATAATCGATAGTCAAAACAACATAAGTCAGCTTCAAACGAGGGGAGCACTGCTGGGTGTATTCGACAACGCACAATTTGAACAGGGAAGCGCACAGCTTAAAATCGGCGACAAGCTAATTTTGTATTCCGATGGAGCTGAGCCTTTTATGGGCATAGAACAAAACGACAGCAATCTTCATTTCCACAGGGAATTTAGCGAATTGCTCAGTTTGCCGGGTCGGCAGTTGACGATGGAGTTTGAGAGTATGGTCAAGGCAAACAAAAATCCCGCCGAGGTCGATGATATAAGCGTCATCGTTCTGGAAATCAGCAAAGAATAGCCACAAAAAAAGGGCGAACACATCGGTTCGCCCCTACAAAATTTCAATACCCAAAATATAAACCGCGTGGGCTAAGAGCCCACCCTACAATTTACCATTTGCCGGTTTTTTTTGCCGGAGGTTTTGGCAAGCCGCTTAAAACCGCCGTTGACTCTTTGATTTCATCGTCAGACATTTCGTAATCGGTAAGTTTGCCGCTGAGATAGGCATCGTAGCCTGTTAAATCCATCAGGCCGTGGCCGCTGTAATTAAAGAGGATAACTTTTTCTTTGTGTTCCTCTCTGGCTTTGACGGCTTCATCAATCGCGCAGGCAATCGCGTGGCTGGTTTCCGGCGCACAAATCGTGCCTTCGGTCTTGGCCCAAATCATAGCAGATTCATAACACTTCAACTGATGATACGAAACAGGTCTCATCAATCCCTCAACTACCCCCTGACAAACCAATGGAGCCATACCGTGATAACGGAGGCCGCCGGCGTGGATTGGCTTTGGCACAAAGGCGTGTCCCAAAGTGTGCATTGCCAGAAGCGGTGTCATACAGGCGGTATCGCCGTGATCGTAAGCAAATGCGCCTTTGGTCATCGTCGGACAGGCTTTAGGCTCAACCGGAATAATGTCAATATCCGCCCCGTGTATTTTGTCGGCAACGAATGGAAACGCCAGACCTGCGAAATTGCTTCCGCCGCCTGCGCAGCCGATTACAACATCTGGCTTTTTTATGCCTACCATTTCCAATTGTTTTTTGGCTTCAAGGCCTATAATTGTCTGGTGGAGCATAACGTGATTTAAAACGCTGCCGAGCGAATAACGTGTTTTGCCGGTTTTGTCGTGGACGGCTTCTTCAATCGCTTCGGAAATAGCTATTCCAAGTGAGCCGGGCGTATCTGGCAGTTCTTTCAAAATCTTTCTGCCGAATTCAGTTTGATTGCTGGGACTTGCGACACAGTTTGCGCCCCAAACCTGCATCATCAATTTTCTGAAAGGCTTCTGATCGAAACTGATTCGCACCATATAAACCTTGCACTCCAGACCGAGCAGATTACAGGCAAATGCAAGAGCAGAACCCCACTGGCCGGCGCCTGTTTCGGTTGTCATTTTTTTGATGCCGAATGCCTTGTTGTAATAAGCCTGCGCAACGGCTGTGTTTGGTTTATGACTGCCGGGCGGGCTTACGCTTTCGTCTTTGTAGAAAATTTTTGCGGGAGTTTTCAGATATTTTTCAAGATAAACCGCTCTTCTCAGCGGAGCTGGCCGCCAGCGGTAAAGGATGTCGAGAATTTCCTGCGGAATGTCAATCCATCGCTCGGTACTTACTTCCTGCTCGATGATATTCATCGGGAAAACAGGAGCGAGCATTTCAGGCGTAATGGGCCTGCCATTGGGTCCAAGCGGCGGCTGAAGCGGACTGGGCAAATCCGCGGCAAGGTTATACCATTTTTTTGGTATGTCTCTTTCGTGCAGTAAAATCTTTCTTTCCATCAAACATCTCCTTATTTAATAATATTTAATAAAAAATATCTTTTAAATTATCTTAATTTTAAAGTAAAAGTTCACGGTTTTAGGGCGGCATAAGCCATAGCTTCGACGTTTTCCGGAGGCACGTTCGGCAACAATGCCTCATGACTTGGGCTTACAATCAGACGTGGCCCTAAAGTTTTTTTTACTCTGCGGACTTCAGCCTTGACCTGCTCAGGAGTTGCGTTCACGAGCAGGTCCTGAGTGTCGATTCCACCCATAAAAGCGATTTTTCCTTTGAAGTCCTTTGCAAGAGTATCAGCGTCCATATTTCGAGCCTTGGCCTGTATAGGATGCAGACAATCCACACCCAAATCAATAAGACGGCCAATTACATCATGAATAGCGCCACAGGAATGCAGGATTATCTGATAGCCATGGTCGTGTGCCTGCTTTGTGAATTTGGCGAACCATGGCAGGATGAATTCATCGAATTGAGCGGGGCCGCAAATAAGAGCAAGTTGCGTTCCGAAATCGTTCCCAAAGAAAAAGCCGTCAACAAGGTCGCCGGCAACGGCATAAAACTTCTCATTTGCTTCATAGTAGAATTCACAGACGCGGTTTGTTACATCGTGAACGATTTTGGGGTTAGCATACATATTGATCATGTAGCTTTCCATTCCGAAAAGGTCCATAACGTTATGATAAAAGCAAGTCCAAAAGCCACTCGCACGATAGTAGGGACCGGCATTAACCAGCGCATCAAGGCATTCATCGAAATGGATATAATTTACACCGGGCCATTCAAAATCAACCTCATCTATGTGGGAGGCCTCAGCAAAAGGACCGCTCTTACCGTGACTTTCTTTTATACCAATATCGAACATACCCTTGTTGTGCGGATGCCGATACACTGACGCGAAAAACTGTGGACAAATCCATCGAAAATCATCTCCAAGTTTCAGACGAAGTTCTTCCTGAGTCGATGTGCCGAAATACTTGTGAAGAATCGGCCATGTAGCGATATCAGGATTACCGAGCCAAAATCCGCAGCGGTCGGCTTCTTTGCCGGAGATTATTTTTCTGATTCGTTCTCTGCTATTCACTTACTTCAGCCCCAAAGCCTTTTGCAGTTTGGCGGCCATATCAGTTTTTTCCCATGTGAAATTTTCACCGCTTCTGCCAAAGTGGCCGCCCGAAGACGTGGCGGCATAAATAGGCCTTTTGAGCTTTAAGTGTGTTATAATGCCCCTGGGGGTCATCGGAAAAAGTTCCTTTACAGCCTTTTCGAGTCTTCGTTCATCAACTTTTGCCGTTCCTTCGGTGTCAATATGGACTGAAATAGGAGCTGCAACGCCGATTGCGTAAGACAACTGAATTTCGCAGGCATCGGCAGCGCCTGACGCGACGACGTTCTTGGCGATGTATCTTGCCATATAGCTTGCCGAGCGGTCAACCTTTGAGGGGTCTTTTCCGCTGAAAGCTCCGCCGCCGTGCGCTCCCCTGCCGCCATAAGTATCAACGATAATTTTCCTGCCGGTAAGGCCGCAGTCGCCCTTCGGACCACCGACAACAAATCTGCCGGTCGGATTGATATGATAAATGGTGTCCTTATCAACCATCTTCTTCGGCAGCACAGGCAGAACAACTTTTTTGATAATTTCGCTCTGAAGTTTGCTGTACTTTATCTCCGGCGAATGCTGCGTCGAAACAACAACGGTATGAATTCTATACGGTTTGCCTTTGCGGTATTCAACCGTTACCTGACTTTTACCGTCGGGTCTAAGCCACGGCAGTTTGCCTGTCTGCCGCATTTTGGCAAGTCTGGCGACAAGGTTATGCGCCATCTGAATCGGCATTGGCATAAGCTGCGGCGTTTCATTGCAGGCATAACCAAACATAATGCCCTGATCACCCGCTCCCTGTTCCTTATGCAGACCCTGACCTTCAGTTACGCCCTGCGAAATATCGGGGCTCTGTTTGTCAAGTGAAACAACTACCGCGCAATTGTCATAATCGAAACCCGCTGTTGGGTCGGTATAACCAATTTGCTTAATCGCCTGACGCACGACGGCAGGAATATCGACGATTGCTTTGGATGTAATCTCGCCGGCCACAACGACAAGGCCGGTCGTAACCAGTGTTTCACAGGCTACCCTGCTGCTGGTGTCCTGCGAAAGCATCGCGTCGAGAATCGAATCGGATATACAATCAGCAACTTTATCGGGATGACCCATTGTTACCGATTCACTTGTGAATAAGAAGTTATCCGAATTGCAGTTGGCATTGGTGTGAATTCTTTTTTTAGCCATTAAAAATCCCTTATAAATTAGTTGTTGTTTTGAGGCTGCTCATTAAGCTGCCAGTTATATTTTCCATATTCCACAGAGTATTGTCTCCGTGTTAAAAATTCCTCATTCTGTTCGGAAATATAATCCTTAACTAAGTTAAGGATTGCTTTGTCAACATCCGTGTGTTCACGAAACAGTTTGTTTGTTCCATATTTTTTAACAAGCGATTCCTCACGCCATTTGTACATTTTAAATATCGAAGAAATATGCACAATTCCTCCGGTCTGGTCAATTCTAAAGGCGCCGGGATGGGCAAAAAAATCCTTCGTCTGCTCGGCTAATTGCTCGTTAAGCACTTTCCCGATATAAGGTTCCGACCTGAGCGATGCGCTTCCGAGCGTGCCATAGCAAACGGCAAAACACGTAAGCGGCTCTTCAAATTTGTTCAGCAGAATATCACGCTCAATCTCATCCAGCGTGTATTGCATACCCATAACCATAAAATAGGTTTTGTCTCTAAGTCCCTGAATGTGCATAACGCTGTTAGCAGGATAGAACAGCAGCATAAACTTCGAGGGCACTATCGGATAATTATCTATAATGCCTTTAAGAGTGCAGATATTGTAAGCGTTAATCCAGAAGGCGATTTTTTCATTTCGCGACCATGTCATATAAACTTCCGGCTTGATATTTGTAAACTTCTCAACCGCGGTATTCAGCTCGCCACGAAATCGCCTGAGCTTTGGATAATTCACAAGCCCATCGGCATCAACGTAATTTTTCAGCAGATTGCTGAATCCAAGATTAAAGGCATCTCCGCCAATGTAACCTGCAGGCGTGTTAGGACCTTCAACCTCGACAGCGTTCAGCAGTTCGCCGCTTGCGGCAGGCTCATTTGATTCGCCGGTATGACCAGCCAGGCTGTTTTGCAGAAGCTTAACGGGTTTATTGACGTCATTTTGGTCGCTAAGCACAGAGACGGCTGAGGCAGGGGCGACCATAAGAACAACTGTCGCGAGCAAAACTGCATATATACAAAAATTTCTCATACTTTATACACCATTATCCAATCACTATTATCAGGCACTTGCATTTACGCATAAAACCGTAATTCTAATACTTTTACTTCCAATTGCCAGTCAAAATTGCTCGATTAATACCAATCGGTATAAAATATCAATATAATTTGACGATGAAAATCAGTAATAGTATAATCTATTTTTATCAATCTTGCAAGCAGGTAAAAACCGGTCAAATTTAGGGAAAATTACGATACGGTTTCTGAATTGGGATGGGACTTTATAATGACAACTAAAAACATATCGGAAAACAGCAGGCAAAATCCCCTTCCAAAAAGGCCGCTTGGTAAAACAGGCTTCAATGTTTCGGTCATCGGTATGGGCGGAATTGTTGTAATGAATCAGGAAAATGACCACGCTGGGCGGATTGTGTCGGAAATAATCGAAAAAGGCGTGAATTATTTCGATGTATCCCCATTGTACGGTGACGCGGAGCTTAAACTTGGCCCTGCGTTAAAACCTTTTCGCAAAGATGTTTATCTCGCCTGCAAAACAGGCCAACGAACTTACAGCGGGGCTTTCGATGAACTTAAAAAGTCTCTCAAGAATCTCCAGACCGATCATTTTGACATATATCAGCTTCACGGCCTTGCTGACGTTGAAAAGGATGTAAAGGCCGCTCTTGGGAAAGACGGAGCGATTAAGGCCTTTGTCGAGGCGAAAAAGAACGGCATTATTCGAAACATCGGCTTTTCTGCCCATACTCCCGCAGCGGCAATAACAGCGATGAAAGAATTTGAATTCGACACGATAATGTTTCCTGTAAATTTCGTCGCCCATTTTGGCAGCGATTTCGAGGCTGAAGTTCTTGCCATTGCCGCCCGCCAGAATCTTGGAATTATAGGCATAAAGGCCATTGCCCGACGGAAACGACAGGAAAACGCCGCTAAAGATTCGTATCAGAAGTGCTGGTATGAGCCTTTTGACGACCCCGAAATAGTAGAACTGGCTTTAAACTGGGCTTTTAGCCAAAATATTTCACTGACAATACCGCCAGGCGAAGAAAGCCTGTTCCGATTATGTCTAAAATTCGCACCGCACTGTGGAAAACTCAATGAAACACAGTTAAAGCAGCTTGAAACTATCGCTTCTGCCAACGAGCCGGTTTTTCCAGTTTGAAAAATTATTATTCGCCAAGTTTATGCCTGAAAAAATCAAGCAAAATCGAAAACAGTCTATCGCAAGCAGCATTGTAGTGGCTGCGTTAGTCGTCATCGCCGTTACAATAGGATTCAAACAGAATCATTTTGTCAAGCTTAACACTGGTGATGTTAATACCGCTGCCAAAGCCGGAAAAGTTGTATTTTTAACAGACAGCCTTTTTGGTGAAGGGTTTGCCCCGGCAGATAGTATCGAAAACTACAATTCCGACAATCTATACGAAAAAATCGATGGCAAGGCTGATTTATACCTCAACAATGGCTTTGTATCTCTTCAAACACGTCGATTTGCCGAGAAATCATCTTCCGATAGCTGGGCAGAGGCATATTTCTACGATATGGGCAAACCCGAAAACGCCTTTGCCGTCTACAGCACACAAAAAAGAAGTGATTCGGAGTCTTTAAACTGGACACAGTTTGGATATTCTGTTTCGGATTCCGTTTACGTTGTGTTCGGCAGGTATTATGTTGAAATTTTTCTGTCTTCTGAAAACGAAAAACTATTAGGTTCTGCCGAATCTGCCGCAAAACGGATTTCCTCGGCAGTCTCAGCGGGAAAAACCGATATGCCTATGATGGAGCTTTTCCCGAAAGAAAATCTCGTCGCGGACTCTTTTAAATTTATCCCGGCAGATGCTTTTGGGTGCAGCGATTTAAAAAATATCTTCACTTCCGAATACAAAATCGGCGATAAAACAGTTACAATTTTTTTAAGCACAAACACCCCTGCCGAAACGTACGACAAATACTATCGTTTTCTGCTCGACAACGGCGGAGAAGAATTAACGCACGGACTTACAATAAAAAACTGTAAGGCTGTTAGCCTGTTTGGCAGTATTGAGCTTTTCTTTTATACAAATAATTATTTTGCCGGCGTTCGCGGCGAAGCGACTATTGAAAATTTAAGACCAACAGCAGAAAGACTGATTAAAAACATCTCAAATGACGGACAAAAATAGATTATCGCGAAGGGATTTTTTGACCCGCGCCGCCAAGGCAGGCATATCTGTCGCGGCGTTTTCGGCTGCGGCAAAACTGCTCTACGAATCCGATGTGCTGAAAATGCTCCCGAAGCCTGAAGTAATTACCGGCTTTAAGGATTATTCTGTCCCGGCTGTCGCGGGCAAAACTATGAGCATTGTATCCGGAGCAAACAGGACACAAACCGTAAGCAAGGCGATTGAACTTTTGGGCGGAATTGACCGGTTTGTTAAACCCGGCGAAACCATACTGCTCAAGCCAAATATCGGTTTTGCCCGCCCCGCTCGAATCGGCTCAACAAGCCACCCAGATATTATTTCAGAAATCGCCTGGCTGTGCTATGAATACGGCAAAGCGAAAAAAGTTTATGTAATGGATAATCCCATAAACAACCCGACAAGCTGCTTCGAACTCAGCGGGATTTCAGCGGCAGCGGCGAAAAGCGGAGCGGAAATTATCCTGCCGAGAGAAAATTTATTCAGACCTGTAAGTCTCAAAGACGGCAAACTAATACAAAACTGGCCTATGCTTTATGAGCCGCTCAAAAAAGTTGATAAGGTAATCGGCATAGCGGCTGTCAAAAATCACGCACGAAGCGGTGCATCTATGACGATGAAAAACTGGTATGGCCTGCTCGGCGGCGGAAGAAACAACTTCCATCGCGACATCAACACGATAATCGTCGAACTGGCTATGCTGGTCAAACCGACATTGGTTATTCTCGACGGCACTGATGTAATGATGACCAATGGGCCAACAGGCGGCAGCGTTTCAGATTTAAAGAAAACCAATATTATGATAGCAGGCTGCGACCAGATTGCCGTTGACGCTTTCGGCGCAACGCTTTTGGATATGACACCGCAATCTCTGCCTTACATTATAAGAGCTGAACAATTAAAACTCGGCACGACAGATTACAAATCTCTGAACCCAGTTTTTGCGGAAATGAAAGGATAAAAATGAAGAAATGTTTTTTGTTTATTGCTGCTTTGTCTGTTTTAGCTTCGACGTGTTTGGCTGTCGATGCGAACGAAAAATCACCATTTGTAAATCCATTTACCACATCCGGCAACTGGTACAAGGCAAATCTTCACACACATTCAAAATTAAGCGACGGGGATTCAAACCTACCTGTTGTCGTAAATAAATACCGCAAACTCGGCTACAGTGTGCTGGCAATAACAGACCATGGAAAATCAAATGACGTAAGCGGATATTCCGATGCTAATTTTATACTGCTAAGCGGAATGGAAACTCATCCAAAATGCAACACATCTGAAACCCCTTATCATTTTATATGCCTTAATCTGCCGAATGGCTTTGTTATGCCCAAAGAACTTGACGCACAACAGTGTATTGACTATGCAAAAGAAGCCGGCGGAGAAGTCTTCTTTGCTCATCCATACTGGTCGGGACATAATATCAATGAAATTGCTCCTCTGAAAGGGCTTATCGGTATTGAGGTCTATAACAGCGTTTGCGACAGTGGCAAAGGTTATAGTTCAGTCCAGTGGGACGACCTTCTGCAAGCCAGGGATTATATCGGAGGATTTGCCACCGATGACCTTCACGGAATAAATACACCTGTCGGAGGCTGGGTAATGGTAAAATCCGAGAAATTGACACCGGAGGCCGTAATGGCGGGGTTAAAAACCGGGTGTTTTTATGCATCGTCAGGACCGACCATAGAAGACTTTCGTATCGAAAACAATACTGTTTATCTTCGCTGCTCGCCGGTTAAGGAAATACGCCTGCTTGGCAATCAAGCCCATGGTAGAAAAATTCGCGCAAACATCTCGGAGCTGCTTACCAAATTAGAAGTAAAAATACCAAACAAAAGCGGCCCGCGATATATTCGCGCCGAGATTGTAGATGTCAATGACAGATGCGCCTGGACTAATCCGATTATTATAGAGCCTCCAGAGAAAAAATAATTATGAAAATAACCGCCGCAAGAAAATTAAGTCAGGTTTTCTTTTTCACGCTGTTTATATGGCTGTGCGTTGTTATGACAGTCGGTGTGAAAATTTTCCAGCTTCGCGGCTGGCCTGTCAATATATTCCTGCACCTTGACCCTCTGACGGCGATTGCGACGGTAATTTCCACTCATAAGCTGTTTGCCCCATTATTATGGTCTTTGGCAACTATAATTTTGACTATTCTGCTGGGCAGGTTCTTTTGCGGTTTTGTTTGTCCATTCGGCACGCTGCATCAATTTATTTCATATCTTGCGCACAAAAATAAAACCGCTAAAGAACTCATTTCAATTCATAAATATCGCAGAACACAAAATATAAAGTATTATATCCTGATTGCGTTTCTGGTCGCCGCCGCTCTGCCTCGTCTGCAAAACATCCAGATTGGTTTGCTTGACCCGATTCCGCTATTTACCCGAACGGTCAACATCCTGCTTTTGCCAATCGCTGATAACGCTGTCAATGTGCTTTCAGCGAGAGACAGGCTTTACGAAACCGCACCATTAGTGTTGGCGGTATTTTTAATTTTTACATTATTGAATTTTCTTTTGCCGAGATTTTTTTGCCGATATATTTGTCCGCTCGGCGCGATATTCGGCCTGCTTAATCGCTTCTCCATTTGGCGAATAAACCGCAATCCAAAATGCACTGACTGCAAACTCTGCAATAAGCGATGTCAGGGCGCCTGTCAGCCGTCGGAAACAATTAAACTATCCGAGTGTCTGCTGTGCTGCAATTGTCTTGACGACTGCAAATTTGACGCGATTGATTTTAACACAGCATCATCAAATGCTGTCCAGATTGAGCCGGATTTATCACGCAGAGGCGTTTTGGCGGCTGGTTTTACAGGACTGCTCGCAATGCCGGCTTTCAAACTCATCGCGGCATCGAATCCCGAGGGAATCGTTCGACCGCCGGGGGCGTTGAGCGAACAGGAATTTGTCAAACGATGTATAAAATGCGGCCAATGTATGCGAATCTGCCCGACGAATGTAATTCAGCCCTGCGGAATTGAAAACGGATTAGCAAACCTCTGGACACCGACAATGAATAATAGAATGGGGTCAAGCGGATGCCAGCTTGACTGCGTTGCCTGCGGATATATCTGCCCGACTTCGGCAATCAGACCGCTGAGCCTGGCGGAAAAACTCGGCAAGGGCGACTTCGCTGATAAAGGCCAAATCAAAATCGGAACAGCGGTTATAGACCGCGTAAAATGCCTGCCTTGGGCATTAGGCGTGCCTTGCATCGTATGTCAGGAAAACTGCCCGGTAAGCCCAAAGGCGATTTATACCCGCACAATTTATGCGGATGTTACAGAACCAATGCAGGTTGAAAGCGTAAATAAAAATATGATTAACATTGGCCAGGGATTGTTGTCTGACCGGAGTTTTGCGACAGGCGATTATTATTGTCTCATCGGCTCTGTCCGCAGCAAAATCATTTCAAACACCGCTGACGCTTTTGTAATTGCCGACAATGCCCCTGCTGAAACAGGCAAGGTTCAAATACAAATAGAACTTCAGCAGCCCTATATCGACAGCCCTAAATGTAACGGCTGCGGAGTATGCCAGCACGAATGCCCGGTAAGCGGCGACAGTGCGGTTGTTGTTAAATCACTCGGACAAACAAGATAAAAAAATAAACACATTTTTTGGAGGTATTAAAATGGACAACAAAGCAATTAACAGACGTGATTTTTTGAGAACAGCGGCAGGCGCTGGGATAGCCTCGGCGATGGCCGCGGGAACAACTATCGCATCGGCAATGGACACTAATAAGCCCGACGATGCAAATAAGCAGGGCAAACAGTCTGTCAAGTACCCGCAGGTTCCGATGAGAAAACTGGGACGCGCGGATAAATTAGTCTCCGCTCTTTCGCTGGGCCTAATGTTCGACGCAGTTGAAAATCAAATCGTCCTGAACAAGGCTTATCAGTGGGGCATAACTTACTGGGACACTTCAAACGCATATGCCGGCGGGAAAAGCGAAGAAGGAATTGGAAAATACCTGACAAAAAATCCGCAGCATCGCAAAGATTTGTTCATCGTCTCAAAGGCCTCCGGCGCAGGCGATTCGGCTTCTCGAACAAACCGCCTGCAAACTTCATTTAAGCGAATGAACACCAATTACATTGATTTGTACTACGGCGTACACGGTATGGAAAAGCCTGAACAACTTACCGAAGATATGAAACAATGGGCGGCTGACGCAAAAGCAAAGGGACTAATAAAATACTTTGGTTTCAGCACTCATACGAATATGATAGAGTGTATGCTGGCGGCATCTAAGCTCGACTGGATTGACGCAATAATGACAAGCTACAATTACAGGCTGCTTGCCGACCCGAAATTCGTCGCCGCTATTGATGCCTGCAATAAAGCCGGCATTGCGATTATCGCGATGAAAACACAAGCGAAAAAATCGGAAGTGGACAGCGAAAATAAATTGTATCAGCATTTTATGAGCAAAGGCTTTAGCGAAGGCCAGGCCAAAATTAAAGTAACATTGCAGGATGACAAGATATGTTCGGCCTGCGTCGGGATGCTGAGCGTCGCAACCTTAACGCAGAATGTCGCCGCCGTTCTGGACAAAACCCAGCTCTCAAAGAGCGATTTGGAGTTTCTCGGAAATTATGCCAAAGCAACGTGCGATGGGTATTGCTCGGCGTGCGGCAGGTGCGCATCAGCAATTCCGCAGATGCCTTATGTAAGTCAGGTAATGAGGTCGCTGATGTATCACAATAATTACGGCGATGTTACTCTGGCCAAAGAAACCTTCTCGGATGCCGTCTCAAAATTATCCGCCCCGATTGGCAGTTTTGATTACAGCGCCGCAGAGGCAATCTGCCCGAACAAAATCGCTATCGGAAAAATGATGAAAAACGCGGAACAATTATTCGCGTAAAATCATTCAAATGAATCCGAACAAACCGGAATCGCAGATTACGCTGATTTCGCCCAAGTAAAAACAAAGCGGTGGAAGATTATTTTAAACCTTCCACCGCTTATTCAGCTCGGATGTGCGGGAGTTTTATTTTTGACTCGTGCTTCGTAGCCCCCGCAGCTTCGCTTTTGCCGAGCAAAACGGCGGGGGCAGAGCAGCACAGGATTTACAGGATACGCAGGATAAATAAATAAATCCCGTCAATCCCGCCCGCTGCGATGCGCATCGCGGCGAGTTATCCTGTCTAAACACCGCCGCTGACAAGATTTTGCCCTATGATGATTGCTGTTGACGGCGAAACCGAAACGAAGTATTATTATTACCGCGACGCTCTTGGTTCTGTTGTGGCTCTTTTAAATAATAGCGGCAGTGTAGTGGAAGGTTATACCTATGATTCTTTCGGTAAGCCGACTATTCGTACGGCTGTTGGCAACGATGGCAAATGGCTTACCGCAGATGACTCTGTGGGCTCTGTGTCCTCTGTGGCTAATCCGTTTATGTTCACTGCAAGGCAGTGGGATGCGGAAAGCGGATTATATTATTACCGCGCAAGAATGTATCATCCAACCCTTGGCAGATTCTTACAGCCCGACCCGATTGGCTATTACGATTCGATGAACCTATATCAGTACTGCCTGAATAATCCGGTGAACTTTACAGATCCAAGTGGTAAAGCCTATAGTTGGGCAACTGCTGCTGCTGGGGCTTTGGTGGGTGCGGTAGGCGGATTTGCCGAAGGGGTTAGTCACGAGGCCGTGCATGCGTTTACTGGCGGTAGTTTTGATTGGGGTACTGTTGGTAGGGATACGTTGGGAGGGGCAGTTACAGGTACTATTGCTGGAGCGGTTGCCGGATTTTTTTTGGGTGACCCTTCTGCTTTGGCCGTAGTAGTCGGAGTCGGGGGTGCTGCAGCTGGAGGTACTGCGTGGGGTGCTTTTACCGGAGCATGGGATAGTAGTAGTGGTGGAGGCGGCAGTACTCTCGCAGATCCGGCTGATGTCCCAGGTTTTGGCTCAACTGGTGGGGGCGGAGGCTGCTGATAACAATTATAGAGGATCAGGATTGCGGCTGTGATACTTGAAACTTTGGTTTTAGAATTACTTGACAAGAGAAATGGTGATTTTATAGTAAATTAAGCAAAGGGAAAAATGAAAATTTTATATTCAATTCTAATTTTTACTATTTGTACTATAATCGGTGGGGTCTTGGATAGGGTCTTGGATACCTCTATCAGTAAACGATTTGGGATTGGTTTGTTCGGCACCATTTTCTTTACGATTGCATTTGTTGCAGTTATGTATTTATACAAAAGGCCTAAATGACGGTGACGGCGATTAGTGGTGGCGGCGGTGGAGGGTGTAGTTCTGGATCAGGAAGCGGTTCCGGTAGCGGCTCAGGTAGTGGTTCAGGCTCTGGAAGTGGTTCTGGATCAGGCAGTGGTTCTGGCGGCGGTAGTCCTTCTCCTGTTCCAGATCCTGTTGATATTACTCCTTGATGATGAATTTTATAAGAGTAGTAGTTATAAATGACAGGACATAAAATGCATAACACAATGATTAATACAATTGTAGGTTTGGTATTTGTTCTTGCAGGGCTAATATTTTCGTTCTTTCATAAAAAGATAGGACATAACACAGCAGAATTTCATTATAACCTTTGGCATGTTCATTTCAGCGAAAAAGGATGTAGCATTGGTTTCCTATTATGGGGTGTCATGGTTCTTGTTTTTGGTTTGTTACTTGTTTTACAAATCATCAAGTGTAACTGAAATGTTGATAGGTAAATCTGGGACATAATACTAATTTCCATACATATAACTATTATGACCGTTTCGGCAGGCTAATGACAGGTCAGCGAAATCAGCGTCGAAAAACAGTATTCAGCATTCAGTGAAAGGAAGCAAGGGCATAGAGATGCAAAGAAGTAAGGAAAACAACCGAACCCAAATCCTTACTTCATTACTTCTCCGCTTCTTTACTTCCTTTTTTCAGCGGAATCAGCGTCGGAAAACAGTTATCAGAAGTCAGAAATCAGTTTTAATCTGAAATCTAAAGTCTGAAGTCTTTTTTCTTTGTGCCTTTGTGCCTTTGTGCCTTAGCGTCTTTGTGGCAAGAATAGTATTCAGCAGTCAGCTATCCTTCGACTTCTCGGTGGTGGAAAGCAGTGTTGTTCAGAACGTATAATCAACATTCACCCTTGCAAAAAACGCGGGGTCTCTGCTTCCGCTTGTATAGTAGTCGCCCGGCTGGAAATACTCGAGCAGTAAATGTCCGTTTAGATTTTTTGAAATGGCATACTTGAGCTGCCAGGTGGCAAGAGTGCCTCTGAAACGCCCGCCATCTGAAAAGCCAAAACCGCTTGGATGACCGCTTGCGCCTGAAGAACCGCGCCGGGTATTTTCATCAGCCCACAATAGATGAATATCGGAGTCCATCTCTATTTTTTCCGTAAGCTGCATACTATGACCCAATCCAAGCCTGTAAAGATTTGTAATCTCGCCAACCATAGTTTCGAGATTGTAAATATAACAGCTAACTTCGCTAAACTGCGGCCATTCGCCCCAGAGCGGGTCAAACGCCTCAATTTTGCCTGTGCCGGGCTTGTCGCCTGAACGGTATTCGAAAACGCCCCGCAGCCTGTTCTTGCGGACATCGTTGAAATGATACTCGATTTTATCAATAGTGCCGAATGCCATCAGATTGTGCATACCGGTATGCGCACTGGTAACGCCGTTCACACCCTCTTTTTCACCCATCTGTACAGCGCCTTCAGTTCTGTATTTCCAATGCTCGCTGCCGGCCAGCTTGCCCGACAATGCGCCGCCAACGGTATATATCTCAGCCTTCTTGCTCCACACCGCCGCAGGCCATGGGTCGTGGGCAGCCGATGGAGGACTGTCAACAGGATTATCGTTCTTATAGATAAAATAGCCTTCCAACTGCATATTGGGGCGGGATTTATCCGTCAAATAGACAATCACGCCTCTCTCATCCTGTTCGGTCGTTTCTTTACGGCGGCTATTGATTGGTTTTAGATACGCATCTTCCGATGCACGGTTCTCGATATAAATAAAATCAAGGGTAGTATCTCTGTCGGGTATCTGATATGTAAATCGCAGGGCATCGAAGAAAATAGTTCTCGATTCATCAAGCGGAGTGCCGTCAAGCACCAGCCAGCCCTCTCCGAGAATTATCTCCTGTCTTCCGATGGTCATCGTAAGAGGCATATCGCCAAAGTTTCTTACAACCAAATTGAACTGGTCCCATACAATTTCATCAAAGTCCGTCTCCTGACCTTTACGAGCCGGCTCATCCCAGCTTCTAAACTCCCAGGCATATCGGAGGTTGAAATCCATATCATCGTTAATCTTCGTCTTGGTCCACCATCGCATACGCTGCTGATACCAGCTCCATTTACTGGCGCTGCCATCGTTTGTATGGCGTTTAAGCGTGTCAAGATTCTGCCCGTAGGTATAGCGAAATCTTGCATCCGCTCCCATACTGAGCCAGTCGGTCGGGTTGTGAAACCAGTCCCGGAAACTTTCCATACCGCTCTTTGGCACAGCGTTGGTTGTTGCCATAGTCGCCGCTGGTGTAGAAGCTGCCGCAGGCTGTTGTGTGGATGTTTGATTCGCCGCAATGGTAATCGATGTGATTGCTGCAATGATTACGAAGACAACAGGATGCGTCCATGCATTCTTTCTCATTTTTATATCCCTAAAAAACAGTTTGTCCGTATTTTTATGCTGTTTCGCCGTAGGCATAATACCTGAAAAAATATGTAGTACTTCGGCTAAATTACCCCAAAAACATAATTTTTCGACAAAAATGTGGGTACATTTTTGTTAAAAAAACGAAAATTTTGACGCAAATTTCGCAAATTTTCACTGTTTTTTATGAGTTTTAATGGGATTTTCATAAGTTTTGGAGAGAAAGTACGCAAGGCAATATGACAAAAAAACATTTTTTTTCTTGATTGTCAACAGGAAATATCTTATAATAGTGTGGTTATCTATATAGATTAATATAGGAAGAAGAAAATGAGAGGTTGTTTGAGAATTTCTCGTCTGTTCGCGATTCAGCAGTGTCGCTGTGCAGATTATTCAAAATCAATCAAACATTGATTCTTCATCGTCCATGGACGCGGACAGAGAATGATTACCAATTTTTTTTGAAAGAAAAAAAAATGAAGGCGTATATCAAAATTCTGGCTGCTGTTATTTTTGTAAGCTGCTTTTCTCTTTCCTGTTTTGCGACCTGTCCATCGACGGATTTCACGGGGGACTGCCGGGTTGACTTTAAGGATTTCGCTTTGCTGGCTAATCAATGGCTGACGAATTACGATTCCAACGACCTTGCCGCGATGGCATCAGAATGGCTGACTGAAGGGCCGATTGGTCCGAGCGGAATGGTATTCGTGGATATCAACGACCCCGGAGTTTCCGGCCATGAGGGTTTTAATGGAAAGATGAGCAAATACGAAACAACTAATGCTCAGTATTGCCAGTATCTTAATGCCGCTAAAAATTCTAACCAGATAACGGTTTATAATAATATTGTTTATGCAGTAAGCGACACCAGTCATTCTCACCCCTATTTTGATACCTACGCCGCGGATTCATACAGCCAAATCACATATTCCGACAGTAACAGTACTTTCAGCGTTCGCAGCAGGGACGGCTACAGTATGAATAGCCACCCGGTTGTTATGGTGAGTTGGTATGGGGCAATAGCATTCTGCAATTATTACGGATACAGACTGCCGACGGAGTGGGAATGGCAAGCTGTGGCAGATTATAACGGCAGCTATACTTACGGCTGCGGCACAACAATAGACACAAGCAAAGCTAATTATTACAATGACATTAATGGATATTCCAATCCACTCGCTCTGACTAATTACCCTTATACATCGCCGGTTGACCATTATCCTGCTTACGGTTACGGGATGTGCGATATGGCAGGCAATGTCTGGGAATGGACATCTACAGTATCAGGAAGTTATTGTGTTATTCGCGGCGGCAGCTGGGACTTCTACGGCGACAACTGTACGGTCTGGTATCGAGGCGGCGTCTACCCATACGGCGCCAACGATGGCAATGGCGGATTCAGGGTTTGTCGTTAAAAATAGATGTTAAGGCCGGCGAGGGTAAGTGCCCTGCTGGTTTGGCCGATGTGGCGCATTTGAATGCTTATACAGTCCAGGCCTTTGAGGGCATCGGAAACTTTGTCCGCCCATTCGATAATGACAACCGATTCAGGCGAGATGAAATCCGAAAAGCCGAGAGCCTCAAATTCCGCGATTGAATTTATTCGATATGCGTCAATGTGAAAAATCGTAAATCTGCCCTGATACTCGTTGACCATAACAAAAGTCGGGCTGTTGACAAGATGCGGATTTTTAGCCCCTGCCCCTGCCGCGATGCCTTTTATAAGCGTAGTTTTTCCGCTGCCGAGATTGCCCGTCAAACAAACGACTTTTTCAGGCTCGAGAAGTTCGCCTATCTTTTTGCCAATCTCGAAAGTTTCTTCAACGGAATTTGAAATAATTTCTGTGGTACTCATTTTGTTTTTCTTAAGTGGTCGTATCCGCCGGGCAGCAAATCGCAAATTTTATCGTTTTGCATTTTTATTTTTACCGAATCGCCTTTTATAATTTTGCCTATTGCGGTAAGTCTGGTTTTAAATTTCCAGTTTTTTTTCAATCGCTCAAAACTTTTGAATGGGATTGTAAATAAAAGTTCAAAGTCTTCGCCATCGTTCAGTGCATTCTGTAATGTTTTTGCATCTTTTGAAACGGGGATTTTCGCAGCGTCAAGAATCGCGCCTTTTTTGCTTAACCTGCAAATATGATTCAAATCCGTACTCAAACCATCGCTGATATCCATCATAGAATTTGCGCCCGCCCTGGCAATCGCAAGAGCTTCTTTTATGCGGGGCTGAAATTCGAGATGCTTTTTTACAAGTGAGCCGCCCAAATTTCCAGTTACGCAGATAACATCGCCGACTTTCGCTGTGCTGCGTCTTACCGGTTTCGTTTTCCCCGGCGTACTCAGCATCGAAACACTGACAGCCAGCAGTGAGCTTGTCGAACCTGCCAATGGTTTATTCCAGCTTGTCATATCTCCGCCGATGAGCGGGCAATTGTATTTTTTCGCGGCAGAAATAATGCCTGCGTGGAGTTTTTTCAGATTTTTTGCGCCGAAGTTTCTCGGCAGCGCAACCGAAACCACCGCGGCGAGCGGAATTGTCGCCATAGCGGCACAATCGCTTAAACTGGCCGCCATTGACTTATAACCTATTTTTTCAAGGGTTGTTTTTTTTGTATCGAAATGCGTGCCGTCAAGAAGCATATCGGTCGTAATCAAAACGGAATCTTTTTTGCGCAGTTTTATCTGCGCCATATCGTCGCCGATGCCAATGGGAAATTTCGCAGCGGAAAGCTTGCTCTTTTTCGCAAAATACTTAACAAGCTGTGTTTCGGTCGCACTCATCGCTGGGCAAGCTGCTTTTTCCAATAGTTCACCTGTTCAGCCATTTGGGCTGGACTTGCCGCCGAAGCGGTCGCGTATGACGATGCGACATTTTTAGCGCCCAGACATTTATAAATATCATCAGCGATAATATCGCAGTGTTTTTTGAAATCGTCGATGCCGACCTCGGCCAGCGTCTTATTCTGCTTTTCGCACTGGGCAACGAGCGAACCGACAACGCCGTGCGCGGTTCTGAAAGGCATACCCTTTTTAACTAAATACTCCGCCAGAGCGGTGGCATCGAGAAAACCTTTTTCCAAACCTGCGGAAATTTTTTCGGTTTTGAATTTTGTATTATCAACTATCGCCCCGGCTATATCAATACAGGCCTCAATCGTATCGGCGGCGGAAAAAACGTGGCGTTTATCTTCCTGCAGGTCGCGATTGTAGCCGGTCGGCTGGGCTTTGAGCAGAGTCATAATCGCCATAAGCGAGCCATAAAGCGATGCTGATTTGCCGCGGATAAGTTCGAGCATATCGGGATTGCGCTTTTGCGGCATCATACTTGACGACGTACAAAACGCATCGTCAATATGAATAAAATCAAATTCGGTAGTGGAAAAAACTATCCAATCCTCGGCTAATTTTGACAGATGTGTGGAAATCATAGAGCAGTCGAAAATAAACTCTGCGCAAAAATCCCTGTCGCTTACCGAGTCGATTGTATTGTATGTAATATCTGAAAACCCTAAAAGCTCGGCTGTTTTTTTTCTATCCAAAGGCAGAGATGAACCTGCAATCGCCCCGCTGCCGAGCGGACAAAGATTGACAAACAATCGGCAGTTTTTCAACCGGATAAAATCGCGATTAAGCTGCTCAACAAAACTCAGCAGATACGCGGCAATTGAAACGGGCTGTGCCCTTTGAAAATGCGTATATGCGGGCATCACATCGGAAACATATTTTTCAGCCAGCTTTACAAAAGTCTTTTGCAGGAGCGTAATTTTGGCCTGAATAAGTTCTATCTCGTCGCGCATCCAGAGACGAAGGTCTGTGGCGACCTGGTCGTTTCTGCTCCTGCCGGTGTGGAGTTTTTTGCCCGCGTCGCCGATTTTGGCAATCAGCGCGTTTTCGACAGCCATATGAATATCTTCGTAGGTCTTGTCGAATTTGAATTTGTCTTCGGCTATCGCATGGGAAATTTCGATGAGACCGTCTTTAATTTGTTTCAGCTCATCTTTGCTGATTAGCTTTTGTTCGCAGAGCATTTCTGCGTGAGCGATTGAGCCTACAATATCATACTTGTAGAGCCTTCTGTCGAACGACAGCGACTCGACAAAGTCAACTGCTAATGAATCGGTGGGTTTGCCAAGCCGATGTTCCCAGCTTTTTTGCGGTTGTGTCATAAAAATCTCCAATTTTTTATTATTTTAGCCACAAAGACGCAAAGACACAAAGTTTTATTTACTATTTTCTTCGTGCCTTTGTGACTTAGTGGCTATTCTTTCGTTCTTAGGCCTTGTTTTCCATCTGCGGTGAATCCACCAGTATTGCGTCGGGTCTTTGCGAATGGCATCTTCAAAAGCCCTTACGTATTCCTGCGAAACCCACAGCAGCGGGTCGTCCTTATCCTTCCACTCTTCGGGCATAATCAGCCTGACAACTTCAATTTCGTAAAAAAAGCTGTCGCCAACCCTTCTGCTGACACCAATACCTATAGGGAGATTGTATTGAATCGCCAACAGGCCGATGCTCTTATATGTGCTGGCCTTTCTGCCGAAGAAATCAACGAAGATGCCTTTCTTGCCCGCATCCTGGTCTGCGACAAAACAAAGCGTCGAGCCCTGTTTGACAATCTGCTCCATCTGTTCGGATGCGCCTTTTTTGTCGATGATTCTCTGGCCTCGGCGTTCTCTTACGCTGTAAAGATATTTGTTGATGAAAGGATTATCCAAAGGCCGGGCGATGCTGTAAATGCTGAAACCAAATTCGCCAAGCAGATAGCCTATAATCTCGAAGTTGCCGTAATGAGGGGTGGCCAAAATCATCGGCTCTTTGCCCTGCATTTTCCATTTGACCTGCTCGATGTTTTTATACGTTGAAAACTTGTCCCAGTTTTTGCGGGAGATGAGTCGAGGCGTGAAAATAATATCGATGATGAGCATAACAATCTGCTCGAAGCTGCGTTTTCCGGTTTGCTCTATCCAATCGTCCGGTTTTTCCGGGAAGGCCGCTTTGAGGTTTTCAATCGCCCGCCCCCTGCCGCGGTGGTAATGCTTCCACAGCAAATCGCCCAGAAAACGCGCGAACATTAGCATTCTTTTGACGGGAAACAAACAGATAATAAACAAAAAAAACCGCAAGAGTACATATATAATCCAATACTCGACAATAGTCGGCTTGCGTTTGTTTCGTTTTCTTTTTCGTTCTTCTGCCATAAAATAGATATCAGACTTCAGATATCAGAAGTCAGCTGAAATCTGAAGTCTGATTTCTGATGTCTTTTTCTGCGTAATCTGCGATGAAAACAAATGTCGAGTTTATATTTTCCCGACTACCAGACAGGCATTATGGCCGCCAAAGCCGAACGAGTTGCTCAATGCGTAATTGACCTTTCTCTCTTTGGCAACCTTCGGAACAAAATCCAGCTTGTCATCGCAGGCAGGGTCAACCTTATCAAGATTGATTGTCGGATGAATTATAGATGATTCCATCATTTTGCATGTCGCCACAAGCTCAATAGCGCCGCTTGCGCCAAGAGAATGACCAAGCATACTCTTTGTCGAACTGATGGAAAGTTTGTAAGCGTGCTGACCGAAAACATTCCTTATCGCGGTAGTCTCGGCAACATCATTCAACTCAGTGCTTGTGCCGTGAGCGTTGATGTAGTCAATTTTTTCATTCGCGATACCGGCCTGTTTAAGAGCCAGTTTCATAGCCTTTGCAGCCCCTGCGCCGTCCGCCAGAGGAGCGGTAATGTGATTTGCGTCGCCTGTTGCGCCGTAGCCCAAAAGCTCAGCGTAAATTTTCGCTCCGCGTTTTTTGGCGTGTTCATATTCCTCAAGAATAATAACACCGGCCCCTTCAGCCATAACAAAACCGTCACGGGCAATATCAAACGGTCTTGATGCCAGTTGGGGAGCGTCGTTGCGAGTGCTCAGTGACCTTAACGCGCAAAACGAACTAAGGCCGACCGGCGAAACAGCCGCTTCTGAACCACCGGTGATAACAACATCGCAACGGTCATTGAGAATGCTGTAAAACGCCTCGCCAATCGAATGCGTTGCCGAGGCACAGGCTGTAACAACGCAATAATTCACGCCCGCAAAACCATACATCATTGAAATAGTTCCGCAGGCGGCATTACCCATAAGTTTGGGAACGGTGAAAGGTGAAACAGAACGAGGGCCTTTGTTCAGAAGACGAATATGCTGCTGTTCGATTTCCTGGATGCCGCCGATGCCGGACCCGACAATCACACCGCAGCGGTCGAGGTTGACTTTGGCAGTGTCGATGCCGCTGTCTTTCATAGCGTTGACGGCAGAACCTACGGCAAGCTGGGTAAAGCGGTCCATACGCTTGCCTTCGCGGACATCGACATATTTGGAAATGTCAAAATCTTTTATCTCGCCGGCAAAGTGGACGGAAAAATTAGTAGTATCGAAACTTTCAATATTCGAAACGCCGCTTTTGCCTTTGCAGAGCAAATCGAATAAAACTTCCACTGAATCGCCAAGAGGCGTAGCCGCCCCAAGACCCGTTATGACCACTCGCCGTTTATTCATCAAAAAACCTGATTAAGCGTTCTCTTTCTTTTTCATCTCGCCGACGATATAATCGATAGCGGCGCCGACGGTCTGAATCTTCTCAGCTTCCTCATCAGGAATGCTTGTATCGAATTCATCTTCGAATTCCATAACAAGCTCAACCGTATCGAGTGAATCAGCATTGAGGTCGTTAATGAAAGAGGTCTCACGAGTGATCTCAGTTTCTTCACTGCCCATCTGCTCAGAAACAATCTTTATAACCTTTTTTTCGATAGCTTGTACATCTACACTCACTTCATTATCTCCTTAAGAATAAAAAAATGATTTTCCTTATATTTAATTACCGATAACTGTCAATTATTGGGCGGTAATATAACCGTCAACATCGGCAGTTGCAATCTTTTTTTTTAATTACATTGCCATTCCACCGTCAACGTGAAGTACCTGACCATTAATATAGCCTGATTCATCACTTGCAAGAAATGCTACCGCTTTGGCAACATCTTCGGGCAAACCCATTTTACGAGCCGGTATGACCGCCATAGCGGCCTCTTTTACCACATCCGGCAGCGTACTCGTCATATCCGTCAAAATAAACCCGGGAGCTATACAATTGGCTGTAATGCCCTTTTTGGCCACTTCACGGACAATCGACTTGGTCATACCAATCAAACCGGCCTTGCTGGCGGCGTAATTTGCGCTGCCCGCCTGACCAAACACGCCTGCGACGGAACTGATATTGATTATTCTGCCGAATTTATTGCGAACCATAGGCCTAAGAGCCGTTCTGGTCGCCATAAACGCCGCTCGCAGATTTACCGACATCAGAATATCATAATCCGCGTCTTCCATCTGCATCATCAGCTTATCACGGGTAATACCGGCATTATTTACCAGAATCGCGATTCCACCATATTCTTTGCTCAATGACTCCAGAACCTCGGTTAACAACTCGGTTTTGGTAATATCAACGCTTTTTGTAATAACGCTGAAACCAGCATCGGCGACAACCTTTTCAAGTTCAGCAAGAGCGGCGGTATTCAAATCCAGACCAGCCACGATTCTGCCCTGCTTCAAAAGCTCAAGCACAATCGCCCTGCCAATGCCCCTTGCCGCGCCTGTTACAACTGCAAGCCTTTTTTCCGACATCTATAATATCTCCAAAATAAATCTCAAATTATTGTACGCTGCTTATATTCACTACTTCGGCCTTGCGATTTATTCTTCTCATCAGGCCGGTCAAAACTCTGTTTGGCCCAATCTCATAAAATTTCGTTACGCCGTCGGCTAAAAGTTTTTCCATACAATTCTGCCAAAGCACAGCGCCGGTCAACTGTTTAACAAGCCCCTGCGAAATTTGCTCTTTTGTTTTATAATACTCGGCGTTCACATTCGCTATGACCGTGATATCAGCGGGCGGTTTTATTTCGCAAAGACCAATCGCTTTTTTAAGTTCTTCAGCGGCAGACGCCATTAACTGCGAATGAAACGCACCGGCAACTTTTAATTCTATCGCTTTGGCGGCGCCGTATTTTTCCGCCAGCGCGACCGCCCTTTTGCAGGCATCCGCGTCGCCGGTAATAACTATCTGGCCGGGGCAATTAAAATTAGCACAGCTAAGCAATCCGCCTTGTGCGGCTTCTTTGCATAACTGTTCAGTCTTATCCTGGTCAAGACTGATGATACTCACCATCGACCCTTTTGAAGCATCGGCAGCACTCTGCATTGCCTGCCCTCTTTTTTGGACGAGTTTCAAACCCGCCTCAAAATCGAAAACGCCGGCCGCATAAAGAGCCGTATATTCGCCCAAACTCAAACCCGCTGTAACATTCGCAGGTTCGATAGTTCTCTTTGCTTTTAAAACTTCAAGAACAGCAGCCGACATTGTAAAAATCGCAGGCTGTGAAATTGTTGTGGAATTTAGTTCTTCCTCCGGCCCTTCAAAACAAAACTTACTAAGGTCGTAACCGACAATAGCATTTGCTTTATTGAAAATATCTTTCGCTATCGGCTCGGCATCGTAAAAATCTTTGCCCATACCGACGAGCTGAGCGCCTTGACCCGGAAATATATAAGCAATTTTTGCTGTCATATCGTCCCTGAATAATTATGCCGTGAAATTAAAACTCAATTAAATTTGCGCCCCACGTCAAACCGCCGCCGAATGCCACAAGCAAGGCGATATCGCCCTTCTTAACTCTGCCCTGTCTTACGCATTCGTCGAGAGCTATCGGTATCGAAGCCGCTGATGTGTTGCCATATTTGTCTATATTTATAAATACCTTTTCATCGGCAAGCTCAAGCCGCTTGGCGACCGACTCGATTATTCTTGCGTTCATTTGATGAGGTATGAACATATCTATATCTTTTATTGTCAGGCCGCAGTTAGTCAGGCCTTCGTCCACCATTTCAATAATTTTTCGCACGGCCAATTGATAAACTTCCCTGCCGTTGATTTTCATATAAACCATATTCGAGTCTTCGAGCGGTTTGCTGACAGGATTTCTGCTTCCATAAGCCGGACAGTTTAGACTTTTCCAGCCGGAACCATCAGAACCGCACGCGCTGTAAAAAACTCCCTTTGAGCCTTTCATATCGCCGCGCTTTATAACCGCTGCTCCTGCGCCGTCGCCAAAAAGGATACAGCTGCTTCTATCCTTATAATCTGTAATTTTGCTCAGCGTTTCAGCGCCTATAACAAGCACGTTGTCGTATTTGCCGCTTATTACAAACTGCTGAGCGATGCTGAGAGCATAAACAAATCCGCTGCACGCGGCAGAAAGGTCAAATGCCCAGGCCTTTTTAGCGCCGAGCCTGTCCTGCACGAAACAAGCCGTCGATGGAAATACCATTTCAGGCGTAATCGTCGCGGTGATAATCAGCTCGACATCTTCTGCTGAAATTTTCGCCTGCGAAATAGCTTTCTTTGCGGCCTCGACAGCCAAATCCGCTGTTGTCTGATTATCCGCTGCGATATGACGAACCTTTATGCCTGTTCGAGTTGTAATCCACTCATCGTTGGTATCAACTATTTTGGAAAGGTCGTCGTTTGTGAGAGTTTTTTCAGGTATGCAGCTTCCGGTGCCTGCTATCACCGCACGAAAAGCTCCCGCCTGATTTTTATCTGTACTACTCATCCGTGCCTCTTACTGTTGTTGTGGCCAGATATTCCCTTATCTTGTCGTTGATTTTCTGGCCATGAAATTTCTTGGACATCATAACGGCATTTCTAATCGTTCTGACTTTGCTTGAGCCGTGACAGATTACCGCTGTGCCGTTCACGCCTAAAAGAGGAGCTCCGCCGTATTCGTGGTAATCGTATTTCTGGAACAGCCTCATCATAACAGGCTTGAATTTCATAGCCAGCAAAAGCGATTCCTGCATAAGTTCGTGTTTAATAATTTTGAAAAGGCCGTCAACAAGGCCTTCTGTAAGTTTAAGAACAACATTGCCGACAAACCCGTCGCTGACCGCGACATCGCATTTGCCTTTGAAAATATCTCGGCCTTCGATGTTGCCGATGTAATTCATATTCTTATCGCTTTTGAGCAGCTCTCTTGCTTTTTTAATAACATCGCTGCCCTTATTCTCTTCCTCGCCGATGCTCATAAGACCGACTCTGGGGTTTGCAATACCAAGAACGTGCTTTGAATACATACTTGCCATTACAGCATACTGATAATAATTGATTGGCTTGCAGGAAATATTCGCGCCGACATCGCACATCGTAACCGGCCCTTCAAACGTCGGAAAAACTACCGCGATACCCGGCCTGTTCACGCCTTCGATATTACGCATTCTCAACTGGCAGGCCGCTACGCAGGCGCCGGTATTGCCGGCAGATATTACAGCGTCAGCCAAACCATCCGCGCTGAGTCTGGCCATAATGGAAATGGAACTGTGCTTTTTCTGGCGAATGGCTTCTATCGGAGACTCATCCATCCCTATTACTTCGGGAGCATCGATAATCTCAAGTACACTACTGTACTTTTTGAGATTCTTGGAGCCGACCTTATCTTTAACAAGAGCCTCAGGACCGAGCAAAATTATTTTGTCATCCTTGTCGAGCTTTTCAAAAGACTCAATCGCACCGGCGATTATTTCATCCGGAGCGTAGTCGCCACCCATGGCATCAATTGCTATCCTCATTGTTAGTCTTTGTCCTCTTTAGCAATATTCAGAGTGATTTTCGGGTTGACATAGCCGCAGTTTGAGCAGGCCGCGTGAGGCAGCTTGGGGCTTTCGCACTTCTTGCACACTGATAAATTCAGGGCGCTCAATGCATTATGACTTCTGCGTCTTCTTGTTCTGCCTTTAGACTGTTTTTTTACCGGTAACATTGTTATCTCCGAACTAATTAAAAAACGAAAATTGAAGATTGGGGATTTTCCAATCTTCAATCCTAACTTACCCTAAAAACGCCATTTACGACACTGTAAAAGCCGTTTATCGAAATTTTAAACACGTCTTAATAGTTCAATTTGGCAGTGTTGTCAAGAAAAATAATTAGAGGTTAAGGATAGAGGCAACGGCTAAATATCACCCATATCACCTATTTTTTGCTGATAACCGATAATTGTTTTCTCTACCTCCTGTGTCCTAAACTCTACTCCTAATTTCTCATCAAAACTCGCAAAAACTCGCAAAAACTCGTTTTTTCGCAAAAACCGTTCAAAAAAATTAACAAAATTATTTTTTTTCCTTGATTTATTTGTTATTATTTGCCTATAATAGGCTATATGGGTTGCTCTGGTAAAATAATGCCTTTAAAAGCATCCTGAAATTTGATTGTGAATTTATAATAAAGGATATACGGTGTAGACGTATATCCTGAAATATTTATTTTTCTATTTTAGAAAGGTAAGAAAATGAAGAAGGAAGTAAAATTTGTTTTAGCGATTATTTTTTGTTTGTTCTTCGCCGCGAGTTCTCAGGCGGTGAACTACTACTGGATGAACCCGGGTCAAGCCAGCAACGACTGGAAAGATGTTACTGGCAATTGGGGAGACGCGGCGTATAACCCCCTGTTGAATCGTCCAACCACCGGTGACGGGGCTTTTATTTACAAAGCCAAAGAGTGTATCATTGGGACGGATATGGTTGGCGTTAACAAAGCATTAGCCAGCACCGTGTATATTGGCGGCGGTATAGCAAACACCAATGCTTTTTTAACCATCAAAGGCGAGGCAGCTTTTGCTACTTCGTTGAACTTAGGCTGGCTCGCTGCAGCCACAAATAGCAGAGGAACGTTGAGGATTGAACCTAATGCAGTGGTTACCGTTCCGACGTTTGTTATCGGCTATGCCGGAGCTGCTCCCGCCTATTCCACGATAGGCGATGTTAATATGTTGGGTGGTACTGTAAATATAACGCCGCTGATCAACCCATCCCTGACTATAGGCGCTGGTGTAGGCTCAAACGGTATCCTGACTATGAACGGCGGTACAATAACTACTCTTTCGCAGATTAGATTGTCTTGGGGCTCGACAGGAAAATCAAAGTTGGTAATAAATAACGGCGCTTTTCTCAATGGCACCGCCAGTACGTCCAATACGTATATTGGAGCGTACGGGTTAGGAGAGTTAGAAATAAATAGCGGAGGAAAGCTCAAAACAGCCACTGGCGCTAGTGTACAAGTTGGCGTTTATTCAGGAACGCCTGGCGGCACTGGCCATCTGACAATGAACGGCGGCACTCTTGAGATAGGTTCTAACTTGTACGTAAGCAATCAGACACCGAATGACAATTGGGCGCAGCTTAATAATGATGCAAACGTTACGGTGGGCGGCCAATTACTGATTGCAAGCGGCGGTACAGGTACAGCAAAGGGTCGGCTGACTATTGCCGGCAGCGCAGCAAAGGTGAAAGTAGCTGGAATAATAACGTTGGGTCATGCAACGCCTACCACTGGCACCGCACTGATCGAGTTGCAGGCAGGAACTTTAACGGGTTTGAGTACTCTTACGGTTAATAGTGCCGGCAAAATAAACATTACAGGCGGTACATTGATACTGCCGATAAGTCAGCTTGCTGCCGTCAACGGGTATATTAATTCTGGTAGAATATATACCGGCTCCGGTGTTGCCGACAAACGTGCTATTAAGGTTGAGACGACTGCTACTCAGGTTATAGTAACTGCTAACCTAAACAACTTGCTGTTAGCGTATAGTCCCTCTCCGACCGTCGGCAGTACGGTTATACCATGTGCCGACGCGAACATCGTATTTACATGGTTGCCTGGCGATGGCGCCGTCAGTCATGACGTTTATGGCGGCACTAATTTCAATGATGTCAACGATGCCAACACCAGTACGGCCGGGATATTCCAGGGAAATCAGTTGCTGGGCGATGAAACGTTTGAGTTAAATTCAA